>NZ_JBKFDJ010000003.1:0-45169 GCF_046452375.1 Jannaschia halovivens | reverse complement strand
GTAGGAGGGGCGGGGGTTTTTCGTGCCCCGATACCCAATTGTAGGGCTCAAACGAAGGTTGATCTCGGATCACGGTCCGGTTCGGCCACACATTTTCGATGATTAGGCGTTTTTCTACACGGTTCGCGATTTTATAAAGCAGAGCAAGGTTCTTTCGGAGTTCGGCCAGTTGCTCCTGGTGTTTCGCCAACTTTTTCAGGGTTGGGGCCTTAGCGGCTTCTTCTTGCAGTGTAGAGAGCCTAATCTTTATTGTCTTGCACTTGCGGCTATAGGTTTCGTCGGTGATCGTGCCATCGATTAGTAGGTCTTCTAAACGATCCAGGCGACGCTGCTCGTCGCTAATCCTGAGATTAAGGGACTGACGTAGATCATCTTCCCTGTCTGGACCATCTGGAGCTGTTTGAGCATCGATGAGATTAGTGCTCGGGAGCGAAGGTGTAAGTATTTCGAGCTCTTGGATGATAGCTTTAGTGAGAGCCTCTTCTCGTATCGTCTTGGTGGGACAGCTTGGCCTCTTGCATCGGTAGTAGACGTGGCCCTTTTGCTTCTCCGGCACCATTGGTCCCCCGCATAGTCCACATTTGAACAGACCCTGAAACAGGTGGTGATGCCGCGTCACTTTTGGCCCAGATCGGCTGCTCCTGATAGCCTGAACTCGCTGCCATGTCGCGGGTGATACGATAGGCTTGTGAACGCCCTGGTAGGTCTTCCCGCTGCTCTTTATGTAGATCAGACCGATGTAGAAGGGGTTCTGAAGGATGTTCCCAAGCCCGCAGAGCGTCAGCTGACCACCCCGCATGTTACGGAGGCCCTGCTGATGCATTTGTTTGAGAAGGGTCACGTAGGAGTGCTGACCTGAGGCATAGAGATCGAAGAGGAGGCGGATGAGTGGTGCAACCTTAGGACAGGGGGCTTTCGGTTTCCCGCTACCACAGTCGAGATACCCTGGAGGCGCTTTCCAAGGGAACAGACCCTGCTTCAGCCGCCCGTTCATCCCTTTGATCGTCTCTTCGCGTAAGTTGAAGATGAAGTCTTCCGCGATCACGGCCTGCAAATTCGCCGACAGCCGTCCCCCTCTGGTCTCAAAGTCGAGACCATCAGCCGCGAAGTAGGGCTTCACCCCAAACTTCGGTAGCTCTGAGATTAGCGCCCAATCGCGAAGATTTCGCGCTGAACGATCAATTTTGTGCATGATAAGGCCATCGGCTTTGCCCTGCTTCAACTGGCCAAGCATCTGTCCGAAAAGCGGACGCCCGGTCTTTGCGGCGGTCTCTTTCTCCTCGAACCATCTTGTGACCGTCAAATCGTTCTGGCTCGCAAATGCCGTAATTGCCGCTCTTTGCGCTTCGAGTGAGACCCCCTCTCCTTGCTTCTGGGTGGACACTCGAATGTATCCAAAACATCGCTTCATAAATCAAAGGTTAGGTCTTCAGACTCTAGCAGATCCTCCGGAAATTGCGAATCTGTCCACAGCCAATTCCCCTCAGCTAACAGCCGCTCGTAGATTATCTGGCAGAGCTCCAAGTGCCGTTTGAGATGTTCCTCGTCGGTCATCGCTCAATGATATACCGCGCAATGGTTCGAAGTAGCAGGCACCTCATATGGCGCTGCGATATGGTGGATACATCGACGCCGTAAACGGTTCGACGCGTTCGCCGTGGTGCATGACCTGCACGGTTGCCCGGCGGTTAGGCTGGTTCTGGAGGTCGATCACCCGGAGCGGCGCCAAGACACGCGCCAAGATTGGCGCGTCCTTGCTTCCGACCCTGAAGACCACATAGCTGCCCACGTTCCCGAAGATGGCATCGGATACGCCCCCATCAATTTGCGAGAGGTGCTGGTGCGCGAGCACCAACCCCAACCCGTACTTGCGCGCCTCGGAAAGCATGCCAGCGAAGGACTTGGTCGTAAGGCTAGGGAACTCGTCGACATAGAGGAAGAACGGCCTCCTAGCGGCCTCGGGGAGGCCGTGGCGAGTCGATGCGGCCAGCATCAGGTTTGATGTGATCAATCCGCCCAAGATGTTTGTGATATCGGCTCCGAGCCGCCCCTTAGCGAGGTTCACGATTAGGATCTGACCGGTATCCATCAGATGGCGGAAGCGAAGTGGCCGCCGTGGGGCGCAGAGGGCGTCCCGGACTGTGGGTTGCGCCAGGAAGGCGCCGAGCTTGTTCGCAATTGGGGCGACCCCGTCGGCGCTACCCTGATAGTTCATAGCCGGGAACTCGACCTTCCAGAAGAACTGGACCTGTGGGTCCGATATTTCGGTTACCACCTGACGTCTGAAGCCCTTGTAGGTCAGGAGCTTCAGGACGTCGCGGAGGTCAGCTTGCGGCAGCTCCAGCAGAGCCAAGAGCGAAAACCGTAGGATGTGCTCCATACGAGCCCCCCATGCGTTCGGCCACTGCTTCTGGAGCGTTTCGATGAGGCCGGACACGACCAGCGGCCGGTGCATGGCCGCGACCTTCGCTAGCGGATTGTAACCAAGCGGACAGCTTGGGTCCGCCAGATCCCAGTAGAAATGTGGGATATTCAGGTCTTGATGCAGGCTCTCCGCGACATCCCCGTGCGGATCGATCAGGCAGAAGCCAGTGCGGTGCTCAGCGTCTTGATGGGCTAGGTTCTGCAGTAGCGTGGACTTCCCCGTGCCGGTCTGTCCGATGATGTAGAGATGCTGGAGGCGGTCTTTCGTTGCGAGACCAAACGGGCATGGGGCTTGGTAGCGCCTGTATGCGAGGCCCAGCGTGTATCGATTTGATGGCTGCATCAGACGATCATCGCGCGGTCGCTTCCATGTGCCTAGCAGCTCGCCCATCGGCTGAGACGATCTGCTGACTGCTTTGTCGGTCAGGGAAGATGCGGCATACTGGGGTCAGATCCGTTCTTTGGTCCTGCCATCGCCCTTCGTCGGGCCCGGCCAAGCCTCTCGCTTGGACGCGCCCTATCGAAAGGAGATGCGATATGGACAGCGAAGCCGAAACAACCCCGAGAACAGAACAGATTCGAGAACTCAACGACCAGCTCCGCAGATGCGGTCGAGGCAATGGATCGGTTGTCCTCACCAGCGGCGTGCAGTCGCTCGGGGATGCCTTTCTTGCAGCCGTGGTGAGGGCGGTTTGCGAGTTTGATGACTTCTCGGAGGATAATGATCCCTGGGGAGAGCACGACTTTGGCGCGATCGAGGTTGAGGGTCAGAAGATCTTCTTCAAGATCGACTACTACGACTTGTCGCGAACCAAGGGCTCGGAAGACCCTGCGGATGGCTTGCTGACCCACCGGGTCCTGACCATCATGCTCAGCAGTGAATACTGATGAGCGGGGGCTACACGTCCTTCGACATGGTCTGGATGGAACGCGTGATCACCGTGTCCTATGAGGCGAATTGGCTTCGATCAGGACATTGGCATATCGAGCTGCGATGTGCAGAACCGCTGCCTCTAACGGATACTGGTTATCGGTCCATGTTCGTTCCCGAAGAACAGTTCCTAGACGAGGCGGAGATCGAGGGATTCGTTCAATGGCTTCTCGATGACGCGGCTGGTAGCGTGGCGTGGAAGGACTTTTTGGAGAAGAGCCGACAACTCAATCTATTTTAGCGATACGCTGCCTCCTAGCCGAGGCAGCGTTTTCATGCCGTATTGGAAGATCGTTGAAAGATTCTGGTCAGAAATTCGTCAAGACGTAGACAGCTTGAACCGTGGTCAGCCGCCTCGCTTCTGGTTGTCTGCATCAGTCGCCTTCTGTTGCACTGCCAATCTGTAATCTCGTTCGGGTCAAACTGAAGAGTGAGACGGGATCTTGCCGCCAGAATACGGTTCGTATTCTGGTCCCACTGGTTCCGCTTTTCGCCTCATGTTCGTCCCAATACCTAATTCCATTCACCGCATCATCCCATCCGATGCCCTGCCTGCTAGGGTATTAATCTTTCTCACCTTAGACTGAAGCTCTAGACGTTTAATCGCTAACAATAAGTCTATGAGTACCCAATTCGCCCTCGACCTTCGCCTTGCGCGCAGGAAGGCGGGCTATACCCAAGGAGATGTTGCACATCTCCTGTCTGGCCATCAGTCCCTGGTGTCGGATCTCGAACAAGGTCGCCGGCGCCCTAATCTCGAACAGATTATCGAGTTATCGTTGATCTACGGACGCTCGTTCGAGAGCTTCTTTGCCGAACTGCTGACAGAGCGACAGACAACCCTTCAAGTGCGTCTCGGGCGTCTACCAGAGATCAGAAAGCCGACGGCGCATACGTTTAACCGTGCCAACTCGCTTTCGCGTCTGAAGAAGCGGTTGGCCAGCCAGATCGAGCATGGCCGCGCTTAGCGTCTTGGCAATCGCGGTCGCCTCAGGAAAGGTTGGATACGTCTTCTTACATGACGGCCGGTTGCAGGACTGGGGCATCACGGTGAAGGCCGCCAAGAGCGGACGTGACCTAGTCGGTTTTGTGCAAGGCCTGATTAGCGAACTCCGCCCGGATATCGTCGTGACCGAAGACTGTGGCCCGGGATGCCGGAAGGGCGACCGAGCCATACGGCTGATCCGCTCGGTCGCCGAACTCGCCAGTCACAACTCGGTTCTCGATGTCTCAGTGCCAAGACCGCGAAGCTTTGCCTCGAAGTTCGAAGAAGCCGAAGCTTTGACATCCGAGTATCCTGAGATCGCAGGTTACCTGCCGGGACAGAAGCGCCGGATCTTCGACTTCGAGCCGCGGGGCATGGTGCTCTTTGAAGCACTTGCTCTAGCGCTTGAGGTGCTGCGAGGGCCACCGACGCGGCTCGCAGCCGCAATGGGCTAGCTTGGCCCGTCCAACGAACTGAACGAACCGTCCCTTAGGGGGCGGTTTCTCGTACCATGGCCATCCATAGTGAAATTCCTTGACTCATTGCGGAGCGAGATTGCAGCGTCTTGACGTTTGGTAAGGACGTTGTGAAATGCAATCATACGAAGCCGCTCGCCGCCTGTTTAGTTTCCTTAGTCTCTGTGCGTGGGTTGTAGTTGCCCTCGGGGCCGTCGTTGCGATCATTGGGGGGACCGCCACGCAGGGCATCGGGCGTGGCGGTAGTGAGGTACAGTTTTTGATTGGTGCGGCCCCGGGAATTATAATGGGTGTGGCCGGAGCCTTTGGGCTGGCGCTCGTGCAGATGGGCCGGGCATCGGTCGATACGGCTGAGTATGCCCAGCAGTCGCTGAAAGTCTCACGCGATCAGCTCGAACTTTCTAAGCAAGCCCTTGAGGTGCATCGAACGACAGCAGCGTCGTTTGCGAGCCGGGTATCGGCCGTGGCCGCTCAGTCGGCGCCGAGTAGGCCTGAGGCAAACGGCGCGTCCTATGCCGATCAACCGGGAGCCTCCCCTGCGCCCCAGCCGACCACAGCGCCTCCGTCTGCTATTGGATCAAGTGGCGAGACATCTACCCGGGCCATTGCAACAGATGAGCAGGTCCTCCTCCCACCTGAGCGAGAGGAGATCGTCTATAAGGATGGAGTGTTTTTTGTCGGGGATCAGGAATTTGGGTCTCGCGTCGATGCGGTCAGACATCGAAGCGGATCAGCGACCGACAGCGAAACGTGACCCCCATACGGACCCCCACCCCCTATGGGGGTCGAGTGTGGGGTTCGGGGCCGAACATTGCAGAGCAGCAGGGAACGGATCCTCTAACCTGGATGCCTGACTTCACCTGCTTTTCCAGGTGAGTAACCCTACCTCCCTAAATTCCAACCCGCACGTCTCGCGTCGACCAACTTAGGATCATCAACCGGCCATGCGCGTCTCGATCAAACATGAAACAGTTACCCGAGGCGCCATCTTCAAGAAGACATTCTACGAGGTACGGGTCGCCGTTCTGATGAGCCACGAGGAGCTCCAGATCATCCGGCAACGCAACTTGCTTGCGACCAAGCTTCTGGACCGCCGACCGGCCAACGCCAAGGTTGATGACCGGGACGACAAGTTCGATCTCTTCGTCAAGGACATCATCAACGGCAAGGAAGATCGCTTTCTCTGCCCGACGCCGTCGGATGCCAAGCGATACGAAGACCGGATGCTACATACCCTGTCTCAGTTGAAACTCTGGATCAACGACAACGCCGAGACGAGTGAAGGCATAGTGGTGGAACTCTGATGAGCCGCGACCTGTCGGACAGTGTTTCCAGCCTTGTCATATCAGCTCTGATCATCGGCCTTCTGCTGGGGGCCGCACTCCTGGTCACGCCGATATTCCTGCTTGGTCTCGCCGCGTATGCGGGCGGTCGGCTCTATTTTGAGAGCCCGGCTCGGGCCGAGCGTTTGGCCAAGACGGAGACGATGCAGCTCTACGATCACGCGCTGGCGGGCCGCGTTCAGGTGAGCGAGGCGCAGATCGACGACGCCTTAGCCGCGCATTGGCCAGCCCATACTCCGGACCAACTCAAAATGCAGCTTCTTAGGGTAGGGCGCGCGCTCTTCGACGCGGAAGGGCTGAGCCCGAGCATTCCTCCGCCGCCACATCTCTGCAACACGGTCGAAGGTGGTCGCTATCGCGATCTCTTGGCCAAACAAGGGCAGGCGAGGAACGACCCGGAGATGCTGCGATCCGCGCTCGACGTGATCTCGCAAGCCTTCGCTCCGATAGCTACAGCAGCTCCACCGATGTCAGGTGACGTTCTGGTGTCAGTCTCGCAGTTCCTGACACCGCACAACCTCGTCGTCGACCAAATCGTCACGCCGTTCTTCCATGACAATGGATACAATCACTTCAGGGCGCTACGCCAACAGCTAGATCACAATCTGCGCCAGACCCACAGAACAAATCCGATATTCCCGCGCGATTATCGAGGCGACGATGCGATTGAAACCTATCTGGCCAACACGCCACTCCGCGATTTATTCGACTTGCGTACACCGTTCGCCATTCCCGAAGAGCTTCGCTTTGAGCATACTCATATCGTAGCGGGTAGCGGCCACGGGAAAACACAGACGCTGCAATACCTCATCGCAAAAGATCTACCGGATGTTGCGGCTGGCGCGAAATCGGTTGTGGTGATTGACAGCCAAGGCGACCTGATCGGGACAATCTTACGGGCAAAACACCTCGACCCTGAGAATATCGTCCTCATCAATCCTGAGGATATCGCGTTTCCAGTATCTCTGAACTTATTCTCGGTGGGCCAGGATCGTCTTGATGGCTACTCCCCGCTCGAGCGCGAACGGCTGACCAACTCAATTATCGAGCTCTATGATTTTGTGCTCGGCTCATTGCTTTCAGCTGGAATGACTGCGAAACAGAGCGTCGTTTTCCGCTACGTCACCCGCCTGATGTTTCATATCCCGGACGCGACCATCCACACGCTACGTGACCTGATGGAGCCCGGCGGGACCGCGAAATATCGAGAGTATATTTCGAAGCTCGAAGGCACCCCACGCCGGTTCTTCGAGACCGAGTTCGAAAGCAAGGAGTTTGCTGCTACCAAAACCCAGGTGCTCCGTCGCCTGTATGGTGTGCTGGAGAACCAGACTTTCGAACGCATGTTCTCAAACCCGAATTCGAAGTTCGACATGTTTACCGAGCTCAATGCCGGCAAGCTAATCCTCATCAACACCAGCAAGTCACTCTTGAAGGAGCAAGGCACGGAGATATTCGGCCGCTTCTTCATATCCCTTATCGCCCAAGCCGCGCAGGAGCGGGCGGTGCTGCGCCAGGAGGCCCGTCTCCCGGCCATGATCTATGTCGACGAGGCGCAGGACTACTTCGACGCCAATATCGGTGTGATCCTCTCGCAGGCCCGCAAGTATCGCGTGGGAATGGTGATGGCTCATCAGTTTCTCGGGCAACTCTCCAGCGGTCTGGCAGAAGCCTTCGAAGCCAACACTTCAATCAAACTGGCTGGTGGCGTGTCGAGCCGAGACGCCCGTGCGCTAGCGAGCCAGATGTATGCGACGCCCGAACTGATCCAGCAGCAGCCCAAGGGCTCGTTCGCGACGTATCTGCGCGGGCTAACCGATAGGGCGGTCCCGATCGCATTTCCGTTCTTCGAGCTCGAGAGCTTGCCGCGCACAACAAAAGACGAACGTGCCGCGATCTTGCAACACAGCCGAAACGCCTATGCGCAACCCTGGGAGATGAACGCTGAACATAGCGATCCAGACGACGCAGAACCCGATGCCATTGCGCCAAAGAAACAAGAAGACGACCCGCTCGCACCTTCCCCGGAGTTGTAGCGGGATGCGATCTTCGGCGCATGACGCGCAAGTTCTCTTCCCCGCCCCATCTTCGGTTGGATGTCCGTCCGACGCTCCGTGAGATACGGTGGTTTGGCCATATCGATCGACATGGACCTCAGTCATCTAAGTTCCTATACGAACTGACGCGAAACACGCATCGCTGCCGAGATTCGGCCCTACGTCGCCTGCAAGCGCTGAGAGAAGCGGGGTATCTGCTCTTGCCGCGGCAGCAGCGGCAGATCGCGAAGGCGGAGTTCAATCCGTATGTTTATGATCTCTCGAGGCTTGGCTGGGAGGTACTGGCGGATCATCAGAACCTGGAACGCCACTGCCGCCCCACTGGCCACTGGTGGCATTGCTACTGGGTGTCGGCAGTCTCAAGCGCGGTCGAGATCAAAGCAGCACGGGCGGACTTGAGCTACATCCCGGCAGCACAGATCTTAGCCATCACGACTTCGTCGATGGGGCTACCGCTCAACAAGTTCACGCTGATCCCCGACCAACTCTTCGCGATCAAGTACCCCGCTGGGTATCGTGCCTTCGCGCTTGAGGTCGATAGAGGCAGCGAGCCAGTCCGGTCCCGCGCGGCGAGAAAGTCGCTGCAGAAGTCAGTGATGCAGTATCAGCAGGTCCTTAACGATCGACTTTACCGACGGCACTGGGGGCTGAAGTCGAACCTGGCCGTACTGTGGGTGTTCACGAACGCAAGGCGGAGGACGCAGTTCTCGTCCCTGCTCGAACCGGGTGAGCGTCGCTTCCGGTATTGCGCTAGCGAATCATCCTTCCTGTCATGGTATGTATCCGCTTCGTTGGTTGATGAGCTTGACCTGGTTTAGATGGGCGGGAAGCGGAAGTTCGCCGCGGGCGCAAAAGGATGTTCTGCTCAATAAGCAAGCGGTCGTTGGCTCAGTCAGCGAAGCTGTCTATGCCGCAGCTCTTCAGATTGACTTTTGCGTTCGACTGGAACAAATTAAGAACATATCATCCTTCATGCACCAGAAAATGTTGGCACAGCCGATCGAGTGTGCTTTACATGAACAAAAATTGAGGTTTGGGCATTGCCAACTTTTTTTGAGTTTTTCGCTGGCGGAGGGATGGTCCGTGCCGGTTTGGGAGCAGGTTGGACCTGCAAATTTGCGAACGACTTCGATGCGAAAAAGGGCAGCGCGTATGCCGAGAATTGGGGTGCCGACCATCTGATCGTCGATGATGTTAGAAATGTGGGTCTTGCTGATCTGCCTGGAGTGGCGGACTTGGTCTGGGGTTCGTTTCCGTGTCAGGATTTGTCTCTCGCCGGTGGTGGTGCTGGGCTGAAGGGTGACCGTAGCGGTACTTTCTACCCCTTCATGTCGATAATGCGCGAGCTCAACGAAGGTGGCAGAGCACCTAAGATCATAGCCTTGGAAAATGTTGTTGGTACGCTCACTTCGCATGGGGGCTCAGACTTCCAAGCCATTTGTCGGGTCTTAAAGGAGCTAGGCTATCGATTTGGAGCCTTTGTGGCGGACGCCGCCTTGTTTGTACCTCAAAGCAGGCCGCGTCTTTTTGTAATCGCGGTTCATAATAGCGTGACCATTCCGCTTGGTCTTCAAGGTAGTAGCCCAGAACATCCGTGGCATACCTCGGCGCTGAAACGAGCATTCGAAAACTTACCTCGAGAACTCCGCGAAGATTGGATTTGGTGGTCCATGCCCAAACCCAGAAAGAGGACCTTGGATTTCGCAGATCTTGTCGAAGATCGGCCGGACAGCGTTGAATGGCATTCTTCTGCAGAGACAACGGCGCTGCTTTCCATGATGAGTGAGGTTAATCTTGCAAAGGTCGAAACGGCCAAAGCAGCCAAGAAACGAATGGTTGGCACCATCTATAAGCGGACTAGATGGGAACACGGCATTAAGGTTCAACGCGCAGAAATCCGTTTCGATGATATAGCTGGATGTTTGAGAACGCCCGCCGGGGGCTCTTCTCGGCAGCTGATTATGATTGTTGAAGGCAAAAAGATTAGGTCTCGACTCATATCGACGCGTGAAACCGCTCGGTTGATGGGTTTGTCTGATAGCTATAAATTGCCTGAAAAGTACAATCAGGCATATCATTTGACAGGTGACGGGGTTGCCGTGCCAGTAGTTCGACATATTGCGAAAAGCATCTTCGAGCCAATCGTCAAGTGCAAAGGCAATGATGGGGATTTTACGAATGGCCGGGGCAACACCATGCAAGAAGAATGCTGCCCTGAAGGCACAAGTTTCCGAACTAGCTGAAGTCTTAAAGACACAAGCCCACACCTTGGGCAATCACGGACTAGACGAGCACGAATTCTACAATAGCGGTTTGTTCAGGGGAGCGGTTGAGCAGATCCGCGGCGAGTTTGTCGCGTCGATGACACCTAAGCGCGAATTTGTGGCTCATGTATTGAACCACATGGGTGACGAAGGGCACATAAAGGATTGGCTCTCTGCAGGGGCGGCAAACAGACACGACTACTCCGTTACTCTGAATGACGGCTCAACAGCAGCCATTGAGCTCAAGGGCTGTTTGGACGGGAACAACACAAACATTTTCACCAGGCCGCCACACGCTGATGAGTTTATCATCTGGTCGGTGTGCACCAACGCTTCGGCGGACCCAGAGAAAAATGTCTGGTCTGGACTCCACACTCGGCTCAGCGCCGAAATGATTGACAGAGATCAACGGATCGACGGAGTAGTAGTCTGGGACTTTGTCTGCGGAACAGTTGGAAGACCCTGTCCGAAATTGTTGAGTTCTCCTGAGCGCATTCAGCAGATTGGACCTTACGCTTTACCACCGCCTTGTATCTATATGTTCCCTTCGACGGTGCCGTCTCCTCGCAATAATCCGCAGCCGAAACCTCAGCCTATTGAGAAGGTCGGGATACTCTCCGCTATGCACAGGTGTTTCGGCGGGCGGGAGGCGGAGATCTTTGATGTACACTTCTCTGCTCGCTATGAAGGAGCGGACCTCCAAAGGATGACGCGTATCGAAAAAGACGGCACCATGATGAGGGAGTCTGGCTTTACGTCAATTAAGAGGCAATAACCTTGCAGCGCACATTCGTTCATGACGCAATTTTAGGATACGTTTTTCAATGAGTAGCGACAGCGATGCTGAACTTCGGTTTTCCCATAATGTAATCGAGCACCTTGGAATAAAGCTCTACAAGAACAAGACGGGGAATGTTCTCGCCGAGTTATTGGCGAATTGCTGGGATGCGGATGCAAAGAATGTAGAGATTACTTTAGACCAAAACGGTGGTCTTCTGGGCAACGGGTGTATCATAATCAGCGACGACGGTTGCGGCATGTCATACGCCAAGATCAAGGATCATTACCTCCACGTTGGAAAGCCCAAACGCCGCAGGCCAAGCGAAACCTCGGCAGGCGGACGAAAGCCAATGGGACGAAAGGGCCTTGGAAAGCTCGCGCCCTTTGGGATTGCGAGAGTAGTGGATGTTGCAACTATCTCAGATGGAGTTCTGAACTGGTTTACCTTGGACCTCGATGAAATCCTCAAAGCCGGAGAACAAGGGGCCTACCCACCCAAATTTCACGTCCGGGAAGCAGAACTAAGTTCTGGTATTGCCTGGGAAGACGACTACATCTCCAAGCGAGTGGCGGGCTTTGTGGAACTATGCCTCGATGACGCTGAAAAGACTGGTACGCTTGTTATCTTGTCATCGATTGATGCAAATCATCTTCCATCAAAAAGCGAAGTTGCATCGGAGCTCGGAAGTCGTTTCACAGTTGTCTTGTTGCGCGATGACTTTGTCGTTTCGATTGATGGTGACCGTTTAAGCGAAGCTGAAGCACTGCCGAAGTTTGAATTTCGGATTCCGGAGGGAAGCGGGCAGATCACCGAAAATGTGGGCGGCAAAGAGGTCAAATTCTGGGTGGGTTTTGTCGAAAAAGCGGAATGGTCTTCAGACCAGGCCGGAGTAGGCGTGTTCGCGCATAACAAAATCGCCCAGTCTCGGCCTTTCTTCTTCGGATCAAAAGGCAAGGAGGTCTTTCAGCGCTATCTGTACGCAGTAGTGGAAGCCGATTGGATCGATGAAGTTGAAAATGATTTGATCTCGACCGATAGGACGTCGGTGGACTGGAGTCATGCTGAACTGAGCGAATTCTATGCTTGGGGTCAAGCGAAGGTGGGTAGCTGGATATCTCAATACGAGAAGCACAGAAAGAGTAAGCAAGATCAGGAAGTTAGAAACCAAGCGGCCGTTCTGCGATCTAGTGGCAGCGTCAACACATATTCTCCCTCGGAGAATGAGCAAATTGTTGGTTTGGTTTCTGACGCCACGAGAGCCATTGGAAAAACAAAGTCAGCAGAGCAAACGCGTGAAGAATTGTTGATCGCCGTTTCTAAAGCTTGGATCAACCAACCAACTCGTCAATTTCTCGGAGATCTTTGGGCAAGCCTATTGGAAGCCGATGCTTCTCCTGATCAAATAGGCCGAGTTGTCGAGCAGCTTTCCTCTAATTCTGTACCGGAAAAGATGGGGCTAGCCCTCACATTTTCGCAGCGAGCATTCGCACTGACGGTTTTGCATGATCTCGTATACCAGCGGTCCGAAACGGACTTGCAGAAACTTGTTACTGAGTTTCCCTGGATACTGCAGCCTCGCGGTGACCTCCTGACGGCAGACCGACATCTTAAGACGACGATTGATGCAGCTGCTGCCGCAGCTGATGACGCGGGTCGCTACGATCCCGCGCAGCTTATTCAAGGGATGTCGGCGGAACAGCGAGCCGACTTCGTCTTTTTGACCTCACCGAACGACCAGACAATAAAGGTCGTTGAAATCAAGAAACCAGACCTACCACTTGGCGTGGAGCAAGAGAGACAGCTCGTCGCCTACTTGGATTTCATCCAAGCGCAGCGTGCTGAGGCACAGCTCTCGGGGATTTTGGTTGGTAACACGACAAACTTCAAAGCGAATGACAGGCGAATCCGAGCGATGACGTGGAGTGAAGTATTCCTAGAGTGCCGCGCGGCTTACGTGGACCTGCTTGCAAGCATGTTGGAGATTGCAGACATCGAAGGTGGCGATACACGTCTGAAGATCATTAAGGAGATCGGTGGTGATCGGACATGGGAGTTGCTCCGAAAGCTCTCTGAGACTGACGAAGCGCTCTCGGACCTATTTCGTCAGTTTGATGCTCACCTACCGAAAGCGGCAAGTTAATGACAGTTACGCGCTAGAGCGCGTATCCTGAAATGTGAATAATTCACCAGCGCACGACTTTGCTCAATACGGAATGCATGGCCTCCTGGAAAATGGATTGATTGATGCCTTTTGAATTAGACGAGCTTGAATGTAACATTTTCGGGGATTTCAAAGCTGGGGACAACGCCGGTTACAACTCTGAGCTTCTGAGTAATTTGGTGGAAGCGAACGAAGGCGGCAAGTTCAACAAGCCCATTCTTCTCCAAGCGGCCTCGTTGATTGAGGTCGCCGCCATTCAAATCTTCTACCGGGCTCAAAACTATAATCTTGAAGGCGTTCCGAACGTGTCGGAAGCAGATCGACAAGAGATCGAAGACAAGCAAATCGATAAATTTGCTGTGGTGATCGACAACTTGCGAAAATATCACATCTTAGATGGAATGGATGCGGACATTTATGACGAACTTCATAAGCTCCGAAAATATCGAAACAAAATCCACATCCAGTCGAACGTGAACATTCCGAACGTTCACCGAGATGAGGATCGTGTGTTCACAGATGCCAAGACACGATGGGCAATCGATCTGAACTGGCGAGTCCTATCGTATCTTGCGGAGCACTATTCTCGTCCAGTTCACATTCAAGGATTTGTTCAGCCACTCAGATTGCCCAAGTTAGCTTGATCTCGGCGAAAGGCGAAAGAGCCGCTATCAGACCGCAGGATGAAATAAGCCGAACGGCTAATTGGATGTTTGAACTTCAAGCGCTCTTCTTCCCCCAGCCTGCGAGGTCGAATCGTCGCCCAGTATGCTCTTGCGGCGAATGTCTAGAAAGCGGGTTGCGACCGCAGCATCTTGACGGCGGCTCGAAGGTCCGGATTGGGCCGCATCATACATCGCCGCTTGGCGATTGTTGTCAGGTTGCGACCAATGCAAGATCGTAGCTAGACCCGTTCTGATTGGAGTATCCAGTGCTACGCATTGCTCTCTTTGTCGCACTCTGCGCTATAGCGTTGGCGGTAATATTATTTCTGGGTCTGGAGCCTGAGTGGTCCATTGGCATCGGAGGTCTCGCTGTGGTCCTCCTCTCACAGCTGTTCGCGATACGTGGAGACACGCTCAATTCCAATTCGGTTGACGCAATCTACTACACTGCGGCTATCGCTGGGGCGGCGCTTTACTACGTCTCCGAGATACCTATTAGGGAAGTCACCGACAAGGAGAATGAGGTCAGCGCCGCCGAAAATTCACTCGAATCGGCGAGGGTGCTCGTAGACGATCTAGATACTCAGATCCTGCGTCTATCGGCAGGCCGAGAGATTGCGCTCAACGACAAGAAGCAATTCGAAGAGGAACTCGCAGACCCTCTCATGCGGAGTGTGCAAGAAGCGGAACGAGATCTCGCGCCTCAACTTGCGTCGGTAGCCTTCGTATCTCCCGAGGCTGAGCAAGTCCGAGCACGCGCATCGGTGTGCGAGTTGGAGATCGTCCCATCGGCGAATGCGCTCAAGTGGAGTTTGGTGGCCGAGCAACGACTTGCTGAAAATAGCCTTGGTGGGGAAACTCCCGGGACAGTGCCTTTGGTGGTCGACATGGTCCAAATTCAGATTGGCGCCTTGGATTCACAAATCGCCGCCTGCGAGACCGATATCACTCGTGCGCGACCAATCGCAGGCCGCGCTGCGTCCGTTGAGACCTATTCCGCGCTATCAAGGGTCTGGCAGACGCTGGGAAACACGGCGAATGAAGTGATCGATATTCCAGACTTCGCGGTCATCGATGGGGAAGCCCGTGGATATCATGAGACGTTGGCCCTGGTGCGTTCCTACGTCGGTCTAACCGGCAAGTTGCGACAAGCTGGATCTTTTGAGGCTGCGCTAGCGGACGAAGGTAATCGCGTTGCAGCGCTGCAAGTAAGCGCGAGTGCTGACCTGCTCGACGCCGAATCTACCCTCAAAAAGCGAAATGCGGAATTGGCAGAAATCGAAGCGAGGCCGATTAGGAACGCCATCCGAGCGGCGAGCAGTTTCGTTGCGAACTACTGGCCCTTTTGCCTTATCGTTCTATTGGGATTAAAGCTGGGCCGTGAACCTATGTTTTCGGTTGAAAGGCTGCTTTGCTCAAAGAAGTCACAGAGGAAATAAGCCGCTCGATAGGTGTTCTGCCCTTATTTGCAGAGGCGTCGACACGCGACTGTGGCGAGTCACTACTGTGTGCTTCGGCTTGATTTGCGACAAACGTGTTGCCGACAACTGCCTTAGCCGCCTTCTTTCACGCTGAGCCGACGAAGCTACTAACGCCCCTCGCTGTTCAGGATGTGAAGCGCGTCGATCACCGTTCGCCGAAATGCAGCAGGAAGCTGCTCTGTCAATGTCCCCTTATGGAAAGCTACACTGCAGAACCACATTCCCAACTCAATGGCGGATATCGGCCGTCGGCGCTTCCATACCTCGACGCAGTGATCGACAAGCGTGGATCTTTGGCTATGCAGGCCTTCGTGTGCTGGATTTGAGGATAGCAAACAGGCATGCTAAAGAGCAACAGCAATGCGTGGCGGCGGTTTGACAAGTTGAGTATGGAAAAACTGCAAAATTGGAAGCCATTGCTATTTCTGACACTTCTTGGTGGAGCTGCTGGGGCCATTGTCAGCATCTCAGATCTACGCAATCTGATTGCGGAAATTGTGTCGCCGAGGGGCGCTAGCTTTGCGGGAGAAGTGGTCTGCTCTACGCCCAGCCAAACCTGTCTACAAGCGAACTCAGATTTGGAAACCTTCTTAGTTGAGAATGTGGGAAAAACCGTTTCGGTCGATTTCCAGTATGAATTTTCAGCGGCGGGTTCTCACTACGCAAACTGTATGGTGGAGTTTGCAGAGTTCGACCTGGAGGACCTAGAGGATGGTGGATACCGAGCTTTTGTTCCAGTTTCCCCGTCTGATTGTGGCGAGGGCTTTTTCCTGGGGGCGCCAAGTGCAACGACCGTAACTACTGCAATGGCTTCGGTGGTTTTTCGCGTGAAGGGAGCGCACACGGTTCAGCTCTTTAATTTCGGCGGAACGCCTCTGTATAGGTTGCTCAAAGAGTAGCTTTGTAGGGCAGCCTCCAGGCCGCCATCCTCGTTCGCGGGGAGTTTGCCCGCGAGACATCCCCACATGAGCTTCCACGATGGGCATCTCTGGTTCACGCGAGTACTAACTCTCAGGTGCCAGACTACCCGCCAAGATCCGACCTTGTGGGTTTAGAGCGAGCGAACTGGCGCATCAGCCGCGACAACGAAAAGTCGAGGACGATGACCAGTTGAGTACTTCACCTATCCGTCGCAAGCGCAACCGACACCTTTCCGACAGGTGTAGCTCCGACTGATGCAGCTATCGCCACATGCCTTGCCTTTCCGACAAACCTTGCAGCAGGACGCTGAATAGAGGGCGTCCTGGTCTTGTAGATCGCGAATGCTAGACCAAAAGAGGTCAACAGTAGAAGGAGTGCTAAGCGAGGTGCCAGTTCTAGACTCTAGCGGAACTGCACTCTCGGCGTAGGCGGATAGGGGCAGTAGAAATGTCAGCCCGATGTATAAGAAGACGCTTTTCATCTGCACCAAAATTCCGGGCCGTCTGGCCAGTATCGGGCGAGCCTCTCACGGATCAGCGTCTCCCCGACGTCTTCGCCAGCTACCCTTATCGTTGCGAGGCGCCGCGTTCCTGTTCCATCGACGCCATATAACTCGATACTCCAGGGGTTATTGTTCAAGAGTTCTTGCAATCGATCCGTCGCAGCATTGGCTAGATCGATTTCGGTGAAGCCGCCGCAAATATTGGTTCGCGATTCGGGGGTATCGAAGCCTTGCAGTCTGATATTGACTCCGTTGAGCCAAAGGGTGTCCCCGTCAACGATGCACGTCTTGTCGCTCGTGTTCGGTTGGTGACTGCCGCAAATTTCAAGCCGCTCGATAGGCTGGACATTACGGTCCGTTGTATCTGCAATTGCCGTACCAATTGAGGTTATTAAGAAACCTACGGCGATTGGTGCGATATAGGCGAGAGACCGTGACACCAAATATCCCCGTTCCGACTTGTCTGATCAGTTCGCGAGCCACATGAGCACGAGTGTACCGACTTGCGGTGTCAGACTAGGAGGTTTTAGTCGTAGTAAACATGGCCTTCCTGGAGATTGCTGCGCGGTGTGTCGAAGCCGCAGCGCTTGGTCCGTTGCCCGCGCTTCGCTCAGAACAACGTGCTGATAACGCGGTAGCGATCATTTGCCTGCATCTCTATCGTCTTTCTGAGCTGCGACGTACTCTACAGCCGCGATACAGGATGCATCATGACCAAGCCTAGCGACGGACGGCCGCATTCGGGACGCAAGGAAGTCGCTGCCATTCGAAAGAAGTCAAACAGCCTACTGTTCTTGGTCTTCCTGCTTTCAGTCGCCGTGAACGCACTGATGCTCACAGGCCCGATTTACATGCTGCAGGTCTACGACCGCGTGCTCGGGTCTCGTTCGGAAGAGACGCTGATGGCGCTGTCGATCTTGGTGGCGTTCCTGTTCCTCATGATGGGCATACTCGACCACATCCGGGGGCGGATCACGGCGAGAGTCGGGGCGAGGTTCCAGTCGTTGCTGGATGGACGCGTGTTTCAGGCGCATCTCAGGCGCACAGCCGGCCGATCGGGCGGGGGTGGCAGCCGTGCACCGCTGCGTGACCTGGAGGCTGTGCAGCGCCTGATGTCGTCACCAGTATTCTTGGCCCTCTTCGATGTCCCTTGGACACCGCTTTTTCTGGCTGCGATCTTCGTTTTTCATCCTTGGTTGGGATTTCTGGCACTCACGGGCGGTGCTGTTCTGGTCGCAATAGCGATCCTCAACCAATGGCTTACTGCAGGTCCGATTGCAGACGCCTCCCGAGCTTCGGCGCATGCCGAACTGACAGCGCATCAACTGGCGGCAGATGCAGAGTTGGTGCAGTCTCTTGGTATGCAAAAGGCGGCTTTCGCGCGTTGGATTGAAGCGCGGCGCGTGTCTCTGGAGCAATCCATTTCGACGTCGGATCGGTCTGGTCTCTTTACAGTGACAACCAAGACGCTCCGTCTCTTCCTACAATCAGCCATCCTCGGGCTCGGCGCCTACCTCGTGTTGCAAAACGAGTTGACTGCTGGCGCCATGATCGCCGCCTCGATCTTGATGGGACGGGCCTTGGCGCCGGTCGAGATGGTAATCGGGCAATGGCAGGTAGTGCAGGCGGCTCGGAAAGGGCGGGCAGCCGTCATTTCCCTTCTTAGCCAGGTTCCCCCCGATACGCCCCATACACCGCTTCCCGCGCCCGAAGCGCGACTGCTCGCCGACGGGATCGTAGTCGTACCGCCTGGGGAGACACGGCCGACGCTCCGGGGCGTCTCATTCTCTGTCGCACCGGGCCAGGCGCTTGGCGTCATCGGCCCGTCAGGGGCGGGAAAAACCTCATTGGCCAAGGCGATCACTGGAGTTTGGCCCGTCGCCGCAGGTAAGCTGCGACTAGCGGGGGCGACACTCGATCAATACGACCCGGATATCCTTGGAAAGCACATCGGCTACCTTCCACAGACGGTGACCTTGTTCGACGGCACCATCGCGGAGAATATCGCTCGTTTGGATGCATCCGCCGATCCGGGCGATGTTGTAGCGGCGGCTCAGGCTGCTGCGGCGCATGAAATGATCCTTCAGCAGCCAGATGGCTATGATACGCATCTGACTGCAATCGGTGGCCGCCTCTCGGGTGGTCAGGTGCAGCGGATCGGATTGGCACGCGCGATGTTTGGTGCTCCCAAGATCCTCGTCCTTGATGAGCCCAATTCCAACCTGGACAACCTCGGCACCGCTGCCCTGAATGACGCCATCAAGGCAATCAAAGCGCGTGGAGGTGCGGTGATCATCGTCGCGCACCGGCCAGCCGCCATCCAGGAGTGCGATCTTCTCTTGAAGCTGCATGGCGGGATGGTCGAAGCCTTTGGACCGACCCGCGACGTTCTCACGAAGGTCGTCAAGAACCACGAGAGCATCGCGGTCGCGCCAGCTGCGGCAGGAGGGGTTTCGTGATGGACGTCCAAGTTTGGAACGCAAGACGGCAAGTCATCATCGGCCTTATCGCGCTTCTGGTGCTCTTCGGAGGCTTCGGATCTTGGGCGGCACTAGCCAACATTTCGGGCGCGATCATCTCGTCCGGGCGCGTTGCGGTCGAGAGCAACAGGCAGGTCGTGCAACATCCTGACGGCGGCGTCGTCCAAGAGCTTCTCGTCCGAGAAGGCGATCGTGTCGTCACCGATCAACCGTTGCTCCGTCTAAGCGCTGCCGGGCTGGCATCGGATCGGCAGATCATTGCTGATCAGCTTCGGGAGATGACGGCTCGCGCCGCCCGGCTCGAGGCCGAGCGCGACGAGACTGATCTGGCGTTTCCAGAAGAGGTTGAGCGACTGGGCCGGGTCGATGGTCAGATGGCCGAGATCCTTCAAGGGCAACGAAACCTCTTCGAGGCACGTCGTGAGGCGATGTCCGGCGAGATGGAGCAGCTAACGCGGCGCAAGGGACAGATTGGCAACCAGATCGATGGCATCGTATCCCAGCAAGGGGCGCTAAACCTCCAATTGGGTTTTCTGCGTGAGGAGCTGGAAGACCAGACAGAGCTTCTCGATCGGGGTCTCGCTCAAGCGCCGCGCGTGCTGGCGCTCCAGCGTGAAGAAGCGCGCCTTCTTGGCCAGGTCGGCGAATTTGTCTCGCGTGTTGCCGAGCTGGAAGGCGAGGCTACTCAGATGGATCTGGAGGGTCTGAAACTGCGCACCCGAGCACGGGAGCAAGCCATCAGCGATCTTCGCGATCTCCAGTTCCGACGTGTCGAAATGGTCGAGCAGCTACGAGCGCTCGAAGATCGACTGTCGCGTCTGGTCGTAACAGCACCGGTATCCGGGATCGTGCACGATATGCAGGTCTTTGCCGAGCGTTCCGTGATACGGCCTGCCGATCCGGTCCTCTACATCGTCCCGCAAGATCGCCCCCTTGTGATCCAAACCCGCGTGGAGCCGATCCATGTCGATCAGGTGTTTCCGGGTCAGCCGGTGACCCTTCGGCTCCCCGCTTTCGACGCACGCACGACCCCGGAGCTTTTTGGCACTGTCGTCCGCCTCTCGCCCGACGCGCTCCTCGATCAAGCAACAGGAGCCAGCTATTACCAAGCGGAGGTCCTGCCGGACGAGGGCGAGATCGTGAAACTCGGCGATCAAGTTCTGCTGCCAGGCATGCCGGTTGAAGCTTACTTGCGGACCGAGGACCGCACGCCCATCGGATATCTCGTGAAGCCGCTCGCGGACTATTTCAACAGGGCGTTCCGCGAAGGGTAGGCGCTCGGAAACTAGTTCGAAAGTTCGCAGCCACTGAGGAGGGCGCGTTGGTTCTCACGCGCCCTCAGTCTTTCAGCAACCTTAGAACACGAACTGATCTTGATCCGCGGCAGTCAGGATCATCCCTGTCAGTGTGATGGAAAGGTCGGTATCAGCCGCGCCGTCATTGTCTAGGTCGAACCGCAACACAGTCGAGCCGGCATTGGTATCGAAGATCAGATCTGACGTCGCCGACACGCCAGCCAGTGCGGTGAAATCGATCAGTTCAGATGTCGAGATGTTGAAGTCAGTGATCGTGTCGTGACCGAAACCATCTTCGAAGACGAAGAGATCATAGCCTCCTTCGCCTTCGAGGATATCGTCACCGGTACCGCCGTTGATCGTATCCCAACCTTTCCCACCGTTAAGGTCGTCATTGCCAGCATCACCCGAAAGGTTGTCGTAATTGTCTCCGCCGGCAATTGTATCGTCACCGGCACCGCCGCGAACGGTATCGCTTCCGTGACCTGCGTCGATCGAGTCATGTCCGTCATGTCCGTCAATAACATCGGAGCCGGATAGCCCGGAGATCGTGTCATTCCCCGCTGTTCCAGACAGTGTATCGACATCGACTGTTCCGACAATGTCTGAACCGGTCAGACCGTCTGGCGTGAATATGAACTGCGCTGCATCCGCTGGCGTGAGAGCCGTCCCGGTCAGCGTAATCGAGCTATGGGCATCTAGGTTCCCATCCGCATCCTGATCGAACCGTAGAACGGTATTCCCGCTAAGAAACTCAAAGTCGATATCACCTACATCATGAACGTTTGTCAGACCACGCAGATCGAGGTTCTCAGCATCTGCTAGATGAAAACCGGAGATGGTGTCCTGGCCAAACTCACCCGAGAAAATGAACTGCTCAAGGCCACCTTCTCCGATGAGAAGATCATTGCCGGTACCGCCATCGATCGTGTCCCAGCCAGTACCCCCGTAGATCGTATCGTCACCAGCTCCGCCGAGGATGCTGTCGTTTCCGTCTTCGCCGTAGATGGTGTCTTCGCCGGAGCCACCTGCGATCAGATCTCCTTGTCCGCCGGCAGCAATCCAGTCATGCCCGTCTCCGCCCGAGATCTCATCATCTCCCAACAGGCCAGAGATGGTGTCATTGCCCGCGGTGCCAGCAAGGATATCGATACCATCCGTTCCATCAATCACTAGACCTGCGGTACCACTGGCCGCAAACTTGAATTGACCGACATCCGAGGCGGTCAGAATGACGTTTGTCAGGGTAATCGAGCTATGGGTGTCCACGACACCGTCGTCGTCCTGATCGAACCTTAGAGTGGTCGATCCGCCTGACGACTCGAAGATAATGTCGGACGTCTCATGGATATTCGAAAGCCCCGTTAGGTCGAGATCTTCATCCTCCGACAGATGAAAGCCAGAAATCGTGTCATGACCGAACTCGCCAGAGAACAGGAACTGCTCCAAGCCGCCGTCACCGATGAGGAGGTCGTCACCGGCACCGCCTTCAAGCGTATCCCAACTGCTGCCTCCATGAAGCGTATCGTTACCAGCGCCGCCCGAGAGAAAGTCGTTATTATCTTGGCCCCAGAGAAGATCGTTTCCGTCGCCACCGTAGATGAGGTCGCCGCCAAGTCCGCCATAGACGGTGTCATGGCCAGACCCGCCATCGATCGTGTCGTAGCCGTCCCCTCCTGTAATCGAGTCGGCATGATCTCCACCGTCTATCGCGTCGTCACCGGCGGCTCCGTCTATCGTATCGGAGCCTAAACCACCAGCGAGGGTATCGTTCGCCGCAGTTCCAATTATGATATCGCGTTCTGCATCGAGTGCTACGCGATCGCCGATTTCGGCACCGCTATATGTCGCACCATCAGAGAACTCGATCTGGTCGAAGCTAAACGTTCCAGCGCTATCAAAGTGCTCATAGATTGTTACGATGTCACCCGAGCTTAGCGTCAGTGTCAGGTCATCGCCGGCCCGGCCGAACACCGCATCATCGGAGGTAAGATCCGTGAAGATCAGCTTGTCGCCAGAGCTGCGATAATCGGTGATGGTATACGATCCATCGCCGGCCGCGTGAAAGTAAGTCTCTCCTAGATAGCTTCCGATCACGCTGCCAGATGCTTTTTGATCGGCTACGGATCGGTTCGCAATGGCCGTCCCGGATAATACTGTGCCGTCCGAGAACTCGATCTGGTCGAAGCTAAACGTTCCAGCGCTATCAAAGTGCTCATAGATCGTTACGATGTCACCCGAGCTCAGCGTCAGTGTCAGGTCATCGCCGGCCCGGCCGAACACCGCATCATCGGAGGTAAGATCCGTGAAGATCAGCTTGTCGCCAGAGCTGCGATAATCGGTGATGGTATACGATCCATCGCCAGCCGCGTGATAGTAGGTCTCGGCCTGGGCGCTCCCGATGATCTGACCCGAGGCCCTTTGGTCTGCGACCGACTTGTTGGCGATATCCGACCAGCCGAGAACGGTTCCATCCGCGAACGACATCTCATCGACCGCGTAATCCCGACCGTAAAACTGGTTCTTGATCGTGATGACCTCTCCGTTTGCCCGCGTGACAAAGAGGTCGTCTCCCACTGTCTCGAACTGGACGTCATCGACGCTCTCGTCCGTGATCACCAACCTGTCCGTTGGCGTGGAGGTCTGATTGCCCTCGCTGATCGTGTCCGAGCCGTCGCCGGCAGAGTGGATGTAGATGTTCGCGCCTCTTCCACCCCACAAAATGTCGTTACCCTCGCTGCCGAAGATGATCGAGTCCGCGAAGCTTTCGCTCATATCCAAGGCGTCAATGGCATGTGTCCCATGAACCTGCTGGCCGTGGGTCAGGGATTGGAGGATCGTCGCGACCGCGATGGCCGAGGCGCTGCCGCGGCTTTGCGCCTCGCTTTCGACCCGCAGCGCATATGTATCGACGCCTTGGGCGGAGGCGCTCCCCATCGTGCTGAGCAGCAGGGCGGCATCGACATTCGACAGCGTCCCACCTTCGACGGACGCGAAGATGGCCGCGATGCCGTTGGCCTCTTGTCCCTCGCCAGAGGCGGCTGGCACGAGCAGATTGGCGGCCAGCCGGGCCTCGTAGGACGCGGCGTCTGTGGAATTCAGCAGCGCGTCAGAGACCGCGACTTGCGACAGGAACTCTCCGGCCATTGCCGAGATCAGACCCCCCATCCCCTCGTCGAGGTCCGCGGCCGCCCAATGCTCCGGATCCCCCGGCTCTCCGTTGCTCGGGTCGAATGGCTGATCGAAGACGACTTCCAGGAACTCCAAGTTGCGGGCATCGACATGATCCCCGCGAGAGCCGGGCGGCACCGATCCGACGCCGGCCCAGTCGTACACGAACTCATGGAACGCTCGCATGAACCCCTGGATGTCGCCGTTGCTCGCCTGCGCGACGAGATCGGTGGCCTGCTGCCGCAGCGCGTCGTCCGTTGACATCGCGACCCAGGTCGACGCCAGGGAACCGGCCCCGGCCAGAACCGGCAGCTTGAAGACGTCCGGGTGGTACTCGAAATCGTCCGGCAGCAACGCGACGGTCCGGATCGGGTCGGTCTCGAAGAACGCGTCACCGACGACGCCAATGCTGCCATCGTCCCAGATGAAGCTGCTCTCGTAGCGGATCTCGTTGCCCTCGACCCAATAGCTGGTCGTCGCGGCCTGCACGGAGATCGACGTGATGCCGATCTCGGCCAGCCCGCGCATCTCGACAGCCTGGCTGATCCCGTCGGCATTGAGGTCCTGCCAGATCACCAGATCGGCGAAGACCGCGTCGGCGGCGTCGATCACGCCGTCGTCGTTGGCATCGTGCTCGGCCAGGGCGAGGAAGCCGTGGGTGTGGCCTGTTTGGTCGCCGAAAAGCTCCGATCCGTCGTCAATCCGCCCATCGCCATCGAGGTCAAGTGCCAGCAGCCCGTCATCGGACGCCACCCAACCCGTGGCCTCGGCGAACCCATTGACATCCATGTCGAAGAACGCCGTCGCGCCCTCCACCGCAGTCAGCTCGATCCCGTCACCGTCGAGATCCAGGACGAGGGGGGAGACTGGGGGATCTTTAAGAAGGGATAGGAGCCAACTAAGAGCCGAGATGACCTCTGAGGACAACCTAATGTCGCCCTCAAAGGCATACGACATATCAGTTATATCCGAAAGATGAAGAGAAAAAACACCTGATATTGGATCGTAAATACCAAAAAAGTTGATATTTCCATCCTCATCAATCTCGAATCGTTCATAGCCGCCGATCACCTTGATGCTGCCGTCTGCTTCCCTTCCCAGGACAAGGCCAACACTGGGTATCGCGAAAATAATTGCGCCGTTCGATCCACCGATAAGCGAAAAATCTTCGACAACAGGTGGAATACCTGTATCAACTCTTGCATTCTCTGAATATACGAAATATTCGTTGAAGCTTATGCCTCCCGAAAGGAGGTTGGCATGAAGACTCTGCTGGATATTGTCGACATCTACATCATTGGCTGCTTCGGTATAGGCCCTGGCAGTAAGTCCGTTATCGTTTGTAACTATGGTGACGTTATCATCTGGATAATTGTCCGCAATGGACATGATGCTATCATCTCCGACGTCCTTGTAGGCTCCAGCAACGTAATCCGGCGTATCAACAATTTCTATTCTGCCCGAACTTAAGCCCTCCTCAATCCATCTAAACCGCTCCGCTGAGGCGGCGTGGCGAAAGCGACCATCGGTAGCTTCAGCATAGACCGTTGACGTAATAACAATCTGAGTGGAGGGAGAATATAGCCCATCAAGCGCATCAGTGCCGCTGGCAACGGCCTGATGGCTTAGAGCCGAAAGAACATCATTGTCTACAATTACAATCTCAGACATATGCATATTCCTCAAAAACAACGTCATGCTTGCTATGGAGGCGTCCTGCCTCGATCAATCTGTCGATAACCGACCCACTTATTGCCGCGCCATATTTTGCAAACAATCTTGCTGCGCTGTCGCCAGTGCGCTCTCCAAAGGAAGAAAGGATCTTACGTACACTCTCTTGCTCGAGACAGCCACTCATATTCGCCGTATGTTCAGCAACATTTACTAGGAATTCGCCGTTGTTCCAGCACGCCGATAACTCCTTTACAATCGCATCGTCAGTAGACGCAAAATTTAGGGCGGAGGAGATTGAAGCGGCGACCTCTGAGGGGGCGTTCGAAGCGAGGTCGCGGAGCCGATTTTGGTTCAAACTCCGACTTCCCAGCCAGACTGGTGAGTTTCGCGGAAATATGCCCACGAAAACCTTCTTTGAGGGGTCCCAATCGGACTCTCTTGGCAATTCGCGATATATTACCCGCTTCTTCCAGTCATTCTTTCGCATATTGACTTCTTGTAATTACCTTGAGTGTCGAAAATTCTTATAGAGCTCGGCCAATCTGCCTAAAGCGAGCCTAACCCGATGGCAAAGATTCGCAAGCCGCCTTTTTTACTAGACGGGCTTCGTTGCGCAGAGTACGCGTGGTGAAGCAGATTACCGATGGCGATCCCCCAGGGTCGGAACCAGCTTCGCTCGCTAAACTTCAGGTCAGGTAACCGGAAAGACGGCCGCCGCGTCCGCAGTCGTTACGTCATCGACGACTTAAGCCGGGAGCGCTTGGCTACGATAGTGGGCACCTTACTATCGGGCCACCGTGTCGCGTCGGTGCTAGGCCAAATCGCAAAGGGCAGGTGCCATCCCTCCAGGGCCGTCAGCGACGACGGGACCGAACTGATAGGCATTGCGATCGTCAGATGGCAGGAGGACGACCACGTCGAAGGTACTGCATTGCGCACCGGAAGCCTGTCGAGAACGGCTTTGCGGTGAGCTTTAGTGACCACTGAGGACAAAGGCTGTGCTGATGATCCTACGCACCAGATATAGCATCCAAGACAGGCTAAGAATCGATGTTGATCTGACTACCGTAGCCAGACGTAACAACGTCGTCGTGAAGCCGGAGAGATACTTGATAGTCGGGTGGCCGGATTTGCAACCCCGGCCACCCAGCTCCCTTTCAAGGGAGCGTCAGTTGGGCACTTCGCGCTGCGCAAGCCGTTTTTCAAGCCAGTCTAGCACTTCACCTTCCACCCAGCCCACGCGGTTCGGGCCTAGCTGTACCCGCTTGGGGAACTGGCCTGCCTTTTCCAGGCGTGCGATGTGCTGTGGCGAGTACAAAACCAGCTCCTTGACCTGGCGTTTTGAAAGTATCCTCATCACGATCTCTCCGTAGTAGGAGAGCATCGCGATGCTCGGGTTTCAACAAATTCCCCGAGGGGCTGTCAGGTTAGCAGGATCTGAGTGCCGATCAAGTATTGAGTGTTTGGCTAGGACGTCTGTAAGGTATGCTTCGTAGGCCGCAAAGGCACTCTGCATCTCCTCAATATATGCATGTCGGTTGTAGACGGCCGCGACACCGCTAATTGTGCCCGAAACATGGTTCAGGATCCGTTCTGTCACGTGGATCGGTGTGCCAAGCCTAGCCATGTTGCTGCTAAATGTCCGGCGAAGGTCGTGCAGTGTGTAGGGCTCGACTTCCAAGTCCTGATCGAACGCTGCTTTGCACTTCGAAAATCCGTTAAATGGCTTCTCATCGTCCAGACGAGACGGAAAAAGTACGTCAGCTTGGCCGGGGAGGGCGGCGATCAAGTCTAATGCCCGCCTTCCCAAGGGAACAGTATGGGACCGCTGATTCTTAACAAATTCAGATGGGTAGACAATCCTATCATCCGAGATCCAACTGGCTCGTAGTCCCACCACTTCCCCCTTGCGTTGACCGGTGAGGATAAGCAGTTGCACGATTGCACCGTAAGGATACCCGAAGTGCTCAGCCCGATCCCAGACCAGGGCCAGCTCCTGTTCGGACAGCACTCGTTCTCGGGCGCGGGCCCTGAACGTCATTGGTGGTACTGGTGAAGCATTCAGAAAGCCGCGCTTCACACACCAATTAAGCATCGTGCGGATGGCAACATAAGCGTGGTGCTGCTCGGAGGGCTTCTTGATACTGTCTATGGCCGATCCAATGTCGCGCCGCGTCAGGGCGGAGATCTCCTGTTCGAAATCAAAGTGACGGTTCAACAGGCGGCGATATTCTCCCACGGTGTGCGGCTTGGTGCGCGTCTCGCAGTCAGATAGGAACTTCGTTCTGGCTATGGGGAAAGTCAGCTTCGGTACCGAGACCTTCGGATGCAATGCTTCGAGCGCGATATCAAGCTGAGCCTGCTTTGCAAGCACCCGTGCCTCAGCCAGTGAAATGTCCGGATAGCGACCCAGCGATCGGCGGCGGCGATCTGGACCAAATAGAACGACAAAAGTCTTGGTGCCCCCTTGCGAGACACGTACCCCGAAGCCTCGCAGCGAGGGGTCGTAGTATGTCTTCTGCCCCCTCTCAGGGACCTTCAAGCGCTTAATCTGTAGGTCCGTTAGGCTCATTTTAGGCTCATAAATCGCGTGCGTAGAAGTGACAATCAGTAGTCAGCCATGTTCTCATGATACAGCGTAAGCACTGATATAGAAGCGAAAAAAGTTCTGAAATGAAGATTTATGGGAACCTGCGAAAACCGATTTGTAATCAGTAGGTCCGCGGTTCGAGTCCGTGTGGGGGCACCACCCCGATCCCCTACCGCGCGCAGGTCAATACGTCGCCCGTCCCCCGCTCAAATCGAACACGGCCGCCGTGGTGAATGCGTTCTGGGGCGAGACGCACCAGGCGATCATGTCGGCGGCTTCGGTGACCTCGAGGAAGCGCTGGCGCGGGATCTTCGAGAGCATGTAGTCAATATGCTCCTGGCTCATCTGGTCGAAGATCGGCGTGCGCGCGGCGGCGGGTGTGACGCAGTTCACCGCGATGTCGTGCCCCGCCAGTTCCTTGCCGAGCGATTTGGTGAACCCGATCACCCCCGCCTTGGACGCCGAATAGGCGCAGGCGTTCGGGTTGCCCTCCTTGCCGGCGATGGATGCGATATTGAGGATGCGGCCGTAGCCGGCTTCGGTCATCGCGGGCACGACGGCGCGGTTCACGAGGAAGGTGCCCGTCAGGTTGATCGCCACGATCCGCGACCAGTCGCCGGGGTCGTATTCGGCGACCGGGCGGTTCGGCCCGGCGATGCCCGCCGAATTCACGAGGATCTGGGGCGCGCCCAGCGCCGCCACCGTTTCGGCATAGGCGGCATCGACCGATGCGAGGTCCGAGACGTCGCAGGTGACGGCGACGGCCCCGGTCTCGGCGGCCATTGCGGCATTGGTGTCGCCATTGGCATCCCAGCTGGCCACCCGCACGCCCTCGGACTGAAGCCGGTGCAACACCGCCAGTCCGATTCCCTGCGCCCCGCCGGTCACCACCGCGACCTGTCCGTCCATTCCCAACGCCATATCCGTCCCCTCGACTGCTCGCCGCGACCCTAACGGCGCGGTGCAGGTACGGGAACCCGGTGCGGGGCGCATGCGTAGGTGGGGTATGGAACATCTGGACCGCACGCCCGACACGCCGCACCGCGCCACCGCCCGCACCCCCGGACGGGCCCCGGCGCGGAGCCGACCCGAAACGTTGCATCGGGACGCTGAGACCACCCCGGACCATGCTGCCCGTCTGGACCGGCTCGACCGGCTGGCCTGGAACCTCGACAGCCGCTACCGCCTGCCGGGGACGCAGATCCGCTTCGGTTGGGACGTGCTTCTGGGCCTTGTGCCCGGTCTCGGCGATGTCGCGGCGCTGGCGCCTGCAGGCTACATCTGGCTCGAGGCGCACCGGATGGGTGCGCCGACGCATGTGAAGGCGAGGATGGCGGCGAATACCGGGATCGACTGGGTCGTTGGGACGATCCCGCTGGTGGGCGATATCTTCGATGTCGGGTTGAAGGCGAACCGCCGGAACGTCGCGCTGCTGCGGTCGCATTTTGGCCTGCCCGCCGCGCCTGACGACCCGACCGTGGCCTGAGCCGGGTCGCTCGGGATGCTCCGCGCAATTCTCGGATTGCTGGCGCTGGCGCTGGTGGTCGTCACGCTTCTGCCGCTGCGCGACTCCGGTGCGTGGTGGATCCGTGGATGGGAGTTCCCGCGCCTTCATATCTTCGCGCTCGCCGTGGTCATCGGCGTTGTCGCCGCTGTCGTCCTGACCGGGACATGGCGCGGCGCGATCGTCCTTTCGATGGTCGCAGTCATCGGCTGGCAGGGCTCGTGGCTCTGGCGCTACCTGCCTGGTATGCCGGTCGCCGTGCCGCAGGTCGCGGGCGAGGGTGGCGTGGGGATCATGGCACTCAACGTCTTGCAGGAAAACGAGGATCACGACGCGGTGCGCGCCCTGATCCGCGAAGAAGACCCCGACGTGCTGCTTCTGATGGAGGTCGATCAGGTCTGGGCCGACGCATTGTCGGAGGAACTGGCGCGCTACGACACCCGCCGCGAGGAGATCCGCGACGACCATTACGGCATGATCTTCGCCACGCGCGTTCCGGTCGAAAGCGCGGAGTTGCGCCAGCTCGAGGGCACGGACGTCCCCATCGCCACTGCAGTCCTCACCACGTCCGACGGCCCGCTGCTTGTCACGGGGCTTCATCCCCGGCCGCCCGTGCCCGGCAATTCCACCGATGACCGCGACCGCCAGCTTGCGGCGATGGCCACGCTGATGCGCCGGGTCGACATGCCCGCCGTGGCCGTCGGCGATTTCAACGACGTGCCGTTCTCGCGGCGCGGCAGCCGACTGCGCGAGGCGGGGGGCCTCAAGGATACGCGCGAGGGGCGGGGGCTCATGACCACTTTCGACGTAACCCATCCGATCCTGCGCTTTCCGATCGACCAGGCGTTGGTGACCGAAGACGTCATCCTCCACGACAAGCGCCTCGGCCCGGAGGTCGGCTCGGACCACCTGCCGCTCCTGCTGCGGGTCCGCGCGGGGCCCTGAGTTTCGCATACCCGGACGGGAACCGGCGGTCATCCGCCTGCGTTGATCCGTCGCACAATCACGTCTGGAGAACGCCATGGGCAGGTCTGAACGGCTGGAGGACATCTCCGAAGCCGGACGCCACGCGATCGCGGCCGAAATCGCCGAGGCCCAGCCGGGTCGCGGCCGCGACGCGACGCGCCCGACCGAGATCCCCAAGGCCGGATGGCTCGACATCGCGGTTCGCGTGAAGGACGAGATCTCGGCGGACCACGTGCTCCTCGTTGCCGCGGGCGTCGCGTTCTACGGCCTGCTCGCGGTCTTCCCCGCCATCACCGCGCTGATGTCGATTACCGGGCTGATCTACGAGCCGACCGAACTGGTGGCCGCACTCGAAGGGATCACCGCCGTGGTGCCGCCCGATGTCAGCCAGATCATGCTGGATCAGGCCGAAGCCGTGGCCGGATCGCAGGAGGGTGGGCTGACGCTCGGCCTGATCGTCGGGCTGGGTCTCGCGCTCTGGTCGGCCTCGGCGGGCGTCGGCAGCCTGATCGAAGGCATCAACCTCGCTTACGACGAGACGGAGACGCGCGGCTTCGTGCGCGTCAAGCTGATGACCATCGGCCTGACACTGGCGATGATCCTCGGCGTGCTCATCGCAGCCCTGCTCATCATCGCGGTGCCCGTGGCGCTGGAGTTCCTGGCCTGGAGCCCCACGATGGAGACGCTTCTGCAATGGCTCTCCTACGTTCCGCTGGCGATCATCGTGACCTTGGGCCTCGGCATCCTCTACCGCTACGGCCCCGACCGCGACGACGCCAAGTTGCGCTGGATTGCACCGGGGACGGTCATCGCGGCGCTCGTCTGGCTGATCGCGTCGGTGGCCTTCTCGATCTACGTGCAGAATTTCGGCTCCTACAACGAGACGTTCGGGTCCATCGCGGGGGTCGTCGTCCTCCTGATGTGGATGTGGCTCTCGGCGGCGGTCATCCTGATCGGGGCCGAGCTCAATTCCGAGATCGAGGCGCAGACTGCGCGCGACACCACCACCGGACACCGCGAGCCGTTGGGCCACAGGGGGGCCGTGAAGGCCGACACCATTGGCGCCGCGCGATGACCCCGGTGGCGTGACCGCCACTCCCGAACGGGTCGACTCGATCCGCGGTGACGCCGAACCGACCGAGGCGATCCGTGGGCCCGCGCGCTCCAAGCGTCACCCGCTCGCGGTGCCGATCACCGGCATCTTCATCCTCCTGCTGATCCAGGCCCTCTTCTTCGCGGCCGAGTTCCTGATCCCCGTCACCAGCGCCGTGCTGGGATATTTCATCCTCAATGCGCCCCGCCGGGGTCTCGGCCGGATCGGCGTGCCCGCACCCGTCGCGGCGGCGCTGTTCACCGTGACGATCGGCGTGGCCCTGGTGTTCGGGGGCATGATGGCGGCCGACCCGATCCAGGAGTTCGTGACCGACATTCCGGGTCTCCTGAGCCAGGTCATGGGCCAGTTGACAGGCCCCGGCGGTCCGCTCGAAGCCTTCACCGTCGCCGCCGACGCAACGGGTGACGTCCTTGCCGAAGCCGGGGCCGAGCGGCCGATGCAGGTCGAAGTCGTCTCGGATTCCGGGCTCGCCAGTACGGTCTTCGCCATCGCGCCCGCGCTCCTCAGCCAGGTCGTCTTCGCGATGTGCCTGTTGTTCTTCCTGACCGCCTCGGGCGATCTCTTCATACAGAAGGCCGTGCAGGTCGTCGACCGGTTCGAGGACAAGCGCACGACCGTCCAGACCATCCGCACCATCGAGGCGCGGCTGGGCAACTATCTTGGCGCGATCACGCTGATCAATATCGGCCTCGGCGTCGTGATCGGGGCTGCGATGTGGTGGTGGGACCTGCCGTCGCCCTGGCTGATCGGCCTGATGGCGACCGTCCTCAACTTCATCCCCTTCGTCGGGGCGGTGATCGGCGCGGGGATCGCGGGCACCATTGCCTTCGTGACCTTCATGGACCCTTGGGCCGGGCTCGGGGTGTTCGGCACCTATTACGCGCTGACCTCGCTCGAGGGGCAATTCGTGACCCCGGCGCTCGTGGGGACGCGCCTGCGCCTCAACGTCACGATGGTGTTCCTCTCGGTCGCGTTCTTCGCCTGGACCTGGTCGGTGATGGGCATGGTCGTGGCGGTCCCGATGCTGATCGTCGTGAAGGTCATCTGCGACGCAATCCCCAAGTTCCGGAAGGTCGGGCTGTTCCTCGGCGACGCCGAAGGCTTCGTGCCGGGCGAGAAGCGCGCCTGAGTCCCCCTCGCGCGAGACGTCTTGCGGTTACGCGCGAGGCGTCTAGGCTCCCCATGTCGCCCACCCCGGGAGAGGGTCGGCGCCCAAGGGAGGAAGACCATGACCTACACGTTTCGCGCAGCCCTGACCGGGATCGCCCTCTTTGTCGGCGGGGCCGCCACCGCGGCCGAGTGCATCGCGCCCGCCAATCCTGGCGGCGGCTGGGATTTCACCTGCCGCCAGATCGGCAAGATCATGACCGATATCGGCGTCGTCGACGGCCCCGTGCAGGTCACCAACATGGCCGGTGGCGGTGGCGGTCTGGCCTATCAGACCGTGGCCAACGAGCGCACCGATGACGCCGAGCTGATCGTCGCCGCGAGCCAGGCGACCGCGACCCGTCTCGCGCAGGACGCCTATGGCGGCGCTACCGCCGACCAGGTGCGCTTCCTCGGCGCGATCGGCGCCGATCCGGGCGTCATCGTCGTCGCCGCCGACAGCCCCTTCCAGACCCTGGGCGACATGCTCGACGCTATCGCCGCCGATCCCGGCAGCGTGGCCTTCGCGGGCGGATCCGCTGCGGGCGGCTTCGACCACCTGAAGGTGCTGCAGCTGGCCAAAGCGCATGGCGTCGAGGACGTGCGCCAGATCAAGTATATCGGTGTCGATGGTGGCGCGGACGCGATCACCCAGACGGTGGGGGGCTTCACCCAGGGAATGACGGGCGACATGTCCGAGGTCGTGGGCTTCATCGAATCCGGTGACGTGCGCGTCCTCGCCGTCCTCTCGGACGAGCGGGTGCCCGGCTTCGACGACATCCCCACCGCCGTCGAGCAGGGCGTGGACGTCGTCGCGGTCAACTGGCGCGGGCTCTACGTTCCGAAGGACATCTCGGACGAGGCCTTCAACGACTGGGTCGCCAAGCTTCAGGCCGTCGGCGAGAGCGAAGAATGGGCCGAGGCGATGGCAGCCAACGGTCTGGCGCCCTTCAACGTGACCGGCAGCGATTTCGAGGCGTTCATCGCCCAGAACATCGAGGACGTCCGCACGCTGAGCCAGGAAATCGGCGTCATCCAGTAAGGGCCGTTCGCGGCGACAACCGAACGGGCGCACCGCCCGTTCCTCCGCCCATCCCGTCCCGACGGGATGGGCCTCCGCGACCGGTGCGGGGCCCGCACGGGCCCGCCGTCGCACAGACGATATCGGGGGATAGTCACCATGCTCGCAAGCGACCGTATCTTCGGCGCGATCGTGATCGTCGGCGCGCTGGCCTACGTGGCCAGCGCGGCCCAGATCGCCGCGCCCTTCTTCTCGGATCCGCTCGGGTCGCGCGCCTTCCCAATGGCGGTCGGCATCGTCGCGGCGATCTGCGGCGTGGTCATGGTGCTCAAGCCCGACGACGAACCGGAATGGCCGCCGCTGCGATCCGTCGGCGCCCTCGCCATCGCGACGATCATGCTGGTCGGATACGCCTACGCGCTGAAGCCGCTGGGCTTCCTTCTGCCCACCGCGATCGTCGCGGGCGTCCTCTCGTTCCAGATCGCGCCCCGCTGGAAGGCGGCGATCGTCACCGGGCTCGCACTCAGCATCGGGCTCTTCGTCCTCTTCCGCTTCGTCCTCGGCCTCAGCCTCTTCGGCCTGCCGCGGGGGCTCTTCTGACATGGACATCCTCAACAACCTGATCGGCGGCTTCTCCGTCCTGACATGGTTCACCTTGGCCCTCGCTGTCCTCGGGTGCTTCATCGGCACCATCGTCGGCGCCCTTCCGGGGCTCGGGCCGTCGAACGGGGTCGCGATCATGATCCCGATCACCTTCACCATGGGGCTCGACGCGGTCGCGGCGCTCGTTCTGCTGACCTCGATCTATTACGGCGCGATGTATGGCGGTCGGATCAGTTCGATCCTCCTCAATATTCCCGGCGACGAACCCGCGATGATGACCTGCCTCGACGGCCATCCGATGGCCCGGAACGGTCGGCCGGGCGACGCGCTGGTGATCTCGGGCGTGGCCAGCTTCGTGGGCGCCACGCTCTCGACCATCGGGCTGATGTTCCTCGCGCCGATCCTGTCGAACATCGCGTACCAGTTCGGCCCGGCCGAGTATTTCGCACTCTATCTGCTGGCCTTCTGCACGCTGGGCGGCGTCGCCTCGAAGAACCAGGCCAAGGCCGCCTTCGCCAGCGTTCTCGGCATCGGCATCGCGATGATCGGCCTCGATCCCAATTCGGGTATGGCGCGGCTGACCGGCGGCAACCTGCATCTCTATGACGGCGTCGATTTCCTCGTGGCCATCGTCGGCCTCTTTGCGGTCTCCGAAGTGTTCTTCTTCATCGAGAAACACGGCGCTCAGGGCGCGCTCAACATGGTGCTGGGCCGCGTCACCGTCCCGTGGCGCGAGATCTGGTCGACCCGCTGGACGATGATGCGCTCCTCGGTGATCGGCTTCATCGCGGGCGTGCTGCCGGGGGCGGGCGCGTCGCTCGGCTCGTTCCTGACCTACGTGACCGAAAAGTCCATCGCGGGCGAGAAGGGCGGCTTCGGCACCGGGGTCGCCAAGGGCATCGCGGCCCCCGAGGTCGGCAACAACGCCGCCGCGGGCGGCGCGCTTGTCCCGATGCTGACGCTGGGGGTGCCCGGTTCGGGCACGACGGCGGTGCTGCTGGCGGTGCTGGTCACGCTCAACATCACGCCGGGGCCGACGCTCTTCACCGATCGGCCGGACGTGGTCTGGGGCCTGATCGCCTCGCTCCTGATCGCGAATTTCGTCCTCCTCGCGATGAACGTGCCGATGGTGAAGGTCTTCGTGAAGGTCCTGCAAGTCCCGCCTGCGATCCTGATGCCGGGCGTCACGATGGTCAGCTTCGTGGGCATCTACGCCCTCACGGGCAGCTATTTCGACCTGCTCCTCGTCACCGCCTTCGGCGTGCTGGGCTACGTGCTGCGCAAGCTCGACATCCCGACGGTGCCCGTGATCCTCGGGATTCTCCTCGGCGGAAAGATGGAAAAGCAGCTCCGCGACGCGATGGTGCTCTCGGACGGCGACTGGACCTACCTCGTCTCCTCGCCCATCGCGATCGGCCTTCTGGTGGCGGCGTTCCTCGGGTTCATCGCCCCGATGTTCCTGCGCCGAATCATCCGCAAGCCCGAGGTGCCGGATCATGCCAAGCCCCTCGACTGAGGCCGCCGGGCCGACCTGCCGCGTCCTCGTGCCGGCAGGCGCTCTGGGCCTCGGCTGGGATGGCGACGCGCTGGCCGCGGGGCTGGCGCGCGGGCCGGATCTCATCGCCATAGACGGCGGCTCGACCGATAGCGGGCCGGCCTATCTGGGACGCGGCGTCTCCAAGTATTCCCGCGCGCAGGTCAAGTCCGACTGGGGCGAGCTGGTCCGCGCGGCGCTCGGCGCGGGCGTGCCGCTGGTCATCGGCACGGCGGGCACCTGCGGCGCGGGGACGGCCGTCGACTGGCTGGTCGAGATCACGCGCGAGGTCCTGGCCGAGGCAGGGCAGGGGGCGAAGATCGCCGTGCTCTACTGCGACCGCGATGCGGATCGGCTGGCCGCCGAATGGAACCGCGTGTCACCCCTGCCGGGCGCGCCGGACGTCGAGGCCGACGCCTTGGCCGAGTGCACCAACATCGTCGCACTGGCCGGGGCGGAGCAGGTGCAGGCGGCCCTCGACACGGGCGCCGGGATCGTCATCTGCGGACGCACCACCGACACCGCCATCCTCGCGGCCCTGCCGCTGGCGCGGGGTTGCGACGCGGGCGGGGCCTGGCACGGCGCGAAGGTGGGCGAATGCGGGGCACTCTGCTGCACGCATCCCGACACCGGCGTCATCGAGATCCTGTTCGACGGGACGGGCTTCACCGTGACCCCCATGGCCGAGATCAGCGTCGCCACCGAGCGGACGGTTGCCGCCCATCTCCTCTACGAGAATTCCGACCCGATCGTCCTGCACGAACCCGGCGGCGCGCTCGACACCTCCGCCGCGACCTACCGCGCCGAGGGCCGCGCCGTGCGGGTCGAGGGCGCGGTCTGGATGCCTGCGCCCTATACCGTGAAGCTCGAGGCCGCGCGCGTCGCCGGGCATGGCGTGATGAGCCTCGTCCTCATCCGCGACCCGCGCTACGTGGCGGAAATCGACGACTGGTGCGCCTCGCTGGAAGCTCGTGCCCGCGCCCGCATTGGGCGGCAGATGCCCGGTGCCGCCTACGATCTGGAGCTGCGGCGGATCGGTCTCGACGCCGCACTCGGCGCGCTCGAACCCGGCGCGGCCCGCCCCAACGAGATCGGTGTCATGGCGCAGGTGATCGCCCCCGATGCCGCCACCGCGCAGGAGGTGGCCAAGCTGGTGAACCCGCTCCTCCTCCACCATCCGCTCACCCCCGAAGAACCGATGCCCACATTCGCCTTCCCCTTCTCGCCGCCCGAGGTCGATCTCGGCCCGCGCTACGAATTCGTGCTGCATCATGTTCTGGCGTTGGATGACCCGATGGACGGCTTCCGGCTGGAGATCCTCGATGTCTGATTTGGGCGACCTTGCCCGCGTCCGTTCGAAAAACGCGGGGCCCTTCTGGATCACGATCGACATCTTCTGCGACGCCGCGACCTACGACCGCGTCGCGGCCCTCCCGACGGAGACGTTCGCCGCCCGTCTCGGCGGGGCGGAGATCAAGCGCTTCGACCTGCCTGCGCTGCACGTCGTGAAGCTGTCGCTGCCGCGCCCGGCGGTGCAGGGCAGCGCGCGCGACCGCGACATGCACGGCGCCGCGCTGGCCCATGCTCTGACCGGGCTGGCGGTGACCTGACCGCCGGCGAGACCGCCTACTTGAAGGTCTCCAGCCGCAGTTCCGCGTCGCAGAACTGCCCGTCATGGGTACCGACCCAGATGTCGAGAATGCCCGAGGACGGCGAGGTCAGCGTGATCTTCGCGTCGAGATTCCCATTGTCGTCATCGTCGTAATACCAGTTACCCGCTGGCGTGTTCACCAGCAGCGCGCTGTCGCATTCGCTGACCACCGCGATCTCCAGCGTGTAACCCGACATCCCCGGCGTCTCGATCGTGAAGTCGGGCGGCGTCGGAAAATAGCCGTCGCCCCGGTCGGATTTCAGGCTCTTGTAGATCGATCCGCATTGCGCCCGCAGGTTGTTGGTCCCGCCCGCCGTGATGTCGAAGAGCCGCGGCTCCCAGAGATCGGCCCCCGAAAAACGCCCGACCGCCCCGTTCTGGCGCCAATCCGGGCAGGCCGCCACGACGGTCGCCCCGGCCAGCAACGCCGCCGCGGCGCAGGTGATGAGTTTCAGCATGATGTCCCCCCAGTCTTCGTGTCGGGGAACGGTAACATCCGGCGAACCATTGCCGCCAGACCGAAGGGCCTCCGGTGCCGCGCCCGCCCGGGGCGGTGGTTTCGTGATGTCGGATGTTCGATGGTGGGCGACCCTGGAATCGAACCAGGCGTGAGTCGCCTCGAGGGAGTTACAGTCCCCTGCCACACCTTGCGGCCTGTCGCCCACTGGCGGGCGGGATAGCGGCGGCATGGGGTGGGGTCAAGCGGTGTTGTGGAGCGGCCGGACGCGCGCGATAAGCCTCGGGTCGCACGAGGGGATCGGACATGGCGCAGAAGCCGAAATGGGTGGTCGAGAAGGAGCGGGATCGCCGCGCCTCGGCCCGCGAAACGGTCTGGCTCTTCGGCCTGCATGCCGTGCGCGACGCGCTGCAGAACCCGCTGCGCGACCGGCTGCGACTGGTGCTGACGAAGAACGCCGCCGACCGGCTGGGCGATGCCGTGCCCGCTTCGGGGATGACGCCCGAGATCGCCGATCCGCGCAAGTTCCCGGTCCCGCTCGACCCCGGATCGGTCCACCAGGGCGCGGCCCTCGAGGTGCGCGCGCTCGACTGGGGACGGCTCGACGACGTGGCGCGGCCCGGCGGCGGGGCGCCCCTGATGGTCCTTCTCGACCGCGTCACCGACCCGCATAACGCGGGCGCGATCCTCCGCTCGGCCGAGGTCTTCGGCGCGAGGGCCGTGATCGCACCCCAGCGCCATGCCGCCCCCGAAACGGGCGCGCTGGCCAAGACCGCGTCCGGTGCGCTGGAACGCCAGCCCTATCTCAGGGTCGGCAACCTGGGCGACGCGATGGAGCGGTTAAAGGAGATGGGCTATCTCTGCGTCGGGCTCGACGGCGAGGCGCCCGAGACGCTGGGCGAGGCCGCGCCCGGTCTTCGCGACGCGCCCGTCGCCATCGTTCTGGGCGCCGAGGGGCCTGGCCTGCGCGACCGCACCCGCAGTCTCTGCGACCGGATGGTCCGGATCGACCCCGCGGGCGGCTTCGGCTCGCTCAACGTGTCGAACGCGGCGGCGGTCGCCCTTTTTGCCCTGCGAGAGGGCCGCGATGTTTGAGCCCAAGAAGGCGACCTGCTGTTATTGCGGGCGCCGGACCATCCTGCGGAATACCGCCCATGGCGGACACGAGCTGGCCTGCGGGTCTTGCGGTGCACCGCTCCACGTGATGAAGCCCCTGAAAATGGCCCAGGTTGCGGATGCCTCACCCAAGGTGAAGCGGACGCCGAAGAGGCCGGGGACAAGACGAAAGACCAAGAAGACGAAATCCATCTGGCGCGCCGTCGCGTCCGAGATCTGGGACGAGATCGAGGACATCTTCGACTGACGCGCCGATGCGTAACCCGCTGGCACGAAAAAAAAGTCGTGACCCAGGCGGAACCAACTGGGGCGAGGGGCAGTTACCCGATTGTCTGTGGAAGATGGGTTCGGAACACCCACCCTCCGTTCACTGTCCCTCGTTCCATACCTCGGGCCCGCGTCTTCATTGCCGCGGGCCTTTTTTTCTGCCCAATCTGGCACATGACCACGACCCCATCCGATGCACTCCTGCGGGACGTCCTGACGCGCGCGAAGACCTTCGCCTTCGTCGGCGTGTCGCCGAACCCGATCCGGCCCAGCCACTACGTCGCGCGCTACCTCGCGCGGCGGGGCATCCGGGTCGTGCCGGTCAACCCGATCCATGCGGGCACCACGCTCTTCGGCGAGACGGTCGTTCCCGATCTCGGTTCGGTTTCGGGGCCGGTCGACGTGCTCGACGTGTTTCGCCGGCCCGAAGCGGTACCGGCCCTCGTCGAGGAAGGATTAGGTGTCCTCGACGGGCTCTGGTGTGTCTGGCTGCAGGTCGGCGTCGTCAGTCCCGAGGCCGAGGCGATGTGCGATGCGGCGGGTGTGACGATCATTCAGGACCGCTGTCCCAAGATCGAATACCAGCGACTCTTCGGGGAACTCCGGCAGGGCGGATTCGCCACCGGCATCATCAGCTCGAAGCTCTGACGCGAAACGGCCCGCCGGTGGGGCGGGCCGTCAGGATTGTCAGTCGTCGTATTCCGGAAGCGCCTCGAGCTGGTCGCGCGTGGCGTCCACATAGGCCCGGATGCCGCTTTCGCCGTCGAGGAAGGACATCCGCTTGGCGTGCATCGCGACCTCGTGATCGCCGATCCCGAGAAAGCCACCGATGGACACGACCACGACGGTGACGTCGCTACTCCGGGTGCCGGGCGAGAAGGCATACGAGATTACGCCGATCTCCTCTTCCGTCACGTCGAAGACCGGCACCCCCTCGAGCTCGGGCAGGGTCAACGTGTTCTGCATCCGCGGGGTGTAGCCGTCGCGCGCGACCGCCGGGGCCTCGTTCTCGAACTCGACACCGGGAATATAGGTCACCGGCGGCGTGTCGCTGCTCGCGCCGCTCGCCATCTCGGCATCGCCCTCGCCGAGATCGGTGCCCGGCGCGGTCGTCTGCACCCCCGATCCGGTGACGATCGCCGTCGCGGGCGTCTGCGGGTTGGCGACCACCGTGCCCGCATCGAGCGTGGCGGTGTCGGTATCCGTCCCTTCCATCGCACCGTCCGACCGGGGGCTGGCGGTGCTGCCCGTCTCGACGGTCACGACGCTGGCCGACGCGGCGGTGGTGACGCCGGACCCTTCATTGGTGATCGCGCGCGCGCCATCGGTGCGGCTGCCGGTGGCCGTGTTCTCGAACATCGGGGCGTTTTCGATCTCGTCCCGCGCGGCCATCACGACGAGCACCATCTCGTCCGAACCTTCGGCCGCGGGCACCATCACGAGTTGATCTATATCGAACGCGACCTCCCGGTCGCCGATCCCCAGAAAGCCGCCAATGTCGGCGATGACGGCATCGACCCCGCCATTCGGCCCGAGCACGATGTCGTCAACCTCGCCCAGCCGCTCCAAGCCCGGGGGCAGGCTGGCCGACGGGTCGATCCGCGTCTCGGAGGCGTAGATCGCCATGTCGTCGAGCATCGAGGCGCGCAGGGCCGGGCTATCGTATCCGGCAACGAAGGCGGGGTTCGCGGCAACCTGGGCATGGGCTCCGGCCACGCCGAAGGCCGCCCACGCGATCGCAGTGGACGCAAGGACGGGTTTCATCTTAGTCTCCTGATCGTTGTCGCGGTGACCTGTTTGCAGGTTGGTCATTAAGGCAACACGCAAGGCGACGCGATGGTTCCGCACCCGGAGCGTCGCCTTGCAGCTTTCTTCCGGTCGATGAAAAATGTCGCGTTAACAACGGGTGCGCGGCAGCGGCGTGGGCGGCGCCCGCCGCGCCGATCGCGCGTCGACCGAGGCCGGCTAGTCGGGCCGTGCGGCCTTCTCGGTGATTCCCGATATGCCGGCCCGCGCCTCGAGCCGCGCCATCACGTCCGCCAGATCGACATCCGCCGCCGCCAGCATGACGCAAAAATGATACAGCATGTCCGCGCCTTCCTCGGCCAGCTTCTCGCGGTCGCCGCGCACCGCCTCGATCAGCGTCTCGACCGCTTCTTCGCCGAACTTCTCGGCACATTTCGCCGGTCCGCGGGACAGAAGCTTCGCGGTCCAGCTCTCCTCGGGGTCGGCATCGCGGCGCGACTGCACGGTCTGCCACAGTGCGTCGAGCGGGTGCATGGTCAGTCCTCCATCCGCATGGGGATGCCCGCGGCCTGCATATGCGCCTTGGCCTGGGCGATGGTGTAGTCGCCGAAATGGAAGATCGACGCGGCCAGCACGGCGGACGCGCCGCCCTCGGTCACGCCCTCGACCAGATGATCCAGATTGCCGACGCCGCCCGACGCGATCACCGGCACCGGCACCGCATCGCTGATCGCCCGCGTCATCGCGAGGTTGAACCCCGCCCGCGTCCCGTCGCGATCCATCGAGGTCAGCAGGATCTCCCCCGCGCCCCGCTCCGCCGCCGTCCGCGCGAAGGCCACCGCATCGATGCCGGTGGGCTTGCGCCCGCCATGGGTGAAGATTTCCCATTTGCCGGGCGCCACGGTCTTCGCGTCGATGGCGCAGACGATGCACTGGCTGCCGAACTTGTCCGCCGCCCGCGCCAGCACGTCCGGGTCCGCGACGGCGGCCGAGTTGAACGACACCTTGTCCGCCCCGGCCAGCAGCAGGTTGCGCACGTCGTCCACATTCCGGACGCCGCCGCCGATGGTCAGCGGCATGAAGCACGCCTCGGCGGTCCGGGTGGCGAGGTCGTACATCGTGCCCCGGTTCTCGTGCGTGGCGTGGATGTCGAGAAAGCACAGCTCGTCCGCGCCCGCCGCATCGTAGGCGCGCGCGCTTTCGACCGGGTCGCCCGCGTCGATCAGGTCCACGAAGTTCACGCCCTTGACCACGCGGCCATCGGCCACGTCGAGACAGGGGATGATCCGCGTCTTCAGCATGGGCGCGGTTTGGCGAGGAATGGCCGGTTTGGCAACCGGCGCGCGCGATCACGCGCACGTGCATTGGACAGCACCCCCGCCTGCCACAGGTTGTGCGCCACCAACCCCGAGGAGGTTTTCCCATGATCCGCACCGCAATCGCCGTCTTCGCCCTGACCGCCGGGCCAGCGCTGGCCGAGATGGTTACCAAGCCCTCGCCCCATTCCGTGGCCGAGACCGCCGACCGCCTCGTCGCCGCCGCCGAAGGGGCGGGCGCCTCCATCGTCGCCCGCGTGCCGCACACCAAGGCCGCCGCCAGCGTCGACATGGAGCTTCCCGAGGCCGAGCTCGTCATCTTCGGCAATCCCAAGGCCGGCACGCCCGTCATGCAGGAAGACCTGCGCGCAGGTCTCGTGCTGCCGCTCCGGGTCCTGGTCCACGCCGCGGGCGACGGGACCGCCGTGACCTACCAGACGGCCGAGGATCTGTTCGCCGGGATGGATATCGACCCCGCGGGCGAGGCGGCGGCCCGCATCGACGGCGCGCTCGGCAATCTCACCGATGCGGCGGTCGCCGAATAGATCAGCGCCAGCGCCACGGATAGGCGACGGCGAGGAATGTCAGCGCCGCCGCCATCCACGGCAAGGCGAGGTGCCAATCCGCCGCCCGAAGGCTGCGCGCGGTCTGCACCGCCGGATCGTCGGCGCAGCCCGACGCCCAGTCGGGCCACCAGCCCGGCAACCACCCGAGCGCGCATTCACCCCGCTCCATGAGGACGCTTACCCCGAACGTGATCACCACGAAGGCCCCGACCGCCGCCAGGAGGCCCAGCAGGATGCGTCCGCCCGCCTTCATCGCCGCGCGCGCCATTCCATCGCGCCGAGCACGACAAGCGCCACGAGCGCGATGATCGGGAAGGTCAGGAAGGGCAGGAAGAGCGCGGCCAGCCGGTCGACCGTCGGCTCGTCGCAGGCATAGATCCCGTACCCCAGCCCGCCGCCGCAGTGGCGCGTCAGCAGGGCGAGTGCCACGAAGGCGACTGCGAGCAGCACGCTGCCCAATCGCAGGACCGTCCGGCCCACCCGCGACCGCATCCGAAAGGACAGCGCGACGCCGATGGCGAGGATCGAGAGGTAGAAAACGAGTGTGGTCATCGTCACGCTCCCGCGCGGTCAGGCCCGCAGCGCCTCCAGCGCCTCCGCCAGATCGATCGCCCCGTCATAGAGCGCCCGCCCCGAGATCGCGCCCGCGATCCGGCCCGTCGCGGCCAGCGCGTGCAGATCGGCCAGTGACGACACGCCCCCGCTCGCGATGACGGGGATGGACACGGCCTGCGCCAGCGCATCCGTCGCGGCCACGTTCGGCCCGCCCATCGCGCCGTCCCGGTCGATATCGGTATAGACGATCGCCGCGACGCCCGCGTCCTCGAACCGGCGGGCGAGGTCGCTCGCGGTCACGTCCGTCGTCTCGGCCCAGCCCTTCGTGGCCACCATGCCGCCCCGCGCGTCGATGCCGACGGCGACTTGTCCGGGGAAGGCCCGCGCCGCCGCGCGCACGAGGTCGGGCTCCTCCACCGCCACGGTCCCGAGGATCACGCGCGCGAGCCCCTTCTCCAGCCAGCCCTCGATGGCGCTCATGTCGCGGATGCCCCCGCCCAGCTGGCAGGGCACGTCGACCGCGCCCAGGATCGCCTCGACCACCGCCCCGTTGACGGGCTGGCCCGCGAAGGCGCCGTTCAGGTCCACGAGGTGCACCCATTCGCAACCCGCATCCGCGAACTGGCGCGACTGGGCCGCCGGATCGTCGTTGAAGACCGTAGCACTCTCCATCTCGCCATGGACGAGGCGCACGGCCCGTCCGTCCTTCAGGTCGATCGCGGGATAGAGGATCATGGCGGGCACTCCGGCGGCTCAGGGTCGCGCGCGTTCTGCAACACACGGGGCCCGCAGGAAACCCCGTGCCGAAACGTCACGCTTGCCACGAGGTCCTCCCGCACGGCACCAAGCGCGCAGTCTTTGGGAGGACACCAGACCATGAAACGCTTTATCCTGACCGCCATCGCGGCCATCGCGCTGACCGGCGCCGCCCATGCCGACCCGATCGAGGGCGTGTGGCAGACCGAGGTCGACGACGGCTCCTACGCCCACGTGACCATCGCGCCCTGCGGCGCCAACTTCTGCGGCACCATCACCCGCACGTTCCAGAACGGCGGCGAATACAACTCGCCCAACAAGGGCAAGCAGATCGTCCGCAACATGGCTGCCCAGGGCGGCGGTGCCTACGAGGGCCGCGTCTGGCGCCCGTCGAACGACAAGGTCTATCTCGGCAAGGTCCAGCTCAGCGGCAACCAGATGGCGCTGCGCGGCTGCGTCGCCGGCGGCCTTATCTGCGCCCGGCAGAACTGGGTCAAGATCAACTGATCGGGCGGGCGCCACCGGCTGGGCGACCCCGCCGCCTTGCCCGTCTTTGCTCGGCAAACATGCCGGGGGGTCCGGGGGGCTGGCCCCCCGGCGGAGGGGGCCCCCCCCCGCGCGGGGGGGGGGGGGGGGGGGGGCCGCCCCGC
>NZ_JBKFDJ010000002.1:712500-824835 GCF_046452375.1 Jannaschia halovivens | reverse complement strand
GGGGGGGCGCCCGGGGGGGGGGGGGGCCCGGGCCGGGGGGGGGGGGCCCCCCCGGGGGGGCCCCCCCCGCCGGGGCTCCGCCCCGGACCCCGGCATATTTGCGGAACATCGAAGGGGTCAGACGCGCATGACGTAGCGGGCCGCCGCGGCCCCGGCCCATCGCCCCGTCGCGAGGCAGGCGGTCAGAAGGTGGCCGCCGGTCGGGGCCTCCCAATCCAGCATCTCGCCGCAGGCGAAGGTGCCGGGCCTCGAGGTCATCATCAGGTCGGCGTCCAGCGCGTCCCAGCGCAGCCCCCCGGCGGTTGAGATCGCCTGGTCCATGTCGCGCGGACCGATCAGAGGCACCGGCAGCGCCTTCAGCAGGGGCGCGAGATCCGCGGGCACCGGACGGCCCCATTCCTGCACCAGCGCGATCTGCACCGGGTCGAGCCCCAGCTTGCGAAGCCGGTTCGGCAGGCTGGCTTTCGGCGTCCGGGCCAGCCGGTCGCGCAGATCGGCGACCGTCAGGTCGGGCTTGAGATCGAGGGCGAGCGGCGCGCCGTCCCGCAGGCGCGGCGTCAGCGGATAGAGCCCGCCGCCCTCGAGCCCTTCGGTCGAGAGCGTGACCTCGCCGCGATGCGCGGTGCCGTCCACGATCAGGGCCGCGTTCTTGACGGGTTTCCCGAAATGCCGGGTCATGTGCGCGCTCCAGGCCACGCGGAACCCGACATTGGACGGCGCGAAGGGGGCCACGATCCCGTCCAGCCCCGGCAGGTCAGCCCAGGCCCTGTCAGACCCGAGGCGCCGCCACGATGCACCGCCCAAGGCGAGGATCGTGGCGTCCGGCGTGATGAGGCGATCCCCGATCCGAAGCGCGTCGCCCGCCCATCCGGTCCAACGGGCGCGCGTCTCGAGCGTCACGCCCAGATCTGCGAGGCGGGCGAGCCAGGCGCGCAGAAGCGGCGAGGCTTTCATGGCCGTCGGGAAGACGCGGCCCGTCGAGCCGATGAAGGAGGGCTGCCCCAGCCCGTCCATCCAGTCGCGGATCTCGGCCGGCCCGAAGGCCGCGAGCATCGGGGCCAGCTCGTCGGTGCCGAACGTGTCGGGCGGGCCGTCATGGGTGATGTTCAGGCCGGATTTGCCCGCCATGAGAAGCTTGCGGGCCGGGCTTGGCATGTGGTCGTGGATCGTGACGCGCGCACCCGCGCGGGCTGCGACCTCGGCGGCGGCGAGGCCTGCGGGCCCCGCGCCGATGATCGAGATGCTTGCCGGATATGCGCCGCGCTCCATCCTCGGGGCCATGGCGCAGCGCGTTCCCGAAGGCAATGAGATCGATCCCCAGACGGGGCTGCCGCTCTGCGCGCTCTGCGGCCGCGTGATCCCGGCCGAGGCGCGCCAGAGCCTGCATCACCTCGTCCCGAAGCTGCGCGGCGGCAAGGGCGGGGTGGTCGTGCTGGTGCACCAGATCTGTCACAACGAGATCCATGCCAGCGCGTCCGAGGCGGAGTTGGCGCGGCTCTGGAATACCCCCGAGGCGCTGCGGCGGCACCCACGGTTGGCCGCGTTCGTCCAGTGGGTCCGCGCCCGCCCGCCCGGCTTTCATTCCAAGACACCCGGCGCGCGGCGCGGCGGGCGGCGGCGCTAGGGCAGGAACGGCGCGTCGTCGCCCCAGAGGGCGCGGACCCTCTGATCGCGGCCGCAGCGGTCGCGGTAGCGCTTGTACGCGGTGGCCTTGGTGACGGCGACGCCGACCGACGTGATCCCGAGGCGGTCGTCGGACTTGTAGTAGTCCTGATGATAGTCATCGACCGGGTAGAAGGTCCCGGCGGGAATGATCTTGGTGGCCACCGGCTGGCCCAGTTCGGCCTCGGCTTCGGCGAGGGCTGCGCGGGCGATGGCGTCCTCCTCGGGTGTCGCGGGGAAGATGGCCGACGTGTATTCGAGGCCGCGATCGCAGAACTGCCCGCCCGCATCCAGCGGGTCGATCGAGCGCAGGAAGAGCGAGACGAGCGTCGCGTAATCGACCGTGGCGGGGTCGTAGGGGATCTCGACCGCCTCGATATGGTCGCCCGAGCGGCGATAGACCGGGCTGGCCGTCGAGCCGCCGGTAAAGCCCGAAATGACGTCGCCTACGCCAGGGACGCGCTCGAAATCGGATTCGACGCACCAGAAACAGCCGCCCGCGAAGGTGGCTGTCGCGGCGGGCGCGAGGGTGGGGGTCAGGCAGGCGAGGGCGAGGGCGAAGGCCGGGGCGATGCGTGTCATGAGATCTCCTTGCCGCGACAAACGCGCGTTGGCCAAACACGTTTCATCACGCGCGCGTCAGGGGGCGTCGCGGTCCAGCCAGCGGAACACGAGCGGTGCGCAGGTGATGACGAGCACGATCCGCATCAGGTGGTGCAGGATGACATAGGCCACGTCGGCGCCCGCGACGATCGCCATCACCGCCATCTCGGCCTGGCCGCCGGGCGAAAAGGCGAGGATCGCCTCGAGCGGCGGGGCAAGGCCGAGGAGGTAGACGACCTCGGCGAAGGCGGCGGCGATGGCCGCGAGGATCAGCGCATGCCCGAGCCCCGCCACGAGGAAACGGCGCACCTCGGCCAGCGTGATGCCCGAATATTTCACCCCAACGACCATGCCGATGAAGAATTGCGCGGCCTGGATCGCCTCGGCGGGCGGTCGCTGTTCGATGATGCCCGCGAGGGCCAGCGCCCCCGCGAGGATCATCGGACCGAGGATCGACGCCCCGAAAAGCCCGATCCGCTTGGCCACGCGCCAGCCGACCAGCCCCGCGGCGGCCATCAGCGCAAGCTGGGTCGGTGCCACCGTCGAGAGCGGGGCGCCGGGCGCCGTCGTCAGGTCGATGTCGTAGGCGATGACGAGGATCGCGGGCACGATGGTCACGATCAGGAGGACGCGGGTCGCGTGCAGAAGCGAGAGCGCGCGGGGGTCGCCGCCCGCCTCCTCGCCGAACAGCAGCATGTCCTGCAGCCCGCCGGGCATGGCCGCATAGAAGGCGGTCGCCCGGTCGAAGCGGCAGATGCGATGAAGATAGGGATAGCCCGCAAGCCCCGCCGCCAGCAGAAAGAGCGGCGCGAGCATCAGGCTGAGCGCCATGGCGGGAAGCTGGCCGATCAGCGCGGGCGACAGCGAGGCACCGACCGCGACCCCCAGAACGGTGCGCATCGTGTCGGTCAGCGGCGCCCAGGAGACGAGACGCATCCCGGCCAGGGCGGCGAAGAGGCAGGCGAAGAGCGGGCCCAACAAAAACGGAAGCGGGAGGCCGGCCCAGGCAAAGACCACGACGCCCAAAGCGCATATCGCCGTCGTCAGGGCGAGGCGCGCGACGCTCACCACCGCGTGCCGAATTCCTGGAAGAATTCGATCCAATTCCTCGGGAGGAATTGGCCCCGCACGTTCAGCGGCCGCCGACCCGCTTGTTGCGGTTCGCCACGAGCTTCAGCCGCAGCGCGTTGAGGTGGATGAACCCCTTGGCGTCGCGCTGATCGTAGGCGCCCGCGTCCTCCTCGAAGGTGACATGTGCTTCAGAATAAAGCGAATGGTCCGACCAGCGGGCGACGGTGCGCGCCGAGCCCTTGTAGAGCTTGAGGCGGACGGTGCCGGTCACATGCTCCTGGCTCTTGTCGATCAGGGCCTGCAGCATCTCGCGCTCGGGCGAGAACCAGAAGCCGTTATAGATCAGCTCGGCATAGCGCGGCATGATGCTGTCCTTCAGGTGCCCCGCGCCCGCATCGAGCGTGATCTGTTCGATCCCGCGATGCGCCTCGAGGAGGATCGTGCCGCCGGGCGTCTCGTAGATGCCGCGGGATTTCATCCCGACGAAACGGTTCTCGACGAGGTCGAGAATGCCGATGCCATGCGCGCCGCCCAGTTCGTTGAGCTTCGTCAGGATCGCGGCCGGGGACATCGCCACGCCGTCGATCGACACGGGATCGCCGCGCTCGAAGCCGATCTCGACCATCTGCGCCTCGTCCGGCGCGTCCTCGGGACGGGTCGTGCGCTGGAGGACGTAGTCGGGCGCCTCCTCCGCCGGATCCTCCAGCACCTTGCCCTCGGACGAGGTGTGCAGAAGGTTCGCGTCCACGCTGAACGGCGCCTCGCCGCGCTTGTCCTTTGCGATGGGAATCTGGTGCTTCTCGGCGAAATCGATGAGCTTGGTGCGGCTCGACAGGTCCCAGAGCCGCCAAGGCGCGATGACCTTGATGTCGGGGTTGAGCGCATAGGCCGCCAGTTCGAAGCGGACCTGGTCGTTGCCCTTGCCCGTCGCGCCGTGTGCGACCGCATCGGCCCCCTCGGCAGCGGCGATCTCGACCAGGCGCTTGGAGATGAGCGGCCGGGCGATGGACGTGCCGAGCAGGTAGAGCCCTTCGTAAAGGGCGTTGGCGCGGAACATCGGGAAGACGAAATCGCGGGTGAATTCCTCGCGCAGGTCCTCGATATGGATCGAGGTTGCGCCCATCATCTCGGCCTTGGCGCGCGCCGGCTCCAGCTCCTCCCCCTGGCCCAGATCGGCGGTGAAGGTGACGACCTCGCAGCCGTATTCGGTCTGGAGCCACTTGAGGATGATCGAGGTGTCCAGCCCGCCGGAATAGGCGAGCACGACTTTCTTGGGCGCGTCCATGGGTGTCTCCGAATGCCTTTGGCTTTCGGGTATGCCCCTTGCGCAGAAGCTTCAAGGGAAAGGCGGGGACGGATGCGCCCCCGCCGGGGCGTCACTCGGCCGGTGTTCGGACCAGTTCGGGCGCGTCTTCCAGCATCCCTTCGGACATGGTCACGCCAAGGAAGTACTCGCCCGGATCGTCGTCCTCGCGCACGCCGCGCAGCGCGGACCAGTCCAGCGCCACCTCGCGCTCGCCCAGCCCGAGGAAGCCGCCGACGTCGATCACGACCGCCTGCAGAGAGCCGTCGACGCCGATGATCAGATCACCGATCTCGCCGATATCGTCCCAGTCGGCGACGGTTCCGGCGGGCAGCGCGGCGGTCGGGTCGATCTCGCCGTCGGTGGCGTGCACCCGCGTCCCGATCAGGGTCGTGGCAAGATAGCTCTGGCCGTATTCCAGCGTCGTGACCGAAAACGGCGCGGCGGCGTGGCCGTCGGCGAGGGCGGCGGTGCCGGTCAGGGCGAGGGTCGCGAGCGATGTCCGAAGCAGTTTCATTGCAGGTTCTCCGTGGGTTGGCAGGCCGATGGCCCAAGGCGGGACCTAGCGCGCGGTGCCGGGCGGTCGATCCGCAGCCGCGTTGACGCAGGCGAGGGCCGCGCGTAGCGGTGACGCGACGGTGATCTGACGGAGTGGACGCGATGCTGGGCTGGAAGCTGTTCCTGCGGGCGGTGAACCTCATCCTCGACAATCTGGGCACCGCGCTGCGGCTGACGGCGCTGCCCTACGGCCTGGCCGCGATCGCGTCGATCTGGGTCGCCACCGGCTGGCCGGAATTCGTCGGACAGGTCACCTTCGATCCAAGCGATCCCTTGCCGGGCGATTTCGCGACCGCGAAGCTGATCGAATTCGGCTTCGTCGTCCTTGCCTATCTCTGGGTCGCGGTGGCGTGGCACCGCTTCGTCCTGCTGGGCGAGGACGGGCGCGGCTGGGTGCCGCCGATCCATGGCGGGCTGATGCTCGGCTATCTGGGCCGCTCGCTGCTCGTGGGTATCGCGACGGTCGCGATCGTCGCAGCCATCGCGACGATGCTGTCAGTGCTCCTGCTGCCCATCTTCGGGACGAGCGTCGGCGCACCGATCAGCGCGGTCGCGCTCTTTGTGGCGATGCTGTCGTTCTACCGGTTGGGCGTCGTGCTGCCGGCCGGGGCCGTGGGCAAGCGCATGACCTTCGGCGAGGCGATGCGCGCGACGGCGGGCCATTCGGGCACCGCGGTCGTCCTCGCCCTCGTCACGGTCGCCTTCTCGTTCCTGCTGCAACTGCCGGCCGTGATCGACGGCGGCGGGGGGCTGATCTCGGTCATCTACCAGCTCGTCGTACAATGGATCGGGCTGATGTTCGGGGTGGGGACGCTGACCGCGCTCTATGGCGTCGTGGTCGAGGGCCGGCCCGTTGACTGATTTCGCCGAACGCGCGCGGGCCGCGACGGCGGCAATGCGCGACGTTTTCCCGCCGACGCCCTGTCAGCGCAACGACTATCTCTCGGACCGGTTCGGCGCCGATATCTGGCTCAAGCGCGAGGATCTGACTCCCGTCCGATCCTACAAGCTTCGCGGCGCGTTCAACGCGATGCGCAAGCTGGGCGGCGTGCGCGTCGCCTGCGCCAGTGCGGGAAACCACGCGCAGGGTGTCGCGTGGATGTGCCGCCATCTGGGCGTCGACGGCGTGATCTTCATGCCGGTCACGACGCCGGGCCAGAAGATCGACAAGACCCGCCTTTTCGGGGGCGACCGGGTCGAGATCCGGCTCGTCGGGGATTTCTTCGATGACACATTGGCGGCGGCCAAGGCGTTCTGCGCCGAGGATGGCGCGCATTTCCTGTCGCCTTTCGACGACGACGACGTGATCGAGGGACAGGCCGCGGTCGCCGTCGAAATGATTGAACAGATGGACGTTTTGCCCGACCTGATCGTGTCCCCTGTGGGCGGCGGCGGCCTGACGGCGGGGATGCTCTCCTATCTGCGCGCGGTCGGGCGCGGGCTGGAGACCGTGCCCGAGATGCGGCTGGTGGAGCCGCGCGGCGGCGCAAGCCTGACGGCGGCGCTGGCGGCCGGGCACCCCGTGACGCTGGACCGGCTCGACAACTTCGTCGATGGCGCGGCGGTGGCGCGGATCGGCGACCGCACCTTCGCGCATCTGAGCCAGGTCCCCGAGCGGCATGTGCTGCGCGTGCCCGAAAACCGTCTCTGCATCACGATCCAGGAGCTTCTGAACACCGAAGGTATCGTTCTGGAACCGGCGGGCGCGCTTTCGGTGGATGCGCTGCGCGACCTCGGACCCGAGATCGAGGGGCGGCGGGTCGTCTGCGTCACGACCGGGGGCAATTTCGACTTCGAGCGTCTTCCTGACGTCAAGGAGCGCGCGATGCGCTTCGCCGGGACCAAGAAATACTACGTCTTGCGGATGCCGCAGCGTCCCGGCGCGCTGCGCGACTTCCTCGACATCCTCGGGCCGCGGGACGACATCGCGCGGTTCGAATATCTCAAGAAGTCGGCGCGGAATTTCGGCACGGTCCTGATCGGGATCGAGACCGACACCCCCGCCGCCTTCGAGCGGCTGGAGGGCGAGATGGAGGCGATCGGCTTCGTCTGGCGCGACCTGAGCGAGGACCCGATGCTGGGCGAACTGGTCATCTGAGGCATCAGGCGGCGATGGCCGGGTGCCCCAGGGCCGCGCGGGTCTCGTCGAGCGCGGTGGCCAGCGGCCCCGCCGTCGCCGCCCGCAAGGGGGCCGCGACCGCGGCCGCCGCATCTGCGGCTTCAGCGAACCCGGTCAGACCGATATTCAGCGCCCCGCTGCGCAGGAAATGCGTCGCGCGCGCATGGGCATCATCGGCCAGGCCCCCCGCGATCTCGGCAATCGCATCCTCCGCCTCGCCGAGGAACAGGGCGACGATGAATGTCAGGTCGTCCGCGCCGATCTCGGCCTCAAGTTCGGATATTCGGTCGGTGTCGATCATCTTCGATACTTAAGGTGCACGACCTTTACCGGCCCTTAACAGCGGTCGTCAAAACGCGCTGCATTCGAACGTTCACCCCGCCTTAACGTCCGCCCGCTAGGCCGGTCGGGATTGCTCGAACGGACGCCATGCGACAGATCGCCGATCTCGAACCGACCACTGCGCATGCGCGGATCCGCGTGCTGGTGGTGGATGACAGCGCGTCGCAGCGTGCGCTCCTGTCGCGCATCCTCGCGGGGCTGGACCTCGACGTGGTGACGGCGCCGGATGCGGGCTGCGCACTCCACATCCTGATGTCGGACGAGGCGGCGGAGATCCGCATGATCCTCAGCGACTGGCAGATGCCGGGCATGGACGGGCCAGATCTCTGCCGCGCGGTGCGCGAACTGGCGCGCGATCGCTATGCCTATTTCATTCTGATGACATCTGAAACCAACCGCGGCATGAAGGCCCGCGGACTGGAGGCCGGGGCCGACGATTTCGTCACCCGCCCCGTCGACATCGCCGAGCTTCGCGCGCGCATCACGACCGGTCGGCGCATCCTGCGGATGCAGGAGGAACTGCTTGTCCGCAACCGGGAGGTGCGGTCGGCGCTCGACGACCTGCAGGCGCTGCATGACGGGATTCAGCGCGACCTGGCCGAGGCGCGCAAGTTGCAGCGCGCGTTCCTTGCGCCGCGCCACCACACGGTCGACGGCGCCGAGCTCAGCCTCAGGCTCGTGACCTCCGGCCAGATCGGCGGCGACCTCGTGGGGCATTTCGCGATCGACGCGACACGTATCGGGCTGATCTCGATCGACGTCTCGGGGCACGGGATCGCATCGGCCCTTCTGACCGGACGGCTGGCGGGGCTGTTCTCGTGGCGCTCGCGCTGGCGTAACATCGCCTTTCCCGATCCCAACGGTCCTCCCGCCTCGCCCGAGGTGGTAATGGACACACTCAACGAGTTCATGCTGCAGGAACTGACATCGGACATCTATTTCACCGCCGTCCTCGCCTATGTCGACCTTCGCACCGGGCGGGTGCGTCTGTGCCAGGCCGGGCATCCCCACCCGCTTATCCGCCGGGCCGACGGTCGCGTCGAGCGCGTCGGCACCGGCGGGCCTCCGGTCGGCCTGATCCCCGGCGCGACCTTCGAACGCATCGAGGCGCGGCTGGCGCCGGGAGATTCGTTTCTCGCCTATTCGGACGGACTGACGGAATGCGTCGATGCCGACGGCCGGATGCTCGACGAAGAGGGGCTGATGGGGATCCTGGCGGAGGTGTCGGGGCCGACCGAGGACGGGGTCGAACGGGTAACCGACGGGCTCAACGCCCATGCCGGCGGCGTGGCGTTCGACGACGATATTTCCATGCTTCTCCTGCGCTTCGACGGGGCGGCGGCGGGGGCGGGGACCGGTCTCGCGGCCTAGCCTGCCCCGGACAGGACGCGACGCAGGATCGCGGCGCTTCCGGGGGCAGGCAGCCGCGCCACGGCCGTGTCCGGCGTCATCCATACCGCGCGGTGCCCCGCTTCCGTGGGCGGCCCGGGCCGCAGGCCCGGTTGGCAGAGATAGACCGCACAGACCTTCTCGGCGTGGATTCGGTATTCCGGCATCCAATTGAACTGTCGAAAGACGCCAACGCGGCGCAGGACGCGGCAGGTGTGGCCCGTCTCCTCCAGCACCTCGCGGGCGAGCGCGGGCAGCGGGGCCTCGCCCGGATCGATGCCGCCGCCGGGCAATTGAAGGTCGGGGCCGTCATCGGTTGCCTGTTCGGTCAGCAGGATGCGCCCCGCATCGAGCAGGATCGCGTAGGCGCCGGGCCTGCGGCGATACCGGATGCCGAGGCGGGGCGGTGGGCCGAAGATCGGGATCATGCGTCCCTCTAGCCCGCCGCGGGGGCCGCGCCAATCGCCGCAAGTCGGACACCGAACGGGCGCCCCTGCCGCGCCCGACTTGCGTCCGTGGCAAGGTTTCCTATCTAGGGCGCGACCATTGCCGCCCCGCCGCCTGCCATGGCATTCGGGGCCGCGAACGGAAGGATTCCGACATGACCGACGCCACGACCCTTCTCTGGGACGATACCGTGCTGCCGTTCCAGCTCGATGCCAGCGACATTCGCGGCCGCATCGCCCGTCTCGACGGCGTACTCGAGCGCGTGCTCGAACAGCACGACTATCCGCCCGCCATCGAATCGCTCGTGGCCGAGATGGCGACGCTGACCGCGCTGATCGGCCAGACGATCAAGCTGCGCTGGAAGCTGTCGCTGCAAGTCCGCGGCGACGGACCCGCGCGCCTGATCGCCACGGATTACTACGGCCCGACCGAGGATGGCGCGCCTGCGCGCATCCGCGCCTATGCCAGCTATGACCAGGAGCGGCAGGCCGAGATGACGCTGGCCGGGGCGACGCCGTTCGAGCTGATCGGCAAGGGGTATTTTGCGATATTGATCGACCAGGGGCCCGACATGGCGCCCTATCAGGGGATCACACCGATCGCCGGGGGCAGCCTCGCGTCCTGTGCCGAGACCTATTTTGCGCAATCCGAGCAGATTCCGACGCGGTTCGCTCTGGCCCATGGCCGCTCGACGCTGGCGGGCGGACCCGAGCAGTGGCGCGCCGGCGGCGTGATGCTGCAGCACATGCCCAAGGCGGGCATGTCGGTCACCGGCGAGGGCGGCACGGGCGAAGGCGGGCTGATGGCCGCGTCCGACGTGCTCGACGCCGATGCGGGCGAAAACTGGAACCGCGTCAACATCCTCCTCGACACGACCGAGGAACTGGAGCTGATCGGGCCGACCGTCGCGCCGACCGACCTTCTGGTGCGGCTGTTCCACGACGAGGGGCCGCGCGTCTTCGACCCGCAGCCGGTTCGCTTCGGGTGTTCCTGCTCGGCCGACAAGGTGCGCCAGTCGCTGTCGATCTATTCGGCACGCGACATCGGTCACATGACGACCGACGAGGGTATCGTCACGGCCGATTGCCAGTTCTGCGGCGCGCATTACGAGTTCCGGCCCGAGACGCTGGGCTTCGAGGCGACCGCGACCGAAGATGCCGATGACGCTCGATGAGATCGCGGCGGCGCTGGCCCGACCGGCGCCGCCGCGACCCGCGGGATCCTCGGATTTCGATCTGAACCCGGATGTAATCTTGCCGGGCGGGCGTGTCCTGCGGGATGCGGCCGTGCTGATCGGCCTGTCGGAGGGACCGTCGGGCCTGCGTGTCCTGCTGACCAAGCGGTCCTCGCGGCTGCGCCACCATCCGGGGCAGATCGCGTTTCCGGGCGGCAAGCTGGAGACGGGCGAGACCCCCGAGAGCGCGGCCCTGCGCGAGGCGCACGAGGAAGTCGGCCTGCCCGAGGGCGCCGCGCGCATTCTCGCGCGCCTGCCCTGCCACGAGACGGTGACGGGGTTTACCGTGACGCCCGTTCTTGCCCATGTCGCGCCATTCGATCCGGTGCCCGAGCCGGGCGAGGTGGCCGAGATCTTCGACGTGCCTTTGGCGCATGTGCTTGATCCCGACCGCTACGTGGTCGAAAAGCGCCGTTGGCGCGGGGAGTGGCGCCGCTACTACGCCGTGCCCTATGGTCCCTATTACATCTGGGGGGCGACCGCCCGGATCCTGCGCGGACTGGCGGAGCGGATGGGTGAAGATCGAGGATGACTGGCTGACGGCCGCGACCACGCAGGCGGTCATGGCGATGCTGGACGATGCGGGCTTCCGCGCGTTGGCGGTTGGCGGCTGCGTGCGCAACGCGCTTCTGGGTGCGCCGGTGTCGGATATCGACATCGCAACCGACGCGCACCCCAAACGGGTGGTGGAGCTTGCCGAAGGTGCAGGGTTGAAGCCGGTTCCGACGGGCATGGCACACGGCACCGTCACCGTCGTCGCGGATGGTATCCCGCACGAGATCACGACCTTCCGGCGCGACGTCGAGACCCATGGTCGCCACGCGACCGTCGCCTTCTCGGACGATGTCGCCGAGGACGCGGCGCGGCGCGATTTCACGATGAACGCGCTCTATGCGGACGCCGCGGGTCACGTGATCGACCCGCTGGGCGGGCTGTCGGACCTTCGGGCGCGGCATGTCCGCTTCATCGGAACGCCCGCCGACCGGATCACCGAAGACTATCTCCGCATTCTGCGCTTCTTCCGCTTCACCGCCTGGTACGGCGACCCCGCGCTCGGTCTCGATGCCGAGGGTCTGGCCGCCTGCGCTGCGCATGCCGAGGGTCTGGAGCGGCTTAGCGCAGAACGGATCGGGCACGAGATGCGTCGCCTGCTGGCCGCGCCCGATCCGGCCCTTGCCGTCGCGGCGATGGCGCAGGCTGGCATCCTCGCGCGGGTTCTGCCGGGGGCCGACGCGACGGCGCTCGGCCCGGCGGTGCATCACGGCGCGTCGGACTGGATCGCGCGACTGGCGGCGCTCGGTGGCGACGCGTCGGGCTTGCGCCTCTCGAAGCTGGAGGCGCGGCAGCTGGACGAGATCGCGACCGCCGCGCGCGACGGCACGGTGCCCTTCGCGCTGGGCGATGCTTTGGGCGCGCGGGCAGCCGATGCGCTTCGGGTGAGGGCGGCCCTGATGGGCGCACCGCTGGATACGCGCAACCTCGAAGCGGCGGCGCGGGGGGCGGCCGCGCGGTTCCCATTGGCCGCAAAGGACCTGATGCCGGACCTGTCGGGACCGGATCTCGGCGCGGCGTTGGCCCGCGCACGCACGCTCTGGCGGGCCAGCGAGGGACGTCTCGACCGCGGGGCGCTGAAGGCGCGGCTCCTCGAAGAATAGCGCTTCGCGCAGTCGGCGCTTGACCGCGGAGGCTCGCGCGGGGCACGCCCGGCCGATGATCGACCCGCTCTATCTCTTCGTGTTCTTCGGGCTCTTCACGCCCGGCCCCAACGTCATCCTGCTGACCGCGTCGGGTGCGCGGTTCGGCTTCGGTCCGACGCTGCCGCACGTACTGGGTGTCGCGTTCGGCGTGGGCGTGACCTCAGCACTGACGGCGTTGGGCGTAGGCGCGGTGCTCCTGGCGCTACCGGCCCTCAAGCTGACCCTGCAGGTGCTGGCGGTGGCGTGGATCCTCTGGATGGCGTGGAAACTCCTGCGCGCGCAGGGTGCGGCGGCGGATGGCCGCGACCGGCCCTTCACCTTCGTCGAGGCCGTGCTCTTTCAATGGGTGAACCCGAAGATCTGGATCGTCGCGCTGGCGGCCGCGTCGGGCTATGCCAGCGACCTGCCCGCCCATCTCGAGGCGCTCCGGATCGGCAGCGCGTTCAGCGGCATCAACCTGTTCGTCTGCCTGTTCTGGACCTTTGGCGGCACGCTTCTGGCCTATCTGCTGACGACACCGCTGGCCTGGCGCATCTTCACGAGCGTGATGGCGGCGGCGCTGGCCGCGTCGGGATTGATGGTCTTCGCGGCCTGAACGCCTATATGGTGCGGGCAGCCCGAAGGCCCCGCCCATGTTCCGCTACTTCGAAAATCTGGTCGATCCCTATGTGGAGCACGACGACGAAGACACGCCGCCGTCCCGGCTCTGGCCGTTCCTCGCCGTCTATTCGCGCCCCTTCGCGCGCGTTTTCGTGGTCACGGCGCTCTTCTCGGTGATCGTGGCCGCGGTCGAGATCTGGCTAATCTCCTACATGGGGCGGCTGGTCGATCTCCTGTCGGGCACGCAGCCCGCCCAGTTCCTTACCGATCACGGGTGGGAGCTGGCGCTCGTCGCGCTCTTCATCCTGGCCGTCCGGCCCGCGCTTCAGATGATCGACGTTCTGCTTCTCAACAACGCGATCCTGCCCAATTACGGCACGCTGATGCGCTGGCGGGCGCACAAGCACGTGTTGCGCCAGTCGGTCGGCTGGTTCGAGAACGATTTCGCCGGACGGATCGCCAACCGGATCATGCAGGCCCCGCCCGCAGCGGGAGAAGCGGTGTTCCAGGTGTTCGACGCCATCACCTTCGCGCTGGCCTATCTCGTCGGCGCGGCCTTCCTCCTTTGGGGGGCCGATCCACGGCTGCTGATCCCGCTGGCGATCTGGGCGGCGCTCTATGCCGTCCTCGTGCGGTGGACGGTGGCGCGAGTCGGGCCCGCGTCGAAGGCGTCGAGCGACGCGCGTTCGATGACCACGGGCCGCGTGGTCGATGCCTATACCAACATCCATTCGGTCAAGCTCTTCGCGCACGAGGGGCGCGAGCTGGACTATGCGCGCGACGCGATCGAGACGACCCGCCGGACCTTCGCGGCCGAGATGCGGATCTTCACCGTGATGGACGTGGCGCTCGTGATGCTGAACGGCCTCCTGATCGTGGGCGTCGTCGGCTGGGGCGTGATGCTCTGGGTGCAGGGCACGGCCAGCGTCGGTGTCGTCGCGGCGGCGACGGCGCTCGTCCTGCGGCTCAACGCCATGACCGGGTGGATCATGTGGGCGCTGACCTCGTTCTTTCGCTCGCTTGGCGTGGTCGAGGAGGGGATGGAGACCATAGCCCAACCGATCCGCCTGACCGACGCGGCCGGCGCGGTCCCGCTGACCGTCGCCGATGGCGCCATCGCCTTCGATGGCGTGACGCATCACTACGGCGGCGCGAAGGGCGGGATCACCGACCTGACCGTGGATGTCGCGCCGGGCGAGAAGGTCGGCGTCATCGGGCGGTCCGGCGCGGGGAAGTCGACGCTCGTGAAGCTGCTCTTGCGGTTCTACGACCCCGAACGCGGGTGCATCGCGATCGACGGACAGGACATCACTGCCGTCACGCAGGAAAGCCTGCGCCACGCAATTGGCATGGTGCAGCAGGATTCGTCGCTCCTGCATCGCTCGGTGGCCGACAACATCCGCTACGGGCGCGCCGATGCCACCATGGCCGAGATCGAGGCCGCAGCGGCCAAGGCCCAGGCACATGACTTCATCCGTGACCTCGAAGACCCCGAGGGTCGCGGCGGCTACGACGCGCAGGTCGGCGAGCGGGGCGTGAAGCTTTCGGGCGGGCAGCGGCAACGCATCGCGCTGGCCCGCGTCATCCTCAAGGACGCGCCGATCCTCGTGCTGGACGAGGCGACCAGCGCGCTCGACAGCGAGGTCGAAGCCGCGATCCAGGACACGCTCTACGGCATGATGGAGGGCAAGACCGTCATCGCCATCGCCCACCGCCTGTCGACCATCGCGGCGATGGACCGCATCCTCGTCGTCGACGATGGTCGCATCATCGAGGAAGGCACCCATGACGCCCTTCTGGCGCGCGACGGGCTCTATGCGGCGTTCTGGGCGCGGCAGTCGGGTGGCTTCATCGACACCCGCGCCGCCGACGCGACGACGGCGGCGCAATGATCGACGCGATGCTCACCCGGCTGGGCAACCTGATCGCGCCCTTCGCGCGGGCCGACGGGCCGCCGCCGACCGAGCTCTGGCCGTTCTTCCGCTGGTGCCTCGCGGGGGCATGGGGCGTTGTGGGCGTGGCCTTCGCCATCTCGGCGCTGGCCGGCGTGACCGAGATCGTGACCGCGTTCCTCCTCGGCGCCGTGATCGACAGCGCCGTAACCGGGCCGGAGGGCTATTTCGTGCGAAACGCGCTCCTCCTCGCGGGCTTCGTCGCGTTCTACCTGATGCTGCGGCCGGTGATCTTCGGCGCATCGGCGGCCATGAACGGCCTCGCCGTCTCGCCCTCGGTCTATCCGCTCGTTCAGTCGCGCCTGCATCGCTGGTCCTTGGGCCAGGCCGTGACCTTCTTCGACAACGACTTCGCGGGCCGCATCGCCACCAAGCAGATGCAGACCGCGCGCGCCGTGACCGAGGTGACGTCCGAGGTCATCAACGTCGTCGCCTTCACGCTCGCCTCGGTGGTCGGCTCGGCGCTCCTCCTCATCACGATCGACTGGCGCATCGCGCTCGCGTTGACGCTCTGGCTCGGCGGCTACGTCGTCATGTTCCGCTACTTCATGCCCCGCATCCGCAAGCGGTCGAAGGCGCGGGCCGGGGCGCGCGCCATGGTGACCGGGCAGGTGGTCGACACGATCACCAATATCAAGACGGTCAAGCTCTTCGGTCATGCCGATCACGAGGATCGCGCCGCGCTCGACGCGATGTCGACCTTGCGCGACCGGGCGATCGAGTTCGGCCGCATGTCCACCGGCTTCCGCTTCACGCTGATGGCGCTCGCGGGGGTGTTGCCCGTGGTCCTGATCGGCGGCGCGATCCTCCTCTGGCGCGCGGGCCAGGCCACTCCGGGGGAAATAGCGACAGCGGGCGCCATCGCCATCCGGCTCAGCCAGATGTCCGGCTGGGTGTCGTTCACGCTGATGGCGATGTACGCCAATATCGGCGAGGTCGAGGATGGCATGAACACGCTTACCCCGCGCTGGACCCTGACCGACAAACCGGATGCGCGGGTCTTGGACCGGGTGAGCGGCGCCATCGCGGTGCGCGACGTGACCTTTAGCTACGGGCGCGCGGATGGCGGCATCCGCGACCTGACGCTGGCCTTGCAACCGGGCGAGAAGCTGGGTGTCGTCGGCGCGTCGGGGGCGGGCAAGTCGACGCTCGTGGCACTTCTCCTGCGGCTCTACGATCCCGAGGAGGGGGCGATCACGCTGGACGGCCATGACCTCCGCGATGTCACGCAGGACAGCCTGCGCCACCAGATCGGGATGGTCACGCAGGAGACGGCGATGTTCAATCGCTCGGCCCGCGACAACATCCTCTACGGGCGTCCCGACGCCACCGATGCCGAGGTCGAGGACGCCGCCCGACGGGCCGAGGCGCATTTGTTCATCACCGGGCTGCGCGACCACAGGGGCAACACCGGCTACGACGCCTTCCTCGGCGAGCGCGGCGTCAAGCTCTCGGGGGGACAGCGGCAGCGCATCGCACTGGCCCGCGCCATCCTCAAGGACGCGCCGGTCCTCATCCTCGACGAGGCGACCAGCGCGCTCGACAGCGAGGTCGAGGCCGCGATCCAGCAGGCGCTCGACGAGGTGATGCGCGACAAGACCGTCATCGCGATCGCGCACCGCCTGTCGACGATCGCCCGGATGGACCGCATCGTCGTCATGGAGGCGGGCCGCATCGTCGAGATGGGCACCCATGGCGAACTTCTGGCCGCCGACGGCACCTATGCGACGTACTGGAGACGGCAGTCGGGCGGGTTCATCGGCGTCGAGGATGTCGCGGCCTGACGGGCTGGCCGGGACGGCGGACCTTCGGTATGGCGCGGCCATGACGCTCACCATCACCTGGCTCGGCCACCATGGCGACGGCATCGCGACCGGCGAGGACGGCCCGATCTACGTCGCGCGCAGCCTGCCGGGCGAAGTGGTGACCGGGGATGTCGAAGGCGACCGCCTGCCCGCCCCCCGGATCGTGACGCCGTCGCCCGACCGCGTATCGGCGCCCTGTCCCCATGCCAGGCGCTGCGGCGGATGCGCGGTGCAGCACGCCTCCGACGCGTTCGTCGCCACGTGGAAGGCGGATCTGGTCCGCGCTGCGCTGGCCCGCGCCGGCCTCGAGGCCGAGATCGCATCGGTCGAGACCTCGCCCCCCCGCAGTCGCCGTCGCGCGACGCTTTCGGCACGCAAGACCCGCAAGGGTGCCGAGGTCGGCTTCCATATGCGCGGCTCGGCCGAGATCGTGGCCATTCCCGATTGCCGCGTCCTGACCCCCGCCCTGTTGGAGCGTCTGCCGCAGCTCGAGGCCCTGGCCCGGATCGCGGCACCCCGCGGGGTCGAGGTCGCGTTCCAGATCACCGACACGGCCGCCGGCGTCGACCTGTCGGTAACCGGCGCCCGCGACCTCGATCACGACCTGCTGGCGGCGCTGGCCGAACAGGGGCGAGGGTTCGTACGGATCACCTGGAACGGCGAACCCGCGCTCCAGCAAGATGCACCATGGGTGGCGCTTGGACGCGCCTGCGTCACGCCGCCGCCGGGCGCGTTCCTTCAGGCGACGGCGGCGGGCGAAGCCGCCCTGACTGCGCGCATGGCGGATATCCTCCGCGGGGCGCAGCGCGTGGTGGACCTCTTCGCCGGATGCGGCACCTTCGCTTTCCCGCTGGCCGAGACGTCCGCGGTTCATGCCGTCGAGGGGGACCGCCCGGCGATCGCGGCGCTTCTGGCGGCGGCGCGTGCGACGCCGGGCCTGCGACCCGTCACCGGCGCGGTCCGCGATCTTTTTCGCGAGCCGCTGCGCCCCGACGAACTCGAAGGCTTCGACGCCGTGGTGATCGACCCGCCGCGCGCGGGGGCGGCCGCACAGATGGCGCAGATCGCCGCGTCGGGCCTGCGGCGCGTCGCGGCCGTCAGTTGCGATCCCGGCACCTTCGCCCGCGACGCGGCCACGCTCGCGAAGGCGGGGTTTCGCATGGGACCGATCACCGTGGTGGACCAGTTCCGCTGGTCACCCCATATCGAGCTGGTCACGAGTTTCGAGAGATGAACATGCGCGCCCGCCTTGCTGCCCTTCTGGACCACCCCGTCGCCCGCAACCTCGTGATCGGGGTTATCCTCCTGAACGCCGTGACCCTCGGGCTGGAGACGGTGCCTCCGGTCATGGAGGCGTTCGGGCCCGTGCTCGTCGCGATCGACACGGCGTGTCTTGCGTTCTTCGTGGTCGAGCTCGGGGCCAAGATGATCGCGCAGGGCCGGGCCTTCTGGCGGCAGGGCTGGAACCTCTTCGATTTCGTGATCGTCGGCGTGGCACTGGTGCCCGATGCCGGGCCGTTCAGCGTGCTGCGCGCCCTCCGCATCCTGCGCGTGCTGCGGATCGTGTCGGTCTTTCCGCGTCTGCGCCGCGTCGTCGAAGGGTTCGTCACGGCGCTGCCCGGAATGGCGTCGGTGTTCCTCCTGATGGGGATCATCTTCTATATCGGCGCGGTGATGGCCACGAAGCTGTTCGGGGGTGGCTGCCTCGGTCTCGGGATCGAAGGCTGCACGCCCGAACGGGATGCGCAGCTTCTGGAATGGTTCGGGCATCTGGGCGCGTCGGGTTACAGCCTGTTCCAGATCATGACGCTGGAAAGCTGGTCGATGGGCATCGTCCGGCCGGTCATGGAGGTCTATCCCCACGCCTGGGCCTTCTTCGTGCCGTTCATCATGATGACGACCTTCGCCGTGGTGAACCTGCTGGTCGGCCTGATCGTGAACTCCATGCAGGACGCCCATGCCGAGGAATCGAACGCCGCGACCGATGCCTATCGCGATGACGTGCTCGAGCGGCTGCGCGCCATCGAACGGGCGCTTGCGACGACCGAGACCGGCGAGACCGATGCCGCGATCCGCCCGAAGGATCGGCCGACAGACCGCGCATAGCGTCCCCTGTGGCGGGGTCGGATGCGGCCGGGCAGAAGCCGCATCGCCGTCCAGAGCATCAAATGCAGATCCGTGCCGAGATGCCGGTGCCGCCGGTAGAGCAGATCGAGCGCCGCCTTTCGCGGGATGGAACGGGTGACATAGACATGCTCGACCTCGGCGGCGGTCCGGCAGCGGGCGAGGTCACGCTCTTCCTGAGCGGCGTAGACGAGGCTCGCCAAACCGGTGATTCCCGGTGGGTCGGCGAGAACGCGGGCATATAGATCGGGATACATCTCGACATAGCGGCGAAGCGGCGGGCGCGGCCCAACGAACGCGATGTCGCCGCGAAGCACGTTCCAAAGCTGGGGCAACTCGTCGAGCCGCGTGCGCCGGAGCAGGCGGCCGAGCGGCGTGATGCGGTCGGACTTGTGCCCGCCGGTCACGCCCGTGTCGTGGGAATCGGGTCGCATGGTGCGGAATTTCCAGAGCGTGAACGCGGTCGCAGGGCCACGCATCCGCTCGGACCGATAGAAGACCGGCCCGTCGTTCTGACGCCAGATCAGGGCCGCGATGAGGAGCATCGGAAGCGCGAGCATCACGGCGAGAACCAGCGCGAGGCCGAAATCGAGGGCGCGCCGGGGAAGAATCATGCGGCACGCCCCGCGCAGGCCTGCCATTCGGAGACGAGGGTCGCGACGCTGCCCTGCGGCACGCGGTGGACACGCGACAGCGCACCGACATCGAGATCGACGGACGGGATCGCGTCGGGGTTGGCGGGCACCGGTCGCCAGCCGCGGCCCGCCTCGGCCAGAAGGTCGGCCATCGCGACCGTGCCGGGCGCGGCCACGTTCATGATCTCGGGGAGTGGGCCCGGATGGAGGGCGATCCGGGCGAGGACCCGCGCCAGCGTGAGCGGTCCGATATAGGAGCGGCGCGGCGTCGTGCCGTCGCTGAAGGTGCTGAGTGCGGGATGGGTGTCGTCGCGCAGGTTTCCCAGAAGCGCATCCGCGCCTGCAATGTTGCCGACGCGCAGGATCACCACATCCGGCCCATCGGGACGGGCCCGGCGCCACTGCCGCACCGCGCGCTCCATATCGACCTTCGACGCGCCGTAGGGGGCGATCGGACGGGGCGGGCGTGCCTCGCCGGCGGGGGAGTCGACGCGCCCGTAGATCGCCGCTGACGACATCAGCACGACGCGGCTCAGCCCGGCCTCGGAGGCGGCGTCGAGCGCGTCCAGCGCCGAGGTGACGTTGCCGCGGAGCGTATCGGCCGACCCGCTGGTGACCCCGGCGAGGCAGACCAGCGCGGCGCATCCCGCGAGGCGCGGGGCAAGTGCCCCGTCGGCCCGTCCGTGCCATCGCACGCTGTCGCCCCAGACCCGGCGGACCAGCCGGGCGACACGGCCCGACCGACCGGTGACGGCGATGCGCCCGGCATCGGGAAGGGGGCAAATCGGAACGGGCATCGGGCGGTCTCGCGCTGGGAATCTTCCCCACGCCTAGCCGACACGAATTTCCGAATGATTAAGCCGCGGATTGTACCGGGTTCACGCCCGCTTGCCCAACATCTCGACATCGAGAAGCGACAGCACGCGCGCCTCGATATCCTCGGCGTTGAGCCCCGCCTTGGCATACATATCGGCCGGACCACCCTGGTCGATAAATGCATCGGGAAGCACCATGGACCGGAACCGCAGACCCTGATCGAAGACGCCCTCGTCCGAGAGAAGTTGGGCGACATGGCTGCCGAATCCACCCACGGCGCCTTCCTCGATCGTGATCAGCGCCTCGTGGTCTCGGGCAAGCCCGAGGATCATCTCGCGGTCGAGCGGTTTGGCGAAGCGGGCGTCGGCGATGGTCGGATCGATGCCGCGCGCCTGCAGCCTTTCGGCCGCCTCGCGGACTTCGGTCAGCCGCGCGCCGAAGGAGAGGATCGCGACGCGCGCGCCCTCGTGGATCATGCGGCCGCGCCCGATCTCGAGCGGCTCGCCCCGTTCGGGCATCTCGACGCCGACGCCTTCGCCGCGCGGGAAGCGGAAGGCGATGGGCCCGTCGTCATGGGCGGCCGCGGTTGCGACCATGTGGCAAAGCTCCGCCTCGTCGGCGGCGGCCATGACGGTGAAATTGGGCAGGTTCGACAGGTAGGCCACGTCGAAGCTGCCGGCATGGGTCGCACCGTCGGCTCCGACCAGCCCCGCGCGGTCGATGGCGAAGCGCACAGAAAGGTTCTGAAGCGCGACGTCGTGGACCACCTGGTCGTAGCCGCGTTGCAGGAAGGTCGAATAGATCGTGCAGAAAGGCTTCATCCCCGACGCGGCGAGGCCGGCGCAAAAGGTGACGCCATGCTGCTCGGCGATGCCGACATCGAAGCAGCGGTTCGGAAAACGCTCGGCAAAGAGGTTAAGGCCTGTCCCGTCGGGCATCGCGGCGGTGATTGCGACGATGCGGTCATCGTCCTGCGCCTCGCGGATCAGGTTCTGCGCATAGACCTTGGTGTAGCTCGGTGCGTTCGAGGCGGCCTTGGCCTGCTCGCCCGTGATCATGTCGAACTTGCCGGTGGCATGACCCTTGTCGGCGCGTCCCTCGGCCGGGCGGAAGCCCTTGCCCTTCTGTGTGATGGCGTGGATCAGGATCGGCCCGGTCGCCCGTACCTTCACCGTCCGCAGGATGGCCAAGACCTGTTCGATGTCGTGGCCGTCGATGGGCCCGACATAGGAAAAGCCCAGCTCCTCGAAGAGAGTGCCGCCGACGGTCATGCCCTTGAGCATCTCCTTGGCGCGGCGCGCGCCTTCCTGGAAGGGCGGGGGCAGGAAGCCGACGGCGCCCTTGGCGGCGGCCTTGAACTCCTGGAACGGCGCGCCGGCATAGAGGCGGGAGAGGTAGGACGACATCGCGCCTACGGGCGGGGCGATCGACATCTCGTTGTCGTTCAGGATCACGATCAGCCGCTTGCCCAGATGGCCCGCGTGGTTCAGCGCCTCGTAGGCCATCCCGCCTGAAAGTGCGCCGTCGCCGATTACCGCGATGGCGTCGCCGTTGTTCGGCGCACCCAGCTCGCGACCCATCGCAAAGCCCAGCGCTGCGGAAATCGAGGTGGAGCTATGGGCCGCACCGAACGGGTCATAGGGCGACTCGCTGCGCTTGGTGAAGCCCGAGAGCCCGTCCTTCTTGCGCAGCGTCAGCATCCGGTCGCGGCGGCCGGTCAGGATCTTGTGGGGATAGCATTGGTGCGAGACGTCCCAGATCAGCTTGTCGCGCGGCGTGTCGAACACGGCATGTAGGCCGACCGTCAACTCGACCACGCCGAGACCCGCGCCCAGATGGCCGCCGGTCTGGCTGACCGCCCAGATCGTGTCGGTCCGAAGCTCGTCGGCAACCTGCCGCAACTCGCGGTCGCTCAGCCCCTTGAGGTCGGCGGGTCCGGCGATGCGGTCGAGAAGGGGGGTCGCGGGGCGGGGCCGGTCGTCGGTCGTCATAGGGTCGTCCTCAGCGGTCGCGGGTCACCACGTAGCGGGCGACGGATCTCAGCGTAGCCCCCTTTTCGGTGTAAGGCAAAAGTGACAGTTCGGCCTGTCCGACCAACCGGTCCGCCTCGGCACGGGCAGCTTCGGCACCCAGCAGCGACACGAAGGTCGCCTTGCCCGCGGCGGCGTCCTTGCGGAGCGCCTTGCCCGCGGTATCGGCATCGCCCTCGACGTCGAGGAGGTCGTCGGCAATCTGGAACGCGAGGCCGAGATGCGTCGCGAAATCGACCAGCGCGGCAGGGTCGGCCCGTCCGAGAATCGCTCCGGCCCGGCAGGGCCATTCAAGAAGGCGGCCGGTCTTGAGGCGCTGTAATTCGGTGATCTCGGCCAGGGTCAGGGGCTCGCCCGCGCTTTCGGCCGCGATGTCGAGGGCCTGCCCTCGCACCATGCCCGCAGCACCGGCATCGCGTGCCAGCGTCAGGACGAGTTCGGCGCGCACGCCCGCGTCGGGATCGGTCGCGGGATCGGCCAGCATCTCGAAGGCGAGGGTCTGGAGCGCGTCACCCGCCAGCACCGCTGTCGCCTCGTCCCACTGGCGGTGCACCGTCGGCTGCCCGCGCCGGAGGTCGTCGTCATCCATGCTGGGCAGATCGTCATGGACCAGCGAATAGGCGTGCACCGCCTCGATCGCGCAGGCGGCGCGCAGCGCGCGGTCGCGCGGCACGTCGAAGAGGCGGGCGGATTCCAGAAGCAGGATCGCGCGCAGCCGCTTGCCGCCGCGCAGGGCGTGACGCATCGCGTCGCCCACGGGGCCATCGAACGGGCGGAGCGCGGCATCCAGCGCCGCCTGAACCTCGCCTTGGGTCGTGCGCAGAACGGCGTCGAGCGTCACGAGCCGTCGGCGGGCCGGGTGCCGGTGGGGTTGCCTTGCGCATCCAGCGTGATCTGCTCGACTTTGGCCTCGGCTTCCTTCAGCTTGGTCTCGCAGCGTGCCTTCAGGGCGGCGCCGCGTTCGTAGAGCCGGATCGAATCGTCGAGCGACACGTCTCCGGAATCGAGTTGGTTCACCACCTGCTCCAACTCGGCGATCGCCTCCTCGAAGCTCATCTCGGTCACCGGTCGATCGGTCATGTTCCTGCCCTCCGCAAGACGTCCATATGAGCCGCGACCGAGGCCGCGAGCGCGTCGAGGTCATAGCCGCCCTCGAGGCAGGAGACCAGCCGCCCGCCCGCGTGGTCGCGCGCCAGATCGCAGAGCTTCTCGGTGATCCAGACGAAGTCCTCCTCGTCCCACTCGAGCTGGGCCAGTGGGTCGTCGCGATGCGCGTCGAACCCCGCCGAGACGAGGACGAGCTCGGGGTCGAACGCGGTCAGGCGGGGCCATGCCTCGTCCATGAAGCGGGCGCGGAAAACGCTGCCGTCCGAGCCGGGCGGCAGAGGGATGTTGAGGATGGTGTCGTACTCGCCGCGCTCGGATGGCTCGCCGGTGCCGGGCCAGAGCGGCGATTGGTGCGTCGACACGAAGAGTGCACGCGCCTCGGACCAAAGCAGATCCTGCGTGCCGTTGCCGTGATGGACGTCGAAATCCACGACCGCGATCCGAGTCAGGCCATGCACCTCCATCGCGTGGCGTGCGGCGATGGCGACGGTGCCGAACAGGCAGAACCCCGTGGGCTTGGCGGTCTCGGCATGGTGGCCGGGCGGGCGCATGGCGACGAGGGCGTTCGGCGCCTCGCCCGCCATGACCGCATCGACCGCGCGGCAGGCGGCGCCGACGGCCAGCCGCGCGGCGCGCAGCGTGCCGGGTGCCATGTGGGTGTCGGCGTCGAGCTGGGTCCAGCCCTGCCGCGGGGCCGCGACCACCAGCGTGTCGACATAGTCCTGCGGGTGGCAGCGGGTGATGGTTTCATCGCTCGCCTCCGTCGCGTCTTCCCGCATCAGGTCCATGTCGGCGAGCGCCCGACGGATGGCGGGCAGGCGGTCGACCTGTTCGGGATGGCCGGGCGGATTCTCGTGCGCGTCGGCGTCGTCATGGGTGATGAGCAGGGTCATGGGGTCCGAGCGTCCGGTAAGGGGTTCCTCACCCTACGGCCGCCGGGTCCGGGGTCAATCCGGCGCGAGCATGTAGCCTTCGCCGCGCACCGTCTGGAGATAGCGTGGCTGCTTGGGGTCGGCTTCGAGCTTGCGGCGCAGGCGGGTGACCTGGACGTCCACGGCCCGCTCGCCCGTCGCCTCGCCATCGCCGCGGCCCAGCTGCTCGACCAGCTGCGCGCGGCTGACCGCTTCGTGCGGGGTCGCCGCGAAGATCCGCATCAGCGTGGTCTCGGTCGCGGTCAGGCGGACCGCATCGGACCCGCGCCAGAGCTCGCCCCGTTCCATGTCGTAGCGAAACGGCCCCAGTTGCAGGACCTTCGGTACGGCACCCGGCCCCGTGGGCACGCGGCGCAGGATCGCCTTGAGCCGCAACAGCAGCTCCTTGGGCTCGAACGGTTTCGACAGGTAGTCGTCCGCCCCCGATTCGAGGCCCGTGATCCGGTCCTGCGTCTCGCCCTTGGCGGTTAGCATCAGGATCGGCATCGGCCGGCTCTCGCGGATCTCGGCGCAGAGCACGTAGCCGTTGTCGCCCGGCATCATCACGTCGAGGATCGCGATGTCGAAATCGAGCCCCGCCAGAAGACGCCGCGCATGGTCCGCGTCACGCGCGCCCGTCGTCAGGTAGCCGTTGCGCATCAGGAACTTCTGCAGGAGCCCACGAATGCGGTCGTCATCGTCCACGAGGAGGACATGGGCCTGATGGGTGCTGTCGGTCATCGGTCGCCGTCCCGCGCGGCGGTGAAGTGATGGCGCATCTCGGGGTCCATCATCTGCTCGAGCACCTGCCGGAACCCGGCCACAGCCTGCGGCCCCGCGGCGCGGAAGGCGCCGCGCATCCGGTTGCGCTGCGCATCCGAAAGCTCGCGCTCCAGCGCCTCGCCCGCCTCGGTCAGGTGAAGATGACGCTCGCGGCGATCGCGCTGGCCGACCCGGCTGTCGACCAGCCCGTCTTCGACCAGCGTCCTGAGCACGCGGTTGAGCGATTGCTTCGTGACCCCGAGGATCGCGAGCAGGTTGTTGACCGTGGTGCCCGGCGTCCGGTGGATGAAGTGCAGCGCTCGGTGATGCGCCCGCCCGTATCCCTTGCCCGACAGGATCCGGTCGGGATCGGCGGTGAAGCCGCGATAGGCGAAGAACATCGCCTCGATCGCGCGGCGCAGCTGTTCATCCGTCAGGAACAGGAGATTGTCGCTGTGATCGTCCGCCATGCGGGGAAACTACGTCAGCCTTGTTGACATTCCAAGACCGGATTGTTAGCCGAGGGCATAATCTGCGAAATATTATGTCCGAAACGGCACTGTTTCGGTAACGAACGGGATGGAGAGTGTCATGGCTGGGTCCTATGCGGAACTCGACGGCAAGATCTGGATGGACGGGAAGCTGATCGAATGGGGCGATGCGAACGTGCATCTTCTGACCCATGCGATGCATTACGCCTCCGCGGTGTTCGAGGGCGAGCGGGCCTATTCCGGCAAGATCTTCGAAAGCCGCAAGCACTCCGAGCGCCTGCTCGAATCGGGGCGTCAGCTCGACATGGAGATCCCGTGGACCGTCGACGAGATCGAGGCCGCGAAGTACGAGACCATGAAGGGCAACGGGCTGGAGGACGCCTATGTCCGCGTATTGGCCTGGCGCGGTGCGGGCGAGGACATGGGCGTCTCGTCCGCGCGCAACCCAGTGCGGATGGCCGTCGCGACCTGGGCTTGGGGCAACTATTACGGCGACGCCAAGATGAAAGGCGCCAAGCTCGACATCGCCAAGTGGAAGCGGCCTTCTCCCGAGACGGCCCCGAGCCACGCCAAGGCCGCAGGCCTCTACATGATCTGCACCATGTCCAAGCACGCCGCCGAGGCAAAGGGCTGCTCGGACGCGATGATGTTCGACTATCGCGGCTACGTGGCCGAGGCGACGGGCGCCAACATCTTCTTCGTCAAGGACGGCGAGGTTCACACGCCCGATCCCGACTGCTTCCTCAACGGGATCACGCGTCAGACGGTACTGGGGATGCTCAAGGACCGCCAGATCAAGGTCCACGAGCGGCACATCATGCCCGAGGAACTGGAAGGCTTCGAGCAATGTTGGCTGACCGGCACGGCCGCCGAGGTGACGCCCGTGGGCCAGATCGGCGACTACAATTTCGAGGTGGGCGCGATCACGCGCGATATCTCGGACGCCTATGAGAAGCTGGTCCGGACCTGACGACCACGCCCTGCACAAGACGGACCCCGACCGAGAGGACGGGATCCGTCTCGTCATGCAGACGGCACTGGTTAAGGTGGTAGGGCTCCCCGACGCGACACACTGGGTGGGGGCTATGAACACCGCGCCGGGGAACTGAGCTTTCGCTCCTACTGAACCCTGTATCGATTTGCCGGGCGGCGAATATCGGGTCGCGCGGTGCCCTCGCCTGGGTCTTTTCGTGGCACGGGCATGGCATGGTTTACGGAGGCCCTTGTGTGCAACGCCTTGATCTGTCCGGACGGGCGCGCCACGTTCGAGATATGAACGCCATGCCGCCCCCGCCCGCCGATGCCGTCCACTTCCATCGAACCGAGCTGGGACCGATCCTGTCGCTCTATGGCCGCATGGTCGCCGCCGGCGAATGGCGCGACTACGGCATCTCGGCGCTGCGCGAGGTCGCCGTGTTCAGCGTCTTCCGCCGCACCGCCGAACAGCCGATGTACCGCATAGAGAAGCGCCCCAAGATGGCAGCGAAGCAAGGCATGTGGAGCATCGTGGGCATGGATGGCCGCATCCTGCGCCGAGGTCACGACCTCAAAACGGTGCTGCGCGTGCTGGAGCGCAAGCTGATCCGCGCGGTGGACTGATCTAGGGGTCCGGGACCGGTCAGGCCCAGCGGCGGATCGCCGCCTCGGAATCGGTGGGCCCGGTGTTGAAGGCGATGCGCGCGTCCGGCGCGTGTTGGTGCACGATATTGACCAACCGCTCGAAGACCAGGAAATGCGCGTCGTCCTTGCGGACGCCCGCGCCGATCAGGATGACGTCGAACCGCTCCGACTGCAGTCGTTCGGCCAGGCGATCCGTCGCGCTCTCGCCGTCGTGGAGAAAGCCGATCTCGGCATCGTATCCCTGTTCGTTGAGGTTGCGCTCGTCGGCGCGCAGCGCGCCCTCCAGCTTCTCCGGCGTCAGCCCCGGATACTTGTCGTAATCGACGACGCTCGGATGCCAGCCGATCATCAGGATCTTCTTCGCCATGGTGCATTCCTTTCCGCGTTCGCCGCGTCCGGACGCGGTTGAGCGTGGCACGACGGATGGCTAGAGTTAATTTACACGTAAATTAAAACGCGATTCAGTTTACATGGCAACTAAAAACCCACCGACCCCGCGATCCATCGGCCGCGAGCTGAATTTTGCCGCCGGTCGGATGAACGCGCTGTGCCAGCGCCTGCTGGAGCCGCACGACCTGTCGTTGCCGCAATGGGTGGTCCTGTCCTGTCTCTGGCGGGAGGGGGACCTGACCGTCGGCGCGCTGGCGCAGCGGGTGGGCACGGGCCTTCCCGCCATGTCGCGCATCGTCGACCGCATGGCCGCCCGCGATCTCGTCACGCGCCGCAGGGACGCGTCCGATCGCCGCACGGCCGTGGTGGGCCTGACCGCGAAGGGGCGCGCGCTCGATCATCTGCGCGACTTCCACATGCGGGTGAACGCGGCGCTGCTCGACGGCTTGTCCGACGCCGAATGCGACGCGGCCTTCGATCTGCTGGACCGGATGCGGCAGAATGCCGAGCGGGCGCTGGGCTAGTCGCGCCTAGCGTCCCGGCTCGATCCGTCGCCGCATCGCGATCTCGCCGCGACCGGTGCCTGCGCCGTGGCTGTCGATGATGCGGTCTCGGGCAACGTGAAGCGGCTCGTAGGCCACGGCCATGTGATGCGCGTTCGCATGCAGGAGCGTGTCGGCGTCCGACATGATCCCGACATGCCCGTCCCAGAAGATCAGGTCGCCACGCGCCGCGGGCTCGTCGGGATGGAGCGGGCGGCCGACGCCCCGCTGCTGGTCGCTGTCCCTCGGACAATCGATGCCGCATGCCACGAGCGCCTGCTGGACCAGCCCCGAACAGTCGATCCCCCAGCGCGAGCATCCGCCCCAGAGATAGGGCGTCCCGAGGAACATGTCGGCCACGCCGACCGGGTCGCCGAAGCGGGCGCGCAACTTCTGAAGGTGCCCGGTCGGAATGAAATGCCCAGTCGAGATCTTCTGGAAGTCGCCCATGTCGGAGGTCACGCGCACATGGCTGCCGAAGAAGATCGCGACCTCGGGCGGGGCCTTCAGCCGCGCCTTGGGGTACAGATGCGTGGCGGGCGCCGCGACCCAATGCGTCGCCGCCTCCTGTCGGGCGAGGGCCGCGCCGAGCACGTAGCCGCAATAGCCATCACGTAAGGACTGGCCGAAGGCGAAGCCGTCCCGCTCGTCGATGACGCGGAACGCCTCGCCGAAGAGAAGCTGGCTCGCCCGGTCGCCGCGCGGCGCGTCCGAGAGATTGACGATGGGCTGCTGCACGGTGCGGATGGTGCCCTTGACGTAGCGCGTGGCCTCGACGACGCCGCGCAGCTCATGGGCAGCGGCGTGCCCGTTGGCAGGCGTCATCCGGGGATCGATCGCGCTCATAGGTCCAGCACCTTCGGAAGGGCGTCGAATACCGCGCGCGCGCCCATCCCGACGCCGCCCTTGGGGCGCGCGGGCGCGGCGGTCGGGTTCCAGCCGTAGATGTCGAAATGCACGAAACGCGGCGTGTCGGCGACGAAGCGATCGAGAAAGAGCGCCGCCGTCACCGAGCCCGCCATTCCGCCCGAGGGTGCGTTGTCGAGATCGGCGATGGCCGGCTCGATCATCGCCTCGTAGGGGCGGTGGAGGGGCATCCGCCAGAGCGGGTCGCGGACCCGCGCGCCCGCATGGGACAGCGCCATCGCGAGCGCGTCGTCATCTGTATAGAAGGGCGCGAGATCGGGCCCGACCGCGACGCGGGCCGCGCCGGTTAGGGTCGCCATGCAGACCAGCAGGTCGGGCGGCGTCTCGGAGGCGAGCGCCAGTGCATCGGCCAGCACGAGCCGTCCTTCGGCGTCCGTGTTGTTGACCTCGACGGTCAGCCCGTTGCGTGCTGTCAGCACGTCGCCGGGCCGAAACGCGTCGCCCGAGACGGCATTCTCGACCGCCGGGATCAGGACGCGCAGCCGCAGGCCGACGCCCGTCGCCATGATCATGTGGGCGAGCCCGAGGACGGTGGCCGCCCCGCCCATGTCCTTCTTCATCAGGCCCATCGACGCGCCCGGCTTGAGGTTGAGGCCGCCGGTGTCGAAGCAGACGCCCTTGCCGACGAGGGTCAGCTCCGGGCCTGTCTCGCCCCAGGTCATGTCGATCAGGCGCGGCGCGCGACTGGCCGCGCGGCCGACCGCGTGGATCATCGGCAGGTTCGCGGCCAGAAGGTCCTCGCCCGTCGTCACCGTGATCCCGGCACCATGACTTTCGGCCAGCGCGCGGGCGGCGGCCTCCAGCTCGTCGGGGCCCATATCGGCGGCGGGCGTGTTGATGAGGTCGCGGGTCAGGCATTCGCCGCAGGCGATCGCTTCGAGCCGGGCGGCATCGACGCCGCGGGGCGCGCGCAGGCGCGGGCGCTCGGATGCGCCGCCCTTGTAGCGGGTGAAGGCGTAGCCCGACAGAAGCCAGCCCAGCGCCGCCTCCTCGGTGTCGTTGGCAGAAAGATCGGCGTCGAGCGCGTAGGTTCCGGCGGGCAGCGCGGCGGCGGCACGGGCAATCGCGAAGCGCGACCGCGGCCGGTCGCGGCGGCGACCCCATCCGACGAGGACGCGCGCGATCGACAGGTCCGGTCCAGGCACGCGCAGCACCTGGCCCGCGCGTCCGGTGAAGTCATTGGCCCGCGCCCAGTCCCGCGTCGGATCGTCCTGTCCCGCGAGCCAGTCGTCGAAGCCATCCTGCGGCACGGGCCGAACGGGGATCGCGCGGGTGTCGGGGTCGGCGAAGCGTGGCGTCATCGGGTCCTCTGCGCCACGGGTCTGCGGCGCGGCACACCCTAGCGTCCGCGCCGTGCGCCGCAAGGTCCGGCACCGCGTGGGCCGCGTCAGGCGACGGTGTCGTGGCAGACCTGCCAGTCGGACATCGTGGCCGGATCGGCGAGGCGGAACATCCGCCAGGCGCAGGCTTCAAGCGCGGCGCGGTCGCGGGCGGCAAGCTGGTCGCGGATCGCTTCGGTGCAGACGCGCAGCGTGCGCATCCCCACCTCGTCCGCAAGGCGGTGCAGGTCGTCGATGGTGCGCGCGAAGGCGGGATCATTCGCGCGGAACTGCGACGCGGCGCGGCGGAGCCCGGCCTCGATCTCGGCCAGGAGGCCGGCGATCACCGCCTCGGCGTCGCCCCGGTGGCGATCGCAGAGCGCGGCCAGCGTGTCGTGGTCGAACTCGACCGGCTCGAAGGGGCGGATCATCGGAATCGTTTCGGACATCGGGTCAGCTCCTGTATCTCGTGTCGCCGGACAGACTCGCGGCCGATCGGGGCGGAACCGGGGCACCGTCGCGGCCAAAGTTTCGAGAAACCTCTCGAATTGCACGCAACGGGCTTCTAGAAGAGCGGCGATGCAAAACGGGACGAGACCGACATGAGATCCGCCAAGCCTCTGCCGGGATCGCTGGTGCAGCGATATCACGGCTGGAAGGCCACGACCTTCGCCGACAACGCCGCCTGGTATCGCCGTCTCGCCCTCGAAGGGCAGCGGCCGCGGGCGATGGTGATCTCCTGCTGCGACAGCCGCGTGAACGCCGCCGCGATCTTCGGCGCCGAGCAGGGCGAGTTCTTCATGCATCGCAACATCGCCAATCTTGTCCCGCCGAACGAACCCGACGGGCTGCATCACGGCACGTCGGCGGCAGTGGAATACGCGGTCCGCTCGCTTCACGTGGCGCAGATCATCGTGCTGGGGCATTCGCATTGCGGCGGTGTGAAGGGCTGCGAGGAGATGTGCTCGGGCCATGCGCCCGAACTCGAGGAACGCTCCAGCTATGTCGGGCGCTGGATGGACCTGCTCCGGCCCGGCTGGGAGGCGGTGCACGACATTGCCGACGAACCCGCACGCCTCGAGGCGCTGGAGAAGCAGGCCGTGCTGATCTCGCTCGACAACCTCATGACCTTCCCCTTCGTCGCCAGCGCCGTGGAAGCGGGCGATCTCGCGCTGCACGGGCTCTGGAACGACATCACCGAGGGCGTGCTCGAGATCTACGACGCGCCAAGCGACCGCTTCGTGCCGCTCTGACCGGAGCCCGTCGGGCTTGACGCATCGGCAGGAGCGGCTAGGCCGGACCCGGCCCATTCCCCGGAGCATGCCATGGATCTTCTCGACCTCGCGCTTGGCAATCTGCTCTCGCCGATCATTCTGTCCTTTGCGCTGGGGCTCGCGGCGGCGCTGGCACGATCCGAGCTGACGATTCCCGAGGCCGTGGCCAAGGGGATGTCGATCTACCTGCTGTTCGCGATCGGCTTCAAGGGCGGCGTCGCGGTCAACGTGGCCGGGCTCGACGTCACGCTGGTCGGCGCGCTGGTCGCGGGCGCGGTCCTGTCCTTCGCGCTGCCCTTCGCGGCCTTCTCGCTGCTGCGGGTGATGACGCGGCTCTCGACGCTCGATGCGGCGGCGGTGGCCGCGCATTACGGCTCGATCTCGATCGTGACCTTCGTCGCGGGGACCTCGGTGCTGGACGCAGCCGGGATCGGCTCGGACGGCTGGATGGTCGCCGTGGCTGCCGTAATGGAGGCACCCGCCATCCTCTCGGCGCTGTGGCTGGTCGCCCGTTCGGGGCAGGGGCGCTCGATGGATGCCGAGCTCTGGCGCGAGATCCTGCTCAACGGCTCGATCGTCCTTCTGGTGGGCAGCTTCGCGATCGGCTGGATCACGGGGCAGGAAGGGCTCGACCGCATCGCGTCCTTCATCGTCTCGCCCTTCCAAGGGGTGCTCTGCCTCTTCCTGCTCGACATGGGGCTGGTGGCCGGGCGCGGCCTGCGCGAGGCGCGGGGCGTGCTACGGCCCGGTCTTCTGACCTTCGGGGTCACGATGCCTCTGGTCGGCGCCTGCGCGGGCGCGCTGGCCGGCGTCTTCCTGGGGCTCGGCACCGGCAGCACGATGCTCTTCATGGTGCTCGGTGCCTCGGCCAGCTACATCGCGGTGCCCGCCGCGATGCGCGTGGCCCTCCCCGAGGCGAACCCGTCGATCTACCTCACCCTGTCGCTGGGCGTGACCTTCCCATTCAACCTGACGCTGGGCCTGCCGATCTACCTGGCGTTCGCCCGCTGGATCACCGGAGGCTGAGCCCCATGCAGACACACCCCGCAAAGCGCGTCGAGATCATCATCGAGGCCATGATGGAACGGCGGCTGACCACGGCGCTGCTCGAGGCCGAGGTTTCGGGTTTCACCATTCTGCCGGTGCAGGGCGGCTCGGGCCGGTCCGGGCATTGGACCCGCTCGGGCCAGGTCAGCCGCGCGGGCGGCATGGTCGCCGTGACCTGCATCGTCCGACCCGAGCGGCTGGACACGCTGCTGGAAGCCGCCTTCGCTGTGGTCGAGCGCCATATCGGCGTCGTGACCGTCACCGATTGCGAAGTGCTCCGCGCCGAACGGTTCTAGATCCGCCTCAGGGTCGCCAGTCCAGAACCTGTCCCTCGGGCCATGTCGCCTCGACCCGGATGCGGACCTCCGCCTCGCCGCCGGGAGCAACCTCCAGATCCCAGCGCGACACGCCGCGCGCGTCGTCGATATCGCGGGCATCGGGCGCAGGCGTCGCGCGCACGGTCAGGTCCAGCGCTTCTTCCTCCGAGAAGGGCAGCGCGTAGAGCGTCTCGACCACCTCGGCCGCATCCGAGAGGTTGCGGACCCGGAACGCGATGTCCTGCACCCGCGTGCCCGAGCTCGAGAAGATGCCACGCTCGCCCGTCGCATTGTCGAGCACGGTGAACTCCAGTGGCAGGTCGCGGCGCGGCCCGAAGGCGATCTCGAAGCTGTCGCCCGCCGGGACGAGCGGCAGCGCGCCTTCGCCGACCCGCGTCGCACCCCGGTAGCGCGTGACCGCGCCCGGCAGCAGCGTCTCGGACGGGCCGTCGGCGGCCTCAGCCATCAGGAACGCGAAGGCGTCGCGGCGCGGCGATGCGCGGTTGAACACGCGCACCGGCAGGTCGAGCGTGCCCAGCGTGACCGTGACAGAGGTTTCGGTCGGCGGCAGATCGACGGGCACGGGCACCGCGTAGGTCAGGACCGGCATGCCGTCGACCGCGACGGCCATCATGCCCTCGCTGGCGGCATCGGCCATCGGTGCTGGCGCCATCGCGATCGAGCGGCTTTCCACCATCTCCTCGCGCAGGACTTCCTTGCGGGTCAGGATTGCACGATCGGGGAAGACCGGTGCGGGATCGGCCTGTCCGGTCGGATCGGCCGTCGAGAGGCGTACCGACACGCCCCGGAGAGGCAGACCCGAGTCCTGCCGCATCTCGGCACGGCGCACGATCGACAGGCGGCCCGCATCCTCGTCGAGGATGGCATCGTAGAGCGGGCGCCAGCCGCCGAACGCGTCCTGCCTGAGGGCGAGGGCGACGGGCCCGGCCTCGGCGACGGAGATGTCCAGCACCAGGAGATCCACGGGGTCGAGCCGCGCGCCCGTCGCCTCGAGATCGGTCCGCGCCTGCGCCAGGTCCCGACCGGCCTCGTCCACCGCGTCATTGGCGGCGCGGACGGCGGCGCGGGCCTCGATCTGCGCGGCCTGGGCGCGAGCGACGCCCTCGGCCACCGCCGCCGCAGTCGCGGTCAGGGCGGCGGGGTCGAGCCCGGTCAGCGCCTCGCCCGAGACCGAGCGCCAGAACGCGATCTGCGCGCTGGCCGCCTCGGCCGCCGCCTGTGCGCGGTCGGCGGCGTCGCGGGCGCGGTCGAGCGCGTCCTGCGCCGCCTCCCATGCCGCGAAGGCCGCGTCCTGCGCGTCGTCAAAGACCGCGCGCCCGTCTACGAGCCCGCCGGGCGCCGTGCCCTGCGCCACGAGACGCGCACCGTCCAGCTCGACATCCGGCACCGTGCCGTTCCGGCCGGCCATCGGGATCAGCAGGCGATGCGTGCCCGCGGAGAGCTCGGCCCCGTCGCGCCGGGTCAGCGAGACGCCGTTGGAATAGAAGGTCGCGTCGGTCACGGGGGCGGGCAGCCGCAGTTCGTCGGCGAGCGCGAGGCCCGGCAGCAGGATCAGAAGGGCGATGAGGCGCATGGCGCGGGCTCCGGCGTTGCAGGGGTCCGCGCCACTATGCCAGCCGAGGGGGGCGGGGTCAGCCCCGGACCCCCTGCTATCGGATAGCGGTCAGCCCTTCTTGAGAACCCGCGCGCCAAGCGTCTCGGCGATCTGCACGGCGTTCAGCGCCGCGCCCTTCCGGAGGTTGTCCGAGACGACCCAGATGTTCAGCCCGTTCTCGATCGTCGAATCCTGCCGGATGCGGCTGACGAAGGTGGCGAAATCGGCGACGCATTCGACCGGCGTGACGTAGCCGCCATCCTCGCGCTTGTCGACGACCAGCACACCGGGGGCCTGGCGCAGAATGTCGCGGGCCTCGTCCTCGTCGAGGAACTCCTCGAACTCGATATTCACGGCCTCGGAATGGCCGACGAAGACCGGCACGCGGACGCAGGTCGCGGTGACCTTGATCTTCGGGTCCACGATCTTCTTGGTCTCGGCGACCATCTTCCACTCTTCCTTGGTCTCGCCCGAGTCCATGAAGACGTCGATATGCGGGATCACGTTGAAGGCGATCTGCTTGGTATAGACCTTCGGCTCGCGTTCCTGGCCGGGGACATACATGCCCTTGGTCTGGTCCCAGAGCTCGTCGATCGCGTCCTTGCCGGTGCCCGAAACGGATTGGTACGTGCTGACGACCACGCGCTTGATCCGCGCGCGATCGTGCAGCGGCTTCAGGGCGACGACCATCTGCGCGGTCGAGCAATTCGGGTTCGCGATGATGTTCTTCTTGGCGTAGCCGTCGACGGCTTCGGGATTCACCTCCGGCACGACCAGCGGAACATCCGCGTCGTAGCGGTAGAGCGACGAGTTATCGATGACGATGCAGCCCGCCTTGGCGGCGCGGGGCGCGTGGATCTTCGTGGCGTCCGAGCCGATGGCGAAGAACGCGATGTCCCAGCCGGTGAAGTCGAATTGTTCGAGGTCCTTGGTCTTCAGGGTCTTGTCGCCGAAGCTTACCTCGGTCCCGAGCGACCGGCGCGACGCGAGCGCCGTGATCTCGTCGATCGGAAACTGGCGCTCGGCCAGGATGTTCAGCATTTCGCGGCCCACGTTCCCCGTGGCGCCGCAGACGACGACCTTGTAGCCCATTTCGACCTCCTGTAGCGGGAACGCCGCTATACGGATCGGGGGGGCGGAGCAAGCTGCGAACGTGGCGCTCGCGGCCGAGCACCCCCGATCGACGCGCCGCTGACACGCGCGCGACCCCGGGCCTGGCTGCGCCGCGCCTATCGCATCGCAGGGATGGCGCCGATGGCCGTCATGACGGCGAGGAGATCGGTGAAGTAGCGGCTTTCGATGACCTTCTCGTCCCGCAGCCGGAACAGCGTGACGTCCGGGACGTCGACCGATGCGCCAGAGGCGGGGATGCCGAGGAAGGGGCCATCGTGACGCCCGGTCAGACGTCCCCGCACGATGACGGTGTCGCCCTCGGCCACGACGTCCTCGATGGACATGTGGAGATCGGGAAACCCCGCGAAGAGATCCCGGTTGAACGCGATCGCGGGCGCGCGCCCGTCGGTCGGCGGGAAGGCGTGGAAGAACGTCCGGACATCCGGGGCGAGATGGGCGCGCCACACCGCCTCCCAGCCAGGGCGGGCGCCCCAGCCATCGTCGAACAGGCGTTCCACGATCGCGACGTTCCGGTCTTCTGTGGCGGTCCGGTCCTGCGCGACGGCCGGGGCCGGGCCCGCGACCAGAGCGGCGAAGAGGCTTGTTGCCAAGGCTGCGACACGATGCATGTCTATCTCCATACAGTATGTACGGAGATAGACATTGATTGTCCCGCCACCGAAGTCAATACAGTCTGTATGGACGCGCCACCGGAGTTACGACTGGGACCGGACGCCTGGATCGATGCGGCCTATGTCGCGTTCGAGCGGGGCGGGGTCGGTGCGATCCGGGTCGATCCGCTGGCGAAGGCCCTGGGGATCACGCGCGGCAGCTTCTACTGGCACTTCAAGGACCGCCAGGCGCTGCTCCGGGCGGTGATCGACCGGTGGGACGCGACGAACACCGAAGCGACCATCGCCGAGAACGAGGCCGCGGGCGGCGCTCCGGCGGCGCGGTTGCTCCGTCTGCTTCGGACTTGCGCCACAGATGACGGCCGGTTCGAAATCGGGATACGGGCCTGGGCCAAGGATGACGCCGGGGCGCTCGATATCCTCGAGCGGATCGACGAGCGCCGGATCGGGTACATGGCCCGCCTCGCGACCGAGGCCGGCATCGCGCAGGAAGACGCGCGGATACGGGCGCGGGTCGGCTATCTGGCGTGGCTCGGCTCTTACATGAATGCGGTTTCGGGCAACCCGGCGCAGCGCCTCGCCGATATGGACGGCCTTTGGCATATGATGCTTGAGGATGCCGCGACCGAGTGAGAGGCGCGGCCGGGTCAGTCCGTCTTGTCGGGCGCCAGGAGATAGACCGCACAACCCGCCAAGAGCGCCAGCGCGAAGACCCCGAACAGCGCGCGGTAGCCGTCGAGCCCGCCGCCGGCCGCCGCGTGGATCGGGCCGGTGGCGAATTGCATCAGCCCGACCCCGCCGATCCCGAAAAGGTTCATCAGCGTGACACCCCGCCCCACCAGCGCGGGCGGAAAGAAGGCGCGGCCATGGGCGACCAGCATCGGGAAGCTGGAGCCGAAGGCCCCGATCGCCGCCAGGAGCAACGCCGCCGTCCAGAGCCCCGGCATCGGCACCGCCCAGAGGATCGCGCAGCAGATCCCGCCCGAGAGATTGCCCGCGAAGACGACCCATTTTCGCGTACCGAAGATGCGGTCCATCGGGCCGTAGGCGAAGTTGCCCGCGATCATGGCGAGGCCCATCGCCAGCGTCACCGCGCCGACCAGCGCGGGGTCGTAGATCTCGGATATGTAGGGTCCGGCCCAGAGGCCACGCAGCCCGGCGGCGGGCGCGTAGTTGACCAGCATCATCGGCAGGATCGCCCACATCGCCGGAATGCGCAGAAGGTCGAGAAGCGATCCCGCGACCGCGCCCTCGGCCGCCTCGGGATCGCGGACCAGCAGCCATGTGCCCACCGCCGTCAGGGCCGTAACCGCCGCCAGTGCCCACATCGCGCCCCGCCAGCCCAGCGCCTCCGCCGCCCAGTCGAGCGGCACCGAGGCCGCGATATTGCCCAGCGAGCCGACCCCGATCAGCACTCCCGCCAGCGTGGCGAAGACCGCCGCCGGGTAGACCCGCGCGAAGATGTAGTAGCTGGCCATCAGTACCGGCGCGCAGCCCGCGCCGATCAGGCCCATCGCGACCTCGATTTGCCAGCGCGCGGTGGCGACGGCGAATAGAGCGGCACCGCCCGCCCCGCAGACGCCCAGCAGGATCGCGGCGGTTGTCCGGGGGCCGATCCGGTCCAGCGCCCAGCCGACCGGGATCTGCATCGCGGCGAAGACAAGGAACCAGATCCCCGAGGCGCGGCTGAGATCGGCGGCGGCGATGCCGAGATCGGCGGTCAGGTCGGGGGCTAGGACGGCGAGGAAGGCGCGGTAGAACTGCGATAGCACGTAGCCGAGGGTCAGGATCGCGATGCCGGTCTTCATGGGCGCAGCCGTGGCACGGGGCGGCGGTCGCGGCAAGACGGCTCGCGTCGGCGCGCGGGTGGTGGACGCCGCCGCCCCGCCCACGCAGGGTGGGGCCATGCCTACCCTCCCGCTCCAAGCCCCCGAACTCGCTCCCCCTGCGCCGCGCGGCGCGATGTGCACCGATTGCGGCCTGTCGCGGATGGCGCTCGCGCCCCGCTGCGGCACGGCTTGCCAGTTCACGGTGCCGGACTTCCCGGCCCGCGAGGCCGCCGCACATGGCCGGAGCGGCGGGGACGCGCATTTCGGCCCGCACCTCGCCATGCACCGCGCCGCGATGGTGCCGCCGAAGCCGGGCGCGCAGTGGACCGGGATCACAACCGCGCTTGCCGCGCGCCTTCTGGAGACCGGGACGGTCACCGCCGTCCTGACGCTGGCGCCCGCACCGGACGATCCGTTCCGGGGGGTGCCGGTCATCGTGACGGACCCCGCCGACATGGCGCAGGTCCGGGGGATGCGGATGGGGTTCTCGCCGCTTCTCGCGCTGCTCGAGCCGGCGATCGACGCGGGGCACGGACGGATCGCGCTGGTGGGCATCCCCTGCCAGGTCCACGCGCTCCGCGCCATCGAGGCGGAACTGGGGCTCGAGCGGCTCTACGTCATCGGGACGCCCTGTTCGGACAACACGACCATCGACCGGTTCCACGACTTCCTTGGACGGCTGACCGACCGGCCCGGCGATGTCACCTATCTCGAGTTCCGCGCCGATTACCGCGTCGAGATGCGGTTCCGCGACGGCGGCGTACGGCTGATCCCGTTCCTGAAGCTTCCTCTGGCCGATCTGCCGCCGGATTTCTTCCCGATGACCTGCCGGACCTGCACCGATTACACCAACCGGCTGGCCGATATCACGGTCGGCTACATGGCGGGCGATGGGGACCAGTGGGTGATCGTGCGGAATGCGCGGGGGGCCGAGATGCTCGGCGCACTGGGCGACGACATCGCGATCCGTCCGCTGACCACGCGGGGCAAGCGGGCGGGGGCCGTGACCGGCTTTGCCGCCAACGTGGAGCGGGCGGCGGGCGGGCTGCCGCTTCGCCGGATGCCGGGTTGGGCGCGCCCCATCGTGGCATGGCTGCAACCGCGGATCGGCCCGCGCGGGATGGAGTTCGCGCGCGCCCGGCTGGAGATGAAGGCCATCGAGACGATCCTGCATCTGCGGCGCGCGATGCCCGGCCGCATGAAGCACATAGTGCCCGCGCATGTCTGGGCCCTGGCCGCGCCCTACGGCCTGACGCCGCGTCCGGGCGAGACCCAGGCCACCAGCACGAGCGACCAGATCAAGACCCCCTGAGAATGCGCGGCGAGCGTCGCGCGTCCGGTGAAGGTCAGGAGCCGTCCGAAATCGAGGGGCGCGGGCGGCGTTCCGATGACGACTTGCCACGGGAGCCCGTCGAAGATCGCGAGATAGTAGAGATAGAAGAGCTGCGGTGAGAGCCAGAGGACCGCCCAGCCGAGCGCCAGGGCCCCCGCGATCCGCAGCCCGCGAGGCCCCGGAAGGCGGCGCGCCACGGCGATCGCTGCCGCCCAGAGCGCGAGCGCCACGAGGACGAGCCCCGCCCGTTCCGACGCCGTCAGCGTGAAGAAGCTGTCGCCTTCGTAGCCCATCGCGCCAGCTTGCCCGTCGCGGGCGTCCTGCGCTACTGCCCCTTGGACCCGCCCGGAGGCCGCTTGGACCAGACCCGCAACCCGTTCGCCCGCCTCTGGACGGGATATCTGCGTCGCCACCTCTGGTGGATCCTTCTGGCCGCCCTCCTGATGGCGGTCGAGGGAAGCACCGTCGGCCTGCTGGCCTGGATGCTGGAGCCGATGTTCGACGTGGTCTTCGTCGCGGGCCGCTCCGAAATGATCTGGGTCGTGGGGGCTGCGATCTTCGGGCTCTTCGCGCTCAGGGGCGTGGCGGGGGTCGCGCAGCGCATCATCATGGCGCGGGTGGCGTTCACCGCGTCCTCGCGCCTTCAGCAGGATCTGCTGAACCACGTCCTCCGGCTCGACAGCGCGTATTTCAGCGCGACCTCGCCCGGCACCCTGATCGAGCGGGTGCAGGGCGACGTGCAGGCCATCCAGACGATGTGGACCGCGATCATCACCAATGTCGGGCGCGACGCGGTGGGTCTCGTGTCGCTGATGGTGGTCGCGATCCTCGTGGACCCGGTTTGGACCCTCGTCGCGATCGTCGGCGCGCCGCTTCTCGTGGCGCCGAGCCTGATCGTCCAGCGGTATATCCGCCGGAAATCCATCGCGCTGCGCGACATCGCGGGGCGGCGGACGACGCGGCTCGACGAGATCTTCCACGGCATCACGCCGATCAAGCTGAACGCGATGGAAGGCTACCAGGAACAGCGCTTCCGGGCCGCCACCGAGGAGATGGTGCGCGCCACCGTGCGCACACAGGCAGGGCAGGCCACGGTGCCCGCGCTGGTCGATGTCGCGGTCGGGCTCGGGTTCCTCGCGGTGCTGCTCTATGGCGGGCCGCAGATCATCGCGGGCGAGAAGACCATCGGCGAGTTCATGTCCTTCTTCACCGCGATGTCGCTGGCCTTCCAGCCGCTTCGGCGGCTGGCCAGCATGTCGGCACTCTGGCAGCAGATGATCGCCTCGCTCGAGCGGATCTACGCGCTGCGCGACACCGTGCCCACGATCCTCGAGCCCGCGACCCCAGCCGTCCTGCGCCCCGACGACACGACCGTCGCGTTCGACGATGTCCGCCTCGCCTATGGCGACAACCCGGTGCTGCGCGGCGTGTCCTTCGAGGTGCCGCAGGGCACGACGACGGCGCTGGTCGGACAGTCGGGCGCGGGGAAGTCGACGCTCTTCAACGTGCTGACCCGGCTCATCGACCCGGAATCGGGCAGGGTGACGATCGGCGGCCGCGATATCCGCGACTGGGGCATCAAGGATCTGCGCGGTCTCTTCTCGGTCGTCAGCCAGGACACGCTTCTCTTCGACGAGACCCTGCGCGAGAACCTTCTCCTCGGGCGCGGCGACATTCCCGATGCACGGCTGCGGGCCGCGCTCGACGCCGCCCATGTCAGCGATTTCGTGGACGACCTGCCCGCGGGACTGGACACCGAGGCCGGGCCGCGCGGCTCGAACCTCTCGGGCGGCCAGCGCCAGCGGGTCGCCATCGCGCGGGCGCTCCTGCGCGACACGCCGATCCTGCTGCTCGACGAGGCGACGAGCGCGCTGGACACCAAGTCCGAACGGCTCGTGCAGACCGCGCTGGCCCGGCTGTCGGAGGCGCGCACGACGCTCGTCATCGCCCACCGCCTGTCGACGATCCGCGACGCCGACCAGATCGTCGTGCTCGATCAGGGTCGCGTGGTCGAGCGGGGCAGCCATGCCCAGTTGCTTGCGGCGGACGGCCACTATACCCAACTGCACCGCCTGCAATTCGGAGACGACGCGACATGAGCGAAAAGCCCACCCTCCGAGCCCATGTCTTCGCCACCTATGGCGGCGGGCTGGCCAAGCAGTTTCCGGGCGAGCGCATGGTCTGGGACGACGTCCACTTCACCTTCGGGATGGACCTGCCCGATGATGCCGACGTCCTGATCGTCCATATCCGGGCCAGCTATTCGATCCCGACACATCTCCCCAAGGAGCGGACGGTCTTCATCGCGGGCGAGCCGGACGTGATCCATCCCTACTCCAAGGGCTTTCTCGACCAGTTCGGCATCGTCGTCTCGCCGACCGAGAAGGCGCTCGACACCGTGAAGTGGCAGGAGAACTACGCGTCGATGTGGTTCGTCGGCGTGCCCTTCGGCGAGGATGCGGCGTCGAAGCCGGTGCTCGGCTACGACCACTGGTCCGCGCTCGAGGTGCCCGAGGGCAAGCTCGACAAGATCAGCGTCGTCACCTCCGACAAGACCTCGACCGATTATCACCGCCGCAGGCTCAAGTTCCTCGAACGCCTGAAGGAGCTGATCCCTGACCGGTTGGAGATCTTCGGGCGGGGCATCCGCTCGGTGGACGACAAGGCCGATGCGCTGTTGCCCTACAAGTATCACCTTGCGCTGGAGAACGGCGGCGGCCCGGATACCTTCACCGAGAAACTGTCCGACCCGCTCCTGACCTGGACCTTCCCGTTCTATGCCGGCTGCACCAACACCGAGCGCTACATCCCCGAGGGGGCGCGCCGGGTCCTCGACCTCGACGACCCCGACGGCGCCGCGCGCGACATGGTCGCCGATATCGAGAGCGGGCGCTGGGAGGCGGCACTGCCGGACCTGAGGATCGCGCGCGACGCGATGCTGCACGAATGGAACCTCGCCGGGCTGATGGCACGTGCGGCACGGGCGGCCTACGAGATGCCGGTGGCCAAGCCCGGACAGCGTCACGTGATCCGGTCCGAGCGCTCGCTCTGGCCCGAGCCGGGGACGCGGGGCAGCATCCCGCAATGGGCGTTCCGGTCTCTGCTTCTGAAGATCGATCCCAAGATCGAACTGCGGATGCACCGCTTCGTCGAGATCAACGAACGCCTGAAATCCGAACGTCGCGCCCGCCGCTTCGCCCGGCAGGAAGGTCGCAACGGCTAGGACGCCCGCCCTCGACGCGGGGCACCCCCGGCACTAGGACCAAGCCCAGACGGGGCGAAGGAGACATCATGAAGCGCGCACTCATCACCGGCATCACCGGCCAGGACGGCGCCTATCTTTCGGAGTTCCTGCTCGACAAGGGCTACGAGGTGCATGGGATCAAGCGGCGCACCTCACTCTTCAACACGGCGCGGATCGACCACCTGTTCGACGGCGCGCCGGGACAGGAAGGGCGGTTCATCCTGCACCACGGCGACATGACGGATTCGTCCTCGCTGACGCGGATCCTGTCCTCGGTGAAGCCGGACGAAGTCTACAACCTCGCCGCACAATCCCACGTCGCCGTCTCCTTCGAGGAGCCGGAATACACCGCCAATTCCGATGCGCTGGGGCCTTTGCGCCTTCTGGAGGCCATACGGTTCCTCGAACTCCCGACCCGGTTCTACCAGGCCTCGACCTCCGAGCTCTACGGTCTCGTCCAGGAGACGCCGCAGCGCGAGACGACGCCGTTCTACCCCCGCTCGCCCTACGCGGTGGCCAAGCTCTACGCCTACTGGATCACGGTGAACTACCGCGAGGCCTACGACCTCTTCGCGTGTAACGGCATCCTCTTCAACCACGAGAGCCCGCTCCGGGGCGAGACCTTCGTGACCCGCAAGATCACCCGCGCGCTGGCCCGCCTGAAGCTGGGGACCGGCGACGTCCTGAAGCTCGGGAACATGGACGCCAAGCGCGACTGGGGCCATGCGCGCGACTACGTGGAAATGATGTGGCTCATGCTGCAGCAGGACACGCCCGAGGATTTCGTGATCGCCACCGGCGTGCAGTACTCGGTGCGCGATTTCGTTCGCGCGGCCTGCGCGGCGCTGGACATGGAGGTCACGTTCGAAGGCGAGGGGCTGGACGAGGTCGGCCGCGACGGCGAGGGCCGGGTCATCGTCGAGGTCGATCCGCGCTATTTCCGTCCCGCCGAGGTGGAAACCCTTCTTGGCGACGCCGCGAAGGCCCGCGAGAAGCTGGGCTGGACGCCGCAGACGCCGTTCGAGACGCTGGTGGCCGAGATGGTCGAGGCCGATTTGGCCGAGGCGCGGCTGGAGAACCTGCGTGGCTGACGCCTTCGACCTCTCGGGCAAGCGGGTCTATGTCGCGGGCGCCACCGGCATGGTGGGCGGCGCGCTGGTCCGCCGCCTGTCCGAGGAGCCCTGCACCGTCCTGACGACGGGGCGGACCGATCTCGACCTGACACGTCAGGCGGATGTCGAAGCCTGGTTCGACCGCGAGCGGCCCGATGCCGTCATCCTCGCCGCCGCGCGCGTCGGCGGGATCGGCGCGAACACGGCCTATCCGGCGGATTTCCTGAACCAGAACCTCGCCATCCAGACCAACGTGATCGAAGCCGCGCACGGCACGGGCTGCGAACGCCTGCTGTTTCTGGGCTCGTCCTGCATCTACCCGAAGGACAGCCCCCAGCCGATGCGCGAAGAGCATCTGATGACCGGCCCGCTGGAGCCCACGAACGAGGGCTACGCGCTGGCCAAGATCGCGGGCATCCGGGCTTGCCAATATCTCTGGCGGCAGCACGGACGGCACTACATCTCGGCCATGCCGACGAACCTCTTCGGTCCGGGCGACAATTTCGACCTCTCCGCCGGCCACGTCATCCCCGCGCTGATCGTGAAGTTCGTGGAGGCCGTGCGGACGGGCGCCCCCGACGTGGTGATCTGGGGCACGGGGTCCGCGCGGCGCGAGTTCATGCATGCCGATGACTGCGCCGACGCGCTGGTCTTTCTCCTCAAGCACTACGACGCGCCCGAGCACATCAATGTCGGCACCGGCGAGGAGGTCTCGATCCTCGAGCTGGCCGAACTCATCGCCGAGCTGACCGGCTTCGCGGGAAAGATCGTGAAGGACAAGACCAAGCCCGACGGGATGGCCCGCAAGCTGATGGATTCGTCGCGCCTGCGGGCGCTGGGCTGGACGCCGCGGATCGGCCTGCGCGACGGGCTGGCCGCGACCATCGACACCTATCGCGCCCAGACGGAGGCCGCCCATGCCTGACACGATCCTGCCGCTCGCCACCTCGTCCTGGGACCAGGCCGAACACGACGCCATGCAGCGCGTGATCGCGTCCGGCTTCTATTCCATGGGCAAGGAGGTCCGCGCCTTCGAGGAGCAGTTCGCCGCCGCGATGGGGTCGAAGCACTGCGTCATGGTCAATTCCGGCTCATCGGCAAACCTGCTGATCGTGGGCGCGCTGCGCTATCATTCCCGGCCGCTGATGCCCGGCGACGAGGTGATCGTGCCTGCCGTGTCGTGGTCGACCAGCTACTACCCGTTCCAGCAATACGGCTGCCACGTGAAGTTCGTGGATATCGACGCGGACACGCTGAACTACGACCTCGACGCGCTGGAGGCTGCGGTCACGGACAAGACGCGCCTGATCCTCGTGGTGAACCTGCTGGGCAATCCGAACGATTTCAACCGGATCGATGCGATCGTCGGCGGGCGCGACATCCTCGTGATGGAGGACAATTGCGAGTCGATGGGGGCCACGCTGGGCGGCAAGCAATGCGGCACCTTCGGGATCGCGGGCAGCTATTCGAGCTTCTTCTCGCACCATATCTCGACCATGGAGGGCGGGCTCGTCTGTACCGATGACGAGGAACTCTACCACATCATGCTGTCGGTCCGGGCCCATGGCTGGACGCGCAACCTGCCCTCGCCCAACCACGTCACCGGCACCAAGGGCGACGACCCCTTCACCGAGAGCTTCCGCTTCGTGCTGCCGGGCTACAACCTGCGCCCGCTCGAGATGTCGGGCGCGCTGGGGCAGGCGCAGATCGCCAAGCTGCCGATGCTGGTCCGCGAGCGGCGGGCCAATGCCGACCGCTTCCGCGCGATGATGCAGGCGTTCCCTAAGGTTCGGATGCAGCAGGAGATCGGCGAGAACAGCTGGTTTGGCTTCTCGATGGTTCTGGACCCGTCGGCGGGCGTGGCCCGCAAGGTGCTGGTGAATGCGCTGACCGAGGCGGGGATCGAATGCCGGCCCATCGTCGCCGGCAACTTCGCCCGCAACGAGGTGGTCGAGAAACATTTCGATTATTCCATCCACGGCGAACTCGCGAATGCCGACCTGATCGACGCCCACGGCCTCTTTATCGGGAACCAGCACTACCCGCTGGACGACGCGTTCGCGGCGCTGGCGGGCGTGCTGCGCCGGGTCTTCGCCTAGACCCGGATCCAGTCGTCGGGGATCAGGTCGGGATTGGTCATCGCCGGATCGCTGAACCAGACCTTCGGCGCGATGACACGCTTCGTGGTGCGCGGGTTCAACCACGCGCCCCACCAGCTGAAGGTCGAGTTGGCGATGACGTGGTCGCGGCAGAGGGACATCAGCGTCATGTCCACCTCGGGCCCGGTGCCGGGCAGGTCGATCACCTCCATCGGGGCGTCGAGCGTCAGGTTTTCGCGTACCCAAGCCGGGTCGTCGCTGAACGCGTAGACGCGCAAGTCGAGACGCTCCGACCGCAGGGCCCCGACGGCGCGCGCGTAATATGGGGCGTCGCAGGCGCCATAGGCCCCCGAGGTCAGGTAGTCGCCGCGCCGGACATGAAGCGAGACGGCATTCGGTTCGGCGCGGATTGTCTCCGCCACGGCCTCTGCGGCGGGCGGCAGGGCCTGGGCCAGCGACAGCTCGGTACGGATCGTGTCGGCATGATCCGCGAAGTAGCGCTCGGACTGGAAATATCCGTGCAGATACGTGCCATCCGGCGCCGCCGCGATGCGCGGATCGTAGCCGGGTCCCGCTTGCCGCAGGAGCCTTCGCGTCGTCGCGCGCCAGAGGCCGTAGCGGAGGGGATGGCGGCTTCGATCGGGCGGCAGGTCGGCAGGCGGCGCGGTGGCGATGCGGAACGCGTCCAGACCATTGCGCCAGTGCCCGCCCTTGGCATCGGTCTCGCGTGCATCGAGCGCCAGATCGGTCCCGTGCCGCAGGGCCAGCGCGCGACCGGTGGCGTATTGGAACATCTGGTTGCCCAGACCCCCGAGGAGGCGCGCGGTGATCATGGGCGGTTCTTGCCAAAGCGCGGGCGGGATGGCCATAGCGGGGCATGGCCGAGCTGATCGTCACGAACTTCAATCCGAACTTCACCGGCGTCTCGGCCACGGCCGCCGGGGTCGTCCGCCTTCAGGCCGGGCGCTACGACATGGCGCTGGCGGGACGCGCGCTGCCGGATTGCCCGGCGCCGATCACGCTGGCCGAGGCGCGCGCGCAGAGCCGCGAGCACGGCGACCGCCCCTTCGCGATCTGGCATGTACGCCGCAACCCCGAGATGCAGGCCGGGATCTGGGCGCGGGACGTGCTGCGCCTGCCGATCCGGCTCGTCTTCACCTCCGCCGCGCAGCGCCGCCATTCGGCCTGGCCCCGCTGGCTGATCTCGCGGATGGATGCGGTCATCGCCACGACCGAGGCCGCCGCGACCTACGTGCCGCATGTGCGTGCCGTCGTGCCCCACGGGGTGGACACCGACCGCTGGGCGCCTACCGAGGACCGCGCCGCCGCGTGGGCCGCGACGGGCTATGGCGGCACCCATGGCGTGGCCGCGATCGGGCGCATCCGCCCGGAAAAGGGCACCGACCGCTTCGTCGAGGCGATGCTGCGGCTGCTGCCGACCCGCCCCGGACTGACCGCGCTGGTGATCGGGCAGGCCGGACGCGGACATGCCGCGTTCGAGGCGGACCTGCGCGCGCGGGTCGCGGCGGCTGGACTGGCGGACCGCATCCTCTTTCCGGGCGAGGTCGCGGCGGGCGATCTGCCCCGCCTGATGCGCGCATTGTCGGCGCTGGTCGCCCTGCCGCGTTACGAAGGCTACGGGATGACGCCGCTCGAGGCGATGGCCTCGGGCGTGCCGTTCCTCGCCACCGATACCGGTCATTTCGCGCGGTTCGTGGGCGCGCAGGCGGGGCGTATCCTGCCCGAAGGCGACGGCGTGCCCGAAGCGGCGGCGCTGGCCCTGCCCGATCTTCTGGACGATCCCGAGGCTGGTCGCGCGGCGCGGGCCCGCGCCGTCGCCGAATTCGGCATCGACCGGGAAGTGGCGGGGATCGGCGCCGTTTATGATATGCTCTGGGACGGGGGGACGCGATGAAGGTCGAGGCTGCGCTCATCGTCCATCTGGCCCGCGCCACCCAGCGTCGGGCACAGGTGGACCGCCTGATCGAGGATTGCCCGGTTCCGGCCGAGATCCTGGACGCGGTCGACGGGCGCGCGCTGACCCCCGAAGCGCTGGCCGCACGCTACGTCGCGGGCCTGCACCGCCCGCGCTATCCGTTCGAGGCCAATCCCGGCGAGATCGCGTGTTTCCTCAGCCACCGCGCCGCATGGACGCGGATCGTCGAGGCCGGCTGGGATGCGGCGCTGGTGATCGAGGACGATGCCGGGATCGAGCCGGAGCCGCTGCGTCGCGCCATCGCGCTGGCCGAAGCCCATCCCTGCGAGGGGTTCGTGCAGTTCCAGACGCGCCCGCCCGGTCCGGGGGAAACGGTCGCCTCCGACGGCGAGATCGCCCTGATCCGCCCCGAGGTCGTGCCTTTGCGGACCACGTTCAACCTCTTCACGCGCGACGCCGCGACCCGGCTTCTGGACGCAACCGATCAATTTGACCGTCCGATCGACACGACGCTCCAGATGCACTGGATCACGGGGGTCGTTCCGCTGGTCCTCTGGCCGTCGGGCGCCACCGAGCAATCCGAGGCCGTGGGCGGCAGCGTCATCCAGGCGCGGGTGCCCGGCTGGGCCAAGATGCGCCGCGAGGTCATGCGGCCAATCTACCGCGCGGCGATCAAGCGCCGTTCGCGCAATGCCCCGTAGAACGGCAGTGCCGCCGCCATGAGGTCGCCCCGGTCCACGTCCGGCAGGGGCCCCTCGGGCCCCGCGAAACCGGTGGAGCGATGGACCGCGCCGTACCAATGGGGCGCCCAGACCCCGTCCGCGCGATGCCCGCCGGCAGGCCAGGACAGCATCGCGTCCGTCCAGGGCAATCCGATCTCGGCGCAGAGCGCCCGCAGCATCGCTTGCGGGTCGTCCCGCAGGTCGGCCGTGTCGATGACGATCCCACCCAGCCGGTCGTAGAGCGTCGCCTGCGCGGCGAAGGCGATGCCGTTCTCGGTTATCTCGTCCCGCTTCTCGCCGTAGCTCGCGATGACGCGGGCCGGGTGGCGGATCAGGTGCACATGGACCGCGCCCTCGGCCCAGTCGAGCGGCATCCCGGCGGCCATGTGATGCGCCATGTGCTTTTGGTAGACATGCGGGTCGCCATCCCGCGCGCAGACCCGCGCGACCTCGGCGGGGTCGATGGGCTGACTTTCGAGAATCGCGTCGCGCATCGGATGATCGCTTCCGGTCGCGGCGAGATAGGCGGCGTAGAACGGCTCGTCCATGACGGTGAAATCGGGCCGGTTCCCGAAGGCATACATCATGGCCGTGGAGAGGTTCCGGGGACCGGACCAGGTGACGATTCGCATGAGGTGTCCGAGCGGTTGAGAGCGAAGGGTGGTCGTCGCGACCGTCCGCCCGAGATCGGGCCGGGTCAAGGGCTGCACCGGTCGGCACGGGCATAGGCCGTGCACATGGCGGCAGCGATCGGTTCCGCCTTACGGCAGGGCGGTCGGACCGGCGCGGCGCGCGGAGCGGCTAGACGCTGACCAACGTCTTGTAGAGTTTCCGGAGCCGCTCCGTCACGGGGCCGAGCTCACCGGTTCCAATCACGCGACCGTCGATCATGCCCACGGGCGTCTGCGCGCCGAAGGTGCCGGTCAGGAACGCCTCGTCAGCTCCATAGGTGTCGACCAGCGAGAAATTGCGCTCGAAGACCGGGATGTCGTTCGCGCGGCAGAGGTCGATCACCTTCTGCCGCGTGATCCCGTTCATGCAGTAGTCCCCGGTCGAGGTCCAAACCGCGCCGCGGCGTACGATGAAGAAGTTGCACGCATTGGTCGTATTCACGAAGCCATGCACGTCCAGCATCAGGGCCTCGTCCGCGCCGGCCTTCTCGGCGGCGATGCAGGCGAGGATGCAGTTGAGCTTGGAATGCGAGTTCAGCTTGGGGTCCTGCGTCATCGGCAATCCGCGCAGGTGCGGCACGGTGGCGAGCGACACGGGGCGGGGGATCTTCGGGCGCGAATGCTCCATGATGATGACCATGGTCGGCCCCGAAACCGAAAGGCGCGGGTGCTGGAACGGCAGGCGCTTCACGCCGCGCGTGACCATCAGCCGGGCGTGGGCGTCCGTCTCCATGCCATTGGCGGCGCGCGTCTCCTCGAGGGCGGCCAGCACGTCGTCGGAGCTGCGGCCGATATCGAGGTCGATCGCCTTCGCCGCCTCGAAGAGCCGGGCGATATGCTCGTCGGGGAAGGTCCAGCGCCCATCGTAGAGGCGCAGCCCCTCCCAGACGCCGTCGCCCAGCATGAACCCGCTGTCATAGACCGAGACCTTCGCGTCGGGCCGCGCCGTCAGGGTTCCGTCGATCCAGATGAGGATACCGGCGTTGCGCGCGTCCTCCTCGGCCTCGTGTGTACTGATCTTGTCCATAGGCGGGAGGCTGCCGTCACGCGGGCGTGATTTGCAAGCCGCCGCCCGCCGCGTGAAGGTAGACCGAACGGTTCAGGAGGGGCGATCATGACGCGCGAGACGACACAGAACCTGCGGCTGATCCTTCTGGTGATCGCGATCCTTGCGGGTGTCGCGGTCCAGGGTCATCAGGACCGGAGCGGAAAGGCCGAAGCCGAGCCTCGCATCGAGACCTCGATGCTGGGGTGACGCGGGTCGCGGGCGGGATAATCCTGCCGCGACGGACCGGCCCGCCCGCATCGGCGGGGACGGGCACATGGAACGATTTATCGGATGCGGGGCGCGGTATGAGCCGCTCGACGGTCCCGTCCACGGCTACCTGCAGTCGTCGCCCGCCTGTTTCGCGGCGTTCTGTCGCCTGTTGGCTGCGGAGTACGAATCCGCCGTTCTCATGGACGTGCATCGCCTGACGGTGGACACATGGGCGATCCAGCATCCGGGCCCCGATGACGATCCGCGCGCGGTGCGGTCGCGGGGCCTTCATCTTGCCCGGCTCCATGTTGAGTTCGAGACATCGCGCCCGTCGCGCGAGATCAATGCCGCGATGCTGGAGTTCATGCGGAGCAAGATGACGCTTCGCCGGCTGGACCCACCGAAGGCGTACCGCATCACGGTTGACGAGGTGGCGCCCCATGCCGGCACCCCGTCCCACGCAGCGAAGGTTCGGGCCTGGGCGCAGGCGGCGTGGGAGGATTGGTCAGACCACCACGCCTATATCCGCGACTGGGTGAACGCGCGGTCCGGGTACGGGTCCGGCTGACCGGCGAGGCGGATGTCAGTAGAAGGCCGGCGCGTTGTTGATCAGCACGGTCCGCAGCACGAAGATCCCGAGGATGACTATGAGCGGCGCGAGGTCGAGACCGCCCATCTGCGGCAGCGCGCGCCGGATCGGGCCGTAGATCGGCTCGAGCAGGCGGTTCAGGCCGTCCCAGATCTGGGCGACGATCGGTTGGCCGAGGTTCAGCACCCCGAACTGGATCAACCAGGACATGATGATGTGGACGATGATGATCGTCTGCGCCACCGAGAGCAGCATCATGATAATCTGGAAGAGCGAGGTCATGGGCGGTTCCTGTGGTTGCGCCCCCGATCTAGGCGCGGCGAGGGGCCATAGCAACCGGACGCCGCGTTCGGGTTGACGCCGCGCGCGTCCAGCCGGAGGACGGCTCCATGTATCCGTTCCTGCGACTCGCCCATCAACTCGCCCGCGCGCGGGGCTTGCCCCCTCTCGGGCTTCGCGACGTGCATGTCTCGCATCACCGCTGCTGGCCCTGGGATCTCGACGGGTTCATGGAGATGAACAACGGCCGCACGCTGACGCTCTACGACCTCGGACGCTTCGGGGCCGGGGTCCGGATGGGCCTTTCGGGCGTCCTTCGGGAGAAGCGTTGGGGCCTCGCCGTGGCAGGGACGAGCGTGCGCTATCGCAAGCGCGTGACCGCCTTCCAGAAGATCGAGATGCGCACCCGTGTCGTCGGCTGGGACGCGCGCTTCGTCTATATCGTGCAGGACATGTGGGTCGCGGGCACCTGTTGCAGCCAGGCGCTTCTGCGGACGGCAGTTGTGGCCGGCGGCCGTGCCGTGCCGACCACCGAGGTGCTGACCGCCATGGGCGAGGACGCGGCCCCGCCCGCGCTGCCCGACTGGGTCGCGGCATGGATCGAGGCCGAGGCCACGCGACCCTGGCCCCCGGAACGGCCCGCCGCCGCCTAACGGGCTGTCACGCGAGCGTTGCATGAGCGTGCTTTCCCGACCAAGGTCGCCGGGACGACCGGGGAGACGGCCATGACCACCGAAACGGACGCCGGGGCCCTGCGCAAGCGGGTGCGCGGCTGGATGATGTTCGACTTCGCGTCGCAGCCCTACAACACGCTCCTTCTGACCTTCATCTTCGGGCCGTATTTCGCGACCGTCGTCGGCGACCCGGTCGCCGCGCAGTCGATGTGGGGCTTCGCCATCGGATTTGCGGGCCTCGCCATCGCGCTGCTGGCGCCGGTGCTCGGCGCATTGGCCGACGCGTCGGGGCGGCATCTGGGCTGGATCTGGTTCTTCTCGGGGCTCTACATCCTCGGCGCGGCGGCGCTTTGGTGGGCGGTGCCCGACGCGGACGGCGTGACGCTGATCCTCGTGGCCTTCTGCCTCGGGCTGATCGGCATGGAATTCGCGACGATCTTCACCAACGCGATGCTGCCCACGCTGGGTCCGCGGGACGAGATCGGCCGCATCTCCGGCAGCGGCTGGGCGCTGGGCTATGTCGGCGGGGTGATCGCGCTGGTCATCATGCTGCTGCTCTTCGCCGAGAACGCGTCGGGCGTGACCCTGCTGGGTCAGCCGCCGCTCTTCGGGCTGGACCCAGAGACGCGCGAGGGCACCCGCTTCGTCGGGCCGTTCACCGCGATCTGGTACGCGGTCTTCATGATCCCGTTCTTCCTCTGGGTCCGTCCGGTGCGCCGGGCGGCGGTGCAGGGCATCCCTCTGGGGCGCGCACTAAGGGCGCTGGGCGATACGCTTCGCCGCCTGCCGGAGACGCCGGGCTTCACTGCCTATCTCGGGGCCTCGATGTTCTACCGCGACGCGCTCAACGGGCTCTATACCTTCGGGGGCATCTACGCGGTCGGCGTGCTCGGCTGGTCGGTGATCGATGTCGGCGTGTTCGGCATCCTCGCGGCCGTCACCGGCGCGATCTTCGCGTGGATCGGCGGGCGGCTTGACCGGGCGCGCGGGCCGAAGCCCGTGATCGTCGGCTGCGTGCTGGCACTGCTCCTCGCGACGGTCGCGGTGGTCACGGTCTCGCCGACCTCGGTGCTGGGCCTGCCGGTCGCCGAAGGCTCTTCCCTGCCGACGACCGCCTTCTACGTGATCGGTGCCGTGATCGGCGCGGCGGGCGGCTCGCTCCAGGCTTCCAGCCGCACGATGCTGGTCCGGCAGGCCAACCCCGACCGGATCACGGAAGGCTTCGGCCTCTACGCGCTCGCGGGCAAGGCGACGGCCTTCCTCGCGCCGTTCCTGATTGGCTGGGTGACGCTCGCCTCGGGCAGCCAGCAACTCGGCATCCTGCCCATCGCGGGCCTGTTCATCGGCGGGCTGATCCTGCTACTCTGGGTGAAACCTGAAGGGGAAGCCGCATGGTCCGCACGACCCTCATCTGTCTGATATCGCTGCTCTTGGCGCTGCCGGCGCAGGCCCAGCTCGCCAAGGAGCAATTCGGCGCGCAGTCGCGCCCCTCGGCGCAGTCGCCCGAACCCTTCGGCAGCTATGCGCGGGGATGCGCCGCCGGTCTCGTGCAGCTTCCCGAAACCGGGGACAGCTGGCAGGCCATGCGCCTCAGCCGCAACCGCAACTGGGGCCATCCCGAACTGATCGACCTCGTGCAGGAGGTCGGGCGGCACATGAACCGCATCGGCTGGGGCGGCATCTATGTGGGCGACCTGAGCCAGCCGCGCGGCGGCCCGATGCTGACCGGACACCGCAGTCACCAGATCGGGCTCGACGCCGACATCTGGCTCTATCCGGCGACCGACATGACGCTTAGCCGCCGGCAGCGTGAGAACATCAGCGCCGTGTCGATGCGCCGGGCCGAAGGGGCCTACGTCAATTCCAACTGGTCCCGCGGCCAGCACGAGCTGGTCAAGAAGGCGGCACAGGATCGTCGCACGGCCCGGATCTTCATCTTCCCGGGCGCCAAGGTGCAGATGTGCGAGGACGAAACCGGCAACCGCGACTGGCTGCGCAAGGTGCGTCCCTGGTACGGGCATCACTATCACATGCATGTCCGCATTGCCTGTCCGCGCGGCGCGCGTGGCTGCGTCGACCAGGACCCGCCGCCCCGCGGCGACGGCTGCGCCGAGGCGCGGGAATGGCAGGCCAACATCCTGAACCCGCCGCCGCCCGATCCCAACGCCCCCGCGCCGACTCCGCGCCGCGAACTTCGGCTCGCCGATCTGCCGCAGCAATGCGCCTCCGTACTCTCTGCGCCCTCGCGCTGATCGCAGGACCCGCCTCTGCCGCCGACTATCTCGGGAGCCATACGTGGCGCCCCGAATGGCACGGGGCGGGCGGGTTCTCGGCGCTGTGGCTGGATGCCGACGGCGCCGGGTTCGTCGTGCTGTCGGACCGGGGCGGATGGGTGCGTGGCACGGTGTCGCGCGATGCCGCCGGGGCCGTCTCGGGTGTGACGGTCGCCGATCGCGGCCCGCTCCTGCGGTCCACCGGGGACGACTTGCGCGGTCTGGAGCGCGACGCCGAGGGCATCGCGCGCGCCGGGGAAGCCTTCTACGTCAGCTACGAGGGCGTGCACCGCGTGATGCGGCATTCCGACATCGCGGGCGCGCCCGAACGCTTCGAACAGCCCGACGCGTTCGAGGGGCTTCAGGACAATTCAGGCCTCGAGGCGCTGGCCGCCGATGCCGAGGGCCGTCTCTATGCCATCCCCGAGCGGTCGGGCGCGCTGAACCGACCCTTCCCGGTCTGGCGCTTTGACGGCACCGACTGGGCCGTGGCGTTCCATTTGCCGCGCGACGGGCGCTACCTCGTGGCCGGGGCGGATATAGGGCCGGACGGACGGCTCTATGTGCTTGAACGGGATTTCGCGCTGATCGGGTTCCGCAGCCGCGTCCGCAGCTTCGACCTCGACGGCGGCGACGGGCGGACCGAGATCGAGAGCGGGCTCGCGGCGCATGACAACCTCGAAGGCATCTCGGTCTGGCGCGACGCAGCGGATCGGCTGCGCGTGACCCTCATCTCAGACGACAATCTCCGCGCCATCCAGCGCACCGAGTTCGTCGATTACGCGCTGGACCGATAGCATGGAGGCGCGCGCGATCCTTCCTGGGACGGCCGAGGGCGAGATTGTAGCCTGCACCGAGGGCCTGAGCGTCTGGGGCGGCGTCGATCCCGCCACCGGCCGCATCATCGACGCGCATCATCCGCAGGTCGGCGCCGATCTGGCGGGCCGGATCGTGGTCATGCCGACCAGCCGCGGGTCCTGCACCGGGTCCGGCGTGCTGCTGGACCTCATCCTCAACGGCAGAGGGCCAGCCGCGCTGATCTTCCGCGAGACCGAGGAGGTGCTGACGCTGGGCGCGCTGATCGCCGCGCGCCTCTTCGAGCGGGTGGTGCCGGTGCTGCGCCTCGGCGCTTCGGACTACGCGGCGATCTCGGCGGCGGCGCGCGTGCGGATCACGCCGGACGCGTTGGAGACCGACGCGATCTCGATCCCGCTCCGCCCGGTCGGCGGCGCGGTGTCGCTCTCGGGCGTGGACCGCGCGATGCTGGGCGGCGCGGGCGGCGAGGCGGTGCGGATGGCCATGGAGGTCGTCGTCGCCATGGCCGAGGCGCAGGGGGCCGAGGCCCTGATCGACGTCAGCCGCGTCCATATCGACGGCTGCATCTACGCTGCCCCCGCGATGCTGACCTTCGCCGAGGCGATGGCGGCACGCGGCGCGCGGGTCCGGGTGCCGACGACGACCAATGCGATTTCCGTCGATCACGCGAATTGGCGCGCCCAGGGCGTGGCCGAGACGTTCGGCGAACCGGCGGCGCGGCTGGCGGACGCCTATGTCGAGATGGGGGCCGAGGCGAGCTTCACCTGCGCGCCCTACCTTCTGGCCGACCCGCCACAGGCGGGCGAGGTCATCGCATGGGCGGAATCGAACGCGGTGATCTACGCCAATTCGGTGCTGGGCGCGCGCACGGTGAAGCACGCGGATTTCATGGATCTCTGCATCGCGATCAGCGGCCGCGCGCCCGAGACCGGCGTCTATCTCGATGCGGCGCGGCGGCCTGCGCGGGTGATCGAGGTCGACCTGCCGATGGAGGACGGCGATTGGGCCATGCTCGGCTGGCTCGCGGGACAGGCCGCGCCCGACCGGGTGCCGCTGCTGACAGGGCTCGAGACGGCGGGGCCGGATGCGGACGACCTCAAGGCCCTTTGCGCGGCATTCGGGACAAGCTCCGCCGCGCCGATGCTGCATATCGCGGGGGTGACGCCCGAGGCGGACCGTCCGTCGCGTGAGGATGCGGATACGGTTCGGATCGGCGCGCCCGAGATGGCCGCCGCCCGCGCGCGCTTCGCCCTACCGCCCGGCCCCGTGGACCTCGTGGCGCTGGGCTCGCCCCATGCCTCGGCGGCGGAATGCCGGGCCTTCGCATCCCGTTTGGGCGGACGGCGGGTCTGCACGGCGGTGATCCTGACGATGGGCCGCGACGTTCTGGCCGAGATCGCGGGCGACGGGACGCGCGAGGCCCTTGTCGCGTCAGGCGTGACCCTCGTGCCGGATCTCTGCTGGTGTTCGATCACCGAACCGGTCTTCCCGCCGACAGCGCGCCGGGTGCTCACCAACTCGGGCAAATACGCCCATTACGGACCCGGCTTGTCGGGCCGGGTCGTGGGTTTCGCGAACCTTGCCGATTGCGCCAAGGCGGCGGTGTCGGGCCGGGTCTAGCCGTCGCGCCCCGGAATGGCGTCGCGCCGCGTTAGCGGCAGGTGCCAGTTCTGCATGTGCCCCAGCGCGTCCTCGGCGGTTTCCACGAAGCGGAACAGGTCGAGGTCGTTTTGCCCGATGGTCCCGGCGTCGCGCAGCGCCTCCCAATCGACGATCGACCGCCAGAACTCCTCGCCGAACAACAGCACCGGCACCCGCTCCATCCGGCCGGTCTGGATCAGCGTCAGCGTCTCGAAGAGTTCGTCCAGCGTGCCGAACCCGCCGGGGAACACGCAGACGGCGGCGGCGCGCACGAGGAAATGCATCTTCCGCACCGCGAAGTAGTGGAAGTTGAAGCTGAGATCGGGGGTCACGTATTCGTTCGGCGCCTGCTCGTGCGGCAGTACGATATTGAGGCCGATGGATCGCCCGCCCGCGTCGTTGGCGCCCCGGTTGCCCGCCTCCATCACGCCGGGGCCGCCGCCGGTGACGACAACGTTCTCGCGCCCGCCCGTCTCGGCGAGGCTGCGCTCGGTCACGAGCCGGGCGAAGCGGCGTGCCTCCTCGTACTGGCTGGCCAGACCGCGCAGCGTCTCGGTGCGGGCTTCGTCGGCATCGGCGGGCCGGGGCACACGGGCACCGCCGAACATCACCACGGTCGAACGGACATCCGCCTCGTCCATCAGAAGCGTCGGCTTCAGGAGCTCCAGTTGCAGGCGCACGGGCCGCAACTCCTCGCGGCAGAGGAAGTCCTCGTCGGCGAAGGCCAGGCGATAGGCCGGGTTCTCGGTCTGCGGCGTGGAGGGAACGCCCTCGGCCGTCTCCAGGTCTTCGCGGGAATGGCGCATCGGGTGGCGGCGGTCGTGGTCCATGGGGGCTCCTTGCATCGCGGGCATCCGGGCGGTGTAACAGGCCCGCAAGGGGGACGCGACATGGATTGGACGATGAAGATCGAGGGCGCGCGGACGCGAATCGCGGGCCATGCGCGGGTGACGCCCGTCATGGACCTGACGCTCGGCGGGCACGCGGTCCAGGTGAAGCTGGAGCAGGCGCAGCACACCGGCAGCTTCAAGGCGCGGGGTGCGTTCAACACGCTGCTCTCGGCCGAGGTGCCCGCCGCCGGGGTCGTCGCGGCCTCGGGCGGGAACCACGGCGCGGCGGTGGGTTTCGCGGCGGCCGCGCTGGGCTATCCCGCGCATATCTTCGTGCCCGAGGTGGCGGGCCCCGCCAAGATCGCGGTGATCGAGCGGTCGGGCGCGACCTGCCACGTGGTGCCCGGCCTCTATGCCGACGCGCTGGAGCGGGCGCGGACGCACGAGGCCGAGACGGGGGCGATGCAGGTCCATGCCTATGACGCCGTGCCGACGGTCGCGGGGCAGGGGACGTGCTTCGCCGAATGGGAGGCGCAGGGCCTCGACGCCGACACGGTGCTGATCGCGGTCGGCGGTGGAGGGCTGATCGCGGGGGCGCTGGCCTGGTTCGGGGGGCGGAGGACGGTCGTCGCGGTCGAGCCGGAACAGTCGCGGGCGCTCCACGCCGCGCTCGAAGCGGGCGAACCGGTCGATGTGGACGTCTCGGGTGTCGGGGCCAACGCGCTCGGGGCCAAGCGGATCGGATCGATCTGCTTCGATCTGGCGAATGGGGGCGGCTGCCAGAGCGTCACGGTCACCGACGAGGCGATCCTCGAGGCGCAGGCGATGCTCTGGCGCGAGGCGCGGCAACTGGTCGAGCCCGCGGGGGCCTGTGCCCTCGCCGCGCTGCTCTCCGGGGCTTACGTGCCTGCGCCGGACGAGCGTGTCGCCGTGCTGGTCTGCGGAGCGAATCCCGCGCCCGATCCCATCGGCTAGAGCCGCGACAGGATCAGGCCGCCCGCCACCATCGCGAGGGCCAGCACGCGCTTGAGCGTGATCGGCGTCACCGGCGCGCCGAACGCGCCCATCGCGTCGAGCACCAGCGCCGCCCCGAGCTGTCCCAGCAGGAGTGCGGCGAAGGCCGTGAGGATGCCGATCACCGGCACCGACCAGAGCATCGCCCAGACGACGCCCGCCCCCAGAAGCCCGCCGATCCACAGAAGCGGCGGCGCGGCCAGCGCACGCGCGAAGGCGGGGCCCTGTCCAAAGGCCAGCGTGAGGATTGTCAGCGCCACGAACCCGACGCCGAACGAGATCGCCGCCGCGCCCACGCCGCTGCCGATCGCCTTGCCCAGCGAGGCATTCAGCGGCGCCTGGATGGCGAAGCCGATGCCGACGAGGAACACAATGGCGACGGGCAGCAGGACCTGGGGCGACATGGGGACGGCTCCGATGTTGTGCGGAACCGGCGTGGCGGATAGGAGGCGGGCAGTCAACGAAAGGTCTGCGCCCCATGTCGAACGAACAGCTCGAAGCCGCCATCGAAGCCGCATGGGACGCCCGCGACCGGATCACCCCCCAGACCACGGGCGAGACACGGGATGCCATCGAGACGACGCTCGACGCGCTTGACTCGGGCGAACTTCGCGTGGCCGAGAAGCGCGGCGCCGACTGGCACGTCAACCAATGGGCCAAGAAGGCGGTGCTGCTGGGCTTCCGTCTCAAGGACATGTCCCCGCAGGAAGGCGGGCCGCAGGGCGGCACCTGGTGGGACAAGGTCGATTCGAAGTTCGCCGGCTGGAACGCCGCCCGGTGGGAGCAGGCGGGCTTTCGCGCGGTGCCGAACTGCATCGTGCGCCGCTCGGCCTATATCGCGCCGGGCGTGGTGCTGATGCCGTCCTTCGTCAATCTCGGGGCCTATGTCGACACGGGCACGATGGTCGACACCTGGGCCACGGTCGGCTCCTGCGCGCAGATCGGCAAGAACGTGCATCTTTCGGGCGGTGTCGGCATCGGCGGCGTGTTGGAGCCGATGCAGGCCGGCCCGACTATCATCGAAGACGATTGCTTCATCGGCGCGCGCTCCGAAGTGGTCGAAGGCTGCATCGTGCGCGAAGGCTCGGTCCTCGGCATGGGCGTGTTCATCGGCAAGTCGACCAAGATCGTCGACCGCGAGACGGGCGAGGTCACCTATGGCGAGGTGCCCGCGGGCTCGGTCGTGGTCGCGGGCTCGATGCCGTCGAAGAACGGCGTGAACCTCTACTGCGCCGTGATCGTCAAGCGGGTGGACGCGCAGACGCGTTCCAAGACGTCGATCAACGAACTCCTTCGGGACTGACGCGCACCGGGGACGCCATCGCGCCCTAGGGCGTCCGGTCCATCCGGCTCGCCCAGGCATCCTGCGCCAGCCGCTCCTCCTCGAGCGCATCCATCCGCGCGAGGGCGGCATCCGTGCGCCAGAAGCTCTTGACCAGCGCGCGCCGCCAGGCCCGGTGGGCGGATGCCGGCGACCACGGCAGTCGCGCCGTCGCCAACCAGCCGCGCAGCACCGGTGGCAGTGCGTCGAAATCGTCCATGTTGTGTCGCCGTGCCTGCGCCAGCTTGAGGGACGTGCGCTGATTGTCCGCCATATCGGACCTCCCGACGCCTGAGATGGGGTCGCGGGAAAACCCTGTCAAACGCGGCCGCCATCCCGAGGCCCGCATCCATGTCGCGCACCATCGGCTCGGCGTGGGAATCACGTCAACCGACGCGATACGAACGGTTCGATGCCGCATCCGATGCCGGTTCGAACCCTATCGGCACGGACTCGCGCACAGGGAATGTAAAAAGACGCCCCGACACGCCTCCGGAGCGGAACATCCCGGCGGGCCCGGCGTTGGATCGCCAGTGCACAACCTGAACGGAGGACCTGAGAATGGGTCTCGGACTTATCGGCTCCATCATTGTCGGCGGCCTCGCCGGCTGGATCGCGAGCATGATCATGAAGGCGGATACCGGCCGTCTGATGAACATCATCCTCGGCATCGTCGGTGCCGTCGTGCTGAACCTGATCCTGGGGCTCTTCGGCATCTACGCCGCGGACGCATGGATCCCGCAGCTTATCGTCGGCATTGTCGGCGCCTGCATCCTGATCTTCGGGGTGCGCGCCGTCCGCAGCTGACGCGACACGACCAGAAGGACCGATGCGCCGTCCCCAACCGGGGGCGGCGTTTCGCGTTTGCGGGCGGCCGGTTGACACGAGGGGCCGCGCGCCGCACCCCGGAGCCATGACCGAGAAGAAGCCCAAGCGCCCGCATCACGTCTACACCCTGCTGGTCGAAGTGGGGCGGAAGACCGGCGACGGCCTGCCCGACGGCGCATCGGGGGCCGCGCTGATGTGCTACGCCAGCGGCGTGGACGAGGACGAGGCCGTCCGCGAGACCGTGGCCGTCCTCAAGACCGCCGACATGAACGTGCTGGAAGTCACCGGCTACGGCTCGCTCGAGGAGCGGCTGGAGGACGGCCACGACATCGAGGATGGCGAACGCGCGCTGATGGATCGCGCGCTGGCGGAAAACTCGGTCGTCGTCGCCCAGAGCACCGTCTTCCGGGAGGACTGACATGGCCGTCGATCCCGTCGACCTGACCGCGCGGCTCGTTCGCTGCCCCAGCGTGACCCCCGAGGAAGGCGGCGCGCTGGTCCTCCTCGAAAACCTCCTGACCGGGGCCGGGTTCGCCTGCACGCGCGTCGACCGGGGCGGCGTCTCGAATCTCTTTGCACGCTGGGGCGGGAAGGCTGCTGCTCGGACCTTCGGGTTCAACGGCCACACCGACGTCGTGCCCGTGGGCGACGCCGCCGCCTGGACCCACGACCCCTTCGGCGCGGTGATCGAGGAGGGCTGGCTCTACGGCCGCGGGGCCACGGACATGAAGTCGGGCGTCGCGGCCTTCGCCGCCGCCGCGGTTGATTTCGTGACCGATACGCCGCCCGACGGTGCCGTCATCCTCGCCATCACCGGCGATGAGGAGGGGGATGCGACCGATGGGACCGTGGCGCTGTTGGACTGGATGGAGGCGGAGGGCGAACGGATGGATGTCTGCCTCGTGGGCGAGCCGACCTCGCCTGACCACATGGGCCAGATGATGAAGATCGGCCGGCGCGGCTCGATGTCGGCCTGGTTCACATTCACCGGCACACAAGGCCATGCCGCCTATCCCGACCGGGCGCTGAACCCGCTGCCCGCGATGGCGCGCCTGATGGCCGATCTCGCGGCGCACGAGTTGGATACGGGGACGGAGCATTTCGATGCCTCCACCCTCGCCGTCGTGACGATGGATGTCGGAAACGCGACCACGAACGTGATCCCCGCCGAGGGGCGCGCGACCGTCAACATCCGTTTCAACGACGCCCATTCCGGCGCCTCCCTGACCGACTGGTTGCGCAACGAGGCGGATCGCGTCGCCGCCGAGACGGGGGTGGCCATCGGGATGCGCGTCAAGATCTCGGGCGAGAGCTTCGTGACGCCGCCGGGCGACCTCTCCGCCCTCGTGGCGGACGCCGTGCAGGTCGAGACGAACCGAACCCCCGAGATGTCGACCACCGGCGGCACGTCGGATGCGCGCTTCGTCAAGGATCACTGCCCGGTCGTCGAATTCGGCCTCATCGGCCACCGGATGCACGCCGTGGACGAACGGGTCCGGGTCGAGCAGATCGGTCAGCTCAAGGCGATCTATGCCCGCATTCTGCGCGATTATTTCGGGACGGACACGCCCCGCTGACGCTCAGCCGGCGCGCAGGAAGACCGGCGCGTCGAGCGGGCTCTCCTGCCAGGCGTAGCCGCCGGAGGTGAACGCGCGCAGGTCGGCCGGATCGGTGATCCGATGCTCGGCCACGAAGCGCGCCATCGCGCCGCGCGCCTGCTTGGCGAAGAAGCTGACGACCTTCGCGCCGCCGGGCCGGTCTTCGAGAAAGGTCGGCGTGACCACCGGCAGGTCGAGCGCCTTGCGGTCCACGGCTCCGAAATACTCCTGGCTGGCGCAATTCAGCAGATGCGCGGCCCCCGTCTCCTCGGCGTCCTCGTTCAGGGCCCGCGCGATCCGGTCACCCCAGAAGGCGTAGAGGTCCTTGCCGCGCCGCGTCGGCAGGCGCGCGCCCATTTCCAGCCGGTAGGGCTTGAGCGCGTCGAGCGGGCGGAGCAGCCCGTAGAGCCCCGAAAGGATTCGCAGATGCGACTGCGCCCGTCGGATCGCGTCATCCGAGAGCGTGGCCGCGTCGAGGCCCGAATAGGTGTCGCCCGCGAAGGCGAGCATCGCGGGTTTCTCGGGCGCGCTGTCCCAGTCGCGGAACCGGTCGCGGTTCAGCCGTGCTAGCTTCGTCGAGATCGACATCAGCCGTTCGAGATCGCCGATCCCCTGCCGACGCGCCGAAACCAGCAGCTTCGCGGTGTCCTCGGCGAATCGCGGCGCGGTGGCGGCGCGGTCTGTCGGGGCGAAGTCCAATGTTTTCGCAGGCGAAATTACGGTGAGCATGGCGACCTTGTCTTGCGGACCGGGCGCAAGGTAGCGGCTCGGGCTCCGGGCTCAAGGTCCCGATTGCAGGACGTCGGGGCGGATGGCGCGTCAGCCGTCGCGCAGGACCTCGAGGAAGGCGTCGCCGAAGCGCTCGGCATGGCGGTCCCCGAGGATCCGGGCGACCGCTTCGGGGTCGGCGGGGGCGCGAGCGATCTTGGCCAGTTGCGACGATGAGCAGGTCATCGGCTTGTCGACCCCGCCCGGTCCGCGCGCCAGATCGTTCTGCACCGACAGGAGGCGGTCGTAGATCGCGCCCTCCGCACGGCCAGCCAGCTTGCGACGGGCGGGGTGGGGCGCATCGGGCGTCTCGCCAGTGATGACCGACAGGAAGGCCGCGCCGTAGCGTTCCAGCTTGGTGGCGCCCACGCCGGACACGCGGGCCATCGCGTCGAGATCGGCGGGCCGCGTCTCGGCCATCTCGATCAGGCTGCGGTCGGTGAAGACGACATAGGCCGGGACGCCCTGCGCCTCGGCCAGCGCGCGGCGCTTGGCCTTCAAGGCTGAAAGAAGGGGCGCGTCCTCCTCGCTCACCAGTTGCTTCACCGCCGGGCGACGTTCGGCCCGCACGATCGAATCGCGACGCAGCGTCACCGAGGCCTCGCCGCGCAGGATCGGGCGGGCAGGATCGGTCATCCGGAGCGCGCCGTGGCGTTCGGCATCCGGCCGCACGAGGTCGAGCCCCATCATCTGTCGGAAGATCGCCTGCCATTGGGGCTTCGGCGTGTCGCGCCCGACGCCCCATGTGGGCAGCGCGTCGTGGGAAAAGCGGCGCGTCTTGTCGGTCTCGGTGCCCGTCAGCACGTCGATCAGGTGGCCGATGCCGAACCGCTCCTCGGTCCGCAGCATCGCCGACAGTGCCTTGCGCACCTCGGTGGTTGCATCGAACAACTCCGGCGGCGTCGCGCAGAGGTCGCAATTGCCGCAGGGCGCGGGCGCTTCGCCAAAATAGCCCAGCAGGTTCACCCGGCGGCAGACCTGCCCCTCGGCCAGACCCAGCAGCGCGTTGAGCCGCCCGTGATCGGCCTGCTTCATCTCGGGCGGGGCGAGGCCTTCGTCGATCTGCTGACGGCGAAAGCGGATGTCGTCGGCCCCGAACAGCGTCAGCGTATCGGCGGGGGCACCATCGCGGCCCGCGCGGCCGATCTCCTGGTAGTAGCCCTCGACCGATTTCGGCAGGTCGGCATGGGCGACCCAGCGGATATCCGGCTTGTCGATACCCATCCCGAAGGCAACTGTGGCCACCACGATCAGCCCGTCTTCGCGCCCGAAGCGCATCTCGACCTCGCGGCGGTCGTCGGCTTCCATGCCCGCGTGGTAGTGGCAGGCGGCGTGGCCCGCGTCGCGCAGCGCCTTGGCGAGGCCCTCGGTCTTGGCGCGGGTGCCGCAATAGACGATGCCCGACTGCCCCTTGCGCGCGGCAGCGAAGGACAGGATCTGCTGGCGCGGCTGGTTCTTGGGACTGAAGGCGAGCGTGAGGTTCGGGCGGTCGAACCCGTGCAGGAACGTCTCGGGTTCGCCTTCGAACAAGCGGGCGACGATCTCGGCGCGGGTCTCGGCATCGGCGGTTGCGGTGAAGGCGGCGAGGGGCGCGCCGAGGGTGCGCCGGAGCGCCCCGATCTTGAGGTAGTCCGGCCGGAAGTCGTGACCCCACTGGCTGACGCAATGGGCCTCGTCCACGGCGATCAGCGTGGTGTTCGCGCGCTTGAGCATCCGCTCGGTCGCCGTTGAAGCCAGCCGTTCGGGCGCGATGTAGAGGAGTTTCAGCGTGCCCGCGTCGATCGCATCCCAGACGGCCTCGGTCTCTTCCTCGGTGTTCCCGCTCGTCAGCGCGCCGGCCGCCACGCCCGCCGCCGTCAGCGCGCGCACCTGGTCGCGCATCAGCGCGATCAGCGGCGAAATTACGACCGTCAGTCCCTCGCGGCAGAGCGCCGGGAGCTGGAAGCAGAGCGACTTGCCCCCGCCCGTCGGCATGATCGCCAGCACGTCGCGGCCCGCGACGACCGCCTCGACGATTTCGGCCTGTCCGGGGCGAAACGCGTCGAAGCCGAAGACGGTCGACAGAAGGGCTTCGGGTGCGGGGGAGGACGACATGGGGCGTGACTCCCATATGACGATTCGCGCGGCAAGGGGGCGGGTTCCACAGTTCCGCCATATTGCGCGGTAGGATCGCGGCCAACCGCGGGAACGGCGGAGACGAGAGGGCAGATGATGATCGCGACATTGAAGCGGATGCAGGTGCGCGCGCGGCGCGCGGGCTATGTCTGGGCACATGGTCGGCTGACCGGGAACGGTGGCGTCTTTCGCCCCCACGGGATCGACGTGACGGTGGATGAGCGTGCGGATCTCGCGCTGCGTTATCTCCTGGCGCGGGGCCGTCCCTACGAGGCGCCGGAGGCCCGGCTCATCCGGGCGCATGTCGCCCCCGGCACCGACGTAATCGAGTTGGGCGGCTGCATCGGCATCGTCTCGGCCACGATCCGTGATCGGATCGGCCCGGACGCCCGACACATCCTCGTCGAGGCCAATCCCGACATCGCCCCCCTCGCGCTTGCCAACGCGACCGGACCGCAACCCGACCGCACCGAGCTGGTGCAGGCGGCGGTGGACTATTCGGGTGCGAGCCATGTGCGCTTCGCCCGCGGCCACAACCAGCATGTCGGCCATGTCGCGCGCGGCGACGAGGACGGGTTCGACGCGCCCGCCGTGACGCTGGCCAACCTTGCCGCGCGTCTGCCGGGCCGGTTCGCGCTGGTCTCCGACATCGAGGGCGCCGAGACGGCGATGATCGCCGCCGAGGTCGAGACCCTCCGGCGCTGCGACGCGGTCGTCCTCGAGGTGCATCCGGCTGTCTATGGCTATGGCGAGGCCGGGGTCGATGCGATCACGGAAACACTCGCGCGGGCCGGGCTGCACAGGATCGAGCGCGAGCAGGACGTGATCGCCTATGGCCGCGCGCTCGATTCCTGATTGCGAATCGTTCGCAAGTTTTTGCTTCCCCTTGGGCGTTCTTTCAGATAGGTAAGAGACCCTGACGCAAAATATGGGGGTCGCAACCATGACCAGCCTTCGTCTCATCGCCCTGTCCACGGCTCTTTCGGTCGCGGCTCTGCCCGTCGCCGCCGCCGAGGTGACACTACGATTCCAGCACTTCGTGAACCCGGCCTCGGCCAACCCCACGCATTTCATGCAGCCTTGGGCCGACGCGATCGAGGAACAGTCCGAGGGTCGCATCGAGGTGCAGCTCTACCCGTTCATGCAACTCGGCGGGGCGGCACCCAATATGTACGACCTGATCGCCGACGGTGCGGTCGATGGCGGCTGGGTCATCCCCGGCTACCAGGCCGGGCGCTTTCCCGAGGCCGAGGCTCTGGAGCTGCCCTTCATGACGCCCAAATCAGCCGAGGCGGCCTCGGTCGCTGCGTGGGACTTCACCCAGGTGCATCTGATGGATGACTTCGCCGACATCCACGTCATCGCGGCGCATATGCACGGGCCGGGCCTGGTCCACAAAAAGGGCGCCGCGCCCGAAACGGTCGCCGATTTCGAGGGGCTGAACCTGCGCGGCCCGTCGCGCCCGGCGACGCTCCTGCTCGACGCGATGGGCGCCAACCCGATCGGGATGCCCGTCCCCGCCTTCCCCGAGGCGCTGTCGAAGGGTGTGCTCGACGGGGGCGTCATCACCTGGGAGCAGGCGCCGTCCCTGAAGCTCGACGAGCTGACCGACAGCCATACCGACGTGGCGGGCGACCGGTCTCTCTACAACCTCTACTTCCTCTGGGCCATGAACCGCGACGTCTACGAGGGGTTGCCCGACGATCTGCGCGCGGTGATCGATGCCAATTCCGGTGCGATGGCCTCGGCCTGGGCGGGCCGTGCGCATGACACCGGCGATGTCGAGGGCCGCGCGGTGATCGAGGCATCGGGCAACCAGATCGCCGAGATGTCGCCCGAGGTGACGACCGAGATCGAAGCGCTCGGTGCCGGTGTGATCGACGCCTGGATCGCCGAAATGGACGGCAAGGGCTTCGACGGCGCGGCGCTGGTCGAGGATGCGCGCGCCGCGATGGCCGCCGCCGAGGCACGCTAGGAGATGCGTCAGGCCGTGGCGAGGGTCACGACCGTGCCGCCATAGCTCCGCTGATCGGCGAGCGACAGGAAGGACGGCAGGCGTGGCGCCGCGCCGTCCTCCCACATGATGGTCGCGCCGGGTGCCAGCCAACCGCCCGCCCGGAGCGCGTCGAGCGCGGCCTCGCCCATCCCCTTGCCGTAGGGCGGATCGAGCAGGATTAGGTCGTGCGGCGTGCCCGCCCCGATGCGCCGGACGTCCCGCGCGAGGATGGTCGCGGGTGCCTCCAGCAGGGCCACGTTCTCGCGCAGGATCGCCAGCGCCGCGCGGCCGCTTTCGACGAATGTCGCATGCGCGGCCCCCCGACTCAGCGCCTCGAGTCCCAGCGCGCCGGTGCCCGCGAACACATCGAGGACGCGGGCGCCATCGAGGTCCAGTCCATGCGAGTTGAGCAGGAGGTTGAAGATCGACTCGCGCACCCGGTCGGTCGTCGGGCGAAGATGCGCGGCCGCATCGCCGGCCCCGACCGCGGCAAGCCTGCGCCCGCGCCATCGCCCGCCGACGATCCTCACAGCAGCGACTTGATCGCGACCCCGGCATCCGCCACCGCCGCCTTGTCGGGCGAGCGTCCGGCTTCGATCAGGCGCTTGCCGACCGTATAGGCGCGGGGCGCATTCATCGCATCGACGGCCAGCAGGGTGTCCCCGGCGTAGTACCAGTGTGACCGGCCCTCGCCATCGCGCGTCACGATGTCGTCGAAGCCCGCGTTCAGCCCCGCGATCTGCAGCTTCACGTCGTACTGATCGGACCAGAACCAGGGCTTGGCCACGTAAGGCGCGTCGTCGCCCATGAGGTTGCCCGCGACGGCCTCGGCCTGATCGATGGCATGCGGCACGGATTCGAGCCGCACCCGGTCGCCCCGATACGGAAACGAGCAACAATCACCAGCGGCCCAGATGCTCGGCGCCGATGTGCGACCGCGGTCGTCCACGGCGATCCCGTTGTCGAGCGTCAGGCCCGCCGCCTCGGCAAGCGATGTCTCGGGCTGCGCGCCGATTCCGGCGATGACCACTTCGACCTCCAGCTCCGCACCGTCGGTCAGCCGCGCCCCCGTGATGCGTCCGTTGCCCAGAAGCGTGTCGAGGCCGACGCCCTCGCGGATATCGACGCCCTGGTCGCGGTGGAGCGCGCGGAACCAGTCCGCCGTCGGCTTGCAGGCCACGCGGTTCAGAAGGCGCACGTTCAGTTCGACCAGCACGACCTCCATCCCGATCTTGCGGGCCACCGCCGCCGCCTCGAGGCCGATATACCCGCCTCCGACCACCAGCATCCGGCGGCCCTCCGTCATTTCGGGGGCGAGACGGTCGATATCGGCGAGCGTGCGGACGACATGGGTGCCGGGCAGGCCGCCGGTGCAGCGCTGGGGCAGGACATTGGCGCGCGATCCGGTGGCGAGGACCAGCGCATCCCAGCCTTCGGTGCCGCCCGCATGTGTCAGCGTCCGCGCCTCCGGGTCGATGGCCGTGATGCGGGTGTCCGTCCTAAGCTCGACACCCTGTTCCACCCAGAACGCGGCGGGTCGCAGGTAGAGCCGCTCGCGCGTGATGTCGCCGAGGAGATAGTCCTTCGACAGGGGCGGTCGCTGGTAGGGCATCTCGGGTTCGTCGCCCCAGAGCGTGACGCGACCGGCAAAGCCGCGCTTGCGCAGCGTCTCGGCGCAGGTGGCCCCCGCCTGGCCGGCGCCGATGATGGCGATATGATCCATGACGCCCCTCACTGGCCGCGTTGCTCCGGCAGGGCTATATGCCCTTGGTCAGAGTTTCAAACGCGAGGACCGCACCGATGGCAATCCAAGAAGGCGACCGCCTCCCCGACGCCGAGCTTCTGCGCATGGGCGACAGCGGGCCCGAGGCGGTGTCGCTCGCCTCGCTCGTCTCGGGCAAGACGGTGGCGCTCTTTGCGCTGCCGGGGGCCTATACCGGTGTCTGCACGTCGGCCCATGTCCCCAGCTTCATCCGCACCAAGGACCAGTTCGCCGACAAGGGCGTGTCCGAGGTGATCTGCGTCGCGGTGAACGATCCGTTCGTCATGAAGGCCTGGGGCGCCGATACCGGTGCGACGGATGCCGGGATCCACATGCTCGGCGATGCCGACGGGGCCTTCACGCGCGCGGTCGGCATGGGCTTCGACGCGCCGCCCGCGGGGTTCCACGGCCGCTCGCGGCGCTACGCGATGATCGTCGAGGACGGCGTGGTCAAGACGCTCCATGCCGAAGAGAGCCCCGGCGTCTGCGAGACGTCCGGTGGCGAGGCGCTGCTGGCGACGGTCTAGCCGCGCTCAGCTCCGGCGGGTCGAGAGGTAGAGGTTGGTTTCCGACCGGCTGACGCCCTCGATCAGCCGGATGCGGTTCAGCGTGACGTCGAGCGCTTCGAGCGTGTCGGCGCCGAGTTCCGCGATCAGGTCCCAGCGCCCATGCGTCGAATGCACCGCCTCGACCTCGGGCATGGCGGCGATGCCGCGGGCGATGCGCGCCGCCCCGCGTCCCTCGATCTCGATCAGGATGATGCCGCGAACGGGCCGGTCGGCCAGATCGCTCTTCAGGATTGCACGGTAGCCGAGGATCTCGCCCGCCTCGGCCAGGCGCTCCATTCGGACGCGGACCGTGGCCCGCGTCACGCCCAGCGTTCCCGCCAGCGTCGAGATCGGGGCGCGCCCATCGGTCGCGAGTACCGCCAGCAGGCGTCGATCAAGATCGTCCATTCTACACAATCCTGTTTATCGTTTCGGGCGATCCGTCGCCCATTATGGTCAATTAGACGCCTGTCCGTCGCGCGTCCAGACGGACACTCTCCGCACAACACCGAGGAGAGGCGTCCATGACCAAAGAGATCACCCTGATCGGGGCCCCCGTCGAATCCGGCGCTGGCCGGCGCGGCTGCGTCATGGGTCCCGATGCGCTGCGGACCGCCGGGCTGGCCCGCGCGCTGGCCGAGCTTGGCCACAACGTTACAGACCGCGGCAATCTCACGTCCGAGACGACCCCGCGCCCGCCCGCGCCGAACCCCGCGATCCACGATCTCGACCTCTGCGCCGGTTGGGTCGAGGCGCTGCAGTCGGTCGACGTCCCGGGCGGCACGGTTCCGATCTTCATGGGTGGCGATCACCTGATGGCGGCGGGGACGGTGCCCGCGATGGCGGCGCGGTCCGAGCGCCCGCTCTTCGTGCTCTGGCTCGACGCCCATAGCGATATCCACGACCTGACATCGACCGACAGCGGCAACCTGCATGGCACGCCGGTCGCCTACTACGCCGGGCGCGCCCACTTCACGCCGCATTTCCCGGCCCCGCGCGCCACGGTCGATCCGGCGAACATCTGCATGATCGGCCTGCGCTCGGTCGACCCGTTCGAGAAGGCCGCGCTGGCCGATGCAGGCATCGACGTGACCGACATGCGCGCCATCGACGAGCGCGGCATCGCGGCCCCGCTGGGCGCGTTCCTCAACCGCGTGCGCGACGCGGGCGGCGACCTGCATGTCAGCTTCGATGTCGACTTCCTCGAGCCCTCCATCGCGCCCGCCGTCGGCACCACGGTCCCCGGAGGCGCCACTTTCCGCGAGGCACATCTGGTGATGGAGATGCTGCACGACGCGGACCTCGTCACATCGCTCGACCTCGCCGAGCTCAACCCATTTCTCGACGACCGGGGCCGGACCGCCACGCTGCTGGTGGACCTCGTCTCGTCGCTCTTCGGAAAATCCGTCCTCGACCGCCCGACCCGGAGCCGCACATGACCGATCTGAGCCCCTCCAAACTGGCCATGGTGCCCTTCGTGTCGGTCGAGGACATGATGCGGATCGTCAACGATGCGGGCGTGGCCGAGACGATCGCGGCCATCGCCGACCGGATCGAGGCCGACTTCCTCCGGTGGGAAGATTTCGACAAGGTCGCCCGCGTGCCCAGCCATTCCGAAGAGGGCGTGATCGAGCTGATGCCGACCTCGGACGGCGAGCATTACGGCTTCAAATACGTCAACGGCCACCCCGCCAACATGGCGCGGGGCTTTCAGACCGTCACGGCCTTCGGCGTGCTGGCCCGCGTCGATACCGGCTACCCGGTGATGCTGTCCGAGATGACGGTTCTGACCGCACTGCGGACGGCGGCGATGTCGGTCGTCGCGGCGCGACATCTCGCGCCGAAGGATGCCCGCGTCATGGCGATGATCGGCAATGGCGCGCAATGCGAGTTCCAGGCGCTGGGTTTCCACCACGTCCTCGGGATCGAGGAGGTCCGGCTCTGGGATATCGACCCGGCCGCGACCAAGAAGGCGACCCGCAATCTCGAAGGCACGGACCTCCGGGTCGTGCCCTGCACCTCCGCCGAGGAGGCGATCACCGGTGCGCAGATCATCACGACCTGCACCGCCGACAAGAAACAGGCCACGATCCTCAGTGACAACATGGTCGGCGCGGGCGTGCATCTGAACGCCATCGGCGGCGACTGCCCCGGCAAGACCGAGCTGCATCGCGACATCCTGCACCGCGCCGACATCTTCGTCGAATACCCGCCGCAGACGCGGATCGAGGGCGAGATCCAGCAGCTCGCGCCCGATCATCCGGTGACCGAGCTCTGGCGCGTGTTCTCGGGCGAGGTGCCGGGGCGGACGTCGGAGGGGCAGATCACGCTCTTCGACAGCGTGGGCTTCGCGACCGAGGATTTCAGCGCCCTGCGCCACATCCACGGCGAGATGAAGCGGACGGGGTTCTATGTCGATCTCGACATGCTGGCCGACCCGGACGATCCGCGCGATCTCTTCGGGATGGTGAGCCGCGCCGCCGCCGCGTGACGGCGCGTGGTCTGCCTCAGTCCTCGCGAACGATGTGCACCGTGCGGTTGGGGAAGGGGATGTCCACACCCGCCGCGTCCAGCGCCAGCTTCACGTCGCGGTTCATGTCCTTCCAGTAGCCGAAGAAGTCGGTCCGCTTGACCCAGGCCCGGACGAGGAAATCGACCGAGGAAGCGCCCAGCGCGTCGACCTTTATCGTCGGCTCCGGCTCACCGAGGAAGCGCGCGTCGGACGTGATCGTGTCGCGGATGACCTGCTCGACCAAGCCCAGGTCGGCGTCGTAGGCCACGCCGAAGATCCATTCGGCCTGCCGCGTGTCATAGGCCGAGTAATTGGTGATCGTGTTTCCCCAGACTTCGGAATTGGGGATGATGATCTGTACGTTCCCGATACTGGCCAGTTCCGTGAAGTTGAGGTTGATCGACTTCACCGTCCCGCTCTCGCCGTTGATCGTGACGAAATCGCCCAGCTTGATGGGGCGGAAGAAGATCAGCATCACGCCTGCCGCAACGTTCGAAAGCGTGCCTTGCAGCGCAAGGCCGATGGCGAGGCCCGCCGCACCGATGACGGCGATGAGCGATGTCGTCTGGATGCCGAACGTGTTCAGCACAATCAGGAACGCCAGACCGATCACCACGTAGCGCGCGATATTGGCGAGGAAGTCGAACAGCGTTTGGTCCAGCCGCGCGTGCCGGTCGGCCAGGCCCTTGATGCGGCGGCCGACCCAGCCCGAGATCAGGAAGCCGACGAAGAGGACGAGGATCGCCGCGAGGATATCGCCCAGCAGGGCCGCGAGGAAATCGAACGAGATAAAATCGCCCAGCGTCTTGCCGGCGTAGATCTCGGTCGAGAGCAGTTCGTTCATCAGGTCAGTCCGTCGATCGCCTCTGCCAGACGGTGATCCCTGTCGGTGATCCCGCCCGCGTCATGGCTCGTAAGGCGGATATCGACGCGGTTCCAGACATTCGTCCAGTCGGGATGATGATCGTGGCGCTCGGCCAACAGGGCCACGCGCGACATGAAGGCCCAGGCCTCCGCGAAGTCGGCAAAGACGAAGCGGCGCTCCAGCCCGCCGTCGCGTATGGTCCATTCCCCTTCGGTCATTCCTGTTCCTCCTGTCGGTCGCGTCGGAACGGACCGTAGGCGGTCAGCACCTCGATGTCCTGCTCGATGGCATCGGCCTCGGCGTCGAGGAATTGCGCGATGGCCCGGCGGAAGCTTTCGTTCGGGATGTGGTGCAGCGAATGGCAGACCACGGGCAGGTAGCCGCGCGCCAGCTTGTGATCGCCCTGCGCGCCCGCCTCGACCCGGCCGAGGCCCCGCGCGATGGCGTGCTCGAGGGCCTGGTAGTAGCAAAGCTCGAAATGCAGGGCCGGGTGGTGCTCGGCGCAGCCCCAGTAGCGACCGTAGAGCACGTCGCGTCCGATGAAGTTCAGGGCCCCCGCCACCGGCTCGCCCTCGCGTTCGGCGAGCACCAGAAGGACGTCGTCCCGCATCGTCTCCTGCACGCGGTCGAAGAACGCCCGCGTCAGGTAGGGCTGGCCCCATTTGCGCGCGCCCGTGTCCTGATAGAAGCGCCAGAACGCGTCCCAGTGATGCGGCTTCAGATCGTCGCCCGTATAGGCGCGGATGACGCCGCCGAAGCCCTGCGCCGTGGCCCGTTCCTTGCGCAGCGTCTTGCGCTTCCGGCTGGAGAGCGCGGCGAGGAAGGAGTCGAAATCCGCATAGCCGTCGTTGAACCAGTGGTATTGCTGGCTGCTCCGCGCCATCAGGCCCCGCGCTGCGCCCGCATCACGCTCGGCCTCTGTGCAGAAGGTGACGTGCAGCGACGACAGGTCGTTCTGCTCGGTCACCGCCACCATGCCCTGGACCAGCGCATCGAACCCGATCGCCGCATGGTCGGGATGCACGAGGAACCGGCGTCCCGTCGCGGGCGTGAACGGCACCGCGACCTGGAGCTTGGGATAGTAGTCGCCGCCCGCTCGCTCCCACGCATGCGCCCAGTTGTGGTCGAAGATATATTCGCCCTGGCTGTGGCCCTTGGCGTACATCGGCGCGACCGCAATCACGTCCTCGCCGCGACGCGCGGTCAGGTAGTGCGGCTGCCACCCGGTGCCGGGCCCGACGCTGCCGCTTTCTTCGAGGGCGCGCAGGAAGCGATAGGTCGTGAATGGATCGTCGGGCGGGCCACCGTCGGCCGCCTCGGGGCAGGCGCAGGCATCCCAGTCGGCGGCGTCGATCTGGTCGAGGCCCTGCAGGACGTGGAGTTCGACGGCGGTGTCGGTCATCGACCAGAGTTGGGGTGCTCGCCCGTCAGGGCAAGTAGCCTTCGAAGGTGACGCTGTCGGCGACGCGCAGGGCCGTGGCCTCAGCCGCCGCCGAGCGCACGGTCCAGCAGAGTATCGCGCGCCCCGTGGCGCGGACCCGCGCCACCTCCGGCATGTCGAGGGCCGCCGCTTCGTGGCTGATGAATTGCGCGCCGATCCGGCCGAGATCGGGCATCGCGCGCAGCCGCTCGCGGGTCGCGGCACCCAGTTCGGGCCAATGCGCCTGGTCGAAGGCCGACGTCGTCAGGCCCCGCGGCAGGTCGGGCGCGCGTTCGGCTATATGGGCCACCGAATGCGGGTTGAACGACATCACCGCGACTTCGCCGCCATAGCAGCGTAGCGCGTCGATCACCGCATCCTCCAGCGGGCCGACATTCGGGCCCATCTCGCCGTCCTGATCCTTCACCTCGATCAGCAGCGGAACCGCGCCGTCCACCATCGTCAGAACTTCGGCCAGCGTCGGGATGCCATCCGCGCCGCCGCGCAGCCGGGTCCTGCTCAGATCGTCGGCGGATTGCCCGGCGACCGGCCCGGTCGCATCGGTCAGCCGATCGAGCACGGCGTCGTGGAACACCATCGCCACGCCGTCCGACGACGGCTGGATGTCGATTTCGATCGCGTAGCCCCGATCGAGCGCCGCGCGGATCGCCGCGCGGCTGTTCTCGGGGCGCCCGTCGCGGCGGTCGTGCAGCGCGCGATGGGCGATATGGACGGGCAGCCGGATCATGCGACCCGGAAGATGCCCTCGATCTCGACCGCGACACCGAAGGGCAGCACCGCGCCCACGGCCGACCGGCTGTGACGGCCCGCATCCCCGAGGATCTCGACCAGCACGTCCGACGCACCGTTCACGACCTTCGGCTGGTCGGTGAAATCGGGGGTGCTGTTGACGAAGGCGGTCAGCTTGACGACCTGCTGCAGCCGCTCGATATCGCCGTCGCAGGCGGCGCGGACCTGGGCCAGCAGGCTGATGGCGCAGGCCCGTGCGGCGGCGGCACCGTCCTCGACGGACATGTCGTCGCCCAGCCGGCCCGTGATCAGTTCATTGGGCCCCGCACTGATCTGGCCGGACACGAAGAGAAGGTCGCCCGTTCGCACGGCCGGGACGTAATTGGCCTGCGGCGCGGGCGCGTCCGGCAAGGTGATCCCGAGATCGGCGAGGCGCTGGGCGATGGACATGGGATGTGGCTCCGGTGCGATGCGGTTGCGCGACGCTGGCACGGGGGCGCGCGATTGTGAAGCCGGGCTCAGGGCTCGCGGAAGGCGCGCCCGAAATACCGCTCAAGCGGCTGGACCAAGTACCGAAGGAGCGTGCGGTCCCCGGTGCGCAGGAACGCGTCGACGGGGATGCCGGGCCGCAACATGTCCTCCAGGCGCGTTGCCGCCCCGGCCTCCATCTTGATCGTCAGCCGGTAGCGCATCATGCCCGGTGCCGCCTCGTGGGCATCGGGCGCCACGGCCCGCACATGGCCCGCGACCGTTCCCGTGCGCGTCGGGTCCAGTGTCGGAAAGCGCAGCAGGGCCGTCTGGCCCGGTCGCACGTCCTCGATATCGGCGGCCGCGACGGACGCCTCGACCGTGGCCACCCGACCGTCGGGGACGATCCGGGCCACCGGCGCGCCGGGCATGAGGACGGCGCCGGCAGCCACCCGCTCGACCTCGTGGATGGTGCCCGAGACCGGCGCGCGGATGTCCAGCCGCGCGATCCGGGCGTCGAGTTCGGCAGCGCGCGCTGCGAGATCGTCCGCTTGCAGGGCGAGATCGCGCAGTTCCGCGACGGCGCGGCTCCGCGCCTCGGCCCGGTGGCGGGTGACGCCCTGCGCGAGATCGGCATCGCGCCCGTCGAGTCGTGCCATCTCGGCCCGGATGGCGGCGCGGGCCGCCGACAGCCGCGCGACCTCGCGATTGAGCCCCGAGAGGCGCGCGGTCTGGGTCAAGCCGCGTTCCATCAGCGCCGTCTGCGCGTCCCGCTCTTCCGAGACGAGGCGGATCTGGTCGGCCAGCGCCGCGTCCTGCACCCCGAGCGCATCGCGTTCGCGCGTATGGAGCGCGGTGCGGTCTGCCAGATGGGCGGTCATGTCCGCCAGAGTCTGGCGATGCGCGGCCAGAAGGTCCTGCTGGCCGCGCAGCATGGCGACCTGTTCGGGGGGAATCGGGTCGAGGAATGCGGGCGGCGGGCGCAGGGTGTCGCGCCCGTCGCGCTCCGCCTCCAGGCGGGCCATGCGGGCTGCGATTTCGGACCGCCGCCGGGCGACCCGCGCCGCCTCCTCGGTCAGGCCGTCGCCCTCGAGTCGGATCAGCAGGTCGCCGGCCAGGATGCGGTCATGCTCGGACACGGCGCGCATCGCGACCCGGCCGCCGTCGAGATGCGCGACCGTCACCGCATCGCCCGCGCCGGCGATCCGGCCCGCGGCGATCACCGCACCCGAGATGGGGACCGTCGCGCCCCAGACAACGAGCCCACCGCAGAGCATGGCAAGCGCGATTAGCCCCGGCAGCACGAAGGCCCGGATCGGCCAGTCCCGGTCGGAGGGGGCCTGGGTGTGGATCGCGTCCAGCGGCGCGGGCGGGCGGGGCGACGCCGGAACGGGCGTGTTCAGCGCGTTCATGACGGCGCCGCTGCGCGGGAAGGCTGCGCCTCGGGTCCGGCGCGCCGCCGCAGCACTGCGTCGCGCGGGCCGTGATCGATGACGCGACCCTCGGACAGGACGACCACCGTTTCGCAGTCGCGCAACGCGAGCGCGCGATGGGCCATGATCACGACCGCCGCACCACCGGCCTTCGCCTGACGGACCGCATGCCCGAATGCGGCCAGGCCCGGATCGTCCAGCGCGGCGGTGGGATCGTCGAGGACCAGAAGCGGTGCGCGTCGATGGAGCGCGCGGGTCAGCGCGATGCGCTGCACCAGCCCGGCGGGCAAGACGCCATCGCACCGCGTCGCATAGCCGTCGGGGAGGGACCGGATCATGGCATCCGCACCGGCGGCGCGGGCCGTGGCGCTCGCCTCGGCGACACTCGCCGATGGGTCGAAGCGGACGATGTTCTCGGCGATGGAACCGGGCAGAAGGCACGGCATCTGGGGCAGGTAGCCGATCAGCGCGGCGCGCGTGTCGGGCGGCAGGGCGGTCAGGTCCCCGTCCCCCAGCCGCAGGGTGCCATCGAACGGATCGAGTGCCCCGGCGATCGTTCCGGCCAGCGCGGTCTTGCCCGCTCCGCTGAGTCCGATCACGCCCAGCGCGGCCCCGGCGGGCACCGTCAGGTCGATATGGCGCAGGATCGGTCGCGTCGCGCCGGGGGGCGCCACGCAGAGATGTCGGATCACGAGGGGCGGCCGTGCGGTGAGCGGGTCCCGCGCGGCGCGCGGCGGGGTATCGGCGGGCCCGATCAGGGCCGCGAGGCTGTGGCGCGCGTCGCGGGCCGCGCGGATCACGGGCCCGCCCGCGATCGCCTGCTCCAAGGGCGCGAGCGCGCGACCGAGCATCAGGGCCGAGACGAACATCGCCCCCGCCGTCAGCTCGTCGTGGATCACGAGGAATGCGGCCGCGCCCAGCATCGCGGATTGCAGCCCGAGGCGGAGCGTCCGCGCGCCGGTCGTGAACGCGCCGGCGCGGTCCGAGAGTACGACGATCCGGTCCAGCGCGGCGGCGCGCGCACCGCGCCAGCGCGACGCCGTAGCATCCGCCATGCCGAAGAGCCGGGCGGTCGCAATCTGATCGCGGAGGGTGGCGTCCGCGTCCTCGGCGGCGCGGCTCGCGGTGGACATCTCGGCGCGTGGTGCGGCGATCGCGAGCCGTTGCAGTTGATCCAGTCCGACGAGGAGCAGCGCGCCCGCGAGGGCGACTGCGCCGAGCATCGGATGGAACACCCCGATCGCGAGGATCAGGACCGGTGTCCAGGGCAGGTCGAACAGGGCCAGGAAGACCGGTGCCGCGGGCAGCGCGCGGATCGCGTCGATGGCCCGCGCCATGTCGCGGATATCGGTCTCTGGCTGCGTGATCCGGGACGCCGTGGCCGTGGCGACGTGCCGGTCGAGCGCGGATTGCAGGCGCGCACCGAGCCGCAGCGCGATCCGGGCCCGCAGGTGGTCGAGCACGGCCATCGCGACGAACAGCGCCGCGGCCAGGATCGACAATGCGACGAGCGTGGCCTCGGACCGCGAGGTGAGTACGCGCTCGTAGACCTGCAGCATGTAGAGCGGACCGGTGAGCATCAGCAGGTTCACCGCGACCGAGAAGATCGCGATCATGGTTAACGCGGGTGTCCCGACGGTGCGGAGGGTCGGCAAGGCGACCGCTCCGCCCCATCGGTGGGGCCTCATCCCGGGGTGACCGCCATGGTCAGTTGCGCCCGAAGATGCCGCCGAGCACATCCATCAAGATGCGCTCTGCGATGTCTGGTTGGCGGGCGGGAGCCTGTTGCTGCGGCGCGGGCTGCGTCTGTTGGGGGATGGGCCGCGCTTCGCGGGGGGCGTCGATCATCGGCAAGGGCGTGACGGGGGCGCCGTCATGGACGCGGGCCATCGTCTCGCGCCAGATCTCGGCCGGGAGGCCGCCGCCGGTGACCCCGGTCAGGGGCGTGTTGTCGTCGTAGCCCATCCAGACGCCCGCGACGTAGTCGCCGGTAAAGCCGATGAACCAGGCGTCCCGCGCGGCCTGCGTCGTGCCGGTCTTGCCCGCCGCGGGCCGGTCGCCGGGTAGCGCGGCACGCGTGCCGGTGCCGGCCGCGACGACGCGCGACATCATGTAGACCAGCTGGCGCGCGGCGTCTTCGGTGATGACGCGCTCGCCCAGCCCGCCCTCGTGGTCGAGGAGCGAGCCATCCTCGCCGCGCAGCGCGAGCGACGTCAGGCCATAGGGCGTCACGCTGGTGCCGCCGTTGAGGATGCCCGCATAGGCGCCGGTCATCTCGAGCAGGGTCGATTCGCTGACACCGAGGGCCAGCGCGGGGCCTTGCGCGAGGTCGCTGCGGATGCCGAACTGCTCGGCGACAGTGCGGACCACATCGCGCCCGACATTCTCGGACAATCGAACGGTCGCGGCGTTGAGCGATCGGGCCAGCGCATCGGTCAGGCTGACTTCGCCGTAGAACTGGTTGGTGTAATTCGATGGCGAATAGATCCCGGATCCGGGCACATCTATCGCAAGCTCACTGTCGAGGACGGTCGAATCGAACCGCCAGCCGAGATCGAGCGCGGCGGCATAGACGAAGGGCTTGAAGCTCGACCCGGTCTGCCGGACGGCCTGCGTGGCGCGATTGAACTGGCCGCCGCCGCGGAGATTGCGTCCGCCGACCATGGCGCGCACGGCGCCGTCAGCACTCATGACGACGATGGCCGCCTGCGCCTCGGAGCCGGCGCGGACCTTTTCCTCGAAGACCCATTCGAGCGCGCCTTCGGCAGCGGCCTGGATGTCCTTGTCGAGCGTGGTGCGGACGATCACGTCCTCGGTCGTCTCGGAGGTCAGGAAATCGGGGGCGTCGGACATGACCCAGTCGGCGAAGTAGCCGCCCGTATCCTGACGCGCGGCGGGCGAGAGGCTGGCGGGGTTTTCCATCGCCTGCGTGAACTCGGCGGTCGTCAGAAGGCCCTGGTCGCGCATCAGGCGCAGCACGGTCGCGGCGCGGTCGCGCGCACGTTGCAGGTCGTTGGTCGGCGCGTAGTAGCTGGGCGCCGGCAGAAGGCCCGAAAGCATCGCGGCCTCGGCGGCGTTCACCCGCGCGACGGATTTGCCGAAATAGCGCTGGCTTGCGGCGGCGAAGCCCCGCGCGCCTGCGCCTAGGTAGGCGCGGTTAAGATAGATCGACAGGATCTCGTCCTTCGAGAATTTCGCCTCGAGCGCCAGCGCGTAGGGGATCTCCTTCATCTTCCGCCAGACGGACCCGGCGCGGCAATCGGCCTCGAACTCGGCCTCGGTCATGCCGAGCGTCTGGTCCCAGTCGTTGCCGAGACAGAGGAGCTTGGCGACCTGCTGCGTGATTGTCGAGCCGCCATTGCCCGAGAGCGGCCCGCGCCCAGCGGCGAGATTGGTCCGGATCGCGCCCGCGATGCCGCGCGGACTGACGCCGATATGACGGTAGAAGCGCTTGTCCTCGGAAGCGATGACCGCGTCGCGAAGATAGGGCGAAACGCTGTCGGTGGTGACCAGACCGCCGAAATTGTCGCCCCGCCACGCGAAGGTCTCGCCCGAGCGGTCCTGAAGCGTGACCGAACCGCGTGCGCGCCCGTCGGCCAGCGTCGCCATGTCGGGGATGCGGGCGTAGTTGTAGAAGGTCGCCGCCGCGAGGATGGCGAGCACCACGAGCGCGCCGCGCCACGAAAGCGCCCAGCCGACGCGGATCAGCATCCGGAACGGCCAGATCAGCCAGCCGAGCGGGCCGCGGCGCTTTGGTGCGGCCTTGCGGCGCCGCGCCGGTGCCTTGCGCGCCGTCGCCGCCGGTTTCGCGGCGGGCGCGCTGCGCCTGCGGTCGGCTACGAGCCGCGTCTTGCCGGTTTTCGCCATCTGCTGCCCGTCCAATTCGAGGCGCGGCCACCGGCGGATGGACCCGCCCCAGCCCGCCCAGTGCGGATTTTCCGTCAAGATAGACATTGCCGGACCGGTTGTGCACCCGGAGGCGTGAATCCTTCGCTAATGCAGCATCCGTGCAATGCACAAATATTAGGCACTGCCTAGCGATTCCGCATTTATTCGCATCCCCGCCGTCGGAGAGCCCAATCCGCCGGGGACGACTCGTTGCGATTTCGGCCCTCTCGCCTCTGATCTGCCCCCATCCGGGCCCCGACGCACGGGCCATGAGAGAAGGGGAAGCATGTGAAACTCATCATCGCAGCGATCAAGCCGTTCAAGCTCGAGGAGGTGCGCGAGGCGCTCACCACTCTCGGCGTGCGCGGCATGATGGTCACCGAGATCAAGGGGTTCGGGAGCCAGTCCGGCCATACCGAGATCTATCGCGGCGCCGAATACGCCGTGAACTTCGTGCCGAAGGTCAAGCTCGAGATCGTCGTACCCGAAACGATGGCCGACCAGGTGGTCGAGACGATCGCCAGCACCGCCAAGACCGACAAGATCGGCGACGGCAAGATTTTCGTCCTCGACGTGCAGCAGGCGGTCCGCGTCCGGACCGGCGAGCTGAACGACGACGCCATCTGAACGACCGCCAAGGGGAAAAACGGACATGCAATTGAACAAGACACTCACCCTCGGCCTGGCACTCGCCATGGTGCCGCTCGTGGGCTTCGCCCAGGAGACGGTCGTCGTGGTCGAAGACGCCGAGGCCGCCGCGCCGACCTTCGACGAAATCGGCCCCTATTTGATGACGACGCTGCTGTTCCTGATCGGCGGCTTCCTCGTGTTCTGGATGGCGGCCGGGTTCGCCATGCTCGAGGCCGGCCTCGTCCGGTCCAAGAACGTCACGACCCAGCTGACGAAGAACATCGCGCTCTTCTCGATCGCGGGCATCATGTACTGGCTGATCGGCTATGGCATCATGTATCCCGGCGACTTCAACGGCTACTTCGCGCTGCAGGGCTGGTTCACCGAGCTGGAGCCGGTCGGACTGGCGGCGGCGGATGCCGATCTCGGCTATGCCTCGGTCGCATCGGACTTCTTCTTCCAGCTGATGTTCTGCGCCACCACCGCGTCGATCGTCTCGGGCACGCTGGCCGAGCGCATCAAGCTCTGGCCGTTCCTCATCTTCGTCGTCGTGCTGACGGGCTTCATCTACCCGATCGAAGCATCCTGGCAGTGGGGTGGCGGCTGGCTGAGCGAGATGGGCTTCAGCGACTTCGCCGGCTCGACCCTCGTCCATGCCGCGGGTGGCTTCGCCGCGCTGGCCGGTGCCATCGTGCTCGGCCCGCGCTTGGGCAAGTACGCCAAGGACGGCCGTGTCATCCCGATGCCCGGCTCGAACCTGGCCCTCGCGACACTGGGTACGTTCATCCTCTGGCTCGGCTGGTTCGGCTTCAACGGCGGCTCGCAGCTTGCGGCCGGCACCGTGGGCGACATCACCGACGTGGGCCGAATCTTCGCGAACACCAACATGGCCGCCTCCGCCGGTGCGGTGGCCGCCCTGATCCTGACGCAGGTGATGTACAAGAAGGTCGACCTCACCATGGTGCTGAACGGCGCGCTGGCCGGCCTCGTGTCGATCACGGCCGGGCCGCTCGACCCGTCGCTGTTCGGGGCGCTCTGGATCGGTGCGATCGGCGGCGTGATCGTGGTCTTCGCGGTCCCGATGCTGGACAAGATGAAGATCGACGACGTCGTCGGCGCCATCCCGGTCCACCTTCTGGCCGGTCTCTGGGGGACGCTCGCGGTTCCGTTCTACACCGACGGCACCAGCTTCGTGACGCAGTTCATCGGCTTCGCGTCGATCGGCATCTTCGTCTTCGTGGTCTCGATCGTCGTCTGGTTCATCCTGAAGGCGACCATGGGCATCCGCGTCAGCGAGGAAGCCGAGATCGCCGGTCTCGACACGACCGAGCTTGGCATGGAGGCCTATCCGGAATTCGCCCGCGGCTGACGCCCGGCGTGATCCGAACACAGAAGGGGCCCGGTCGCGAGACCGGGCCCCTTTCGCATTTCGGGATCGGTCAGAGCAGGATCGCCGCGGCGCCCAGCACCAGGAGGAGCGCCGTGCCACCCGCGGCGACGAAGCGCCCCGCCTTCCGCCAGAGTGGGGCGGCCATGTCGTCGAAGAGGACGATGGGATGGATCAGACGCAGGAGGACGATGGCGATCCCGTAGAGGTGGAGGGTCCGGGCCGCCGTGCCGGTCAGCTCCATCACCAGCATCAGCAGGACGAGCATCGCGGCATATTCCGAGAGATTCCCGAAGCGGCGGATCGAAAGCGCCAGCGGCCGCGCGCCCCCGTCGCCGAGCGCCACGCCGTACCGGCCGCGCATCATTCCGACATGCATCGACAGACCCGCCATCAGGAGGGCAACGATGGCGGCGTAGATAGGGGTGATGGCAACGGTCATGACGGGCACTCCGGGGCGGTGTCGTGGGCTTGTCCCGAACAAAGGCGAAGAATACATGTTAGTCAACATATATAAAAAGCGAGGGCAGCCATGCGGATGACGGAGGAGAACAAGCGGGCCCAGACGCGGCGCATCGCCGAAGGGGCGGCGGCCGCGTTCCGGGAAGGGGGCTTCGACGCCGTCAATATCGACGCCGTGATGGCTCGTTCGGGCCTGACGCGCGGGGCCTTCTACGCGCATTTCGCGACCAAACAGGCGTTGTTGGAGACGGTCGCGCGGGACTGTCACCCGCTGCTCGACAAGCTTCGCGCGCGCGAAGGCGAGCCTATGGCGGGCGCGCGGCGGATCCTGCGGGACTATCTCGACCCGGCCCATCTCGACGCGGTCCGCACCGGCTGCACGTTCGCGGCGCTGTCGGGCGACATCGCGCGCGCGCCCGCGGATGTGCGGTCGGCGTTCGAGGCGGCCTGGTCGGAGGTCTTGGGCGAATTGGCGCGCGGAACGGATCGCGCGCCCGAGGACTTCGCCGCGCCGCTGGCGCTGGCGACGGGGGCGATCGGGGCGGCGGCAGCGCTGGAATCCGGCGCGGCGCAGGCGACGCTGCTCAACGGGGCATGGGACGCACTCGACGCGATGTTGCCACCCGCGACCTGATCCTTGGCGGGTGCCCGACGCGGCCCAGGCCGCACCGGGCATCCGGTCTCAGACGGCGCTTTCGATCCAGTCCTTCAGCGCGGCCTTGGGCGCGGCGCCGATCTTCTGATCGACGGGCTGGCCATCCTTGAAGAGGAACAGCGCCGGAATGCCGCGCACGCCCATGGCGGCGGGCGACTGCGGGTTCTCGTCCACGTTGACCTTCACGATCTTGACCCGGCCGTCATACTCGGCCGACAGCTCCTCGAGCGCGGGGCCGATCTGCTTGCAGGGGCCGCACCATTCGGCCCAGAAATCGACGACGACGGGGATGTCGGACTGCTTCACGACCTGATCGAAATCGGCGTCGGTGGCGGGAACGGTGGCCATGCGGGCTCTCCTGGCGGTTGGATGTGTCACGTGCGGAGGGCGAAGCTAGGCACCCCCCGCGGCCGGGTCAATGGCGTCCCACGCGGCCTTCACCAGATCGTGCGGCAGCGGCATGAGCCTCGGCGTCGCGGTCCAGAGGATCGCGCAGGTCACCGTGCGTCCCGGCCAGATCGCTTGCGCGGCATGCGCATAGGCCCCCATCTGCGCCAGAAGGCCCGCGGGCGTGGCATCCGGCGTATCGGGCACCGTTCGGTTCGATTTGAAATCCACGATCGTGATCCGTTCGGGCGCGACGAGGACACGGTCCATCGTGCCGAACATCGCCGGGCGCGGGCCTTCGGCGGGCAACGCGAAGGGCAGCTCCGCCAGCGTGCCGGGCGCGAAGAGATGGGCCAGATCGGGCGCGGCGAGTACGTCCGACGCCTCTCGCGCGATGTCGTCCGCGTCGTCCTCGGGGCGCAGTTCGGCATATTGGGCGAGGATGGCGGAGATGGACGCGGATCGCACGGCCGGATCGAGGCGCGGCAGATGTTCGAGCAGCGCATGGATCGCCGTCCCCCGCCGGAGGGCCGCGTCGGTATCGCCGGGATCGCTGTCCCCCGGCAGCGTCTTGGCGCCCGGCAGGTCCGAGGGCGTCAGCCGCCCTGCGGGGCGGGGCGCGGGATCGGGCGGCGCCTCGAGCCAGGGCGGGGCGTCGGGCGCGGCGCCGGTTGCTGCCGGTGCGGGACGGGGCAGCGGCGTCCAGTCGCCCGTCTCGATCCTCAGACCCGTCTCCTCGAAGTCGGGCAGGGCCAGCGGCGCCGCCCCCCGCGCTTCCAACCCGGCCCGCACGCGCGCGTGCCAGCTGTCCTCGGGCGCCTCGCCGGTCTGGCCCGCCGCCGCCACGATGAGCCAGCTCTCGGCCCGCGTCAGCGCCACGTAGAGGAGGCGGTCGCGTTCCTCGGCATCGGCGGTCTGACGCGCCTCGGCCATCTCGGTCTGGGGCCCTGCGCGGGACGCCTTGGCGGGCAGCCACGTGACCGTCCCGTCGTCGAGCGCCATGAGACCCGACGGCGCCGTCGCCCGCCGTACCTGCGTCTCGGGCAGGATGACGACCGGCGCTTCCAGCCCCTTGGCGCCATGCACCGACATGACCCGGATCGACCCGCCGCCAGGCTGCCGCTTGACGTCCACATCGGTCGTCGCGAACCAGCCGAGGAAGCCCGTGAGGCTCGGGACCTGCAATTGTTCATAGGCCAGTGCCTGGCCGAGCAGCGCGTCGATCGCCTCGGCCCGTTCGGACCCCAGCCGCGCGAGGATCAGGCGGCGGCCGTCATGCCGGACGAGGATGCGCTGCAGAAGTTCGTAGGGCCGGAGCGTATCGACGCCGCGCAGAAGGTCCGCCAGCATCGCGGCGGCGCGCGGATGCGTTCCGTCCTCGCGCAGCGCCTGCCAGAGCGTGCCGCCCCGCGGCTGGGCCAGATCGTAGAGCGCCGCCTCGTCCAGCCCGCCCAGCGGCGAACGCAGGATCGTCGCCAGCGACAGGTCGTCATCGGGCGTGGCGACCCAGGTCAGAACGGCCATCAGGTCGCGCACCGCAAGGTCGTCCGCCAGCGACAGCCGGTCCGCCCCCCCGAGGTCGAGGTTGCGCGCCTTGCACTCTCGAATGACGTGGTGGAACAGCGACTTGCGCCGTTGCAGCAGGATCAGGATATCGCCTTCGCGCACGGGACGGCGGCCGTCGCGGGTGGTGATCGGCGTGCCGTCGTCGATCATCCGGCGGATGGCGTCGGCGATCCGGCGGGCCAGCACGACCTCGGCATCATCGGCGGCGGGCCGGTCGACGGGGTCGAACCAGTGGCGGTCGGAGTCGTCCTCCTCCGGCGGCTGCTCGATCGCGGGCCAAAGATCGATCCGACCGGGCTTGGCGGGGTCGTGGGCGATATGCTCGGGACGCTCGCCGAGGCCGCTGTCGCCGTCGAAGACCGCATCCACAAAGTCGAGGATCGCGGGCGCGGAGCGGAAGGAGTGGCGCAACGCGTGATCGGCCAGCGGCGGATCGGTCAGGCGCGCGCCGAAGAGGTCGCGCATCCGGTCGAACGCGTCCGGGTCGGCGCCCTGGAAGCGGTAGATCGATTGCTTCCGGTCGCCGACGACGAAGAGCGTCCGCGACACGTCGGGCCGCGCCCCGGCGCCGGCGGCGAACTCCGAGGCGAGCGCCGCGATCACGTCCCATTGCCGCGGCGAAGTGTCCTGTGCTTCGTCCACGAGGATATGATCGAGCCCGCCGTCGAGCTTGAAGAGGACCCATTGCGCCATGTCGGAGGTCGACAGGAGCGCGCGGGCACGGGCGATCTGGTCGTCGAAGTCGAGCCAGCCGCGAGCGGATTTGCGCGCCTCGACGCGCGCGATGAATTCGGGCGCGAAGGCGTGGAGGGCCTGCGATTGGGCCAGCGCCTCGAATGCGGCGATGCGGGCAAGGGCGTCGGCCAAACGGTGCGCGAGCGCCGAGAGATCCTCGACGGCTGCCTCCCCGATGCGCGCTGCCACGGGCTTGGTAACCGGCGATTTGCGGGGTTGGCCCTCCTTGGTCAGAAGCGCGTCCGACAGAAGATCGAACCGGGTCGCGCCATCCGCCAGGAGCGCCTGCGACAGGGCCGTGTTCAGGCGAAGCATCGTGACGCCGGACTCCCCGACCGTGGCCGCGCGCACGGCTTCAATCAGATCGACGTCTTCGGCCGTGATCGCGGTGTCGCGTATGGAATCCGGCGAGGTATCGGCGATGCCGAGCGCGCGGCGTAGCGCCCTGTCATCACGCCCTTCGGCCAAGCCCTCCCGGTGGCTCATGATGGAGCGAAGGAAGGCTGATGGCTCCTCCGAGAGACGGCGGGCGATGCCGTCGACCAGCGGCAACGTCCCGGGATCGGCGGCCATCTCGTCGAGCACGTCGGCATGAAGGCGCGCGGCGGCGGTGTCATTCATCTCGGCAAAGGCGGGCGTGACGCCGGCCTCGAGCGGAAAGCGCCGCAGAAGGGACGCGCAGAAGGCGTGGATCGTCTGGATCTTCAGGCCGCCGGGTGTCTCGATCGCGCGGGCAAAGAGCGTGCGCGCGCGCCGGAGCTGATCGCTCGAGACGGTGCCGCGTGCGGCGCCGAGGCGCGTGATCGCGGCCCGGAGCGCATCGTCCGGCAGCATCGCCCAAGTCCCGAGCGTCCCGAAGAGCCGGTTCTGCATCTCGCCCGCCGCGGCCTTCGTGTAGGTCAGGCAGAGGATACGCTCGGGTGGTGTCCCGTCGAGCAGGAGCCACGCCACCCGGTCGGTCAGGACGCGGGTCTTGCCCGAGCCCGCGTTCGCCGCGAGCCAGACCGATCCGGCGGGGTCGGCGGCCGCGATCTGCGCGCGCGTGGCGGCGTCGGGCGGGGCGGTCGTCATGGTCGACCAACGGGAATGATCGTGGCCGAAACCGTGTCGTCCCATTCGCCGAACCGCGACAGGTGATCGTAGTCACCCGCATAGGTCATGACATCGGGCGCGAGCCGGGCGATATAGGGCTGCCCCTCGGCGTAGCGCAGCAGGAGATCCGCCAGTTCGTGATAGGTGGCCTCCAGCAGGTCGTCCTCGGTCTCCACGCGCTGCGCCTTGTAGCCGGACCCGATGCTCAGATAGGCGACCTCGTCCACCCGGCGCTGGGTCAGGCCGGGAAAGGCGCCCCGCTGGACCATCATCGCCTCGAGCAGGAGTTGCTTGGCGAAGACCTTCTGCTGCTTTTCGCTGGGCGCCGGGCCGGTCTTGTAGTCGTAGATCGCCACGGCGTCGCCGCGCAGGTCCATGCGGTCCGCGCGGGCGGTCAGGGTGAAAGGCGGCTCGGTCAGGACGAGCCTTCCCTCTTCCTCGAGGGCGGTCGGGCGGCCCTCGATCCGTCGCGCCGCCTCGGCGGTCAGAAGATCGGGAAGGACGCGCGCGAACTTGCCCAGCCAAAGCCGCCGCGCGCCGGGCCAGGGGGCCGCATCCTCGAGACTCGTGGCCAGCATCCCGTGCAGCCGCGCATCGGCCTCGGGTGGCAGGGCGTCGGGATAGGCGCGAGAGAAGGCCTCCATGGCGTCATGCACGGCCCGCCCGCGCACACGGGCGTCGGGGCCCAGCCGCAGGGGGTCGAGGGGCCTCAGCCGCAGGACGCGCCGGGCATAGATCGCGTAGGGGTCGCGGATCAGCGTTTCGATCGCGGTCACGCCCAGCTCGGTGGGACGGGTCCTGGCGGGCGGGTTCGGCGCAGGCCGCGGGGCGGCGTCGGCGGCATGACGGTGATCCGGGGTTTCGAGACGCGCGCCCTGTGCCAGCCAATCCGCGCCCCGTCGACGCATCGCCCCAAGTGCGGCCTCGGCTTCTGGGCCGATCCCCGCCAGGAGCCCGGTCAGGCGATTGAGCCAGCGCGACGGGACCGTGTCGGTCTCGGCATCCCGCACCGCGCGGCTGAGCCAGATCTCAGGTCCGGCGGCGGCCTGCTGAAAGTCATGCGCCGAGAGCCCGACCGTCCGCTCCGACAGCCGCAGTCCCGCCTGCCTCCGCATCGCGCGGTTGAGCCACGGATCGACGCCGGGGCTGTCGGGCCAAGTGCCGTCGTTCAGCCCCCCGAGGATCACGAGGTCCGCCGTCCGGACGCGCGCCTCGAGCGCGCCCCAGATCATCACGTCGGGCCGGGGGGCGTAGCTCTCGCGCACCTCCTCGGCGGCCAGCAGCGCCCCGAGGATGCGGGCATGGTCCGCCGCCGGGACCGGCGCCGGTCCGCGTTCGGGCGCCGCCTCGGCCAGGGTGTCGGCGACGCGCCGGGCCAGGCGCCCCGCCGTGCCGTCCCAGATCGCGCCGCCGGGCGCGCCGCCGGGCCCCGCCCCGAGCCGCTCCACGAGGTCGAGATGCCCGCGCGCGTGATCCGAAAGGTCTGCGCCATCGGTCGGCGCGGCCAGATCCTCCAGAAGACCGCCGAGCCAGGCCCTCCACGCCTCGGGCGCTCCGCTCCACGCCGCAAGGGCGGCGGCATCGGGAAACGCGGTCTGGTTGCGGCGAAGGAGCTCCAGCTCCAGCCGCCGCGCGTGGGCGAGATGTTCGAGACGATCCGAACCCGTGGCCGTCAGCGGATGCTTGAGCAGGATCGCGAGGTCTTCGGCCTCGACGGGGCGGCCCCGCATCTCGGCCACGTGCAGCAGCAGGCGGCCCGGCGCGGATTGGTTCAGCGGCCGCCCGGCGGAATCGTCCGCTTCGATGCCCCAGCGGTCCAGTTGGGCAGCCACCTGCCGCGACAGCACCCGGTCCGGCGTGATGAGCGCCGCGCGCCGCCCCTCCGCCACGGCGCCGCGCAGGCCTAGCGCGATCGCGGCGGCCTCCGCGGCCGGGGAGGGCGCCTCGAGCAGGGTAATCCCCGCGCAGGCCTCCGCGAGGTCGGCAAGCTCTGGACCCTCGGTGCGCCAGGCGTCGGTGGCGGGTGCGGGACGCAGGGCCAGTGACAGAAGCGCGTTACGCGCAGGTGCGACGGGACCGGCATCACCCCAGCGCGGAACGTCGGCGCGCCGGAGCCCGAGTTCGGCCAGAAGCGCCGCGTGACGATATTGCGGGTGGTCCTGTTCCCCCGGCGCCTCGGCGGTCAGCGCGGCCCAGGCCGGGTCGGGCATGTCCCCGTCGAGGCCGGGCAGGATCACCGCCCCTTGCGGCAGATCCAGCACCGCGCGGATCAGGCGCCGCGTCGGCGTGCGCGACGCGGTCGAGCCCGCGACGATGACCGGATCGGCGGGCGGCGCCGCGCGCCAGTGATCGAGCAGCCGGTCCAATGCGACGGCCTGCGCCCCCGCCTCGGTCAAACTGCCGTCGCGGCTCTGCCAGTCGGCGACGATCCGCAGGAAATCGAGATTGCGCGCCCAGTGATGCGACAGGTCGCCCGCGTCGATCGCCTCCAACGCGGACGGGTCTATCCCTTCCTCCTGCATCTCGCCCAGCAGCGTGGCGAGGCTCGAGGCCAGGTCGAAGGCCGCAGCGGGCGGCGCGAGGTCGGGGCTCCGGCGCAGGGCCGCATCCACCAGCGTGGTCAGCCGCAGCCGCAGCGCGAGCCCCCCGATCTCGGGCTGCGGTGCGCGGCCCGGCGGCAGGAGCAGGGCAAGGTCCGAGACCAGGCCGATCCGCGGCAGGAGGGTCGCGCCGGTCTCGGCCAGAGCGGCTTCGATGCGGCGGGCCATGCGGCTCGTGTTGACGAGGATCGTGACGCGGGCCAGCGCTTCGGGCGGCGCGTCCCCTAGCCGCCGCCGCAGACCCGCGACCACCATCCGGCTGAAGTCGACGCCTGGCGGCTCGTGGTGAAGGCCCCGGATCGGCGCGCCGTTCACGTCGCTGCCGCCAGCATCGCTTCCGCCTCGGCGATCCCGGCGGGCGAGCCGACATCCGCCCAGCCTCCGGGATGCTCCACGCCGAAGAGACGCCCCGCCTCGAGCATCGGTTGCCACAGGCTCCAGAGTGAGAAAACGGAATCGGCGACCGCATCGAGCCCGTCGGTCTTCACGATGCCGGCCCCTGTATAGCCGTAGGGCCGCGTCTTGCGTGTGAGGCGCCCATCCGCCTCCAGCCCGAAATCCGCGCCGATCCGGCCCGCCGCGCGATCGGGCGGCACGAGAAGGAGGAGCCCGTCCATCCGCTCGGGCGTCCAGGCCGCGCGAAGGGTGGCGATGGCCGCAGGCCCGGTCCAGACGGCATCGGCGTTCATTGTCAGGACCGGGCCGTTCCCGAGAAGCGGTCGCGCGTTCCTGAGCCCGCCCCCGGTTTCCAGAAGCGGGTCCTCGCGGATGACGGTCAGGTCGCGCCCGGCGAGATGCGCGGCGAGGCGGTCGGCGAAGTGATGCGCGTTGACCGCGACGGGGGCGGCGCCCGCGACCTGCTCCAGCGCGTGATCGATGAGCGGCCGGCCCGCCACCTCGACCATGGCCTTCGGGCGGTCGTCGGTGAGCGGACGCATCCGTGTGCCGAGGCCTGCGGCGAAGACCATCGCGGCGATCATGGGGAGACCCGGTCCCGCCCGGCGCAGGTTCCGGCGTTTGCGCGCAGGGCGTCGAGCCGCGCGGCATCGGGCGCGGGCAGATGCGCCACCACGCGCCGCAGGCGGGCCAGGGTCGGGTGTTCGAGGTCGCGCGCGAGCACGGCCCAGGTCGGCATGATGAAGTCGAGGTAACGAAGTTTGCCGTCGCGCAGGCAGAGCCGCGCGAAGACCCCGAGGATGCGCAACGCGCGCTGGGCCGAAGAGGTCGCGAGCGCGCCAGAGAGATCGCCCGCGCCCGTTGCGTCGGCATAGGCCGCGATCCCGGCGTCGCGGGCGGCCCCCGAGACGGGGCGCCGGGGATCGTGGACCAGCGATGCCAGGTCGTAGGCGGCCGGGCCGCGCATGGCATCCTGGAAGTCGAGCATGCCGATCCGCGCGACCCCGTGCCGCTCGGGCAGCCAGAGCAGGTTCTCCGCGTGATAGTCGCGATGCACCAGGACGGGCGCGCCGGTCAGTGCGTCCAGCGCGTCCGCCATCGCCGCGACCAGATCGGAACGGTGGGCCGCCGCCTCGGGGGCGTACCAGTCGATCGCAAGTGCCGCGAGTTCGGGCATCAGCGGCGCGTAATCGGCGACAATGTCGGGCGGCGGCGCGTCCTGCAGCGGGGCGAGGGCCGCGGCGGCGGCGGCGTAGAGCGCGGGCTCGTCGCCGGGATGGGCCGCGACATGCCGGGCCAGGAGGTCGTCGCCGAGATCTTCGAGGAGGAGGAACCCGTCCGCCACGTCCTCGGCGCGGATCTCGGGAACGGATAGGCCGAGACCCCGCATATGGCGGGCCATGGCGACGAACGGGCGGACGTCCTCGCCCGCGTCGGGCGGGGCATCCATGACCACGGCGCGCGCGCCGTCCGGCTTGGTCAGCCGGATGTAGCTGCGGCGGGAGGCATCGGCGGCCAGCGGCGCGCGCGTTGCCATGCCCCAGCCGGCCCGGTCGAGAAACGCATCGAGGCGCGTGGCCCGGTCGGTCATGCGGTCATCCTTTCCGGCAGGAGCCGGGCGAGGGTCTGCGCCGGTGCGCGCAACGTCGCGATCCGGCCCTCGCCCGCCGTCGCGAGGGTCAGGCGGATCGCTTCGGGCGGCGTGGCCGGTCCCAGCCTGTCGGGCCATTCGATGAGGCAGATCGCGTCCTCGAAGGCGGCGTCGAGCCCGAGTTCGAGCACTTCGGACGGGTCGGTCAGGCGGTAGAGATCGGCGTGCCAGATTTCGACCGCGCCCGCGTCATAGGTCTGGACCAGCGTGAAGGTCGGGGAGGGTACGTCCTCGGGGGGCAGGCCCGCGTGGGCGCGCCGCGCCCCGATCAGCGTGCGGGCGAAGGCGGTCTTGCCCGCGCCGACCGGACCTTCGAGCAGGAGGGTGTCCCCGGCCGCGAGCCGTGGCGCGACGGCGCTGGCCAGCGCGTCGGTCGCGGCGGCATCGGGCAACGGGATGGTGGTGTCGGTCGTCATCGCCTCCGGGTGTGCCGCCCGTGCCGCACGGGCGCAAGCGTCTCGGCGGGGGCTCAGGCCCGGACGGACCGCACCAACGCCCCCGCATCCGGCAGGATCGAGATCCGGGGCGTCGATTCCACGAAGCCGAGCGACAACCGGTCCCCCGAGAGCGGCGTGACCTTGATCGTCATCTCGGTCCCGTCCTTCTGACGCAGGGTTTCGGCCCAGGCGGCCCGTTCGGAGCCCGGCAGGCGCGGCAGGGCGCGGATCTCGCCCCAGACGGGGCTTGGTGCGCATCGGCCCGACCAGCGGTCGATGCAGCCTTCGAGCGTCGGCGGCAGCAGCGCAGGTCCCCGGCCGCCGCCGAGATCGGTCCGCGCCAGCATGTTGGCCGCCAGGCGGCTGCCATCGGCATCGAAGACCACGAGCGCCTCGTCGACGCTGTCGATCAGGTCGCCGAGCATGTCGCGGTCGAGGCGCGCGCGCCGGCTCTCGCTGACATCGGCGGTCACGTCCTCGAGGAGAAGCGAGACCGCGCCGTCGGCCTGCGGTCGGCCGGTTACCCGGTAGGTGACGCCCGAGGGCAGGGTCCAGGTCTCGGTATAGGTGCCCCCGGCATCGGTGCGCGCCGGATCCGACAACGCATCGCGCCAGGCCTTGTAGTCGCGCGGCTCGGGCAGGCGCTGATGGTCGCGGAGGGCGTCGAACACCTCGTTGAGGCGGGGACGACGCGACAGGAACGTGCCGTCGAGGCCCGTCATGTCCATTAGCGCGGGGTTGAACAGTGCAAGCTGGCCCGCGCGGTCGAAGATCGCGATCCCGGTGGGCAGGTGGGCGAAGGTCTTGGTGAGCGTCTGGATGAAGGTGCGTAGGCTGTCCTCGGCCTGGATGACCGCGTCGAGCGAGAGCCCGTTCACGAGGCGCAACCCCTCGGCATCGGGGGCGCCGGTGGTCACCTCGAACCAGAGATCGCGGCCCCGCCGGTCGACGACCTTGCGGCGCACCGTGCCCGGTGGGGCGCTGGCATCGTCGGGAAACAGCGCCGCGATGGGCCAGCCCCGCGCCGCGTCCGACCCGACGCAGCGATCCACCAGTGCGAGGTAGCTTGCGTTGGCCCAGATCACGCGCCCGTCGGGATCGGTCGCCCAACCCAGCGCGGGCGAGGCGTCGCTGGCGCGCGTGAGGAGCGCCGTCTCGGATTCGATGGCCTGAAGGGCGGCGACGTCGATCCGTACGGCGGCCTGGTCGCGATCGGCCGAGGAGACGGTGACGCGGATATCGTCGCCGTCGCGCTGGCCCAGCACCATGATCCGATCGCGTCCGAACCGTCCCTCGAGGCGGAACGGCCGCCCCGCATCGCGCAGCCCGTCGAACGCGGCCTGCGTGCCTTGGGCGATATCGGCCAGCGCATCTGAAAGCTCGTCCCATGCTTTCAGATGATTGATCGGCGCGGGCAGCAGGAAGCCCACATTGTCGGAATGATCGAGCAGGTAGCCATGGCGGAAACGGAACTGGCGCGGCTCCGACAGGATGTCCCCGGCATCGGAGCCGAGCGCGACCTTGCCGCGACCGACGGAGCGCGGCGCCAGCCACAGAACGGCACCCAATGCGCCGATCCCGGCGATCATGCCGCCCAGGGCGGGCAAGAGCATCTGTAGCGCGACCGACATCGCATCACCTCTCGCAATCTGGCCGCGACGGTGAACGATTCTGGTTAAGGGCGGGTTAACATGACCTGCACGTCAACTTGCGAGCGGCGCGTTGTCGCCAAGGGGCGGACCGATGGGGGCCTCGATGGCGCTGCGGGGCCAGGTGACCTCGGCCACGGCCCCGCCCCGGATGCGCGGACGGGCGCGTCCCGGCCTCGTGGCGTTGGCGAATGCGACCCGCGCGCCAGTCCGCTCCAGCAGGGTCTTCGAGATGAAGAGCCCGAGCCCCATCCCCTCGTAGCCGGGGCGGTTGCGGCTGCGCAGGAAGGGGTTCCCGAGACGCGGCAGGACCTCGGGCATGAACCCCGCGCCGTCATCCGTCACGCGCACGGTCAGGATCTCGGGTGTCCAGCGCACATCGACCCAGACGGACGTTTCCGCGAAATCCACGGCGTTCTGGATCAGGTTGCGCATCCCGTGAATGACCTCCGGACGGCGCTGGATCTGGGGCTGGCGCTCGGATTGGCCGGACTCGGACTGGAGGTCGTATTCGACGTCGATGCCGCGGTCGAGATGCGGGCCTGCCGCCTCCCGGAGGACCGCTTCGATGGGGGCCGCTTCGAGGTGCCGGTCGCTCTTGCCGGTGCGCCCCATCGACCGGAGGATATCGCGGCAGCGATCCGCCTGGCTGCGGACGAGCGCCACGTCGTCGCGCAGGTCGGGCCGGTCGGCCAGCTCTTCGACCAGTTCGGAGGATACCAGCTTGATGGTGGCCAGCGGCGTGTTCAGCTCATGGGCTGCCGCCGCGACGACGCCGCCCAGGTCCTGCAGCTTCTGTTCGCGCGCCAGCGCCGTCTGCGTCGCGAGCAGCGCGCTGGCGAGCTGCCCCGTCTCGCGCGTCAGGCGGAAGGCGAAGCCTGACAGGAACAACGTCCCGACGACGATCGCCACCCAGGACCCGGCAAGCTGCATCGGCGCCAGTCCGAGCACCGTTCCGTCCTGCATTCGCAGCGGCAGGTGGTACCCGCCCAGAAGCGAGATGAACGCGATGGCCACCGCACCCAGCGCCAGCGTCGGTCGCAGCCCGAGCGCCGTGGCCGAGATCGTGACCGGCGCGATGAAGAGAAGCGCGAAAGGGTTGTGCAGCCCGCCCGTCACGAAGAGCAGCGCCGTCAACTGGACCTGGTCGAAGAGCAGGAACGCGAAGGCCTGGCCCTCGGTCAGGCGGCCGCTGGCGGGTGCGCGCATCGCAGCGACGATATTGGCCAGCGCCCCGGCGGCGATGGCGCCCGCGCAATAATAGAGCGGCACGTCGAAGCCGAGGCCGAGCACGGCCACGATCACCGTCACCGACTGCCCCAGAAGCGCGAACCATCGCAGGTTCACGAGCGTCTCGAGCCGCACCCCGTGGCGATGGGCTTCGGGCGGCAGAAGGCTGCGGGTGGGCTGCGTGGGCATGACGCGTGGGGGTCCGGGATTTGACCAGTGCAGGATTGCACATATCTCAAAGAGACCCAGACCGCGAGGACCGAGGATGACCGCCACATTGCAGGAGATCGGACCGGACAGCTCCCTGCTGCTCGTCGATGACGACGAGCCGTTCCTGCGCAGGCTCGAACGGGCGATGGAGAAGCGCGGCTTCGACGTCTCCGCCGTCGGCAGCGTCGCCGAAGGCATCGCCAAGGCCCAGTCCGCGCCCAGCGCCTATGCAGTGATCGACTTACGGCTGGAGGATGGCAACGGTCTCGACGTGGTCGAACGCCTGCGCGAACGGCGGCCCGATTGCCGGATCGTCGTGCTGACGGGCTACGGGGCCATCGCGACGGCCGTGGCCGCGGTGAAGATCGGGGCGACGGACTACCTGTCGAAGCCTGCCGATGCCAACGACATCACCAACGCCCTCCTGAGCCGCGAGGGCGACCTGCCGCCGCCGCCCGAGAACCCGATGAGCGCCGACCGGGTGCGCTGGGAGCATATCCAGCGGGTCTACGAGCTCTGCGATCGCAACGTCTCTGAGACGGCGCGGCGGCTGAACATGCATCGCAGGACGTTGCAGCGTATCCTCGCCAAGCGGTCGCCCAAGTGATCCGCGCACTGGCCGCGCTCCTGATCCTCTCGGGCTGCGTGGCCGCCCCCGCATCCCAGCCGGACGCTCCATCGCGGTTCAGCCTCGTGCCCGGGCCGGGCGGGCTCGACGTCGCTGGGTCGGGCGGACGGGAGATCGGCTTCGGGCGCGACCGGGCCGGCGTGCTCCAGAGCGTCGCGCGGGTCGAGGGCCGCGCGCCCCGGCCCGTCGCATGCGGTGGCGGGCGGGATGCCTTCGCGGCGTCGGACGACCTGATCCTCGTTTTCGAGGGCCGCCGCTTCGTCGGCTGGTCGGGTGCCCCCGGAGCGGCGGGTCGAACCTGCGCCTAGGCGAAACGTAGTGCGACCCAGGTGCCCACGGCCAGCGACGTGCCGGTCAGCACCGCGCCCCAGGTCGTGTCGACCGCGACCATCGACCAGTGCCAGTCCTTCATGACCGACATGCTGGTGAACTCGTAGGTACCGTAGGCCAGCGCCCCGAGGATCGCGCCGTTGATCCAGGCCTGTCCGACCGATCCGTCGCGGAGCGCGGGCAGGGCGACCAGCCAGACGCCGCCCGCCACGTAGAAGAGGTAGAACACCGCCGCCGGCACGAGGTTGATCGGCGATTGCAGCAGGTGGCCGATATGCCGCTCGAAGAGGGGCTTCATGACGTTGGTGAGCACGATGGCGTCGACGACGAGAAAGAACAGGACGGCGGAGCCGTAAAGCGCGGCGATCTGCATGGAAGTCCTCCGGGACGGTGTGGTCCGGATCGATCTAGCGCGGCCGCCGCGCGCGTCCCGTCAGACCGCGCGGCGCAGCCAGCGCCGGAAGAGCCGCAGGTTGTCGGAGGCCGCACCCGGCCGCGTCACCACGTAATAGCCGATGCCGTCGAGATGCAGCGGCGCCACCTCCACAAGGCGCCGCTGATCGAGGTCGCGCTGGATCAGGGTTCGGCTTTGCAGGCCGATCCCGAGCCCGGCCCGGAGCGCCGAGAGCACCAGCCCGTTCGTGGCGAAGGTCAGAAGCGTCAGCGAATCGGGCGCGACGTCGAGCCCCTGCGCCAGATGCGGGAGGTCGGCGCGGTTGTCGGCGATCAGCCAGCGCTGGGCGCGCAAGGTGTCCCGGTCGGCGCCCGCCAGTTGTTCGGCCCGCGCGGGGGCGGCAACGACCGCGAAATCGTTGCGCAGCAGTGGCTCCACCTCGAAGCCCGGCCAGTCGCCGTCGCCATAGCGGATCGCCAGGTCGTGCCCGTCGCGGCGCAGATCCGTGGGCACGACAGAGGGCGCGATCGTGACGTTGATCTCTGGATGTTCGGCCCAGAAGGACGAGATGCGCGGCATCAGCCAATGCTCGGCGAAGGTCGGTGTCGTCGAAACTGACAACGGGCGCGCCTCGTGCCGATCGGCCAGGTCGCGGCAAGTGGCCGAGAGCGTGGTGAACCCTTCGGTCAGCCCGTAGGCCAGGAGTGCGCCATCCGCCGTCGGTTCCATCCCCTGGCCCGCGCGGACGAGAAGCGGCGTGGAAAAGAACGTCTCGAGCGCGCGGACATGCCCGGCGATCGCCGCGTGGGTGACGTTCAGTTCGCGCGCCGCCGCCGACAGAGATCCGTTGCGCGCGGCAGCTTCGAACGCCCGAAGCGCGGCAAGCGAAGGCATGTGCTTCCAGTCGATCATGGATGTCAGTCTGACTTACAACCGCGAAATGGTCCAGATTGGCGTGGCGGGCGATGCACGCACATATGCCAGGCAGATCTGAACCCCATCCTCCCCCGGAGACCTCCCATGTTCGCCACCATCGCAGATTTCCTCCTCGGCGCCGCCCTCTCGCGCCGGACGCCCATCGATCATGGTGCCATGCGCACCCCGTCGCGCCCGCGCGGCGAGTTCGCGCGTCACGACGACCTGGGCTGGATGGCCCGCGTCGGCACCTGGTGACCCGACGCGCCTCTGCTCAGCGGAGGCGGAACAGCTTGACCACCTTGCCCTCGGGCGCGCCCGCGATCCGCTCGAACCCCCGCGAGCGGTAGTAGGCGCGCCCGCTGTCGTTGTAGTCGGCGATGACGGCGTGGATGGTCCGGATGCCCGCCGCGAGCGCGGCCGCGCGCGTCGCCTCGAAAAGCTTCGTCCCGATCCCGAGACCCTGCCGTCCGGGCCGGGCGAACGTTGCGATGGACACGGCGTCGGCGGGCAGGTCGGGCCTATGCTCGACCCATTGGAAACCGACGATCTCGCCTGCGTCCTCGGCGACATGCCACGCCGCCGCGTCCGCCAACCAGCCGCGCAGCTCGTCGCCGGTGACCGGGCCTTCGATCGCGGTCGTGCCGCCGATGCGGATGATCTCGTTCAGAAGGTCGGCCATCGCGCCCCCGTCGAAGGGTCGCGCGGGACGTACATGCAGCCCGCTCACGGCGCATCCATCTCGGCCAGCAGCCCCGCGTGCCGTTCGAGATAGGCGGCGCGCGCCTCGGCCGGGGGGCGCAGCCGCACGCCGAGCCCGGCGATCACATCCGCGTCGGGGCGGCGGAAGAACCGATCCGCCTCGGCCTCCGAGAAGCCCGCGACATGCACAGCCTCGAGCCAGGCCGACACCCGGTCGGCCCGCTTGATCCGGGCCTTGAGGCGCGGCGCGGTCACGGCCGGCAGCCCGAAGCGTAGATGGATCGCGGCCTGCAGCCGCTCGTCCAGCGCGCCGTATCCGGGCCCGACCGCCGCCTTCACCGGCGAAATCATGTCCCCGATCACGTATTCCGGCGCGTCGTGCAGAAGTGCGGTCATCCGTTCACGCGGCGTAGCCGCGCCGGTCCGGCAGAGGATGTCGTCGACCAGCAGCGAATGCTCGGCCACCGAATAGGGCCAGTCGCCCCGCGTCTGCCCGTTCCAGCGCGCGACGAAGGCGAGGCCATGGGCGATGTCGGCGATCTCGATATCGACGGGCGTGGGATCCAGCAGGTCCAGCCTGCGCCCCGACAGCATCCGCTGCCACGCCCTCGGTCGCCTCGTGTTCATGCCTGATGGCATAGCCGTGATCGGGCGCCATGCAACCATTTCGCTGCCGATCCGGTTTGATCCCCATGCGGATGACGTGCCGCCCCCCCAGCTTGACGGGAGATCTCCCCGATGACGACGCGCCTTGCCCTGACCCTCGCCGCCGCTCTCGTACTGCCCTCGTCGGCCGTGGCCCAATCGCACAATTGCGGCCCCCGCGAGCATGTCATCGACCAGCTGGCGATGACCTATGGCGAGCGCTACAGCGGCGGCGGCCTCCAGAACGATACCGCCGTCTTCGAAGTGTGGATCAGCGACGCCGACGGCACCTGGACGATCCTCATGACCCATCCTGATGGGCAGTCCTGCATCATGGCGGCGGGGACCGACTGGCTCCCGGCGCTGCCGCGCCACCACGTCGCGGGCATCCCGTCCTGAGGATGCGCGAACCGGCCGCGTTGCCGTGACGCCGCCACGGTGATACGCCCCGCCCGAAACTTGATATCGGGAGCCGGGACATGGCTGAAGACTACGTCGTCCGCGACATCGCGCTGGCCGAATACGGCCGCAAGGAACTGGATATCGCCGAGACCGAGATGCCGGGCCTGATGTCCTGTCGCGCCGAGTATGGCGAAACGAAGCCGCTCAAGGGCGCGCGCATCGTCGGCTCGCTCCACATGACGATCCAGACCGCCGTCCTGATCGAGACGCTGGTCGAGCTGGGCGCAGATGTGCGCTGGGCGTCCTGCAACATCTTCTCGACCCAGGACCACGCCGCCGCCGCGATCGCCGCGGGCGGCACGCCGGTCTTCGCGGTCAAGGGCCAGACCCTGACCGAGCATTGGGACTATCTCGACCGGTCGTTCATGTTCCCCGAAGGCGCGAACATGATCCTCGACGATGGCGGCGACGCGACGCTCTACATCTTGTTGGGCGCCAAGGCCGAGGCGGGCGAGGACCTGGGCGTTCCGACCTCGGAGGAGGAAGAGGCGATCCATGCTCAGATCAAGAAGCGCATGGAGGCGAGCCCCGGCTGGTTCACCAAGACGCGCGATGCGATCAAGGGCGTCTCGGAAGAGACGACGACCGGCGTTCACCGTCTCTACGACCTGCACAAGAAGGGCCTGCTGCCCTTCCCGGCGATCAACGTGAACGACTCGGTCACCAAGTCGAAGTTCGATAACAAGTACGGCTGCAAAGAATCGCTGGTCGACGGCATTCGTCGCGCCACCGACACCATGATGGCCGGCAAGGTCGCCGTCGTGATGGGCTATGGCGACGTGGGCAAGGGTTCGGCGGCCTCGCTCAGCGGCGCGGGCGCGCGCGTGAAGGTCACCGAGGTCGATCCGATCTGCGCGTTGCAGGCCGCGATGGACGGGTTCGAGGTGGTGCTTCTGGAGGATGTGGTGTCCTCGGCCGACATCTTCATCACCACCACCGGCAACAAGGACGTCATCCGCATCGAGCATATGCGCGAGATGAAGGACATGGCGATCGTCGGCAATATCGGCCACTTCGACAACGAGATCCAGGTCGCCAACCTGAAGAACCACAAGTGGACCAACATCAAGGAACAGGTGGACATGATCGAGATGCCCTCGGGCAGCCGGATCATCCTTCTGTCCGAAGGGCGTCTTCTGAATCTTGGCAATGCGACCGGTCACCCCTCCTTCGTGATGTCGGCCAGCTTCACCAACCAGGTGCTGGCGCAGATCGAGCTCTGGACCAAGGGCGACGAGTATCAGCCGGGCGTCTACATCCTGCCCAAGCACCTGGACGAGAAGGTCGCGCGGCTGCATCTGGACCGGATCGGGGTCAAGCTGACGCCGATCTCGAAGGAGCAGGCGGATTATATCGGCGTGCCCCAGGATGGCCCCTACAAGCCCGAGCACTACCGCTACTGACGCCCGTCCATCGGCGGATCATGGCCGCGTTCCCGACTGTCGGGGATGCGGCCTTTTTCTGCCGGGCGCGAAGGCGCGAACGGGCGGATCGTCGCGCGATCCGGGGCCCCGTGCCGCAGGCCATCGGCCCCGCATTCGCCGGCCCCTAGCCTCCGACAGCCGGGGTCGTTCCGGCGCATCACGAGGAGGATGACATGCATTTCCGTAGTTCCATCCGCGTCGCCGGAGCGGCGCTTCTCATCGCCGGTCTGCCCGCGGGCGCGCAGGAGGTGGCCGACGGGGCTTACGGCGCCTTCGCCGACGTCGCGGTCCGCGACATCGTGGGCCTGACGGTGGTCACCGGCACCGGGGAGAACATCGGCGAGGTTGAGCAGGTCCTGAAGGCCGGCGCCGACATGCAGGCTGTTCTCGGGATCGGTGGCTTTCTCGGCTTCGGCGAGCACGACGTGGCGGTTCCGCTGACGGCATTGGCCCCGGCCGATGGCGTGGTCCTGCTCCAGGAGATGGACCTCGAGACGCTCGAGGCGATGCCCGCGTTCGAAGCCACGCCCGAGGTCGAGGCGCTGCCGCTCGACGTGACGGTGGCAGGTGCACCCGCGCCGCGACCCGGTGCGGTGGAACTCGAGACCACGTCGCCCGACGGCACGGCGCCCGAAAACTAGGCGCGATCCGGCGGTCCCGGCCCCGCGTGAAGGGCTATACGCGCGGGGCAGCCCCATGGTTCCAATGATAATTATTGGGGCTGGATGGGGAACGGAATCGGGGGGGAGGCGGGTTGTAGGGTCACTGCAAACGCCAACCGGGAGATTCCCATGACTACGCACAAGCTGCTTCTCAGCAGCGTGGCTGCCGCCGCGCTGTTCGCGACGCCGATCGTCGCCCAGACCGCCATCTACGACGCCGAGGGCAACGCCGCCCTGAACGAAGACGGCACGGCCCTGATGGCCGATTCCGAAGGCATGATCACCGACGCGGAAGGTGTTCGCCTGCTGGACGCCGATGGCCAGCCCCGCATGGCCGAGACCGAAGGCTTCGTGATGGAAGGCACCACGTCGACCGTCGCCGGCGCGATGGGCGGCCAGATCGTCGTCGAGCAGGGTGATGCCGACGTCGAGGTGTCCGTCGCCGACCCGGTCGTGACCGTCGACCAGGCCCAGCCCGAAGTTCTCGTCGAGCAGGCCCAGCCCGAGATCACGGTGACCGTGGCCGAGCCGACCGTGACGGTCGAGCAGCAGGCTCCGGTCATCACGATCGAGCAGGCCCAGCCCGAAGTCGTCGTCGTGATCCCCGAGCCGACCATCACGGTCCGCATGCCCGAGCCCGACGTGAACGTCGCCACGGCGCAGCCCGAGATCTCGGTCCAGCAGCCGGAGCCGATCGTCCGTTTCGTGCGCCCCGAGCCGCGCATCACGATCCAGGAATCCGAGCCGAACGTGCAGGTCACGCAGGCCGAGCCCCAGATCAACGTGAATCGCGCCGAATCCGCCGCCGTTTCCGTCGCTCAGGCTGATGCCGAAGTGACGATCGAGTCGGAAGGCGAGGGCAACGTCCAGCTGACGCAGGCCGATCCGGTCGTGAACATCGAAGAAGCCGATGACGCGGAGATCCTCGTCGATCAGGCCGAAGCCAACGTCACGCTCGAAGAGCAGGGCGACGCCAACATCGTCGTTACGGACCAGGCCGCCATGGCCGAGACCGACACGATCCTGCTCGCCGACAGTGAAGCGGCAGCCGGCCTCTATGGTGCGTTCGCCGACTACCGCGTGTCGGACCTCGTGGGCATGAACGTGCTCGGCGAGACCGGGAACGATGTCGGTGAAGTCGACCGCCTGATCACCAACGGCACCGAGCTGATGGCCATCGTGGGCGTCGGCGGGTTCCTCGGCCTCGGCGAGCACGACGTCGCCATCCCGCTCGACCGTTTCGTGGTCGGCGACGATGCGATCGTCCTGAACGCCCTGACCGAAGCCGAGCTCGAGGCGATGCCCGAGTGGGATGAGACCGGTAACGTTCTGCCCCTCGGCATGACCGTCGGCGACACCTACTAAGTCGCCCCGACATTTCGACGACGAAGGCCCTGCGCGATGCGCGGGGCCTTTTCTTGTCGGCGCCCTCCTGCGACCACGGGCCATGTCCGACCGGTTCCGCATACTCGCCCGCATCGCGACGCGTCTTTCGATCCTAGCCCTTCTGTGCTGGGGCGGCTGGTGGCTCCTGATGGACGCGCGCAGCCCGCTGCCCGCTGGATGGAACCCCCTGATCCCCCTCGACGTGACCGCCGCGCCCGGACCGCTTACGGGACTGCAGCTTCGGCGTGCCCTGTCCTCCGACGAGCGATGCGACGCGGCCCTTCGCACCGGCGCGCAGTTCGAGCCGATGACGCCCCTCGATGGCGGGGCGCAATGCGGCATCGATCCGCGCCTTGCCCTGACTGCGGTCGGCTCGTCCGCCATCGCGCCCGTCGAGACGACCTGCAGCACTGCACTGCGCCTCACCATGTGGGAGCGGCACGCGCTGCAACCCGCCGCAGCCGCGCATCTCGGACAGGCCGTCGCGCGCCTCCACCATCAGGGCAGCTACAACTGCCGCGCGATCCGCGGCGGTACGCGCATGAGCCTTCATGCCACCGCCGAGGCCATCGATATCCGCGCGGTGACGCTGGTCGATGGCCGCCGGCTGGAACTCGCGCAGGGCTGGACCGGCCCCGACGCGACCTTCTGGCATGCGGCGCGGGACGGCGCATGTCGCTGGTTCGCCACGACTCTCGGGCCCGACTACAACGCCGCCCATGCCGACCACTTCCACCTGCAGGCACGGGGCTGGGGCCTCTGCCGTTGAAGTTTTCCTTTATTTTGCAGGGCAGGGTCGGCAAGACTTCGGCCGAGCGGGCCAGAGCGCCGCGCGCAGGACAGTGGAGAAGGACGTCATGAGCAAGCTGGACGAGAAGGTCGGCAAGTATATTCAGGTGGTCAAGGACAAGGGCATCGATCTGGACACGGACCTGCTGCGGAAGGTCACGCGCGGCTGTGGACCCTCGATCTACAACGCCGACAGCGAGACCATCGCGGCGAGCCAGGCTGGCGAGATGGCGACGCTGAAGAACAACTTCCTGATCAAGAAGCTCGGCCTCTCGGACGGACCCAAGCTGGACGAGGCCATCGACAGCGTCATGGAGACCTATGGCCGCTCGGATACTAACAAGTATCGTGCCGTGATCTACTACATGCTGACCAAGCACTTCGGGAAGGAAAGCGTCTACAAGTAAGACGCGATCCGGGGCCCCTCGGGGCCCGAGAGACGGGCGGCGCCCTGGCCGGGGCGCCGCCCGATTTTCGTCGGACGCATGGGTTGCAGATCGGCAACAGTGCTCCCATCTCCATCGCGTGAGGTCCGCGACCTGGCCGTGCCCATTCGGGGCGGCCGCCGGTGGACGCTTTGACGCAAGGAGACGGGTCATGAACCTGGAGACGTTTACCGAACGCGCGCGCGGCTTCCTGCAGGCCGCCCAGACGATCGCCACGCGCGAGGGGCATCAGCAGCTGGTGCCGGAGCATCTGCTCAAGGCGATCATGGATGACGAACAGGGCATGGCGGCCAACCTGATCTCCGCCGCGGGCGGCGCGCCGGACCGGGTGCGCACGGCCGTGGATGCGGCGGTTGCCAAACTGCCGAAAGTGTCCGGCGATGCGGGGCAGGTCTACCTGTCGCGCGACCTGACGAAGGTGCTCGACGAGGCGGAAGCCGTGGCCAAGAAGGCCGGTGACAGCTTCGTTCCGGTCGAGCGGGTGCTGATGGCGCTGGCGATGGTGAAGTCGCGGGCCAAGGACGCGCTGGACGCGGGCGCGGTGAATGCGCAGGCGCTGAACGCCGCCGTCAACGATGTGCGCAAGGGCCGGACGGCGGATTCCGCATCCGCCGAGGACAGCTATGACGCGCTGGACAAGTATGCGCGCGACCTGACCGAGGCGGCGCGCGAGGGCAAGATCGACCCCATCATCGGGCGCGACGAGGAGATCCGGCGCGCGATGCAGGTTCTGAGCCGCCGCACCAAGAACAACCCCGTCCTGATCGGCGAGCCGGGCACAGGCAAGACCGCCATCGCGGAAGGCCTCGCCCTGCGGATCGTGGATGGCGACGTGCCCGAGAGCCTGCGCAACAAGAAGCTGATGGCGCTCGACATGGGCGCGCTGATCGCGGGCGCCAAGTATCGCGGCGAGTTCGAGGAGCGGCTGAAGGCCATCCTGAACGAAGTGACCGCCGCGGCGGGCGAGGTGATCCTCTTCATCGACGAGATGCATACGCTGGTCGGTGCGGGCAAGGCCGACGGCGCGATGGATGCCGCGAACCTCATCAAGCCTGCGCTGGCGCGGGGTGAGCTGCATTGCGTGGGTGCCACGACTCTCGACGAGTACCGCAAGTATGTCGAGAAGGACGCGGCCCTGGCCCGGCGGTTCCAGCCGTTGATGGTCGAGGAGCCGACGGTCGCGGACACGATCTCGATCCTGCGCGGGATCAAGGAGAAGTACGAGCTGCATCACGGCGTGCGGATCAGCGACAGCGCCCTAGTCGCGGCGGCGAACCTGTCGAACCGCTACATCACCGACCGCTTCCTGCCGGACAAGGCGATCGACCTGATGGACGAGGCGGCGAGCCGTCTGCGGATGGAGGTGGACTCGAAGCCCGAGGAGCTGGACGCGCTGGACCGCGACATTCTGCAAAAGCAGATCGAGGTCGAGGCGCTGCGGCTGGAGGACGATGCGGCATCGAAGGATCGGCTCGAGACGCTCGAGAAGGAGCTGGCCGAGGTGCAACAGCATTCGGCCGAGCTGACCGCGCAATGGCAGTCCGAGCGCGACAAGCTCGATTCTGCGCGCGACCTGAAGGAGCAGCTGGACCATCTGCGGGTCGAGCTGGACCAGGCCAAGCGCGACGGCAACTTCGCGCGCGCGGGCGAGCTGCAATACGGCACCATCCCGGAGCTGGAGAAGCAACTGGGTGAAGCCGAGGACAGCGAGAACGACCTGATGGTCGAGGAGGCCGTGCGCCCCGAGCAGATCGCGAGCGTCGTCGAGCGCTGGACCGGCGTGCCGGTGTCCAAGATGCTGGAGGGCGAGCGCGAGAAGCTTCTGCGGATGGAGGACGAGCTGGGCCGTCGGGTGATCGGTCAGCGGCAGGCCGTGATCGCCGTTGCCAATGCCGTGCGCCGGGCGCGCGCGGGGCTCAACGACGAGGCGCGGCCGCTGGGGTCGTTCCTGATGCTCGGGCCGACCGGCGTCGGCAAGACGGAGCTGACGAAGGCGCTGGCCGAGTTCCTGTTCGACGATGACGGCGCGATGGTGCGCATCGACATGAGCGAGTTCATGGAGAAGCACGCCGTCAGCCGCCTGATCGGTGCGCCGCCGGGCTATGTCGGCTATGACGAGGGCGGTGTACTGACGGAAGCGGTGCGGCGCAGGCCCTATCAGGTCGTGCTGTTCGACGAGGTCGAGAAGGCGCATCCTGATGTCTTCAACGTGCTGCTCCAAGTGCTGGATGATGGCGTGCTGACCGACGGTCAGGGCCGGACGGTCGACTTCAAGCAGACGCTGATCATCCTGACGTCGAACCTCGGGGCGCAGGCCCTGAGCCAGCTGCCGGACGGGGCCGACGCCTCGGACGCGAAGCGGGACGTGATGGACGCGGTGCGGGCCCACTTCCGGCCCGAGTTCCTGAACCGTCTGGACGAGACGATCATCTTCGATCGGCTGGCCCGGTCGGACATGGACGGGATCGTGGACATCCAGATCGCGCGGCTGGCCGAGCGGCTGGCGGGGCGGAAGATCCGGCTGGAGCTGGACGACGCAGCACGCAGCTGGCTGGCCGAAGAAGGCTACGACCCGGTCTTCGGGGCGCGGCCGCTGAAGCGCGTGATCCAGCGCGCGCTGCAGAACCCGCTGGCCGAGATGATCCTGGCCGGCGAGATCGGGGACGACGCGGTCGTGCCGGTCAGCGCCTCGGCGGATGGGCTGAGGATCGGCGACCGGGTCGCGACCTCGGACCGGCAGCCGCCCGAAGACGCCGTGGTTCACTGAGTGCCACTCCGGCATGCCGGGTGGTCAGATGCAGGAGGGCGGCCCGGCGGGTCGCCCTTTTTGCTGCGCGGAACGCGGGGCGGGTCCGGCGGGTTGCGGGTGCATGTGCGATCTCTGCCTTTCCCGCCGCCGCTTTCTGACCGTGGTGCCCCTCGCCGCGACCGTCTCGGCCTGCGACGTCTCGCTCGTCTCGGATGCGGAGGCCGAACGGATGGGGCTGGCTGCGTGGCGGGACATGACGGCGCAAAAGCCGCTCTCGTCCAATGGCGAATATGCCGAGGTCGTCGCGCGCGTCGCGGGACGCCTGCTGCGCGCGGCGGGCCACGCGCCCGGCGAATGGGAGTTCGCGGTCTTCGCCGACCGGAGCGCCAATGCCTTCGCCTTGCCGGGCCGCAAGATCGGCATCCACGAAGGGATGATGCGGTTGACCGCGACCGAGGACCAGCTCGCCGCCGTGATCGGTCACGAGATCGGGCACATCGATGCCGAGCACTCCAAGGAGCGGATGAGCGCGCAGGCCGCGAGCGGCTGGGGTGTGCGCGTGGTCGCGTGGCTGCTGAACTGGGGCGAGATGGAATATGCCGAGGAGATCGCGGCGGCGCTGGGCCTCGGGGTCGAGGTCGGCATCCTGCGTCCCTACGGCCGCGACCAGGAGGAAGAGGCCGACGCGCTGGGCGTCCGGTTCATGGCCGAGGCGGATTTCGATCCGCAGGGCGCGATTGAGCTCTGGCGGCTGATGGAGGCGGCCCAAGGCGCGCGGGGCCCCGAGTTCCTGTCGACCCATCCCGCGCCACGAAGTCGGATCCGCAACCTCGAAGCCGTCATCGAGAGCCTTGCCTGACCTGCTTCCGATGACATTTTCGTCAGCTGACGTTGGTTGAATGCCCGGCAGGTCCTCGGCTTAGGCGGCTGCCCGATCACGTCAATGCGGCCGGGCGCAGCATCGGCGAAAAGCCCCCGTCCCATGGCGCCCCTATCTCCGGGTTCAGTCGCCCCGCTCGTCGGGTCGGCCCCTGCAAACCTGACCTGGAGAGACCCCATGATCCGCAAGACCCTGACGGCCCTTTTCGCGACGGTCGCCCTGACCGCCCCGGCCTTTGCCGATGCCCATTCCAAGAACATCGTCGAGACGGCGACGGAAGCCGGGAGCTTCACGACCCTTCTGGCCGCAGCCGAGGCCGCGGGCCTGGTCGAGACGCTGACCGGCGAGGGCCCGTTCACCGTCTTCGCGCCGACCGACGATGCATTCGCCGCGCTGCCCGAGGGCACGGTCGAGACGCTGCTCCTGCCCGAGAACCAGGAGCAGTTGGCGAATGTCCTGCTCTACCACGTCGTGCCCGGGAAGGTGATGTCCACCGATCTTACCGACGACATGGAGGCGGTAACGGCACTGGAAGGACAGGCGCTGACCATCGATCTGGATGACGGGGTGATGGTCAACGACGCGTCGGTCGTGACGGCCGATATCGAGGCGTCGAACGGCGTGATCCACGTGATCGATGGCGTCATCCTTCCCGCGAGCTGATCCGGCTTCAAGGCGCGGAGACGGGGCGGTTCCTCACGGGATCGCCCCGTCTTCGTGATCGGCGCCGGGTTGTGAAGAGCGGGCGCGGGTCGCAAGGTGACGCCGTCACGGAGGAGCCGAGCGATGATCGACTGGACTGCATGGGTTTTGGAGGTTCTGGCCCTGAGCTTCGTGTTCCTCGTCGGGCTCGGCGTGTTGATCGCAGCCGTCCTCTTCGTGATCGACCGAACCCAGACCGAGGACGCGATCCGGCGGAATTACCCCGTGATCGGCCGCTTTCGGCATCTCTTCACCGAGCTGGGCGAGTTCTTCCGACAGTATTTCTTCGCGATGGATCGCGAGGAGCTGCCGTTCAACCGCGCGCAGCGGGACTGGATCAAACGCGCGGGCGAGGGGATGCCGAACACGGTGGCCTTCGGATCGACGCGGGACATCCGGGTGGCGGGCACGCCGCTCTTCGTGAACGCGGCCTTCCCGCCGCTCGATCAGCAGGCGGCCAAGACCGAACCGATGGTGATCGGGGCGGGGACGCCCAATCCCTATGTCGCGCGGTCGATCTTCAACCTGTCTGGCATGAGCTACGGCGCGATCTCGAAGCCCGCGGTGCAGGCGCTGTCGCGGGGTTGTGCCGAGGCGGGCATCTGGATGAATACCGGCGAGGGCGGGTTGTCGGAGTATCATCTCGAAGGAGGCTGCGACCTGGTCTACCAGATCGGGACGGCGAAGTTCGGCGTTCGCGATATCGAGGGCAACCTCTCGGAAGAGAAGCTGCGGGAAATGGCTGCGATCCCGCAGGTGAAGATGTTCGAACTGAAGCTTGCGCAGGGTGCCAAGCCGGGCAAGGGCGGTATCCTTCCCGCGGCCAAGGTCACGCCCGAGATCGCCAAGATCCGTGGGCTGGAGCCGGGTCAGGCCGGGATCAGTCCGAACCGCCATGCCGAGGCGTCGAACGTGGACGAGCTGCTGGACCTGATCGGACGGCTGCGCGAGGTGTCGGGCAAACCCGTGGGCATCAAGACGGTGGGCGGCGCCGAGGAGAGCTTCGCCGAGCTGTTCGAACGGATCGCGGCGCGCGGGGCCGACTGCGCGCCGGATTTCATCACGCTGGACGGTGGCGAGGGGGGCACGGGTGCGGCACCCATGCCGCTGATCGACCTCGTGGGCATGTCGATCCGCGAGGCACTTCCGATGGTCAGCGGCCTGCGCGACGCGGCGGGTCTGAAGGATCGCATCCGGCTGGTGGCCAGCGGGAAACTGGTCAATCCGGGCGATATCGCCTGGGCCATGTCGGCTGGCGCGGATTTCGTGGTCAGCGCACGGGGCTTCATGTTTGCACTGGGCTGCATCCAGGCGCTGAAGTGCAACAAGAACACCTGCCCCACCGGGATCACGACCCATGACAAGCGATTCCAGAAGGGCCTCGTCGCCGAGGAGAAATGGGCGCGGGTCGCCGCCTATGCCACAGGCATCGTCAAGGAGGTCGAGGTCATCGCCCATTCCGTCGGCGTGACCGAGCCGCGCCAGATGCGGCGGCGGCATGTGCGGATCGTCCAGCCGGACGGCACCTCGATCCCGATGCACATCCTGCACCCGCGCGGACCCGCCGAAGCGCGGATGACTGCCGAGTAGGAACAAATCCGCGGCTGCGTCCTTACTTCTTCGTGAGGTGCGCTAGTTAGTGCGACGCGCCCGCGCCCGATAGGGTAACGAAGGGCAACCGATACGACCGACACCCGGAGGCCCCGATGTTCAAGTCCGACCTGACCCGTGCCGATGTGACCCCGAAGGGCATCTGGATGAATCGCCGTAAGCTGATCGCGGCGATGGGGGCGGGGTCGGTTGCGAGCGGTCTCGGGGTCGCGGCGCGCGCGCAGGAGGCGCTGGAGCCCAACACCTGGGAAGAGATCACCACCTATAACAACTTCTACGAGTTCGGCCTTGGCAAGGAAGATCCCGCCAAGCACGCCGGTGCGATGGTTACCGAGCCGTGGACCGTGGCGGTCGACGGGCTGGTGGACAATCCCGGCGAATACGATCTGGCCGACCTGATCGGCGACATCCCGACCGAGGAGCGGATCTACCGGTTCCGCTGCGTCGAGGCATGGTCGATGGTGATCCCGTGGAACGGGTTCGAGCTGAACAAGCTTCTGACGAAGGTCGGGGTGCAGTCCGGCGCGACGCATGTCCTCTTCGAGACCGCTGTCCTGCCCGAGGTGATGCCTGGCGTGAACGTACCGATCCTCGACTGGCCCTATACCGAGGGATTGCGGCTGGATGAGGCGATGCACCCGCTGACGATGATGGCGACCGGGCTCTATGGCGAGCCGTTGCCCAACCAGAACGGCGCGCCAATGCGATTGGTCGTGCCGTGGAAATACGGCTTCAAGTCGATCAAGTCGATCGTCCGGATCAGCCTGACCGACGAGGAGCCGCTGAACACCTGGCAGCAGAGCGCGCCGAAGGAATACGGCTTCTACGCCAACGTGAATCCGGATGTGGACCATCCCCGCTGGTCGCAGGCGAGCGAGCGGGTGATCGGCAGCGGGCTGTTTGCCAAGCGGGTCGATACTCTGCCGTTCAATGGCTATGCCGAACAGGTGGCGTCCCTTTACGAGGGCATGGATCTGTCGGTGAAGTTCTGAACCTCGCGGCGCGTATCGGTCCGCCGATCAGTTCGGCCGTTCGGAAGATCCCGACCTGGCCCGTCTATCTTCTGGGTATGGTGCCGGGCGGACTTCTGGTCTGGTCGCTGTTCACCGGTGGGCTGGGCGTCGATCCGGTCAAGGCCATCGAGCATCGGCTTGGGACGCTTGCGCTGCAGTTCCTGCTCGCCTCGCTCACGATCACGCCGCTTCTGCGCTATGCGCGCATCAACCTCATCAAGTTCCGCAAGGTGCTCGGGCTTCTCGGCTTCGGATACCTGACGCTACACTTCCTGGTGTGGCTCCTGCTCGACCTGCAGCTCCGCTGGGGAGAGATCGGAACGGACCTCACCAAACGGCCCTACATTGTCGTCGGCTTCATCGGGTTCCTGGCACTCATCCCGCTGGCGGCGACCTCATACCAGGCCGCGGTACGGTGGCTCGGGACGCAGACGTGGCAGCGGGTGCACCGCCTCGTCTATCTC
>NZ_JBKFDJ010000002.1:0-707500 GCF_046452375.1 Jannaschia halovivens | reverse complement strand
GCTTTGAAGCGGTGACGCCAGTCGCCGTGGAGCCTCCCTTGAGATACCACCCTTGCCTCGCTTGATATCTAACCGCGGTCCGTTATCCGGATCCGGGACCCTCTGTGGCGGGTAGTTTGACTGGGGCGGTCGCCTCCTAAAGAGTAACGGAGGCGCGCGAAGGTTGGCTCAGATCGGTCGGACATCGATCGTTGAGTGCAATGGCAGAAGCCAGCCTGACTGCGAGACTGACAAGTCGAGCAGAGTCGAAAGACGGCCATAGTGATCCGGTGGTCCCAAGTGGGAGGGCCATCGCTCAACGGATAAAAGGTACGCCGGGGATAACAGGCTGATACTGCCCAAGAGTCCATATCGACGGCAGTGTTTGGCACCTCGATGTCGGCTCATCTCATCCTGGGGCTGGAGCAGGTCCCAAGGGTACGGCTGTTCGCCGTTTAAAGAGGTACGTGAGCTGGGTTTAGAACGTCGTGAGACAGTTCGGTCCCTATCTTCCGTGGGTGTAGGATATTTGAGAAGAGTTGCCCCTAGTACGAGAGGACCGGGGTGAACGATCCACTGGTGGACCAGTTGTCATGCCAATGGCAGTGCTGGGTAGCTATGATCGGACAGGATAACCGCTGAAGGCATCTAAGCGGGAAGCCCCCTTCAAAACAAGATATCCCTGAGGACCGTGGTAGACCACCACGTCGATAGGCCAGAGATGTAAGCGCCGTAAGGCGTTCAGTTGACTGGTACTAATTGTCCGATAGGCTTGATTTGATCCAGTAGAAGCCTGGCTTCTGATTGGACTGAACAAGAGCATACACGCACAGCGTGCTCGGCTTGGAATTCGATGTGTTTCCTCGGTTTGGTGATCATAGCGCAAGCAAAACACCCGGTCCCATCCCGAACCCGGCCGTTAAGTGCTGTAGCGCCGATGGTACTGCGTCTTAAGACGTGGGAGAGTAGGTCATCGCCAAACCTAGGAAGCACATCGAATGTATCTCTCGAACGATGACGAATTGGCGCGGGATGGAGCAGCCCGGTAGCTCGTCAGGCTCATAACCTGAAGGTCGTAGGTTCAAATCCTACTCCCGCAACCATTTTCAATATCCACGCAAGACGCCGCCTCCGGGCGGTTTTTTCGCGTCCGGCGGCATTAACGGCGCCGACGTCGCCGGGTGCGGGCGAACGCGGTTCCGGGTTGTCACAGGCGACGGTTGGTCGGGCTTCGCTGTCCGGCAAGCATGGGACAGCAGGGCGTCGCTGTCTCCTACGGCGGATGCAACCTGCGCTCGGATCTCAATGACGCCGGGGCAGGGCAGGCGCGAATGGGCGATTGCGGGCTAGGTCGTCCCGGATTTCTGTCTTACGCTTACGTCAGAGGATGCCGAGTTCGGCGCCGTAGGTCCGCGAGGGCGGTGTTCTGCCCCGCCCGAACGCGACACGGCGCAGAGACGGCAGGGGGCGGCGGAGTGCTCGGAACAAGATGACGGGAGGTCGGGCATGAGTTTGTCGTTGCAAGGCGTGACACAGCAGGTGGGCGCCCAGACGCATATCCACCGCACGGATCTGACGCTGGAGAACGGCACGATGAACGTGCTGCTCGGGCCAACATCTTCGGGCAAGACAACTCTGATGCGCCTGATGGCAGGGCTCGACCAGCCGACCGAAGGGCGCGTCGTCTGGCAGGGTGAAGACGTCACGGGGATGCGCGTCCAGGATCGCAAGGTCGCGATGGTCTACCAGCAGTTCATCAACTACCCGTCGATGACGGTCCGCGAGAACATCGCCTCGCCGATGAAGTTGATGGGGATCGACCGGGCCGAGATCGACCGCCGTGTCGACGAGACGGCCGAGATGATGAAGCTGACCCCGATGCTGGAGCGCAAGCCGCTGGAGCTTTCGGGCGGCCAGCAGCAGCGATGCGCCCTGGCGCGGGCGCTGGTCAAGAACGCAGGTCTTGTCCTGCTCGACGAGCCGCTGGCCAATCTGGATTACAAACTGCGCGAGGAGTTGCGGGCCGAGATCCCGCGCATCTTCGAGGCGTCGGGGGCGATCTTCGTCTACGCCACGACCGAGCCCGAGGAGGCGTTGCTGCTCGGGGGGAATTGCGCCACGCTCTGGGAGGGGCGGGTGACGCAGTTCGGACCGACCGCCGAGGTCTACCGACAGCCCGCCGACGCGACGACGGCACGCGTCTTCTCGGACCCGCCGATGAATTTCCTGACGCTTCAGAAGCGCGGCGACGCCATGACCTATGGTACCGATGACGTGCTGCCGTCCGGCTATCTCGGGGATGGCCTGCGCGACGGCACCTATCTTGCGGGGTTCCGTCCCAACCATCTCTCGCTCGAGCCGGTCGAGGGCGCGATCCGTTTCGAGACCACGCTGACCGTGACCGAGATCACCGGGTCCGAGACCTTCGTCCATCTCGATCATCACGGCGAGCGGTGGGTCGGGCTAATCCACGGGATCCGTGATTTGACGCCCGGACAGGCGCTCGACGTCTACCTGCATCCGTCGCGGGTCTATCTCTTCGACGCGGACGGCGCGCTCGTCGTCGGCGCCAGCTATGCTGAGGCCGCCTGATGGCCAAGATCACGCTCGAGAACCTGGCGCATTCTTACATGGCGAATCCCAAGGGGCCGGACGACTACGCCCTGAAGGAGCTGCATCACGACTGGACGGACGGCGAAGCCTACGCACTCTTGGGGGCGTCGGGCTGCGGCAAGTCCACGCTCCTGAACATCATCTCGGGGCTTCTGCGCCCGAGCCATGGGCGCGTGCTCTTCGATGGGCGGGACGTCACCGATGCGCCCACCGCCGAGCGCAACATCGCGCAGGTGTTCCAGTTCCCGGTCGTCTACGACACGATGACCGTTCGCGAGAACCTCGCCTTTCCCCTGAAGAACCGCGGCCTCCCGCCGGACGAGATCGCGCGCCGCGTCCAGAAGGTCGGCGCGATGATCGACATGGAGGATCAGCTCAACCGCAAGGCGCGGGGCCTGACGGCGGACGCCAAGCAGAAGATCAGCCTCGGGCGCGGCATGGTCCGCGAGGACGTGAACGCACTCCTCTTCGACGAGCCGCTGACCGTGATCGACCCGCACATGAAATGGGAGCTGCGGACCCAGCTCAAGAAACTGCACGACGATTTCGGGCACACGATGATCTATGTGACCCACGACCAGACCGAGGCGCTGACCTTCGCCGACAAGGTCGTTGTGATGCATGACGGGCGCGTCGTGCAGATCGGCACCCCGCGCGAGCTGTTCGAGCGGCCCGCCCACACCTTCGTCGGGTATTTCATCGGCTCGCCGGGGATGAACCTGTTCGACGCGACATTGGACGGGCGCATGGCGCGGATCGGCGAGACGGCGATCGACCTCGGGGCCGCCTATTCCGGCGAGGGGCGCATCCAGATCGGAGTGCGGCCCGAATTCATCCAGCTCCGGTCCGGTGGCGAAGGTCTGCCCGCCACCATCACCCGGATCGAGGATGTCGGGCGGCACAGGATCGTTCGGCTGGATGTGATGGGCCACGAGGTCAGCGCGATCGCGGGCGAGGGTGATCCCATTCCCGCCGATGTCGACCGCATCGGCTTGGCGCCAGAGGGCATCAACGTCTACGCTGATGACTGGCGTCTCGCGCCGATCGGGTCGGATGACACACAGGGGAGGGTTGCGTGATGCAGAAGACCGTCAACCACAAGGCCTGGTTCCTCGTCCTTCCGGTGCTGCTGCTCGTCGCGTTCTCGGCGGTCATCCCGCTGATGACGGTGGTGAATTACTCGGTTCAGGACACATTCGGGAACAACCAGTTCTTCTGGGCCGGCCTTGCCTGGTTCGAGGAGATGCTGGCCTCCGAGCGGATGTGGAACGCGCTGGCCCGCCAGCTGACCTTCTCGGCGATCATCCTCGCCATCGAGGTGCCGCTGGGCATCTTCGTGGCCCTGAACATGCCGAAATCGGGCTTCTGGTCGTCCTTCTGCCTCGTGGCGATGTCGCTGCCGCTGCTGATCCCGTGGAACGTGGTGGGCACGATCTGGCAGATCTTCGGGCGCGTCGATATCGGCCTGCTGGGCTATACGCTCGACGCGCTGGGGATCGACTACAACTACACGCAGAACACCCTCGACGCGTGGGTCACGGTGATCGTGATGGATGTCTGGCACTGGACGTCGCTGGTCGCCCTTCTGGCCTTTGCCGGCCTGCGCTCGATCCCCGACGCCTATTACCAGGCCGCCAAGATCGATCAGGCGAGCCGCTGGGCCGTCTTCCGTTTCATCGAGCTGCCCAAGATGGCGGGTGTCCTGATGATCGCGATCCTTCTGCGCTTCATGGACAGCTTCATGATCTACACCGAACCCTTCGTCGTCACCGGCGGCGGTCCGGGCAATGCCACGACCTTCCTGTCGATCGACCTCGTGAAGATGGCGTTGGGGCAGTTCGACCTCGGACCCGCGGCGGCGTTCAGCCTGATGTACTTCCTCGTGATCCTGCTGATCTCATGGGTGTTCTACACGGTGATGACCAATCTCGACGCGCGGGAGTCCCGGGGATGACCGACAACACCGTCCAAGCCCCCGGCGCCGGCACCATTCCCGGCAATGTCGTTACCTCGCGGCCCTATGCCGCGACCCGCCGGCGCTTCCGCCCATCGGGCAGCGCGGTGGTCATGACGCTGTACCTGCTGTTCCTGCTGGTGCCGATCTACTGGCTCCTGAACATGAGCCTGAAGACCAATTCCGAGATCCTCGGGACGTTCTCGCTCTGGCCGCGCGACCTGACGCTGGCGAACTATGCCAAGATCCTGAACGACCCATCCTGGTACATGGGCTACGTCAATTCGCTGATCTACGTGGTGATGAACACCGTGATCTCGCTGACCGTCGCGCTACCCGCGGCCTACGCCTTCTCGCGCTATACGTTCATGGGCGACAAGCACCTGTTCTTCTGGCTCCTGACCAACCGGATGGCCCCGCCCGCGGTCTTCGCCCTGCCGTTCTTCCAGCTCTATTCATCGGTCGGCCTCTTCGACACGCATATCGCCGTGGCACTTGCCCACTGCCTCTTCAACGTGCCGCTCGCGGTCTGGATCCTCGAAGGCTTCATGCGCGGCGTCCCCAAGGAGATCGACGAGACGGCCTATATCGACGGCTACAGCTTCGGCGGCTTCTTCGTGAAGATCTTCATGCCGCTGATCGCCTCCGGCATCGGCGTCGCCGCGTTCTTCTGCTTCATGTTCTCGTGGGTCGAACTGCTCCTGTCGCGCACGCTGACCACGGTGGACGCCAAGCCCATCGCGGCGATCATGACGCGGACGCAAGGGGCATCGGGCATCGACTGGGGCGTGCTTGCGGCGGCGGGCGTGTTGACGATCGTGCCCGGCGCGCTCGTGATCTATTTCGTGCGCAACTACATCGCCAAGGGCTTCGCCCTGGGGCGGGTGTGATGATCGGTCGGGGGGAGGCGCGTCATGCTTGACTGGATGGCCTGGACCTGGCCCACGGCTGCGTTCTTCGGGGTGATCGCGCTCCTGCTCGTGACCTTCACGGTGCTCGCGATCCGCTATCCCGAGACGCCGCGCACCGGCATCCTCCGGATCGAGACGACTCGGGGTGATCGGCTGTTCATCACGCTGCTGGGCTCGGCCTTCATAAACCTGATCTGGCTCGCGCTGGGGATCGGGCCGCAATACTGGGCCCTCGTCCTCTGCCTAGCCTACGCCGCTGCCGTGTTCCGGTGGGTCTAGGCGATACCGAATTCGTGCCGCCTTCGGGACGGCGCGGGTAACCAAGAAAACGTCCAAGACCAATGGGAGGTAAAGGATGAAAACCCTGATACGATCAACGAGCGCGATGGGGATGGCACTCGCGCTGCTCGCCGGGCCGGCCTTCGCGGACATGGAAGCCGCGATGTCGTTCCTCGACAACGAGATCGACGGCCTCTCGGTCCTCACCCGCGAGGAGCAGGAAGCCGAGATGCAGTGGTTCGTCGACGCGGCCCAGCCCTTCGCCGGCATGGAGATCAACGTCGTCTCCGAGACGATCACGACCCACGAATACGAAAGCCAGGTGCTGGCACCCGCCTTCACCGCGATCACCGGGATCTCGGTGACGCACGACCTGATCGGCGAGGGCGATGTCGTCGAGAAGCTGCAGACGCAGATGCAGTCGGGGCAGAATGTCTATGACGCCTATGTCAACGACTCCGACCTGATCGGCACGCATTGGCGCTACCAGCAGGTGCGCAACCTGACCGACTGGATGGCGAACGAAGGTGCGGACGTCACGTCGCCCACGCTGAACCTCGACGACTTCATCGGGCTCCAGTTCACGACGGCGCCCGACGGCAAGCTCTACCAGCTGCCTGACCAGCAGTTCGCGAACCTCTATTGGTTCCGCTACGACTGGTTCAACGACGAGAAGAACAAGACCGACTTCATGGACACCTTCGGCTACGAGCTGGGTGTTCCGGTCAACTGGTCCGCATACGAGGACATCGCCGAATTCTTCACTGGCCGCGACCTGAGCCATATGGGCGTCGAAGGCGACGTCTACGGCAACATGGATTACGGCAAGAAGGACCCGAGCCTCGGCTGGCGTTACACTGACGCGTGGATGTCTATGGCCGGCATGGGCGATGTGGGCGAACCCAACGGCCTTCCGGTCGACGAATGGGGCATCCGTGTCAACGAGAACAGCCAGCCGGTCGGCTCCTGCGTGGCTCGGGGCGGTGCGACCAACTCGCCCGCCGCAGTCTACGCGGTCAACAAGGCGATCGAATGGCTGCAGAAGTACTCGCCGCCCTCGGCTGCCGGTATGACCTTCGGCGAAGCGGGTCCGATCCCGGCGCAGGGCCAGATCGCCCAGCAGATGTTCTGGTACACCGCGTTCACCGCCGACATGGTCGGTGACGGCGCGGCGGCGGTACTCAACGAGGACGGCACGCCCAAGTGGCGCATGGCCCCCTCGCCGCACGGCGTCTACTGGAAGGACGGCCAGAAGGTCGGCTACCAGGACGTGGGATCGTGGACGCTTATGCAGTCCACGCCCGTCGACCGGGCACAGGCCGCGTGGCTCTACGCGCAGTTCGTGACCTCGATGACGGTGGACCTCAAGAAGTCCGACGTGGGTCTCACGTTCATCCGCGAGTCGACGATCAACTCCGACCACTTCTCGGAGCGTGCCAACCTTCTGGGCGGCCTGATCGAGTTCTACCGCTCGCCCGCCCGCGTGGCGTGGTCGCCGACCGGGACGAACGTGCCGGACTACCCCAAGCTGGCACAGCTCTGGTGGCAGAACATCGGTGACGCCATGTCCGGCGCCAAGACCGCACAGGAAGCGCTCGACGCGCTGTGCGAGGCGCAGGAAAGCGTGCTGGAGCGTCTCGAGCGCGCCGGCGTGCAAGGCGATATCGGTCCGGTCATGAACGAAGAGCAGGACCCGCAGGTCTGGTTCGACATGGACGGCGCGCCCTATGCCAAGATCGAGAACGAGGACGAGGAGCCGATGACGGTTTCCTACGACGAGCTCGTCCAGTCCTGGCAGCAGTGATCCGTCACTGAGCGACACCGGGCCGGGCCGCGCAATCGTGCGGCCCGGCCTTTTCATTGGCCGAACCGGCCATTCGGCCAGCGCGGGTCAGTCGTCCGATGTGACGACGTTGCGCACGCGGTCCCAGGTATTCGTCAGATGCCGCTCCATGGTCTCGGCCAGCCGCTCGCCGTCACGCGCGCGCAGGGCTTCGGCCATCTCGGCATGCTCCTCGACCGCCGCCCGCCAGAAGTCTTCCTGCCGGTTGCCGATGAAACGGATGCGCTTCAGGCGGGCCTGCAGGCTTCTTTGGGTCTCGGCCAACGCCTCGTTGCCCGTGATCTCGGACAGCCGCGTATGGAATGCCTGGTTCAGCTTGTAATAGGGCAGGCGGTCGCGCGCTTCGTAGAGCGCCATCATCCGGTCGTGGATCTCGAGCAATTCGTCGATCTCGGCATCCGTGGCCCGCGCGCAGGCAAGACGGCCCGCGAAGGCCTCCAGATGAGCCTGCAATTCCAGCATCCCGCGCACTTCGTCGGCCGAGAGCTTCCGTACGACGCTGCCTCGTGACGGCCGGATCTCGATCAACCCTTCGGCGGCCAGCGTCCGCAGCGCTTCGCGGAATGGGGTGCGCGAAATGCCCAGCTTCACGATCAGCACGGCCTCGTCGATCCGGTGCCCCGGCTCCAGGTGGCCTTCGATGATCAGGTCCCTGATCTGCTCGACGGCCTGATCGTGCAGGCTGCGTTTGGCGATGGTGCGGATCGGGGTCGAATGCATGTCGCGGGCGACTCGTCTGGTGGGCCTGACACGCACCTAGCAGCCTTCCGCTTGTCATTCGAGAGCACCTGTGTATTTTGTATACAAACGGGAGGCGGGATGGCGGAGCAGCGGCGAATCGCAATGGCCCTCGGCGATGCCGGCGGCATCGGTCTCGAGCTGGCGGCCCGCGCTCTGGCCGACGCCTCGGCGGGTGCCGGCATCACCGTCTTCGGCGATGCCCGCGCGCTGGCGCTCGGGGCGACGCAGGCGGGCGTGACGCTGGACCTGCCGTTCGTCACGCCGGACGATCTGACGCGACCGGACGCCGGGACGTTCGTTGTCGACCTGGGCAATTCCGATCCGGCCGACGCTTCCGTGGGCGAGGCCACGGGCGCAGCGGGCGGTGCTGCGCTGGAGAATTTCCGGGCGGCCCTTCTGGCGGCGCGCGCCGGCCTCGCCGACGCCGTGGCCTTCACCCCTTTCAACAAGGCCGCGATGCGGATGGCCAAGCCCGACCATGTCGACGAGATCGGCTTCATCGACGCGGTTCTCGACGCGCCGCGCTCGGGGCGGGAATTCAACGTTCTCGACGAGGTCTGGAACGCCCGCGCGACGTCCCATATCCCGCTGCGCGACGTCGCGGACACCCTGAGCACGGATCGCGTCTTCGACAGCCTCGCGCTGACGATCGAGGTCATGGAGGACGCGGGCTTCGACCGCCCGCGTATCGGCGTCGCCGCACTCAACCCCCATGCGGGGGATGGTCGCAACTTCGGGGCCGAGGATGACGACATCATCCTGCCCGCCGTCGCACGCGCACAGGCACGCCAGATGGCGGTCACCGGCCCCGTGCCGTCGGACACGGTCTTCGTGCGGGCGCTCAAGGGCGAGTTCGACGCCGTGCTGACCATGTTCCACGACCAGGGACAGATCGCCATGAAGCTGATCGGGTTCGATCGCGGCGTAACGCTGATCGCGGGCTACGGCTTTCCGATCGTCACGCCCGCCCACGGCACCGCCTACGACATCGCGGGGCGGGGCATCGCGGATACGGGCGCGACGCTGGCGGCGCTGGCGCTGGGGCGCAAGCTCGCCGCCCGCCACCCGCCGAAGACGATCGATGACGCGGCGCACGCGGAGTTGCGCACGGCGCTGATGACCCGGCCGGACTGGTCGGCCGGTACGACCGGCCTCACCGCGGCGGCGGCCGGAGGCTAGGACCGTCGGCACGGGCCGACAGAACACGGATCAATCTGGGAGGATGACATGAAAACGATGAAGCTGGGCGCGCTGGTCGCGCTGACACTCGGGTGGGGCGGCACGGTCGCCGCGCAGGAAGAGATCATCTTCGGCATATCGGCCACGCCGAACTCGCTGCAGGGCCAGTCGGCCTACGAGTTCCAGCGCCGTGCCAACGAGAAGCTGGGCGATCTGGGCGAGGTCACCGTCTTCGACAGCTCGCAACTCGGCAAGGACAAGGACATGCTCCAGAAGATCCGGCTGGGCACGATGCACATCACGCTGCCGTCTTCGGTCATGCCCGAGATCGCGCCGGAATACGCGATCTTCGATCTGCCCTTCCTCGTGGCCGATCGCGACCATCTCGCGCGGATGGACGAGACGCTGTTCAGCGGCACGCTCGTGCCCGCCGCCGAGGCCAAGGGCTACCGTCCGCTCGCGGTGTGGGAGAACGGCTTTCGGCAGATCACCAACAACGAGCGCCCGGTCAACGTGCCCGCCGATCTCGACGGCCTGAAGATCCGTACGCCCAATTCGTCCTGGCGCGTGTCGATGTTCGAGGAATGGGGCGCCAATCCGACGCCGATGTCCTTCTCGGAGGTGTTCGTCGCACTTCAGACCGGCGTCATCGACGGGCAGGAGAACCCGCTCACCAACATCGCGGGCGCGAAGTTCGAGGAGGTGCAGAAATACCTCTCGATGACCGGCCATGTCTATTCGCCCGCCTATCCGACCGTGGGCGTCGAGACCTTTGAGAAGCTCGATCCTGCGATCCAGGACATCCTCGCCACGACGGCGCAGGAAGTGGCCGTCTGGGCGCGCGAGCAGGGGGCCGCGCAGGATGACGAACTGCTGACCAAGCTGACGGAAGCGGGCATGGAGGTGAACGTCGCCGACCGCGCGGCCTTCGTCGACGCCTCGGGCCCGATCTACGAGAAGTTCGCGACCGAGGTCGAGAACGGGCAGGCCATGATCGACGAGGCGATGTCCCTCGCCAACGGCTCCTGACCCCGACGCCATGACACGGGGCGGCGCGCCGATCCGGGCGCGCCGCCCCCTCGTCCCGCAATGGATCGCATGACATGCGCAAGACGGTCATCCGCACGCTCGATCTCGGCCTTCAGGTCGCGACCCTCGCGATGATCGTCGTCCTAGCGGGCATCGTCCTGCTGGGCGTGGCCTTCCGCTATTCGGGCGCGTCGCTGATCTGGTACGACGAGGTGTCCTCCGTTCTCCTGGCGTGGATCACCTTCACGGGCGCGGCGCTCGCGGTGCTGCGCAACGCGCATCTGGGGTTCAACGGGCTCCTCTTCGGTTTGCCCATGCCGTTCCGGATGATCCTGTTCTGGGTCGTCGAGGCGCTGTTTCTGGCCACCTTCGCGGTGGTCGTCTGGGGTGGCTGGGCGATCCTCGAATTCTTCGGCACCGAGACGATGACGACCCTGCGCTTCGTGCCCCGCGTCGTGGTGCAGGGCGTCTTGCCCGTAGCCGCGGCGCTGATGATCCTCGGCCGCGTTCTGACCCTGCCCGAGCGGCGCGACGCGATCGTCGCGGGTCGCGACCCCGAAGCCGAGGAGATCTCGCACGAGATCGCGCGGGCCGAGGCCGAGCTGGCGCGGGCGGGCCGTCGCCCATGACCGAAGCGCTCGTCCTCCTCTCGATGTTCCTCCTGATCGCCATGGGCCTGCCCATCGCGGTGTCGATCCTCGCCAGCGCGCTGGTCGGCGTCTGGCTCCTGAACGGCTCGCTGGGGTTCCTGAACGCGGCGCTATCGCTCTTCGACGGGGCCACCAGCTTTCCATTGATCGCGATCCCGCTCTTCATCCTTGCGGGCGCATTGATGAACACGGGCGGCATTTCGGTCCGGCTGATCGCCTTCGTATCGGCGCTGATCGGTTTCGTCCGGGGCGGGCTGGCGATGGTGAATGTGGGTGTGTCGCTGTTCTTCGCCGAGATCTCGGGTTCGGCCGTGGCGGACGTCGCGGCCACCGGCTCCGTCCTCATCCCGGCGATGAAGCGCAAGGGCTATGCGCCGCGCTTCGCCGCCGCGCTCACCTCTTCGACCGCATCGCTGGCGATCATCATCCCGCCCTCGATCCCGATGATCCTCTACGGCGCGCTCTCCAACACCTCCATCGTGCAGCTTTTCGTCGCCGGGATCGTGCCGGGCCTCATGGGCGCGTCGCTCCTGATGGCCATGTGCTACTATTTCTCGGTGCGCTACGACCTCCCGCGCGAGGATGGGTTCTCGCTTGCCCGGCTGGGCCAAGCCACCCGCGAGGCAGCCTGGGCGCTGATGCTGCCGGTCATCATCCTCGGCGGCATCTTCGGCGGGATCGTCACGGCGACCGAGGGCGCGGGGCTCGCCGTCCTCGCGGCGCTGGCCATCGGGCTCCTGGTCTATCGCGAGCTGAACCTGCGGAAGCTCTACGCCGCGCTGATCGACGGCGTGCTCCAGACCTCTGTGGTGATGCTGCTCGTGGCGTCCTCGGCGGTGCTCGGGCTCTACCTGACCGAAACCCAGATGCCGCAGAAGCTTGCCGCCGGCATCACGACGCTGACCGAAAATCCGTTCCTCGTCCTGATGATCATCAACGTCTTCCTTCTGTTCGTCGGCATGGTCCTGCACGGGGCCGCGGCGATCATCCTGACGGTCCCGATCTTCATGCCGCTGGTCAACCAGCTCGGAATCGACCCGGTGCATTTCGGCATTCTCCTGACGCTGAACATCGCGCTGGGCCAGCAGACGCCGCCGGTCGCGAGCGTCCTCGTCACCGCCTGTTCGATCGCCAAGACCGACGTCTGGGCCACGACGAAGACGAACCTGCCCTTCATCGGCGTGCTGGTCTTCGTCCTGCTGACGGTGACCTACGTCCCCGCGGTCCCGCTCTGGCTGGTCGGCGTGTTCTACGGGCCGTGACGGGCGGGCGCCGTCAGCCGAGTTCCAGCGACGTCGCTCCGAAGCTGACCTCAAGGCCGCGCCGCATGGCGGGAACCAGGCCCCGGTACATGCGTGCGGTCTGGAACCCCGCGACCATCCCTTCCGCGCTGCAACGGGCGGCGAAGGTCTCGGCGGCCAGCGGAACATCGACCGTGATCTCGACGTCGTCCGATCCCGCGACGTGGGCCAGAAGCTCCATCGCGGTCGCATCGTCGGGCGCGATCAACGGCCCCACCTTCACGCCGACACGGCAGGCGCGCCGCGTCGCCACACCCCGGATCGCGCCGCCATCTCGCAGAACGAAGGTGTGACGCGTCGGCGCATCCGTGAACCACGCGGCCATGTAGACCGGCTTCCCCCAGCCCGACGCCCGTGCCTCGAGATCCAACAGCGCGGCGATGTCATCGGGGCGCGCAGGTCCGATGCGGTCCGAGCGCTGCCCGTCGATCCGGCCGACATGGCGCATGGCCCCGCCCGCGGCGACGAATCCCGAGCGCGCGTAATTGGCCTGTTGGTCCGGGACCCCGTCCAGCCCGACGATCCGGTTGCCCGCATGGGCCAGCGCGTGGGTCCAGAGCGCGAGGCCGATGCCACGCCCGCGATGCGACGGGCGGCAGATATAGAGGCCGAGAAAGGCGAAGGCCGCGCTGTGGTTGACGACCGAGATCGCCGCGACCGGCGCGCCGTCCGCTTCGGCGACGAAGAACCCGTCCGGGTCGGCCGCCCAGAAGGCCTCGGCGTCGTCATGACCGGGGTTCCAGCCCTCGGCCGCCGCCCAGTCCAGCACGAGCCGCAACTCGGGTAGCGTCATTCGACGGCAGACGGTCACGCCGCCACGCGCGCCCGGACGCACCGTGACGGCCGTGCCCCGGCCCGCAGTGAGTGTATCGCGTTGTCACGTCGCATCATCAGACCGGATCGGCCCTGCATCCCGAGATCGGCCATCTTCATCGCCCGCTCCTTCTATCTTCGACGGTTCGGTCGCGGTGATCGGGACTCCCGCGCCATCGCCGGAATGCTAACCGATCGGACCCGCCCATGTCTGGGTTGCCGCGATCCGCCTGCCCCCTCCGCGAAGAAGGCCCCTAGCGGCGGACCTGATCGACCACGAGGGAGATCGCGAACAGGACGGCCGCGACGCAGACGATGCTCGGGCCGGTCGGTGCGTCGGTGATGAAGGACAGCGCGACACCGCCCAGGGCCGAGATCGCCCCGGCCAGCGTCGCCAGGATGGCCATGCCCTCCGGCGTGGACGAGACCGTGCGCGCCGCCGCCGCCGGGATCAGCAGCATGGCCGAGATCAGGAGGGCCCCGACGACCTTGATCGCCACCGCGACCGTCACCGCCAGCGCCAGCGTCAGGATCAGCTGCTCGCGGCGCGCGGCGATGCCGTCGGCCTGCGCGAGATCCGTCCCCAGCGTCGCCGTCAGGAGCGGTGTCCAGCGCCAGGCCAGAAGGCCGAGCACGATGCCGGCCCCACCCCAGATCACCCAGAGGTCGATTGGGCGCACTGCGAGGATGTCCCCGAAGAGGAAGGACGTGAGGTCGATGCGGATGCCCGGCACGAAGGTCACGGCCACGAGGCCCGTGGCGAGCGCCGTGTGACTGAGCACGCCGAGGACCGTGTCCGACGCGCGGCGCCGTCCCGTCATGAGCGTCACGCCGACCGCCATGCCCGCCGCCACCAGAAGGACCCCGAGGCTGACCGAGACGCCGAAGGCCAGCGCCAGCGCCACCCCGAGGATCGACGCGTGCGCGGTCGCGTCGCCGAAATACGCCATCCGACGCCAGACCACGAAGCAGCCCAGTGGCCCGGTCGCGACGGCGACACCCAGTCCGGCAAGCGCTGCGCGGACGACGAAATCGTCGAGCATCAGCCGGCATCTCCGTGGTGGTGATGGTGATGCTCGTGGCGATAGAGCGCCAGCGCGCCCCGCGTGCCCGTGCCGAAGAGCGCGCGGTATTCCGGCGCCGAGGCGACATGCTCGGGTCGTCCATCGCAGCAGATATGACCGTTGAGGCAGACGACGCGATCCGAGGCCGCCATGACCACGTGCAGCTCGTGGCTGACCATCAGAACGGCGCATCCGGTCTCGTCGCGGATCTCGGCCAGGCGCTGATAGAAGTCGGCGGAGCCGGGCTGGTCGAGGCCCTGCGTCGGCTCGTCGAGGAGGAGGATCTGCGGGTCCCCGAGCAGAGCGCGCGCAAGAAGAACGCGTTGCCGCTGTCCCCCCGAGAGATCGGCCATCTGGCTGTCGGCCAGCGCGGCGATGCCTGCCCGCGCCATCGCCGTCTCGAGGCGGTCGCGCGCGGTCCGGCGGGGCAGGTTCAGGAACCGGCGCACCGTGAGCGGCAGCGTCGCGTCGAGCGCCAGCGTCTGTGGCACGTATCCGATCCGGAGCCCGGGCGCGCGTTCGATCCGGCCGGCGGCGGGCAGGGCCCCGATGATCGTGCGCAGCAGCGTGGACTTGCCCGACCCGTTCGGCCCGACGATCGTGACGATCTCGGCAGGCGCGACCGACAGGTCGATGTCATGCAGGATTCGGCGTCCGTCGAGATGTACCGAGATGTTCGTCAGGGCGAGAAGGGGCGTCACGCGGCGGTCTCGCGGCAGGCGGGGCAGAGCCCTTCCAGTTCGATCGAGCTGCGTTCGATCTCGAACCCCGCATCGCGAGCGATCGGGTCGACTGCGGCGGGGTTGGCTTGCGCTTCGGCCACGGCGTCGCAGGCGCGGCAGATCAGGAACATCGGGTCGTGCGGCTGGCCGGGACAGATGCAGGCGACGAAGGCATTGCGCCGTTCGATGCGGTGCGCGAAACCCTGCGCCCCTAGAAACTCCAACGCGCGATAGATGGTCGGCGGCTGCGGTGAGTGCCCATCGGCGCGCATTCGCTCGACGATGTCGTAGGCACCGAGCGCGCGATGCTCGCGCAGCAGGATTTCCAGCACCTGGCGGCGCGCGCTCGTCAACTGGAGGTCACGCGCGGCGCAATGCGCCTCGGCTGCGGCGAGGGAGGTCTCGACACAGTCGGAATGATCGTGACGGGTGAAGCCGATTGGAGTCATGAGGGGTTGATATGTTATAATGTTGCGTCTAACAAGCGCTCGTCCTGACCCGGAGATACACCATGATGCGCGCCCTTGTCCTATCTCTCGTCGCCATGCCCGCCTGGGCCGAGCCGCCGCGTGTCGTCACCGATATCGCGCCGGTCCATTCGCTCGTGGCGCGTGTGATGGACGGCGTCGGCACCCCCGACCTGATCCTGCCACAGGGTGGATCGCCCCATGATTACAGCCTGCGTCCGTCCCAGGCCGGCGCGCTCGAATCGGCGGATGCGGTCGTGTGGGTCGGGCGCGAGCTGACGCCATGGCTGGCCGACGCGGTCGAGGCGCTGTCCGAGGAGGGCGCATCGCTGGAGCTTCTCGACGTGCCCGGCACCCGGTTGGTCGAGGGGCACGACCATGGCGATCATGGCGATCACGCGGAGCATGCCGACGAAGGCCATGATGATCACGGCCACGACGATCATGGCCATGACGACCATGAATATGACGACCATGCGAGCGACGAGGGCGGGCACGAGGGTCACGACCATGGCGGGCTCGATCCCCATGGCTGGCTCGACCCGGCGAACGGCATCCTGTGGATCGACGCGATCGCTGCGCGGCTCTCGGCGCTCGACCCCGAGAATGCCGTCATCTACGCCGCGAATGCCGAAGCGGGGCGCGCCGAGATCACCGACGCCGCCCGGAAGATCAGCACCCGCCTCGACGGGCTGCCCGATCGCGGTTTCGTCGTGTTCCATGACGGCTACGGCCCGTTCGAAGCCGCGTTCGACCGTCCGGCCTTCGGTGCCATCGCGCGCGGCGACGCGGCCGATCCAGGAGCCGCCCACATCGCCGAGTTGCGCGCCGCCATCGCGGACGAATCGGTCATCTGCGTCTTCGGCGAGGCACAGGCCAATTCCGGCCTCGTGGATACGGTGATCGAAGGCTCCGACGCCCGGACCGCGGTGCTGGACCCGCTCGGAATGCAACAGGCGCTGGGCCCCGATTTCTATGTCAAGACACTGACAGCATTGGCAAACAGCATCGCGTCCTGCCTCGAGTCCTGACAGGACTCGACAAACCCGCGCAACATGAGAACATTAGGGGAACATTTTAGCGATTCCCCGGGTTGCCACGCCATGCCCGATTCCGATCCGCCCGTCCTGACGGAAGCCTTCTCGACCTCGCGGGACGGGGCGGGCACCGGCCTCGTGCTGGCCCAGATCGACCAGGCCGCCCCGCGCGGCCGGCCGATCCTCTGGGTGCAGGACCGGCGCGCGGCCAGCGAGGCGGGCCTGCCCTCGATCCGGGGAATCCAGAGTGACGAACGGCCCATCCTGAGGGTCACGGCGAACCGCGCGATCGACGCGCTCTGGGCGATGGAGGAAGGACTGGAATGCAGCGCGTTGTCCGCCGTCATCGGCGAGGTCTGGGGCAATCCCAAGGCGCTCGACTTCACCGCGACCAAGCGGCTGGCGCTGCGGTCGCGGCGGTCGGGCGTGCCGCTCTGGCTGCTGCGCCCGGACGGCGTGGCGGACCTGTCGGTCGCCGCCGAGCGCTGGTCCGTCGCGGCGCTTCCGTCTCTGGACAACACGCTCGACGCGCGTGCGCCGGGTCTGCCGCTCTGGGGCGCGGAGCTGTTCCGGTCGCGGGGTGCGCGCCCCGGCCGGTGGGTGGCCAGCCATGACCGGGCGACGCATCGCCTCGATCTGGTTGCCGCAGTTCGCGATGGCGCGGTGGGCGCGGGTGCAGGCGGCGACGCCCCGGCCCGACCCCGTGCCGTGGGAGACGGCCGCCCCTGAACCCGATGCCGACGCGCCGCTGGTGCTGGCCGCCGAGGGGCCCCACGGCCCGGTGATCCACGCGGCCAACGCGGGCGCATCCCAGATCGGCGCGTCCCGCGGGATGCGGGTCGTGGACATGCAGAGCCTCTGCCCCGAACTGATCGTGCGCCCGGCGGACCTGGCGGGCGACGCGGGCGCATTGGTCCGGCTGTCGCACTGGGCGCGGCGCTGGTGTCCGTGGTCGGCGACCGACGGGACGGACGGCGTGGTTCTCGACACCACCGGCGCGGCCCATCTCTGGGGCGGCGAGGCGGGGATGCTGGCCGATATGGCGACCCGGCTGGACGGTCTGGGACAGGCCGCGCGCATCGCCGTGGCCCCGACCCACGGCGCGGCCTGGGCGTTGGCACGGCATGGCGACGCGGCCCCGATCTGCACCGAGGCCGCGTTGGCGGATCGGTTGGCGCCGCTGCCGGTGGCGGCGCTGCGGCTGGACGGCGCGACGGTCCTGACCCTGCGCCGCCTCGGCCTCAAGCGGATCGGCGACCTGATGGCGGTGCCCCGCGCCGTGCTGGAGCGGCGCTTCGGGCGCGATGGTCGGATGCTCGACACGCCGCTGCGCCGGCTCGACCAGGCGCTGGGCCGCCTGCCCGAGCCGGTGGTCAGCCCCGCGCCGCCCGAGCGGTTCCGCGTGCTGCGCCGCCTGCCCGAGTCGGTGATGGATCCGCAGCCGCTGCTGCCCGAGCTGATGTCGGCGCTCTGCGACCGGCTGGGGGTGGCGGGGCAGGGCGCGCGCATCCTGCGGCTGGAGCTCTACCGTGTCGACGGGGCGACGGCGCGCTTCGATGCGGGCACGGCACGGGCCAGCCGCGACCCGGACCACCTGCGCCGCCTGCTGGAGAAGCGCTTCGAGAGCCTCGACGCGGGCTTCGGCTTCGACATGATCGCGCTGGAGGCGACGCGGGTCGAAGACCAGGCGGCCGCGCAGGTCCGACTCGACGGCGAGACCGAGAGCGATGTCGCCATCGCGACCCTGATGGACCGGCTCTCGGCGCGGCTGGGCGTCGGCGCCGTGCAGGTCCCCGAACTCCGCGAAAGCCACATCCCCGAGCGGGCCGAGCGCTGGGTGCCCGCGCTGGCCGGGGGCACCCGGTCCCGCGCCGAACGTCTCGCCCCCGGCGGTCTCGGCGGTGGCGGCTTGGTGGCGGCCCCCCGGCGCGAACGGCCCGTCCGGCTGCTGCAGGCGCCCGAGCGGATCGAGGTGCTCTATGCGGTCCCCGAAGGCCCGCCCGTCCGCTTCGCCTGGCGCAAGCGGCCCTATCGGATCGCGCGGCATCAGGGTCCCGAACGGCTGGCCCCCGAATGGTGGCGCGCCCGGCCCGGCACGCGGCTGCGGGACTACTACAAGGTCGAGGTCGAGGAGGGCGCGCGCTACTGGCTGTTCCGCGAGGGGATCGTGGGTGACGGCCGGGGCGGCATGCCCGACTGGTTCATGCACGGGATGTTCCCGTGATCGCCCCGCCGAAACCTTCACCCGCCGTTAAGGTTAACGCGCCCCTGTCGTCCTCTGGCCCGAAATACCTCGGGGGGAGTCGGCGCAGCCGACGGGGGGCTGGCCCCCCGTCTCCTGACCGGCACCCCGCCTGATCCCAGACCCGGAGCACTGCAATGCCCGACGCCCCCCTGACTCCCGACAAGCGCACGCTCGACCCCGACCAGGTCTTCACCAAAAACCCGCCCGCCCCCTTCGTCGAGCTGGGCGTGACGTCGTGCTTTTCCTTCCTGCATGGCGCCTCGGATGCCGTGGACCTGGCCACGACGGCCTGGAAGATGGGCTATCACGCCATCGGGATCGCCGACCGCAACTCGATGGCTGGCGTGGTGCGGATGCATACCGAAGCGACCACCACCCGCATGACGCCCCTGATCGGGACGCGGCTGATCCTGACCTGCGGGGCGGAGTTCCTGGCCTATCCGAAGGATCGCGACGGCTACGGCAATCTCTGCGCGCTGATCTCGAAGGGGCGGATGACCGGACCGAACGGCGAATGGCAGGAGAAGGGGCGCTGCGACATCACGCTGGCGGATCTGCGCGCGCATCAGGCCGGCAGCATCCTGATCGCCGTTCCGGGCGACGACGCGGCGGCCTTCGCCGCCGACCTGCCGCGCCTGACGGACCGGATGCCCGCGCTGACCCATGTCGCGGCGGCCCATCTCTATCGCGGCGACGATGCCGCCCGGATCGAGGCGCTGGACCGGCTGGCGCGTGCCCATGACCTGAAGATCGTGGCGACCAACGACGTCCATTATCACACGCCCGAGCGTCGCCCGCTGCAGGACGTGATGACCTGCATTCGCGAGAAATGCACCATCGCCGATGCGGGCTTCCGCCTCGACGCCAATGCCGAGCGCTACCTGAAGTCCCCAGGGGAGATGCAGCGCCTGTTCGAACGCTGGCCCCATGCCATCACCGAGAGCCTGCGCATCGCCAACCGGCTGGACTTCTCGCTGAGCGAATTGAAATACGAATATCCCGAAGACCACATCCCCGCCGGCCGCACTCCCGACGGGCATCTTCGCATCCTGACCGAGGCGGGCGCGGCGCTTCGCTATCCCGATGGCGTGCCGGGCAAGGTGCGCGACGCCCTCGAGAAGGAGCTGGCGTTCATCGCCGAGCGCGATCTCGCGCGCTACTTCATCACGATCCAGGAAATCGTGGAGTTCGGCCGATCGCAGGACATCCTCTGCCAGGGCCGGGGGTCGGCGGCCAATTCGGCGGTCTGCTTCTGCCTCGGGATCACGTCCGTGGACCCCGCGCTCAACGAGGTCCTGTTCGAACGCTTCCTGAGTGCCGACCGCAACGAGCCGCCCGATATCGACGTCGATTTCGAGCACGAGCGCCGCGAGGAGGTCATCCAGCATATCTACACGCGCTACGGGCGCGCCCATGCAGGGCTCTGCGCCACGATCATCCATTACCGCCCCCGCATGGCGATCCGCGAGGTGGGCAAGGTGATGGGCCTGACCGAAGACGTGACGAGTGCGCTGGCCAAGACGACCTGGGGCTCGTGGGGGTCGTCGACCGCCGACATGCATCCCGAGGATACGGGTGTGAACGTCGCCGATCCGCTGGTACGTCGCGTGCTGCGCCTGACCGATCAGCTGATCGGAATGCCCCGCCATCTGGGTCAGCATGTCGGCGGCTTCATCATCACCGATCAGCCGCTGGTCCGCACCGTCCCCATCGGCAACGGCGCCATGCCCGACCGGACGTTCATAGAATGGGACAAGGACGATATCGACGCGCTGGGCATCTTCAAGATGGACGTGCTGGCGCTGGGGATGCTGACCTGCATCGCCAAGTGCTTCGGTCTCCTGAAGGATCACTACGACATCGACATGGATCTCGCCACGATCGCCGAGGGGGACGCCGCGACCTACGACATGCTCTGCCGGGGGGATTCGCTGGGCGTCTTTCAGGTCGAGAGCCGGGCGCAGATGGCGATGCTGCCGAAGCTGAAGCCGCGCCGTTTCTACGACCTCGTGATCCAGGTCGCCATCGTCCGTCCCGGTCCAATTCAGGGCGACATGGTGCATCCCTATCTCAAGCGACGCCGTGGCGACGAGGAACCGGAATATCCTACGCCCGGCCCGCAATATCCGCAGGACGAGTTGCAGAAGATCCTCGGGCGGACACTGGGCGTGCCGATCTTTCAGGAGCAGGCGATGAAGATCGCCATGGTCGCCGCCGAGTTCTCGGGCAAGGAGGCCAATGGGTTGCGCCGCGCCATGGCGACCTGGCGCTCGAAGGAGGATATTCGCAACCACAAGTCGCGCATGATCGACCGCATGGTCGCGCGGGGCTACGACGAGGTCTTCGCCACCCGCTGTTTCAGCCAGATCGAGGGCTTCGGCGAATACGGCTTTCCCGAAAGCCACGCCGCCAGCTTCGCGCGGCTGGTCTATGTGTCGTCCTATCTCAAGTGCCACCACCCGGACGTCTTCGCCTGCGCGCTTCTCAACTCGCAGCCGATGGGGTTCTACGCGCCCGCGCAGATCGTCGACATGGCGAAGAAATCGGGGGTGACGGTGCTGCCGGTGGACGTGAACTATTCCGACTGGGACAGCCTGCTGGAGCCGACGGGGCCCGAGACTTACGCGCTGCGGCTGGGGTTCCGGCAGTTGTCGGGCCTGAAGGCCGATGAGCTGGCACGCCTGACCGCCGCCCGCGACCGGCCTTACGCGAATGTTGAGGAGCTGCGCCGCCGCACGGGCCTGTCGAAGCGCGCCATCGAGACGCTGGCCTCGGCGGATGCCTTCCGGTCCTGCGGGCAGGACCGCCGCGCGGCGCTCTGGGACGCCAAGGCGATCCGGCGCGGGCCGAACCTGCCGCTCTTCACCCACGGGGACGCGCCGGATGTGGGCATTGAGCCGGTCCATGCCCTGCCCGAGATGCCGATGCGCGAGCATGTCGTCGCCGATTACCAGACCGCGCGCCTGTCGCTGAAGGCCCATCCCGTCAGCTTCATGCGCCGCGCGATGGATCGCGGCGGTTATACCCGGTCGGACCGCCTGCGGAGCCTGCGCTTCAACCAGACCTGTTCGGTCGCGGGGCTCGTGCTGATCCGGCAGAAGCCGGGGTCGGCCAAGGGGGTCTGCTTCGTCACGCTCGAGGACGAGGCCGGCGTCGTGAACGTAGTGATCTGGCCCGACCTCTTCGCAAGGTTCCGCCGCCCGATCATGTCGTCGCGACTGATGGCGGTGCATGGGCACGTGCAGTTCGACGATGCCGTCATCCACGTCGTCGCCCGCGAGATCGCGGATCGCAACGACGCGCTGACGCGGCTCTCCGAGGACGAGTTGCAATCCGACCTCGCGCGCGCCGATCACGTGGTGAACCCGCTGCCCAGCCACACCTCCCGCCACCCGAGGGACGTGCGTGTCATCCCGAAATCGCGGGACTTCCACTGACGGCCCGCATAGTCTCGGGGATATGAACACCGTCCTCGTCACCGGCGGCACGCGCGGGATCGGTGCGGGCATCGCGCGCAGCCTCGCCGGTGCGGGCTGGCACGTCGTCGCCGCCTCGGCCAGCCGGGCCGAGCTGGACGCCTTCGACACCCCCGACATCGAGACACGGCTAATGGATGTGACCGATACGGCGTCGGTCGCGGCCGCCTTCGACGGGCTCGATAGGCTGGATGGGCTGGTGAACTGCGCGGGCATCATCGCCCGCGACGACGAATACGAGATCGAGACCTTCGCCCGCGTCATCGACGTGAACCTGACGGGGACGATGCGCTGCTGCCTCGCCGCGCATCCCCTGCTGGCCGCGTCGGGCGGGGCGATCGTGAACACGGCGTCGATGCTGTCGACCTTCGGGGGCCCACGCGTGCCGGCCTATTCGGCGTCCAAAGGTGGCGTGGCGCAGCTGACCAAGGCGCTGGCCGGGCGCTGGGCCGGGGACGGCGTGCGCGTGAACGCCGTCGCGCCGGGCTGGATCGACACCGAGATGACCCAAGGGTTGCAGGACGACACCACGCGCAACGACGCCATCATGGCGCGCACCCCCGCCGGGCGCTGGGGCCGGGTCGAGGAGGTCGCGGCGCTTGCCCGCTGGCTGCTGTCGGACGAGGCGAGCTACGTCACCGGCGCGGTCTATCCCGTCGATGGCGGCTACATGGCGATGTGAGGAGGACGGATATGAAGGATCACGACCCGAGGATGCCCTACCAGTTGCCGTTTCCGAAGGACGCGCTGGAGGAAATCGTGGTGCCCGACGCCATCCCCGAGGACGAACGTCTCTGGGTGCCGCAGGCCGAGAACGTGTGGTTCCGGCCGCTCTGCCTCAACCGGTCGCAGGGCTACTGGATGAATCTCTTGCGCGTCCGGAAGTCGGGCGTGCTGTCGCGCCACCGGCATCCGCAAGGGGTGCACGGCCTCGTTCTCAAGGGGCGCTGGCACTATCTTGAGCACGACTGGATGGCCGAGACCGGCTCTTACGTCTACGAGCCGCCGGGCGAGACGCACACGCTCGTCGTGCCCGAGGGCGTGGACGAGATGATCACCCATTTCCAGGTCAACGGCGTGATGTGCTACGTCGATCCGTGGGGCGAGGTCCTGGGATACGAGGACGTGTTCACCAAGATCGAGCTGTGCCGGACACATTATGCCGAGGTTGGCCTTGGCGAGGAGTACGTCGACTGCTTCATCCGCTAGCGGGCGTCGGCGTGAACCCTTCTGGATAGCCCAGCATCACGCGCATCTCGGGCAGGGACATGTGCGACTGCTCGGCGACGCTGCGGGTGATGACTTCGACATATTGGGTGAAGCCCGGCATGAAGGCCGCCGGCATGCCGACCTCCCGCGCGGAGGTCAGCATCAACTCCGCCCAGCGGGCGCGCTGGTCTTCGGTGAACTTCAGGCCCGCGTGTTGCCAGATGACGAAGCGCAGGTCGCCCCGCTCCTCGACATAATCGCGCGGGCCGCCGAACGAGACGGTCATCCAGCCGGCCAGCCAGCGCGCGTGCTCGCTGGCCGCGGCGGTGAACATCGCGCCCAGCACATCGTCGGCGACGGCCTTGGCATAGAACGCCTCGGTCATCTCGCGGAGGCGGTCATGCCCGCCGGAGGCCTCGTAGAGCGTCCGCATCGGCGTCAGAAGTCGAGGTTCTCGACCGAGAGCGCGTTCTCCTGGATGAACTCGCGACGGGGTTCGACCACGTCGCCCATCAGCTTGGTGAACACGTCGTCGGCTTCGGTCATGTCGTCGACCTTGACCTGCAGGAGCGTGCGCGCCTCGGGGTCGAGCGTCGTCTCCCAGAGCTGGTCGGGATTCATCTCGCCCAGACCCTTGTAGCGCTGGAGGCTCAGGCCCTTCTCGCCCTCGGCCATCACGGCCTCGAGCAGATCCGTCGGCCCGTGCACGATGTTCTCGCGATCCTTGCGGACCAGCCGGCCCGGTTCGCGATAGGTGCCTTCGGTCGCGCCGGCGGCCTGCGCCAGCTTGCGCGCCTCGCCCGAGCGCAGGACCGCGCCGTCAAGCGTCCGCACCTCTTCGACCCCGCGCAGGACGCGGGCCAACCGGATGCCGTGATCCTGCGTGATCCGACCCTGCCAGCCGCGTTCGTATTCCTCGGCCACCTGGTCCAGCCGGGCGGCCACGCGGTCCGCGACGCCCTGCAGGTCCGACAGGCCCTCGGCGTCGAAGGCCCCGGCCAGCGCCGCCTGTTCGAGGATGTGGCGCGGGTAGTGGGTCGGGAAGGCGTCGAGGATGCGCTTGAACACCCGGCTCGCCTGCACGACGCGGTCGAGGTCGCGGCCCGCAATCTCCTCGCCCGAGGGCAGGCGGAGCACCGCGCCGTCGGTGCCCTGCTGGACGAGGTAATCCTCCAGCGCGGTCTGATCCTTGAGATAGACCTCGGACTTGCCGCGCCCGACTTTGAAGAGCGGCGGCTGCGCAATGTAGAGATGCCCCTGCTCGATGATCTCGGGCATCTGGCGATAGAAGAAGGTGAGCAGCAGCGTGCGGATATGCGCGCCGTCCACGTCCGCATCGGTCATGATGACGATCTTGTGGTAGCGCAGCTTGCCCAAGTTGAACTCGTCGCGGCCGATGCCGGTGCCCATGGCGGTGATGAGCGTCCCGATCTCCTGGCTGGACAGCATCCGGTCGAAGCGCGCGCGCTCCACGTTCAGGATCTTGCCCCGGAGCGGCAGGACGGCCTGGTTCTGGCGGGCGCGACCTTGCTTGGCCGAGCCGCCGGCGCTGTCGCCCTCGACGAGGAACAGCTCCGCCTTGGAGGGGTCCTTCTCCTGGCAATCGGCCAGCTTGCCGGGCAGGGAGGCCACGTCCATCGCCGTCTTGCGCCGCGTCAGTTCGCGCGCCTTGCGCGCCGCCTCGCGCGCCAGCGCGGCCTCGATGATCTTGCCCACCACCTCGCGCGCGATCTGGGGATTCTCCTCGAACCATTCGGCGAGCTTCTCGTTGACGAGGTTCTCGACCGCGGGCCGCACCTCGGACGAGACGAGCTTGTCCTTCGTCTGGCTGGAGAATTTCGGATCGGGCACCTTGACCGACAGCACGCAGGTCAGGCCCTCGCGGGCGTCGTCGCCAGTGAAGCTGACCTTCTCTTTCTTCGCGATCCCGGAGGATTGCGCGTAGAGGTTGATCGTCCGCGTCAGCGCGCCGCGCAGGCCCGCCAGATGGGTGCCGCCATCGCGCTGGGGAATGTTGTTCGTGAACGGCAGGACCGTCTCGTGGTAGCTGTCGTTCCACCACATCGCGACTTCGACGCCGATCCCGTCGCGCTCGCCCTCCATGTAGATCGGCTCGGGCATCACGGCGCTCTTCGAGCGGTCGAGATACTTGACGAACTCCCTCACGCCGCCCTCGTAGAACAGCTCCGTGCGCAGGGGATCGGCCGGACGTTCGTCCTCGAGCACGATCTTCACGCCGGAGTTGAGGAAGGCCAGCTCGCGCAGCCGCTTTTCCAGCGTCGCGAAGACGTAATCGAGGTTCGAGAAGGTATCGAGCGAGGCCATGAACCGCACTTCGGTGCCGGTCTCGGTGGTGTCGCCGACGACCTTCAGATGCTCGGCCGTGTCGCCGTGCTCGAACCGGGCGACATGCTCCTTGCCGTCGCGCCAGATCCGCAGCTCCAGCCAGTCGCTCAGCGCGTTGACCACCGAGACGCCGACGCCGTGCAGGCCGCCCGAGACCTTGTAGCTGTTCTGGTCGAACTTCCCGCCCGCATGGAGCTGGGTCATGATGACCTCGGCCGCCGAGACGCCCTCTTCCTCGTGCAGGCCGACCGGAATGCCGCGCCCGTTATCCTTCACCGAGACGCTGGAATCGGCGTGGATCTTGACGCTCACCTCGGTCGCGTGACCCGCCAGCGCCTCGTCGATGCCGTTGTCCACGACCTCGTAGACCATGTGGTGCAGACCGGACCCGTCATCGGTGTCGCCGATATACATGCCCGGCCGCTTGCGCACGGCTTCCAGGCCCTTGAGAACTTTGATGGAATCCGCACCGTATTCCTCGGGCGTGGGGGCTGCGTCAGCCATTGTCGATTATCCCCTTCGTGTCCCCCAAGATATATGATCCCGGGCGGGGATTGTCACGCGAATGACACCAAATCTGGTGGGTTCAGGCGTCCGAAATCCAGCCGTCCGAATCGAGCGGCCAGACCGGGTTGAACGCGTACTCCCAGAGGTGCCCGTCCCGGTCCGCCCAGTGGCTGGAATATCCGCCCCATTCCATCTTCGTGGGCCGTGACACCGCGCGGGCGCCGACGGCGATCGCCGCCTCGAACGCCGCGTCCACATCCGCCTCGGACGGCCAGTTCACCGAGAGCGTCACCGCGCCCCGCCCGAGTTCGGAGACCGGGCGACCCAGTTCCTGCGCGAGCGTATCGAGCCCGAACAGCCCGAGCTTGAACCCGCCCATCGGAAAGAACACGACAGAGGGCGGCGCGTCTTCGGCAACGAGGCCCAACGCTTCGTAGAACGCCTTCGACGCAGCCAGATCGGTGACGCCCAGCGTGACGAGGTTCAGCCGGTTCGGTGTCATGCGATCTCCACGCGGCTTTCGCCGTCCGCCTCGGTCACCTCCAGATGCATGGCACCCTCCAGCCCCTCGAACAATTCCCGGCCGGTTCCCGTCAGGAAGACCTGCCCGCCGAGCGCATGGAACTCAGCATAGAGGGCCGCGCGGCGGTCGGCATCCAGATGCGCCGCGACCTCGTCCAGCAGCAGGATCGGTGGCGTGCCTTCGCTCGTCTTCAACGCACGGGCATTGGCGAGGATGAGCGAGATCAGGAGCGCCTTCTGCTCGCCGGTCGAACAGAGCCGTGCCTCGATGTCCTTGGCGGCATAGCGCCCCAGGAGGTCTGTGCGATGCGGCCCAACCAGGCTGCGACCCGCCGCCATGTCACGGGACCGGCTGGCGGCGAAATCCTCGGCCCCGACCTGCGCGCCGCCATCCGAGAGCGCAAGCGCCGCGGCAGGGAAGGGGCCGTCGGTATCCTGCGCGGCGACAAGGCGGGCGAGCGCGGCCACGCGGCGCGATTGGATGCCGGCGCCGTACTCGGCCATCTGCGCCTCGAGTGCGGCATACCAATGCGCGTCCCGCACGCCGTCCTTCAGGAGGCGGTTTCGATCGCGCATCGCCTTCTCGTAGCGCAGCGCGCCCTCGGCATGGGCCGGGTCGAAGGACAGGACAAGGCGGTCGAGGAAGCGGCGACGTCCCTCGGCCCCTTCAAGCCAGAGCCGGTCCATCGACGGCACCAGCCAGAGCACCCGCAAGAGCCGTGCCAGCGCCACCTGCGCGGTCGCCTTGTCGTCGATGCGGGTAGTGCGGGGCTGGCCGGGTTCGGCGCGCAGTTCGATGTCGTGCGGCACATCGCCCGAAACCGTCGCCGCGATCCGCCAGCCCAACGCCTCGGGGCGGCGGATGATCTCCTCGGCCTGGGCGCGGCGCATGCCCCGTCCGGGCGACAGCAGCGAGATGGCTTCGAGGAGGTTGGTCTTTCCCGCGCCGTTCGGGCCATGGATGGCGGTGATCGGCGCGTCGAAGGTCAGCCGCGTGCGGCGGTGCGAGCGGAAATGCGACAGAGCGAGCGTGGCGACCCGACCCGGGGGGGCATCAGACACGCATCGCCCCGGAGGGGCGTCAGACACGCATCGGCATGACGACGTAGATGGCGCTCTCGTCGCCGCCCTCGCGCATCAGCGTGGGATCGCCCGCGTTGTTGAAGAGGAAGACCGCATTCTCGCGATCCACCTGGCCCGCGATTTCCTGCAGGTACTTGGCGTTGAACCCGATTTCCAGCTTCTCGTCGCCATAGGCCACGGCCAGCTCTTCCTCGGCGGCGCCCGCGTCGGGGGCGTTGACCGAAAGGGTCAGCCGGTCCTCGTCGAGGCTCAGCTTGACGGCGCGCGACCGCTCCGACGAGACGGTGGCCACCCGGTCGACCGCCTTGGCGAAATCGGCGGCGTCCACTTCCAGCTTGCGGGTGTTGCCGGTCGGGATGACGCGGCCGTAATCGGGGAAGGTGCCGTCGATCACCTTCGAGGTCAGCGTGATCTCGGGCGTGGCGAAGCGGACCTTCGTCTCGGATACCGAGACGGCGATCTGCATTTCGTCATCGTCCAGAAGCTTGCGCATCTGGTCGACGGTCTTGCGGGGCACGATCACGCCGGGCATGTCGGCGGCCCCGTCGGGCAGCGGCGCGTCGACGCGCGCCAGCCGGTGGCCGTCGGTCGCCACGCAACGCAGCGCCTGGCCGTCGGCGCCCTCGGCCACATGCATGTAGACGCCGTTGAGGTAATAGCGCGTCTCTTCGGTCGAGATGGCGAACCGCGTCTTGTCGAAGAGCCGCCGCAGCACGGGCGCATCGCAAGAGAAATTGGCCGCGTAGTCCGAGGACGCCATGACCGGGAAGTCTTCCTTGGCCAGGGTCGCGAGCGAGAAATGCGACCGGCCCGCGGTGACGTTCATCCGGCCCGCCGCCTGATCCTCGTCGATCTGCACCAGCGCGCCGTCGGGCAGCTTGCGCACGATCTCGTGGAAGAGGACGGCGCTGACGGTCGTTCCGCCCGAGCGCTCGATCTGCGCGGTGGCCTTGTCGATCACCTCGATATCGAGATCGGTCGCCTTGAAGCTGACCCCGTCATCCGCGGCCTCCATCAGGACGTTGGCGAGGATCGGAATGGTGTTCCGGCGCTCGACGACGGCCTGCGCCTGGCTCACCGCCTTCAGGAGGGCGGCGCGTTCGATGGAGAATTTCATGTCGGCCTCGTCGGGTTTCGGACGCGCAGCATACCCGCCGCGCGCCGGCGCGCAATGCCCGCGTCAGCCGTCGAGCTTGCGCGTCAGAAGCTCCGCATCCTCGGCGATCTGCGGCTCCGCCGCGATCAGCTCCTCGATCTTGCGGACGGCGTAGAGAACGGTCGTGTGATCGCGCCCGCCGAACTTGCGCCCGATCTCGGGATAGCTGCGCGGCGTCAACTTCTTGGAGAGATACATCGCCATCTGGCGGGGGCGTGCGACCGTGCGCGAGCGCCGTGCCGAGGTCATGTCGGACATGCGCAGGTTATAATGCTCGCAGGTCGTCTTCATGATGTCGTCGATCGTCAGCTTCTTCTGGCTGGAGCGCAGGACGTCGGACAGCACCTCCTGCGCGTGGGCCATCGAGACCGGCTGCTTGAGGAGGTCGGCATAGGCCGCGAGGCGGGTGACCGCCCCTTCGAGCGCGCGGATCGAGGTGTTGATCCGGCTGGCGAGGAATTCCAGCACGCCGTCCTCGACCGTGAAGCCCTTGTAGTGCTCGCCCAGGCTCTCGACGCGCTGCTGCAGGACGCCGAGGCGAAGCTCGTAATCGGCAGGGTGCAGATCGACCACGAGGCCCATCTCGAGACGCGAGGTGATCCGCTCCTCGAGGTCCGAGATCTCGGCCGGGCTGCGATCGGCCGAGATGACGACCTGCTTGCCCTGGTTCACCAGCGCGTTGAACGTGTGGAAGAACTCCTCCTGGGTGCTGTCCTTGCCGGCGATGAACTGCACGTCATCGACCAGCAGCACGTCGACGCTGCGGAAGAGGTGCTTGAAATCCATGGTGTTCTTTTCGCGCAGGGCCTGCACGAAGCGATACATGAACTGCTCGGCCGAGAGGTAGAGCACGCGGCAGTCGGGATCGCGTTCCTGGATCTGCCAGGCGATCGCCTGCATTAGGTGGGTCTTCCCGAGGCCGACGCGCCCATGCAGGAACAGCGGATTGAAGCTGACGGTGGCACCGGAGGCGACGCGGCGTGCGGCGGCGTGGGCCATCTCGTTGGACTTGCCGACCACGAAGCGATCGAAGGTGAAGCGCTTGTCCAGCTCGCTCTCGCTGCGGGACCGCGTGCGGGGTGCGACCTCGTCGGGCGTGCTGGCGGCGGGGCGATCGGAGGCGGCGGCGCACACGAGGCGGGTGACGTCGGCGCCGCCTTCGGTCATCCGGCGCAGGATCACGTCCTGGTAGTTCTGGCCGACCCACTTGCCGATGAAATCCGTCGGGGCCGTCAGGTGCAGGACGCGGCCTTCGACCGACGCGAATTCCAGTGGCGCGATCCACGCCTTGAAGTTATGCGCTCCCACGTCCTTCGCGATCACGCCCTTGGCGTGTTGCCACGTCCCGTCCGTCATGTCTGCTCTCCGGCCCTGTCCCGCTTCAATCGTTCCATTCAGGACTGACGCCACGCCAATCCTCGGGCCTTCCATCCATTGAGGCCCCCCCGTCGTCCCAACGGATCCAGATCGCCTTCGAACCCCTCGGCCACGTTGATGCATGTCACGGCGCGTCCCTCGTCACCGAGGGCCTCCGCCACGGCCTGGGCCGCCTGCATCGACCGGGCGCCCGAACGGCAGATGAAGAGAAGGTGGGATGGCAGTCCCGAAAGCCCTTCCTTCAATGCCGCGACGAACGCGGGGTTGTGGTCCATGCCGGGCCAGGACTTCCATTCGATGCGAACGACGTCCTTGTTCAGGTCCGACAGGTCGGCCCCTCCCACGAAATCCCACTCGGGTCGGGTCCGAACATCCACAAGCATCGCGGCGGTTTCTTTCGACAAGATATCCCACGCCTCCCGAGGCCCCACCTCGAGGATTTGCGGACCCGCTTCGGTGCCCATGCGATGTTCCCACTAGAGCGATCTGACTCGCTGTATGGAGGGAATATCGTTCGCGCCCGATCCGCTTCAATCGAACGTTGGTCTTGACTCGCCGCTGGGCGGAAAAGAATCTCGCTCTCGCGTCGCAGGCTACTGTGTTTCAACGAAAAAGGGCCCGCCGATCCGGCAGGCCCTTAAAATTCTTGACTGTGTCTCCGGGCCGCGCCCGGAACACGGAATCAGTTGGCCAGAGCCTTCACGCGGGACGACAGGCGGGACACCTTCCGGGCGGCCGTATTCTTGTGGAAGACGCCCTTGGTCACGCCGCGCATCAGCTCGGGCTGGGCGGCCTTCAGGGCCTCGGCGGCGGCGGCCTGGTCGCCCGAGGCGATGGCCTCCTCGACGCGGCGGAGATAGGTGCGGATGCGCGAGCGACGTGCCTTGTTGACGGCGAATCGGGCCTCGTTCTGACGAGCGCGCTTCTTGGCCTGGGGCGAATTTGCCATGATGATCGGTCCTTCGGATCGGGTTCGTGTTCAGTCGCGCGAAGGCCCGATCCGGTCGGGGGACGGCGGACGCCCCCAGGATCTCGATCCGGCCAAAGCGGGCCTCACACGCATATGGAGCGCGCCTTAGAACGCCACGCGCGCGGCGTCAACCGCCGGGCGCGAGACCGCACCGGAGCTCAGCGGTCGCGAAACTGGGGTTCGCGCTTCTCGACGAATGCGGTCATGCCTTCGGTCTGGTCCTCTGTCGCAAAGAGCGCGTGGAACAGCCGCTTCTCGAACAGGAGCCCCTCGGCCAGCCCGACCTCCTGGCTGCGGTTCACCGCCTCCTTGATGGCGGTGACCGTGATCATCGACTTCTCGGCGATCTTGCCCGCCGCCGCGAGCGCTTCTTCGACGAGCTTCTTGGCGGGCACGACCCGGCTGACGAGGCCCGATTTCTCGGCCTCCTCGGCATCCATGAAACGACCGGTCAGGTGCATGTCCATGGACTTGGCCTTTCCCACCGCCCGCGTCAGGCGCTGGGTGCCGCCGATGCCCGCGACCACGCCTAGATTGACCTCGGGCTGGCCGAACTTGGCGGTGTCGGCAGCGATGATGAAGTCGCACATCATCGCCAGCTCGCAGCCGCCGCCCAGCGCATAGCCGGACACGGCGGCGATGATCGGCTTGCGGACGCGGAGGAACTGTTCGACCTCGGGCCCGAAGAGATCGCCCATGAAGACGTCGGTGAAGGATTTCTCGGACATCTCGCGGATGTCGGCCCCGGCGGCGAAGGCCTTCTCGGATCCGGTCAGCACGATGCAGCGCACCTGTTTGTCGTCCTGCGCCGATTTCAACGCGCGGGACAGCTCGCCCAAGAGCTTCGAGTTGAGCGCGTTCAGCGCGTCAGGCCGGTCGAGCCGGATCAGGGCGACGTGATTGCTCACGTCCACGTTCAACGTCTCGTAACCCATTTCGCCGCTCCGCATGGTGCCTGGGATGTCAGGCCTGCCCGATGGTCCGACGCGGTTCAAGTCATCTCTGGCAGCGCGGGCAGTGGAACGTCGAACGTCCGGCCTGCACGATCCGCCGGATCGTCCCGTCGCAATCGGGCGTCGGGCAGGGCGCGCCTTCGCGGTCATAGACCCGGAACCCGTGCTGGAAATAGCCCAGCGTGCCGTCCGCCTGCCGGTGGTCGCGCAGGCTCGATCCGCCCGCCGCGATCGCCTCGGCCAGAACGTCGCGGATGATCGGAACCAGCCGGGCGACGCGCGGGGCGGCGATGCGCCGTGCTCTGCGGGTGGGCGCGATGCCGGCCCGGTGCAGCGCCTCGCAGACATAGATGTTGCCCAGACCCGCGACGACGCGCTGGTCGAGCAGCGCGGATTTGATCGGCGTGTTCTTCGAAGCCAGCGCGTCGATCAGATGCGCCTCGTGAAACCCGTTGCCCATCGGTTCGGGCCCCATCCGTGCGAAGTGGACATGCGCGTCGAGCGCATCCGTCGCCGCGAGGTCCATGAACCCGAAGCGCCGCGCGTCGTTGAAGGTCACTTGATGCCCGTCGGTGTGGAAGACGACATGGTCATGCTGCGGCAGCCATCCCGCATCGCGGTGAAAGCTACCCTGTTGCACATCGTCGACGACCATCCGCCCGGACATGCCCAGATGCACGATCAGCGTCTCGCCGGTGTCGAGATGGAGGAGCAGGTATTTCGATCGCCGCCCCAGCGCCGTCACGGTCGCACCCTGCAACCGCTCGGCCATCCGCTCGGGGAACGGCCAGCGCAGATCGGGGCGGTTGACGTCGACCCGGGTCAGGCGCGCGCCTTCGAGCGCGGGCGTCAGCCCGCGGCGTACCGTCTCGACTTCGGGAAGTTCCGGCATGGTGCCCTTTCGGTCGGGGCCTCGCGCCCTATAAGTCATGCCGAGACATGAGGACGGCCGCCCGATGACGCAAGACACCCCCAAGACCACCCATTTCGGCTTCGAGGATATCCCCGAGGGCGAGAAGGCGGGCCGCGTCCACGGCGTCTTCACCAACGTGGCCTCGAAATACGACGTGATGAACGATGCGATGTCGATGGGCATCCACCGCGTCTGGAAGGACGCGATGATGGACTGGCTGGCGCCGCGCCCCGGTCAGCGCCTGCTGGACGTGGCGGGCGGGACCGGGGACATCGCCTTCCGCTTCCTCGACCGCGCGCCGAGTGCAGAGGCCGTCGTCTGCGACATGACCGAGGGCATGCTCGTCGCCGGGCGCGGCCGTGCCGAGGCCGAGGGCGCGGCCATCGACTGGGTGGCGGGCGACGCGATGGCGCTGCCGTTCGAGAACGGGCGCTTCGATGTCTACACGATCAGCTTCGGCATCCGGAACGTCACGCGCATCCCCGATGCCCTGGCCGAGGCCTACCGCGTGCTGCGACCCGGCGGACGGCTGATGGTGCTCGAGTTCTCGCAGCTGCCCAACCCGTTGATGCAGAAGGCCTATGACCTCTACTCTTTCAACGTCATTCCGCGCATGGGCCAGGCGATCGCCGGGGATCGCGACTCCTATCAATATCTCGTCGAATCGATCCGAAGGTTCCCCGATCAGGACCGCTTCGCCGGAATGATCGCGGATGCGGGCTTCGGCAACGTGGCGTATCGCAACCTCTCGTTCGGGATCGCGGCGCTGCATTCCGGCTGGAAGCTGTAGGTCCGACCCGACGATGCGTGGTCCCCACAACATCTGGCGTCTGATCCGCACGGCGGGCACGTTCGAGCGGACGGGCGCGATGGCGGTCGTGCTCGATCAGGTCGATGCGCCGCGCGGTCTGCGCATCGCGGCGCGCGTGCTCGGTTGGCCCTTTCGCTGGCTGGGATACGAGGGCGATCCCGCGCTGCCGCCGGTGACGCGCGCGATCACGGCGCTGGGCCCGAGCTACATCAAGCTGGGCCAGATCCTCTCGACCCGACCTGATTTTGTCGGCTCTGATCTCGCGGTCCAGTTGCGCATCCTGCAGGACAAGCTGCCGCCATTCCCGACATCCGAAGCGCGAGCCATGGTCGAGCGCGATCTCGGTCTGCCGCTCGATGCGATGTTCTCGAGCTTTTCCGAGCCGGTCGCCGCGGCCTCGATCGCGCAGGTCCACGAAGCGCGGCTCGTCTCGGACGGGCGCCGCGTGGCGGTGAAGGTTCTGCGGCCGGGCATCGCGCGCGCCTTTCGCCGCGACATCGACGCGTTCTACTTCGGCGCACGCATGGTCGAGATCCTGTCGCCGGGCGCGCGTCGCCTGCGCCCGATGGACGTGATCGCGCATTTCGACGCGACTGTGCAGCAGGAGCTGGATCTGCGCACCGAAGCGGCCGCGGCGGGCGAATTCGCCGCCAACACCGCGCGCGACGAAGGATTTTCTGTGCCGCAGGTCGAATGGGGCCTGTCCGGCCGCGCCGTCCTGACGCTCGATTGGGCCCAAGGCATCCAGATGGCCGATCTGGAGGCGCTGGACGCGGCGGGACACGACCGGGTCGAGCTGTCCGAGCGGGTCATAGCGATGTTCCTGCGGCACGCGCTGCGCGACGGGTATTTCCACGCGGATATGCATCAGGGAAACCTGATGGTCGCTCCCGGCGGCGACATCGTGGCCGTCGATTTCGGGATCATGGGGCGGCTCGACGAGTACACGCGCCGCGTCTACGCCGAAATCCTGATGGGGTTTATCCGCAAGGACTACCGCCGCGTGGCCGAAGTCCACTTCGAGGCGGGATACGTGCCGGCCGACCGCGACGTCGACCTTTTCGCGCAGGCGCTGCGCTCGGTCGGCGAGCCGATCTTCGGCATGGACGCCTCCCGCATTTCGATGGGACGATTGCTCGCCTATCTCTTCGAGGTGACGGAGAGGTTCGGCATGGAGACGCGGACCGAACTGATCCTGCTGCAACGGACGATGGTTGTGGTCGAGGGCGTGGCGCGGACGCTGAACCCGCATATGAACCTCTGGACGGCCGCACGGCCCGAAGTGGAGCGCTACATCCGCGAGAATCTCGGGCCTCGGGCCTTCGCGCGGGACCTTGCGCGCACGGCCCGGGTTCTGGCGCGCTTCGGGCCGCATCTTCCGACCGCCGTCGAGGATGCGCTGCGGCGCCCCGACCGCACGGTCGTCGTCGACGCGCGCCGCTCGCGCCGTTCGCCCGTGGTCTGGTTCCTCGCCGGGTCCGCCGTCGCCGCCGGCGCCTTCGCGCTGGGCGCGATGCTCTAGCCGTGCGCCACCGGCTTCTTCGTCTGCCGTCACCGCCGTCGCCGGCCTAGCTCGTCTGCGGGCTGCGGATCGCCTCCATCGACGTTGCGGGCAGGCGGATGCCGCCGTGGAGGACCAGCTCGGCGCCCGATGGGCCCAGCACGACCTCCTCGACCCGGCCGTAATGCGACACCGGCATGGCGACATTCTCCTGTTGGCCCGCCGACGATTCGACATGCAGGCGGTACGTCCCGTCCGGCACGCCCTCGCCCCGGCCCGGCGCGGGCCAGGTCAGCGCGGTCGTGTCCGTCGGGATGGGCCAGCGCCCCGCTTCTGATCCGTCCGGCAGTGACGCGACCAGCACAGCTCGATCCGCCCCGGGCGGGACGGTCACCACGAGGTCGGTGGCCGCGCCGCCGACCCTCACGGGTCCGGCATGACGCACGTCGAGGCCGATCCACGAGGCGGCGGTGCTTGCCTGGCCCTGGTCCATTCGCCCGATCATCGTGGTCAAGAGTTCGTTGGTCTGCACCGCCTGTTCGACATTCGAGAAGGTCGCGAGCTGCGCGGTATAGGCGGTGCTGTCTGCCGGCTCGAGCGGATCCTGGTTGCGGATCTGCGCCGTCAGAAGGGTGAGGAACGTGTCGAAATCCGACGCGATCTTGGCCGCCGAACTCGGGGGAGTGGCGCTGGCGACGGCTGTGCCGGCGAGCGGGGTCAGGGCATCCATGTCTGCTCCTTCAAAGGCGAATGTCGAGGCGGCCGGGTTGGACGGCCCCGGCCGCGGCCGGGGCAGGCGTCGATGCCGGGTCCATCGCCGCCATGGCGTCGTCTTCGGGGCCCGGGGCCCCGTCGGGCCGATCGTCGCGGCGGTCCCAACCCGCCCCGCCCATTCCCAGGTCGATCCGGTCGAGCGCGACGCCATCGCCCAGAAGGCCGCGTTGCAGCCCGTCGATATGGCGCCGCACGAGGTCCATGGTCTCTGGGCGTTCGACGGTGATGATCATCTGCAACCCGCGCTCACCCGTCTGCATCACGAGGCGCAGCCGCCCGAGCTCGGCCGGGGCCAGTTCCAGCTCGGTGCGCAGTGCCCCGTTCGCAAGCCGCTCGGTCCCGGCCTGGATGTCGGACCGGGTGATCGGAGACGCGAGCTGGGTCAGCACCTGCGGCAGGTCGCGTAGCGGCACGATCGGAGCGCGGGTCGCGCCTCCATCGATGTGTGCGACCGGTCCGCCTTCGACCGCGACCGCGACCGGAGGCGCCGACAGGTCCATGACGGGCGCCGATACGGGCGGGGCAGGGGGGTACGACGCGACGTTGGCCGGTATCGTCGGGGAGGGTTCGGACCGGCCGATCCCGCGATGCGAGGTCGCGGCGACCTCTGGCGGCGGATCGTCCGGCGGCGTGTCGGCTGCAGGCGGCATCGGACCGGTCTGTGGCATCGCTCGACCAGGGTGCTCTGCGACCGTCGTCCGGGGGGACGGTATCCACAGTCGCGGGTCGGCCCCGACAGTCTCGGCCTTGGCGCGCGGCGATTGCATCAGCGGGCCCTCGAGATCGCCATCGATCGGGCGGCGCGGCACCGCGACGTCCTTGGGAGCAGGAGGCAGGACCGCGTCCTCGCGCGGCGCGGGCTGCCCGCGCGGCAAAGACATCGCCTGCGCGACGGGGTCTGGTGGAGGCATCGGCGTCCCGCTGCCCGCCGCGTCTACGTGCAGGGGGGATCCGGCCACCGAACCAGGCGGGCCGGGGCGTGGCGCCGTCACCTCCACCATGCGCGGTGCTCCGTCCGTCCCGGCATCTTGGGACAGCGGCGCGAGGCCCAGAGGTCCGGCGGTTTGGAGCGGCGGCGGAGCCGCGTCCGGCCGACCCTGCATCGGTTCGCGCGGGTCGGTCGACGGCACGGCGTCCCCGAAACCGACAAGATGGTTGTCGGCGAACGCGGACTCGGTCGATGATTCGGCGGTCGCGTCGTCGGATGAGAGTACATCCTCGACATCCGCCTCTCCGACCGCGGGGTCGCCGTTACGCCCTTCCATTTCTGCGGCGAGCGCCTTGGCGAACCCGTCCTTCGCGGCCATCCCCGGCGCGCGCGGCGGCGGGGTTTGGGCGGGCATCTGGGTCGGGATCGGGCTGACTGACGGCAAGGCTGCGCTCCGGTTCTGTCGGCGAGAGACCTAGCGACCGGGCGTTACGGAATCCTTTACCCGGAGATGATCTCTGAACGTCAGAGGAGGCCCGCCTATGACAATTTCGATCACGGCACCGCCCGCCCCGGCGGATCGGGTGTCAGCACCGGATCCGTTGCGCGAACAGGCCGTACAGCTCGAGGCGTTTCTCTTCGCCGAGATGATGCGTGCGTCGGGAACGGGGCCGCCCGGCGCATCGGGCGGCGGCGAATCGCAGTTCGACAGCTTCCTGCGCCGCGCCCAGGCCGAGGCCGTCGCGGGCAGTGGACAGACCGGCCTCGCCGAGGCGATCCACCGCGCGATGCTACGCGGGGCGGACCGGGCGGGATGACGGCGCGCGCGCCGCCGTCTCAGCGACAGCGGAGAAGCTGTTGCTGGTAGTTGGCCGCGCGGGTTTCGATCTCGCCGGAAATCCGCATCAGCCACGGCTTCGAGCGATAGGTCCCGCGCCGGAAGCCGGTGCGCCCGTCGTGATAGGCGAGATACTGGTTGCGCGCGTCCGACAGCGAGATGCCGAGCGATCGGTTGGTCTCGGCCATGTACCAGCCCATGAAATCGGTCGCGTCGCGGATGTTGTCGCGCCGCGTGCGCCGACCGCCCTCCTGCTGCTGGTATTCCTTCCAGGTCGCGTCGAGGGCCTGGGAGTAGCCGAAGGCACTGCTCTGGCGCCCGATCGGAACCACGCCGAGGGCGAACCGAAGCGGCGTGCGGGCATCCGAGATGAACTTCGATTCCTGGTAGATCGTCGCCATCTGGACATGCACGGGCACGCCCCATTTGCGTTCGGCCGCGCGGAAGGCGCGCAGGTATCCGGGGCGCTGGTCGAGAATACGGCACGCGTCGTCGAGGTCGCGCGGCGCGCGACCGTCCCCGCCCGAGCTGCCGCCGCCGCACGCGGTCAGAAGCAGCAGACACGCGATCTGCAAGATGAATTTCATGGTCACTGCCCGGCTCTTGTTCGTCCGATTTTGAGCGATGATAGCAGGCCCGACCCGGTCCTGCCAATCACGTCATACGAAAGCGGCGAGGATCAGCGGCAGCGCGGCCACGGACATCAGCGTCGAGACCACCACGAGGCCCGCGACCGGCGGCGCGTCGGCGCCGTATTTCAGCGCCAAGAGGTAGGATGACACGGCGACGGGCGTCGCCAATTGGACGACGAGCACGCCGAGCACGGGCCCTGACAGCCCGAAGGCAAGGCCGATCCCGAGCGCGAGCCCGGCGCAGATCGCGAGCTTCAGCAGCGAGAGACCTGCCATCGGCCAGAGTCCGGCGGGGCGTATGCGTGCGATCGCGACGCCCAGCGTCAGCAGCATGAGCGGGATCCCCATCTGCCCGACGAGGCCGATGGCGTTCATCGCGACATCGGGCAGGGTCCAACCCTGCCACAGGAACAGCCCGCCCAGCAGGGTCGCCGCGACCATGGGCTCCTTCAGGGCGCGCACCGGGTTGCCGCCGCCCGCGACGATCCAGATCCCCAGCGTGAATTGCAGGATCGCGGTCACCGAGAAGACGACCACCGCATAGCCGAGCCCCACATCGCCGAACGCGAAAAGCGCCAGCGGCAGGCCCAGATTGCCCGTGTTTCCGAAGATCAACGGCGCCCAGAAGGTCCGCGGCTCGAGCCCGAGCACCGCACAGACCATGCGGAATACGACGACCATCGCGGCATAGACCGCCAGCGTCGCCACGGTCAGGCGTCCGGCGGCAGCGGCATCGATCTGACCCTCGGCCAGGGCGGCGAATACGAGGCACGGCACCGCGAGGGTCATCGCCAGTCGGGTCACGAAGGCCGTGTCGTAATCATACCCGAGACGGACCCATGCGAAGCCGATCGCGGCGAGGGTGAAGACGGGCGCCACGATCTGCAGGACTGTCAGGACTGATTCCACAGTGTGTTTCCGCCGAATCGGGGGGTGCGCGATTTACAAGTCCCGCGGGCGCGGTCTAGGAACGGACAGGGGAAAGGGCAACGTGTCATGCTGCATAACCACGCCAAATATGGCCTCGGCGAAGTCGTTCGCCACAAGAAGCACCCCTTCCGGGGCGTGATCTTCGACGTGGATCCGGAGTTCTCGAACTCCGAGGAGTGGTACGACAACATCCCGCAGGAGGCGCGGCCCCGCAAGGATCAGCCCTTCTATCACCTGCTCGCCGAGAACGACGAAAGCTACTACGTGGCCTATGTCTCCGAGCAGAACCTGACCCTCGATCGCTCGGGCGAACCGGTGACGCATCCCGATATCGGCGATCTCTTCGGGGCGTTCGACGGGCGGCAATATCCGCTGCATTTCGACCTGAACTGATCCGGCTCGCTTAACCCGCCTTTTACCCGACCCTGCCAACAAGGCGCGGGCGCCCGGATCGGCCGGACGCGCGAGAGGGCTGGGCATGGACGGATCGCCGCCGGACGGTCTCTATCAGCAGGAACGCCGCCGCCGCCTCGCCGCCGAGCGGATGCTGGATCGCGCCAAGCGGGATCTGAGCCGGGCCCATGCGGCCCTGGTTGCCAATGCCGACCGCCTGTCGCGCGACTACCTTGCCGAGCGCGAAACGAACCTGCGGCTGACCGAACGGCAGGCTCAGGTTCTGGCCCAGCGCAAGGAGGCCGCCGAAAAGGCCGACCGCGCCCGCCGCCGCCTCTGGCACGCGCTCGAAGCGATGCGCGACGGCTTCGCCCTGTTCGACGCACAGGGCACGATGGTCGCGGCCAATCATGTCTATCTCAACCTCTTCGACTGCGCGGGCGTGGTCGGGCCCGGCGCATCCGCCGCCGAAATGTTCGAGATCGCCGCCGAGGAGGGAAGCTTCGACACCGGCGATCAGGACGAAGGGGAATGGGCGGACGCCATGACCGAACGCTGGCACGGTGACCAGTTCGATCCAATGATCCTGCGGCACTATGACGGGCGCATCATCCGGCTGTCGGACCGGCGTGCGCCCGACGGCGATCTGGTGTCGCTCGCCGTCGACGTGACCGAGGACGAGGCGCGGGTGGACGCACTGGCCGCCGCGCGCGACACGGCCGAAGCGACGGCGCGGATGAAGGCCGATTTCCTCGCCCGGATGAGCCACGAGATCCGGACGCCGATGAACGGGGTGATCGGGTTGGCCGACATGCTGGCCGAGCAGGTGACCGACGAGGAGGGTCGGCTCTCGGCCCGGACGATCCGCGACTCGGCCGAGGCGCTGCTGACGATCGTGAACGACACGCTCGACGTCTCGAAGATCGAGGCGGGCAAGATGGACCTGCGCGCCGACCGCTTCGACCTCGAGGCGATGCTGCGCGATTGCATCCGGCTGGCGCAGGCGTCGGGCCGGGCGCGCGTGCCCATCGCGCTGTCCTGGCCGCTGGACGCTTCCGCGCCCGTCATCGGCGACGAGGGTCGGGTGAGGCAGATCGTTATGAACCTTCTGGGCAACGCGATGAAGTTCACGTCGGTGGGCGGCGTGACCGTCCGCGTCGCGCGCGCGCCCGACGCGGTGTCGATCGCGGTCGCCGACACCGGGCCGGGCATCGCGGACGCCCAGCGCGACGCGATTTTCGAGGCGTTCGGCCAGGCCGGCGATGCGGGGCTGTCGACCAAGGAGGGCACCGGGTTGGGCCTGACGATCTCGCGCGGACTGGCGGAGCGGATGGGGGGCACGCTGCACCTCTCGGACGAGGCCGGGCCGGGGGCGACCTTCCTGCTATCGCTGCCGCTCCGGATGCTCGAACCCGGACCGTCGCTGCCGCTTCTGCCCGCCACCGTGGCGCTGGGGCCGGGCGTGATCTGCGACGCCTTGGCCGAGAGCTTCTCGGCTGCGGAAGTCGAGGTCTTGCGGACGACATCCGGGCCCCATCCGCTTGTCGCGCGGGCGCAGGATGTCCCGGCGGACGCCGTGGCGCCGATCGTGCTGCGCGACGGCGCCCCGGTCGAGGCCGCGCTTGCGGCGCGCGCCCGCGCGGTGCTGTCACTGCCGGCTGCGGCGGCGGATCTGGCGGCGGCGCTGGCCGTATCCGACGAAGCCACTCGTGCCCCCGGCCCCGTATTTACCGCGTCAGGGGGAGCGGCGCGGCGTATCCTCCTGGCGGATGACAACCAAACCAACCGCTTCCTCTTGGACCGGATGCTGGCGGGCGGCGCACTGGATTACACGATCGTCGAGGATGGGGCCGAGGCGGTCGCGGCGCAGGCCGAGAGCCGGTTCGACGCGGTCGTGCTCGACATCTCGATGCCGGTGCTCGACGGCATCGGCGCGGCCGCCGCGATCCGCGCCGCCGAGGCCGAGGCCGGGCTGGCGCCGGTTCCTCTGCTCGCGCTGACGGCGCATACGGGCGACGAGATGGGCGAGCGCCTGCGCGTGGCGGGCTTCGCGGCGCATCTGACGAAACCGCTCAAGAAGCAGATCCTGCTGGAGGCCCTCGAGGCGGCTTGGGCCGCCCAGGGCGCGCCCGGTCAGCCGAGCGTCACATCGTAGCGGCCGGTCACGATCTCGCGCCGGTTGGTGATGGGCCCATGGGTCAGGCGCCGCGCCACCGGATGGTCCGCCGCGAGCGCCCCGACCCGCACCAGCAGCGCCGCGATCACGGCTTCGGCGGCACGGGTTCCGCCATCGGCGATCTTCAGCGCGATCCCCCGGTCGAGTTCCGGGACGATCGCCACATAGACGGCCTCCGCGCCCGTCTTGACCGCGACGCGGCCCTCCATCGCACGCATCAGGTCGGTGCAAGCCCGCGTCTCGCCCGCGACCATCTCGGGATGGGTCGCCATCGCGGTAACCAGCCGCGCCATCGCGTCGGCCCGCGTCCCGCCGCCCGCGCGTGCGGCGGCGAACCGGCCCATCGCCCCGCCGAAGGCCGACAGCCGGGTCGCGAAATTCGGCGCCGAACAGCCGTCGATGCCGTAGCCCGGACTGTCCAATTCCGTCACCTCTTCGAAGGCGGCCCGGACGGCCGTCTGGACCGGATGCGCGGCGTCAACGTATCCTGGCCCTGCGCCCAGATGCCGCCCGAGCATCAGGAAGCCGCAATGCTTGCCCGAACAGTTGTTGTGAAGCTGGCAAGGCGTGTCCCCGGCCCGGATCAGGCGGTCCCGCTCGGGGCGGTCATCGGGCCATTGCGAGCCGCAGCGCAGATCGCTCTCCGACAGCCCCATGGCATCGAGCCAGCCCGCCGCCGCTTCGCGATGGATGGTGGCGCCGTTATGCGACGCGCAGGCGAAGGCCAGCTGCCGATCGTCGAGATCCCGTCCCGCCCCCGATTCCAGGAGTGGCAGCGCCTGTATCATCTTGGCCGAGGAGCGCGGATAGATCACGACGCCGGGCGCGCCCCAGCTCTCGATCACGGCCCCCGATCCATCGCAGATCACCGCATGTCCGCGATGCACCGACTCGACCCGATCGCCCCGGATCACCTGCACGAGGTCGACCGCATCTCCGCTGATCCCGTCCATATCGCCTCCATGCGCGATTTTCCGCCGCACGGGCTTCCCCCGTGGCCTCCGCCTGCGCTAACACCGGGTTGCGAAATTGGGAACCACGCGAGGCCCATGCCCGCGATCCGGGCCAACCCGGACGGGGGCGGCCTCGAACGACGTGAAGAGGCAGTGACAGACATGACTCACAAGGCGATGGCCCCCGCGATCTTGGCCGCCCTGCTCTGCGTGACCCCCGCGGTCGCGCAGGAGAGCGCGAACCGCGTGAACACCGAGACGGATTGGTCCGTCTTCGTCGAGGACAATCCGACGCAATGCTGGATCGTCTCGGCGCCGAAATCCATCCGGAACACGCGCGACGGCCGCGAGGTCGCGGCCCGGCGCGGCGATATCCGCCTGTTCGTCAGCTACTGGCCCGGCTCGGAGAAGAAGGGCGAGGTCTCGGCGACGGGGGGGTATCCTTACGCAGACGGCTCGACCGTGACGATCCAGATCGGATCGGATTCCTACGAGCTCTTCACCGATGGCGAACTGGCCTGGGCCGCGTCGCCCACCGATGACGAGCGGATCGTCGCATCGATGCGCCGCGGCGCCGAGGCGGTGGTCTCGGGTCGTTCGGGTCGCGGTACGCAGACTCAGGACACGTTCAGCCTCTTGGGCTTCACCGCCGCCGTTGCCGATGCAGAGGCCCGCTGCGGCAGCTAGGCGCGGCCATTTGAGTTCTCGCGCGGGCGCTCCTATATGGGGCGCCCGTTTACGTTTCGGCACCTGCCCCCGGAGTATGCCATGAAAGCGCCCGTCACCCCGGACGTCCTGACCGTGCCCCGCAAGGAGGTGGCGGACCGTCCGAACCTGATCGGCATGACCCGCGATGCGCTACGCGACGCGCTGATCGAGATCGGCATCCCCGAGCGGCAGGCCAAGATGCGTACGGGCCAGATCTGGCAGTGGCTCTATCATTGGGGCGTTCGCGATTTCGCGGCGATGACCAACCTGTCGAAGGACATCCGCGCGAAGCTCGCCGACTGGTTCACGGTCGAACTACCCGAGGTGGTGACGCGGCAGGTCTCCGGGGACGGGACGCGCAAATACCTCGTGCGCATCGCGGGCGGGCACGAGGTCGAGGTCGTCTACATCCCCGAGGAGGGGCGCGGCACGCTGTGTGTGTCGAGCCAGGTCGGCTGCACGCTGACCTGTTCGTTCTGCCACACGGGCACCCAGAAGCTGGTGCGCAACCTGACGGCAGGCGAGATCGTGGGCCAAGTCATGCTGGCGCGCGACGACCTCGAGGAATGGCCCGAACCGGGCACCGGCACCGGCGACAAGGGGCCGCGCCTTCTGTCGAATATCGTGCTGATGGGCATGGGCGAGCCGCTCTACAATTTCGAGAATGTCCGCGATGCGATGCGCATCGTGATGGATGGCGAGGGCATCGCGCTGGGTCGTCGCCGGATCACCCTCTCGACGAGCGGCGTCGTCCCAGAGATCGCGCGCACCGCCCAGGAGATCGGGTGCCTTCTGGCCGTCAGCTTCCACGCCACGACCGACGCGGTGCGCGACGTGCTGGTGCCCATCAACAAGCGTTGGAACATCGACACTCTGCTCGACGCGCTGCGCGACTATCCGAAGGCCACCAACTCCGAGCGGATCACCTTCGAATACGTGATGCTCGACGGGGTGAACGACAGCGACGCAGACGCGCATCGGCTGGTCGAGTTGCTCGAAGGCATTCCGGCCAAGGTGAACCTGATCCCGTTCAACGAATGGCCCGGCGCGCCCTATACGCGATCGTCGAACAACCGCATCCGCGCCTTCGCGACGATCCTGATGCAGGCTGGGTATGCCTCGCCGATCCGCACGCCCCGCGGCGAGGATATCATGGCGGCTTGCGGCCAGCTGAAATCCGCGACCGAACGCCAGCGGAAGAGCCGGGCGCAGATCGTCTCCGAAGCCGGGCTCTAAGCGCGACCGGCGCTAGCGGTGCCGGCGAAAGCGCCGCGGCAGAAGGATGTCGAGCACGAAGCGGACGGGATCGATCTCGGTCATGGCGGGCTCCTGTCGGTCTCGAGCCGCCAGATAGTGCGGCCGAATGACATGGCCATGACGATCCGGCACGCGGATCGCGGCGCGGCCGTCAGGCAGCCGCGAACGCCTCCCGGTGGTAGCCCTGAAGATAGAGGAGCGTCGTCAGGTCGCCGTGATTGACGCGAAGCCCGGCCTCGGCCTGTACGGTCGGCTTGGCATGGAGCGCCACGCCCATCCCCGCGCGGGTCAGCATCCCGAGGTCGTTTGCCCCATCACCGACCGCGATCACGTCGGCCGCGGTCACGCCCATCTCGGCGGTCAACTCTTCGAGCGCCTGCACCTTGGCGGCGCGCCCGAGGATCGGATCGACGACGTGCCCGGTCAGGCGGCCGCCTTCGGTCAGGAGGGTATTCGCCCTGTTCCAGTCGAAGCCCAGCCGCGCGGCGATGGCCTGCGTGAAGGCCGTGAACCCGCCCGAGACAAGCGCGGCCTTCGCGCCATGCGCCTTCATCGTCGCCAAGAGCACCGGTCCGCCCGGCATCAGGTCGATCCGGTCGCGCAGCACGGCCTCGATCACCCCTTCGTCCAACCCCTCCAGCAGGCCGACCCGTTCGCGCAACGCGCCTTCGAAGTCGATCTCGCCGTTCATCGCGCGGGCCGTGATGGCCGCGACGCGCTCACCGACGCCCGCCTCGTCCGCCAGCTCGTCGATGCATTCCTGCCGGATCATCGTCGAGTCCATGTCGGCCAGCAGCAGGCGTTTGCGCCGTCCCTCTCGGGGTACGACGTTCAGGTCGATGCCCATGCCGTCCATCTCGGCGCGCGTCGCGTCCAGCGTGTCAGGCAGGTGGTCGAGGTCGAATTCGGCGGCGCGGTCCCGATCCAGCCAGCGCGCATCGCCTCCGCCCCAGCCGTTGCGCAACGCCTCGACCAGCGGGATCTCGATCATGGGGGCGGCGGCGGTCAGGACGATGGTGTGCATGGGCGTTTCCGATAAGCGACGGGGCAGGGCGCGCGGCCCCGGTTTCCCGCCGACTAGCGTCATTATGCGCCTTGCGCGACCCCTCGGCCCCCGATAGCGACGGCGGTGGGACACCCTTCCCCAACGAAGGGCACATATCTGCAAGGATAGACATGACTGCGACGAACACCCCGGCCACGCGGCCGGCCAATCCGCGTTTTTCGTCCGGCCCCTGCGCCAAGCACCCCGGCTGGACCCTCTCCGCCCTCGATGACGCGCCCCTCGGCCGCTCGCACCGCGCGAGCGTCGGGAAGGCCAAGCTCAAGGCCGCGATCGATCGGACCCACGCGCTTCTGGGCCTGCCCGACGATTACCGCGTCGGCATCGTGCCCGCCTCGGATACCGGCGCCTACGAGATGGCGATGTGGACGATGCTGGGCGCACGCCCCGTGACCATGATGGCTTGGGAGAGCTTCGGCGCGGGCTGGGTCACCGATGCCGTCAAGCAACTGAACCTCGATGCGACCGTGATGGAGGCGCCCTACGGTGCGTTGCCCGATCTGGGCGCGGTCGACTGGGACACCGACGTCTGCTTCACCTGGAACGGCACCACGAGCGGCGTGCGCGTGCCTGATGGCGACTGGATCTCTGCCGATCGCGCGGGGCTGACGTTGTGTGACGCCACCAGCGCGACCTTCGCGATGGATTTGCCTTGGGACAAGCTCGATGTGACGACGTTCAGCTGGCAGAAGGTTCTCGGCGGCGAGGGCGCGCATGGTGTCATCATCCTGAGTCCCCGCGCCGTCGATCGGTTGGAAAGCTACACCCCCGCCTGGCCGCTGCCGAAGATCTTCCGCCTGACGAAAGGCGGCAAGCTGATCGAGGGGATCTTCTCCGGCGCTACGATCAACACGCCGTCCATGCTCTGCGTCGAGGATTACCTCGCCGCGCTGGACTGGGCCGAGGGCGAGGGCCTTTCGGGCCTGATCGACCGCGCCACCGCCAACGCGACGGCCATCTGGGATTTCTGCGAGACGCGGGACTGGATCGCGAACCTCGCGTCGGATCCGGCGACGCGCTCGACCACCAGCGTCTGCCTGACCATCGACGCGCCCGAGGGCACGTCTAAGCGCATCGCCAAGCGGCTCGAGGCGGAGGGCGTGGCCCTCGATATCGGCAGCTATCGCGACGCACCCGAAGGCCTTCGCATCTGGTGCGGCTCGACGGTCGAGACCTCGGACATCGAAGCGCTGCTGCCCTGGATCGACTGGGCGTATCATGCCGAGACCGCCGCCTGATCCCATCTCCGGGCCACCGGCCCGCCCGAACCCATCTTGAAGGAGCCCGACATGGCCCCCAAAGTCCTCGTGAGCGACAAGCTCTCCGAAACCGCCGTCCAGATCTTCCGCGATCGCGGCATCGACGTCACCTTCGACCCCAGCCTCGGCAAGGACAAGGACAAGCTCCTGTCCGTGATCGGCGACTATGACGGCCTCGCCATCCGGTCCGCCACCAAGGTTACCGAGAAGCTGCTCGAGGCCGCGCCCAACCTCAAGGTCGTCGGCCGCGCGGGCATCGGCACCGACAATGTCGACAAGGCCGCGGCCTCGAAGCGCGGCGTAATCGTGATGAACACGCCATATGGCAACATGATCACAACCGCCGAGCATGCGATCGCCATGATGTTCGCCGTGGCCCGCCAGATCCCCGAGGCCAGTGCCTCGACCCATGCGGGCAAATGGGAGAAGTCGCGTTTCATGGGGGTCGAGCTGACCGGCAAGACGCTGGGCGTGATCGGCGCCGGCAATATCGGCGGCATCGTCTGCCAGAAGGCCGTGGGCCTCGGGATGAAGGTCGTGGCCTACGATCCCTTTCTGTCGGAGGAACGCGCGACCGACCTGCGCGTCCAGAAGGTCGAGCTGGACGACCTTCTGTCCCGCGCCGATGTCATCACCCTGCACGTGCCTCTGACCGACCAGACCCGCAACATCCTGTCGGCCGAGAACCTCGCCAAGACCAAGAAGGGCGTGCGGATCGTCAACTGTGCACGCGGCGGCCTGGTGGACGAGGCGGCACTCGCCGACCTCCTGAAATCCGGCCATGTCGCCGGTGCGGGCTTTGACGTGTTCGAGACCGAGCCCGCGACCGACAGCCCGCTCTTCAACCTGCCCAACGTGGTCGTGACCCCGCATCTGGGCGCCGCCACCACCGAGGCGCAGGAGAACGTGGCCCTGCAGGTGGCCGAACAGATGGCCGACTACCTCCTGACGGGCGCAGTCTCGAACGCGCTCAACATGCCGTCGGTCACCGCCGAGGAGGCCAAGGTCATGGGCCCCTGGATCAAGCTGGCCGACCATCTGGGCGCCTTTGTGGGCCAGATGACCGACGAGCCGATCGAGGCGATCGAAGTCCTCTACAACGGCACCGTCGCCGATATGAACCTCGAGGCGCTGAACTGCTCGGCCATCGCGGGCGTGATGAAGGCTACGAACCCAGACGTGAACATGGTCTCGGCCCCCGTCCTCGCGCGCGAGCGGGGCGTGGATCTGTCGACCACGCGGCAGGACAAGTCGGGCGTCTTCGACGGCTACATCAAGCTGATCGTCCGCACCAAATCGCGCGAACGGTCCATCGCGGGCACCGTCTTCACCGACGGCAAGCCGCGCTTCATCCAGATCAAGGGCATCAATATCGACGCCGAGATCGGGGCCCACATGCTCTACACCACCAACGAAGACGTACCGGGCATCATCGGCACGCTGGGCCAGACGATGGGCGACAACGGCGTCAACATCGCGAACTTCACGCTCGGCCGGTCGGATCGCGGGCGCGAGGCGATCGCGCTGCTCTATCTCGACGACCAGCCGCCCGCCGCCGTGCTCGACAAGCTGCGCGCGACGGGCATGTTCCGCACGGTCGCGCCGCTGCGGTTCGACGCCTGACGCGTTCGGGCGGGCTGGACACGGCCCGCCTCCGCGCGGCACTGAAGCGGGATGGACGATTTCCGCCTCGACGACTTCCTGCCCTATCGGCTGGCCGTGGCCGCCGGGCGGGTCAGCCGCGACTTCGCCCGCGACTACCGCGACCGGTTCGGCCTGACGCGCGCGGAATGGCGCGTGATCGCGCATCTCGCGGGGTCGGGCACGGTCTCGGTGCGCGAGATCGCCGACCGGGCCGACATGGAGAAATCCCGCGTCTCCCGCGCCGCCGCCCGGCTCGAGGCGGCGGGTCATGTCGCCAAGCGCGTGAACGCGGGGGACAAGCGGCTCGTCGACCTCACCCTGACGGAGAGCGGGCACGCCATGGTCGCCGAACTGGCACCCATCGCGACCGCCTATCAGCGACAGCTCGTGGCCGAACTCGGGGCCGATGCGGCGCCGCTTCTGCGCGCGCTCGACCTCCTGGCGTCGCGCGACGGCTGATCCCGCCGCGACGTCCCGCTTTTCACCGCGACCCACGCCCGTCAGACTGCCAGCACCCTGTTGCCCCCGGAGGCCCCATGTCCGACGTCGTCATCCTGTCCGCCCGCCGCACCGCCATCGGAACCTTCGGCGGCAGCCTCGCCGCCATTCCGCCGATCGAGCTGGCCACCGTGGCAGCCCGGGCCGCCATCGCCGATGCGGGCATCGAAGGCACGCAGATCGGGACGAGCGTCTTCGGCCACGTCATCAACACCGAGCCGCGCGACATGTATCTCAGCCGCGTCGCCGCCATGCAGGCCGACGTGCCCGAGACGGTGCCCGCGATGAACGTCAATCGCCTCTGCGGATCGGGCGTGCAGGCGATCGTGTCGGGGACCCAGGCGCTTGATCTCGGCGATGCCGATTTCGCGCTGGTCGGCGGCGCCGAGAACATGAGCCGGTCGCCCTTCATCCTGCCCGATGCCCGCTGGGGCGCGAAGATGGGCGATGTCGTGGGGCGCGACATGATGCTGGGCGCGCTGAACTGTCCGTTCGGCACGGGTCATATGGGCGTCACCGCCGAGAACGTCGCCGCCGAACACGGCGTCACTCGCGCCGATCAGGACGCCTTCGCGCTGCAAAGTCAGGAGCGGGCGGCTACCGCCATCGCCGAGGGGCGTTTCGCCGATCAGATCGTGCCGGTCACGGTGCGGCGTCGGCGCGAGGAGGTCGCGTTCGAGGTCGATGAGCACCCGAAGATCTCGACGATGGAGACCCTGGGCGGCCTTCGTCCGGTCTTCCAGAAGGACGGCACGGTCACTGCGGGCAATGCCTCGGGCATCAACGACGGCGCGGCGGCGCTCGTGCTGGCGCGCGCGGACGCGGCCGACGCGGCGGGCCTGACGCCGCGCGCGCGCATCCTCGGCTACGGCCATGCGGGCGTGCGCCCCGAGGTGATGGGGATCGGACCCGTCCCGGCGGTCCGCGCGCTCCTCGAACGTACAGGGCTTTCGGCCGGCGATTTCGACGTCATCGAATCCAACGAGGCCTTCGCCTCGCAAGCCCTCGCCGTGACCGCCGAGCTGGGGCTCGACCCGGCCCGCGTGAACCCGAATGGCGGGGCCATCGCGCTGGGTCACCCGGTCGGCGCGACCGGTGCGATCATCACCGTCAAGGCGCTGCACGAGCTGGAGCGCATCGGCGGGCGCCGCGCGCTCATTACGATGTGCATCGGTGGCGGTCAGGGCATCGCATTGGCGATCGAGCGCATCTAGGGCGCCCGCCCGCGCCTCAGTACCCCAGCGCGCAACCGTCCTTTCGCGGATCGGACGCACCTTCGAGATAGCCGTCGGCGTCGATCCGGATGGCCTGCGCGCCGCCGATCGGCGTCTCCGGAACCTCGATCCGGTGCCCCATCGCCGCCAGTTCGGTGACGACCCCGTCGTCATAACCCCGCTCCAGCTTCAGCACGCCACCGTCGGCGAAGGCCCGCGGCGCATCGATCGCGCTCTGCGCGTCCATCCCGAAATCGAGCATGTTCGACAGGACGCGGATATGCCCGTTCGGCTGATACTGTCCGCCCATGACGCCGAACGGCATCGTCACGCGCCCGCCCTCGCGCAGCATCGCGGGGATGATCGTGTGCATCGGCCGCTTGCCGGGTGCTATTTCGTTCGGATGCCAGCGGTCCAACGTGAAGCCTGCCCCCCGATTCTGAAACAGGATGTCGAACTTTTCGGACGCGATCCCCGATCCGAAGCCGTGGAAGATCGAATAGATCAGCGAGACGGCCATGCGGTCGCGATCGACCACGGTGATGTAGATCGTGTCCTTGTGGACCGCCTCGGCCGTCTCGGTCAGGCGCGGCGTGGCGCGCTTGGGATTGATCAGTTCCGCCAAGGCGGCGCCTGTTGCCGGGTCGAGCATGTGCTCGAGCCGAGTCATGTGATCTGCATCGGCGAGGAAGCGATTGCGCGCGTCATAGGCCAGTTTCGCGGCCTCGGCCTCGATATGGGTGCGGCGCGCGCCGAACGGGTCCATCGCGGCGATGTCGAATTGCGCGAGGATGTTGGCCATCAGGATCGCCGTCGCGCCCTGGCCGTTGGGCGGATGCTCCACCAGTTCGGTGCCCTTGTAGAGACCCGAAACGGGGTCGGCCCAGTCGCAGGCCGTCGCCGCGAAATCCTCCATCGTATGCGGCCCGCCCGCCTTGGTCAGCGCCGCGACCATGTCCTCGGCGACCTCGCCCGCGTAGAACCCGTCCCGCCCCTCGGCAGCGATCCGGCGGAGGGCGGCGGCCTGCCTCGGCGACGCAAAGGTGGCGCCCGTCGCGGGGATGTCGTCACCCAGATACGCCCTGCGCGCGTGGCCCTGAAGGGTCGCCGCGTCCTTGGCCCAGTCGAAGGCGACGCGGGGTGCGACCGGCACGCCTTCCTCGAAATAAGGGATCACGGGGGCGAGCGTGTCCTCGATCCCCAGTTTCCCCTCCTGCTCCGAGAGCGTGCAGAATGCGTCGATAGCGCCCGGCACCGTCACGGCCCAGGGCGAATGGGCGGGGACGGTCTTGTGGCCTTGCGCCCGCAGCGTCTGGGCCGAAGCGCCCGCCGGCGCACGGCCCGATCCGTTCAACGCGCGGACCTCGTCCGATCCCGCTGGCTTCAGGAGGACGAAGCAGTCGCCCCCGATCCCGGTCATCTGCGGCTCGCACAATCCCAGGAGGATCGCGCCCGCGATCGCCGCATCGACGGCATTGCCGCCCCGTTCCAGTACGTCGATCGCGACCTTTGCCGCGAGCGGGTGGGACGTCGCGCACATGCCGTTGCGCGCCAGGACGGGGGAACGGCCGGGCCGGTGGAAATCACGCATGCGCACCTCTCGGGGATCGAATTCGCATCGGAGGCTAGGTCGCAGGGCGGGCATTGCCAACACGTCACGCATCTGCCGCGAACCAGCTCCGTCGAGGAAATCGGGTAGGGCGCCAAACCGGCGTACCCAGCCGGGGCACGAACGGCGATGCCGAGGGATGCAGGCCCGGCTCAGATCACGAACGAGAAGTGCAGCCGGTTCAGCCCGTCCGCCCGCTCGTAGGTCATATCCTCGGTCAGGGCATGGATGATGAACCAGCCGAATCCCCCCTCGGGCAATTCGCCCGTTTGCGGATCCTGCGTCGGAAGCTCCGCGATCGCGAGAAGCGGCGAAGGCAGCGGGCAGCCGTCATCGGCCGTCATGACGAACACGCGTCCCCCCTCGGCCGTGACGGCCAGTTCGATCCACGCATCGTCTCGCCCGGCGAGCGCATGTTCGACGATGTTGTTGAGCACTTCGGCCACGACGAGTTCGACTTCCGCGCGTCGGGCCTCCGGGAGCCAGTCCAATTCGAAGAGGCGCGCGAAGGCGGTCATCGCCTCGGCTACGGCGTTGGCCGTACCCGCGATCCGCGCACTGCGCGTGGTCATCGGCGGCGAGGCAGCCATCGCTTGCGCCATCAGGCCGCGTCCTGTCCCGGCGCCGCCCCGCCCGGAAGATCGTCGTGGATCGCGAAGACCCGGTCCATCCGCGTCAGGTCGAGCACGCGGCTGACCGCGCCGCGCGTGCGCGCGAGTTCCAGCGTGCGCCCGTCGAGCCCTTTCATAACCGACACCAGCGCGCCGAGCCCGCTGCTGTCGAGGAAATCGACCTTGGCCATGTCGAGCACGACGCGACCCCCATGGCCGCCGCACAACTCGCGCACCTGTTCCTTGAAGCCGACGGCGCAGGCCGCGTCGAGCCGGGCCTCCGTCAATTCCAGGATGAGGATGTCGTCGGTCGTTCGGCTGTCGATCTGCATGCCTCGTCTCCGGTTCTGCGCCCTCTGGAACCTCGGGCATCGCGGTGGCAAGCTACGCGCCATTCCTTACCAATCCGTAAGCGGGGACAGATGGAACAGGTCATCATCGCAGGCGCGAAACGTACGCCCATGGGCGGCTTCCAAGGCGCGCTTTCGGCGGCGACCGCATCCGAGCTCGGGGGTGCGGCGATCGCCGCGGCCCTCGCCGATGCCGGCGTCCCGAGCGACCGTGTGGACGAGCTGTTGATGGGCTGCGTCCTGCCTGCGGGGCAGGGGCAGGCCCCGGCGCGACAGGCCGGGTTCGCCGCCGGTCTTCCGAAGGAGGTGCCCGCCACGACGCTCAACAAGATGTGCGGCTCGGGCATGAAGGCCGCGATGATGGCGCATGACCAGATCGCGCTGGGCCAGACCGGCGTGATGGTCGCGGGCGGCATGGAGTCGATGACGAACGCGCCGTATCTCTTGCCGGGTATGCGGGGCGGCGCGCGGTTGGGCCACGGCGCGGCGGTGGATCACATGTTCCTCGACGGGCTGGAGGACGCCTATGACAAGGGCCGCCTCATGGGCACCTTCGCCGAAGACTGCGCCGAGGCCTACCAATTCACGCGCGACGCGCAGGACGACTACGCGCTCCGGTCGCTGTCGCGCGCGCAGGAGGCCATCGCGTCGGGCGGGTTCGCGGGCGAGGTCGCGCCGTTCACCGTCACGTCCCGCAAGGGCGACACCGCCGTCGCGCAGGACGAGCAGCCGGGCAGCGCGCGGCCCGACAAGATCCCCCATCTGAAACCCGCCTTCCGCAAGGACGGGACGGTCACGGCAGCCAATTCGTCGTCCATCTCGGACGGGGCGGCGGCGCTGGTCCTTGCCTCCGGCCGCATCGCCGAGGCCGAAGGTCTGCCCGTCCGCGCGCGCATCCTCGGCCACGCCAGCCACGCGCAGCAGCCGGGGCTCTTCACCACCGCGCCGGTGCCAGCTGCCCGAAAACTGATGGATCGGCTGGGCTGGGAAGTGGGCGACGTCGACCTCTGGGAGGTCAACGAGGCCTTCGCCGTCGTGCCCATGGCCTTCATGCACGAAATGGACCTCTCGCCCGAGATCGTGAACGTCAACGGCGGCGCCTGCGCGCTCGGTCACCCGATCGGGGCCTCGGGCGCGCGCATCATGGTCACACTGCTCCATGCGCTCGAAGCCCGCGACCTCAAGCGCGGCATCGCGGCGATCTGCATCGGCGGTGGCGAAGGCACGGCCATCGCCATCGAACGCCCCTGACAACGACTCATTAAGGTTAACGCGCGTCCTCGTCCTCTGGCCCCAAATACCTCGGGGGGCCCGCAGGGCGGGGGCGGAGCCCCCTCGGGACCATGCCCCAGATCGACTACGCCCATCTCGACCGAACCGTCGCCAGCCTGACCGAAGGCGAGGACGATGCCGTCGCGCTGATGGCCACGCTCGCCTGCGAGCTGCATCATGCCGACGATCGCTTCGACTGGACGGGCTTCTACCGCGTCGTCGCCCCCGGCCTTCTGAAGATTGGCCCCTATCAGGGCGGCCACGGCTGCCTCGTGATCCCCTTCGATCGGGGCGTCTGCGGCGCCTGCGCGCGCACGGGCGAGGTTCAGATCGTTGCCGATGTCGATGCCTTCCCCGGCCATATCGCCTGCGCGTCCTCGACGCGGTCCGAGATCGTGCTGCCGGTGCGCGACCGCAGTGGCGCGCTGATCGCGGTGCTGGACATCGACAGCGACCGGCCGGATGCCTTCGACACGGCGGATGCCGAAGGACTCGCGCGGATCCTCGACGCGACCTTCGCCCGATGAGGTCGCTTCGCGTTCTGATGGATGCGCATCATCATTCGGGGCGGCTCGACTGGATCGGCCTGCGGCCCGCGCGCCGCGCCGACATGACCGAGGTCGACGCGGTCGACATCGCCGAAGCGGGCCCGGTCGGCGACCACGCACGGCCCGGCAAGCGCGCCGTGACACTGATCCAGGCCGAACACCTGCCGGTCATCGCCTCGCTCAGCCGCACCGATGCCGGACCGGACGCGCTTCGACGCAACCTCGTGGTCTCGGGCCTCAACCTCGCGACGCTGCGGGGGCGTGATCTGCGGATCGGGACGGCCGTGCTGCACGTCAGCGGCCCCTGCGCGCCCTGTTCGCGCATGGAGGAGACGCTCGGCCCCGGCGGCTACCAAGCCGTGCGCCATCATGGCGGCTGGTGCGCATCGGTCGTCTCGCCGGGACGGATCGCGCGGGGCGACGCGGTGACCCCGTGCTGATCCGTGCGGCGACCGAAGCGGACCGCGACGCCATCGTCGCGCTGCATCTGGCCTCGTGGCAGAGCAGCTACGGCATCGTCCTGCCCGCGCGCGTCCTCAGCGACGTCCTGCCCGATTACCTCGCGGCCAAATGGGCGCCACGCGGCTTCGGTCCCGATCAGCCGACACTGGTCGCCGAAGCCGGAGGCGAGTTGCTGGGCTTCGTCTGTGCGCTCCGCGATGTCGTGCCGCCACTGATCGACAACCTCCATGTCCACCCGACGGGGCGCGGGCGGGGGACCGGAGCGCAGCTTCTGGCGGCGATCAACAAGGCGCTCGCGGCAAGGGGTGCCGCGGCCTCGACGCTTACGGTGCTCGAGGCGAACACGCGCGCCATCGCCTTCTACCGCGCGCAGGGCGGCCGGGATGCTGGACCCGAAGATGACAGGCTGGTGGGCCACCCAGTGAAGGTGCGGCGTTTCCTGTTCGACCTCGCCTGAGGCGGGACACGGACGGACCGCGCCTGCCAGAGCCGGCCCACCATCCGGGTCAGGCGGCCGGGCTTCAAACCGCGGGGCGATGCGGTTATGGAGCGGCGACACATTCCCGAGGCCCGCATCCCATGAAATTCACGCTCTCCTGGCTCAAGCGCCATCTCGACACCTCGGCCACCGTGCCCGAGATCGCCGACGCGCTCACCGATCTGGGGCTCGAGGTCGAAGGCATCGAGGATCGCGGTGCGGCGCTGCGCCCTTTTACCATCGGGCACGTCACCTCGGCCGAGAAGCATCCCGACGCCGACCGCCTGAGGGTCTGTCAGGTGGAGACGGACGAAGGGACGAAGCAGATCATCTGCGGCGCGCCCAACGCCCGCGCGGGCATCACCGTCGTCGTGGCGAAGCCCGGCGTCTACGTGCCCGGCATCAACACGACCATCGGCGTCGGCAAGATCCGCGGCATCGAGAGCTTCGGCATGATGGCCTCCGAGCGCGAGATGGAGCTGTCGGACGAGCATGACGGCATCATCGAGCTGCCCTCGGGCGAGGTCGGCCAGAGCTTCGCCGATTGGCTGGCCGAGCACGATCCCGCCAAGGTGGACCCCGTGATCGAGATCGCCATCACGCCCAACCGTCCCGACGCGTTGGGCGTGCGCGGCATCGCGCGCGATCTGGCGGCGCGCGGCCTCGGGACGCTGAAGCCGCTCGACCGGCCGGACGTCACCGGTACCTTCGACAGCCCCGTCGGCGTGACCATCGCCGACGACACGATCGACGGCTGTCCGGTCTTCGCGCTGCGGATGATCCGGGGCGTGACGAACGAACCCTCGCCCGACTGGCTGCAAGACCGGCTTCGCGCCATCGGACTCAGGCCGATCAGCTTCCTTGTGGATGTGACCAACTGGTTCACCTATGACCTGAACCGCCCGCTGCACGTCTTCGACGCCGATATCGTCCAGGGCGACCTGCGGGTTCACCGCGCGGCCGGCGGCGAGACGATCGAGGCGCTGGACGAAAAGACCTACACGCTGCCCGAGGGGGCGATGGTCATCTCGGATGATGCCGGCATCGAGAGCATCGCGGGCATCATGGGCGGGGCGGCTTCGGGCGTGACCGAGGCCACGACGAACGTGCTGGTCGAAAGTGCGTTCTGGGACCACGTCCAGATCGCGCTGGCGGGCCGGGCGATGAAGATCAACTCGGATGCCCGCTACCGCTTCGAACGCGGTGTCGATCCGGCCTTCACGCCCGAGGGACTGGATCACGCAACGGCCATGATCCTGGAGCATGCGGGCGGCGAGGCGTCGCACATGGTCGTGGCGGGAGCCGTGCCGGACACCGCGCGCAGCTACCGCCTCGACACCGACCGCGTCGAGGGCCTCGTGGGCATGTCGATCCCCGCCGAGACGCAACGCGCCACGCTGACCGCACTGGGCTTCCGGCTGGAGGGAGACCAGGCCCATGTCCCGAGCTGGCGACCGGACGTGCAGGGCAGCGCCGATCTCGTCGAGGAGGTCGCGCGCATCGCGTCGTTGACCAAGTTGGAAGGGCGGCCCATGGCGCGGCCCGCGCAGGTGCTGCGGCCCGTCCTGACGCGCATGCAGCAGCGCGAGCGGACGGCGCGCCGTACGGCGGCCGCGCTGGGCTACGACGAATGCGTCACCTACAGCTTCATCGACCGCGCGTCGGCCGAGCTGTTCGGCGGTGGCACCGATGCCACGCGGCTCGAGAATCCGATCAGCCAGGACATGTCGCATATGCGTCCCGCGCTCCTGCCCGGTCTGCTGCAGGCGGCGGCCCGCAACCAGGCGCGGGGCGTCGCGGACCTCGCGCTGTTCGAGGCGGGGCACGTCTTCGATGGCGGAATGCCGGGCCAGCAGCAGTTCTGCGTCTCCGGCCTCCTCGTCGGCCATACCGCGCCGAAGGGCATCCATGGCGACCGGCGCCCCGTCGACGTCTTCGACATCCGCGCCGACGCCGAGGCGATCCTTTCGGCTATCGGCGCGCCCGCGAAAATGCAGACGATGCGCGGCGCGGACGACTGGTGGCATCCGGGCCGCTCGGCCAAGCTGTGCCTCGGGCCGAAGAAGGTGATGGCGGAGTTCGGCGAGATCCATCCCAAAATACTCAAGGCGATGGACGTGAAAGGGCCGGCGGTGGGCTTCTCGATCTGGCCGGCCGAAGTGCCGTTCCCGAAATCCGCCACCGCCTCGCGCGGGGCGCTGACGCTTTCGGATCTGCAGGCGGTCGAGCGGGACTTCGCGTTCGTCCTGGACGCGGAGGTCGAGGCACAGGCGGTCGTCAACGCCGCGCTCGGGGCCGACAAAACCCTGATCACCGGCGCGCGTGTCTTCGACGAGTTCCGGGGCGGCAGCCTCGGCGAGGGCCGCAAGTCGCTGGCCGTGACGGTGCGGTTGCAGCCGACCGAGGCCACGCTCACCGACAAGGAGATCGAGGCGGTCGCGGCAAAGGTCGTCGAAAAGGTCGCGAAGGCTACGGGAGGAGAGCTGCGCGGCTGACGGGGCAGGGCCCCCCGGCGGCGCGGCGGAGGCGTTCGATGCAGATCATGTCGCTGAATGCCTGGGGCGGCGCGTGCCATGACGCGCTGGTCCCGTATCTCGCCGAGACCGCGCCCCACATCCTCTGCCTGCAGGAGGTCGTCCACACGCCCGACGCCCCGGCGCCGTGGCTGACATATCGCGACGGGGCGCATGTCCTGCCGCAACGGGCCGATATCCTCTCGGACGTGGCGCGGGCCTTGCCCGACCATGTTGCGATCTTCTGTCCGGCGGCACAGGGCGTGCTGTGGCACGGGGAGGCCGCCGTTCCCTCGCGCTGGGGCCTCGCTACCTTCGTGCATCGCCGCCTGCCCATCGTCGCCCAGGCTCAGGGCTTCGTGCACAAGGGCTACGAACCCGACGGCTACGGCGATCACCCCCGCTCGCGCAGTGCACATGCCGTGCGGGTCTGGGACCACGACGCGGGACAGGGTGTGTGCGTCACACAGATGCACGGCCTGCGCGATCCGTCCGTCGGCAAGGCGGATACGGCCGCGCGTGCGATCCAGGCCGACCGCCTCGTCGCGCTGTCCGACCGGGCGGCGGAGGCCGGGGATCGCGTCGTCATCTGCGGCGACTTCAACGTTGAGCCCGAGAGCGAGACCCTCGCGCGGCTGACGCGTGCGGGGCTCACAGAGCTGGTGACGGCGGGTGGCTTCGACGGGACCCGGACATCGCTTTACTCCAAGCCGGGACGCTTCGCCGATTACATGTGCGTCGACGATCCGAACGCCGTCCTGGCGTTCGAGGTGGTTCGCTCGCCCGAGGTTTCGGACCACTGCGCGCTGCTCCTCACGATCTAGACGGGCGTCGGGATCAAATGATCTCGTCCTCGTCGAATAGCGGGTCGTCCGCCATCTGGGTGGTCAGATCGTCCATCACGGTCTCAGCGCGGGCGACGGAGGCGACGCGGGCGAGGTGGAAGACGGCGTCGCCCTCGTTGACGACGGGCATGACGGCACGGCCGACGATGATGCCGTCGAAGGGCGCGGTGATCTCGGTCTCGTGCTCGCCGAAGGGGTCCGAAACGGCGGCGAGGACGGCGCCCGTCTCGACCACGTCGCCATCACCGCGAAAGGCCCGCAGGAGGCCGCCCGTCGGTGCGCGAAGCCATTTGGACGAGGTGCAGATCTGCGGGCGCGTCTGGGCGGCGGCGATGCCGCGCCCGCCGACCATGCCGCGATAGCGCAGCACCCGCAGGATGCCAGCCATGCCCGCACGCACGGAATATTCGTCGAAACGCAGACCCTCGCCCGCCTCGTAGAGCAGCACGTCGCGCCCGATGGCCTTGGCCGCGCCGCGCAGGCTTCCGTCGCGAAGCGGCGACTGCAGGATCACAGGCGCGCCGAACACATGCGCGAGATCGAGCATCGCCGGATTGTCGGGCGCGATGCGGATCTGGGGCAGGTTGGTGCGGTGGATCGCTGCCGAATGAAGGTCGATCCCGAGGTCGCAGCGCGCGACCACCTGCGAAAGGAAGAGATGCGCCAGCCGTGCGGCCAGCGATCCGCCCGCGCTGCCGGGAAAGGAGCGGTTGAGATCGCGCCGATCGGGCAGGTAGCGCGAATGGTTCATGAACCCGAACGCGTTGACGATGGGCACGACGATCAGCGTGCCCTTCACCGATTTCAACGCCGGGGCGCGCAGGAGGCGGCGCACGATCTCGACCCCGATGACCTCGTCGCCATGGATGCCCGCGCTGACGAAAATCGTCGGTCCGTCGCGACGCCCGTGGATGACATGCACGGACATGGAGACGGGTGTGTGGTCGGACAGGTGGCTGACGGGCAGGTCGATCGTGGCCCGCGTCCCCGGCGCGATCGCCGTCCCGCCCAATTCGAAGGTGGGACGCCGCGTCGGGGCAGCCGGCATCAGCCTTTGCCTCGCGTCTTGGTGGCGCCCGGCTTGGCGTTCTTCTCGATGAATTCGATGATCTTGCCCGCGATATCGAGACCGGTCGCCTTCTCGACGCCTTCGAGGCCGGGCGAGGAATTCACTTCCATCACCACCGGCCCGTGATTGGCCCGCAGCATGTCGACACCGCAAACCGCGAGGCCCATCGCCTTGGCTGCGCGCACGGCGGTCGAGCGTTCCTCGGGCGAGAGCTTGATCACCTCCGCCGAGCCGCCGCGATGCAGGTTCGACCGGAACTCGCCCTCGCCCCCCTGCCGTTTCATCGCCGCGATCACCCGGCCGCCGACGACGATGGCGCGGATGTCCGAACCACCGGCCTCCTTGATGAACTCCTGCACGAGGATGTTGGTGTTGGTGGCGCGGAACGCCTCGATCACCGACTTGGCCGAGCGGTCCGTGTCGGCCAGCACGACGCCCAAGCCCTGCGTTCCTTCCAGCAGCTTGATGACGAGGGGTGCGCCACCCGCCAGTTCCAGCACTTCCTCGGTCTGCTTCGGGTCGTGGGCGAAGGTCGTCACCGGCAGGCCGATGCCGTCGCGGGCCAGAAGCTGCATGGAGCGGAGCTTGTCGCGGCTCCGCCCGATGGCCACGCTTTCGTTGACCGGGAACACACCCATCATCTCGAACTGCCGCAGCACGGCCAGGCCGTAGAACGTCACGCTCGCACCGATCCGCGGGATGACGGCGTCGAAGCCTTCGAGCTTCTCGCCGTTGTAGTAGATTTCGGGCCGCCGCGACGCGATGTTCATGTAGCAGCGCAACGTGTTGACGACGTGCATCTCGTGGCCGCGTTCCTCGGCGGCCTCCTTGAGGCGCTGATGCGAATAGAGGTTGGCGTTGCGTGCCATCATAGCGATTTTCATGGGTCGTCCTTTCCGCGGGCGTCCGCGACTGGAGAAGGGCACGTCCGTAATCTCGTGCGCCGGGTATGAACCGCGACGTTATGGGCACTGAGCGCCGTGCGCCCGACGATCATGGGGCTGCGCATCCGGCTGCGATCGGTCAGCGACAGGTCGATCAGCCAGCGGTGACCCGCGATGAGCAGCGGCGTGCGGATGACGTGTCGGTCTTCGGGAATGCCGGACGTGTTCTTGACGGCGCGGCGGTCGAGGACGGGATGTTCGTGGATGCGCTGGCTGCGGGCGCCATTGTGTCGGATGCGGAATCGGAGCCATGGGACGCCGTCCCGCTCGAACTCTTCCATCATGTCGGCATGGAGCGCGGAGGTTCGTGCGCCCGTGTCGATCTTCGCCTTGATATCCGTTAGGTCGAGCGCGGGCAGGCTGACCCGCTCCATCCAACCGACGACAAGAAGATTCTTGGGACTGGACACAAGCAGCGCTCTCGTTCGGATCGGTCAGCGGAAGCGCCCATCATGTTTGCTGGCGCAACCGAAGGAAAGGCGCTTGTCGCGCACGGCGCCTCAACCGTAGTCGCGCTTGTCCTCGATCACGAGGCCATCGTTGGGCAGCGCGTCCATGCGCAGGACGCGGCCCTTGAGCTTCAGGGTCTGGGCGACGCTCTCGGCCCAGGCGGCCTCGTCGCCGCCCGTCGCCTGCACCTGCACCTCCATCGCGTCCATCTCGCCTTCGCGGGTCACGACAACACGCGCCGCCTGCACCTCCGGATGGCGGGCGACGAACTCGGCCACCTGTTCGGGGCGCACGAACATGCCCTTGATCTTGGCGGTCTGGTCGGCGCGGCCCATCCAGCCCTTCATGCGCGCGTTCGTCCGGCCGCAGGGGGACGTACCCTCCATCATCGCCGAGAGGTCGCCCGTGGCGAAGCGGATCAGCGGGTAATCGGGGTTGAGCGAGGTGACGACGACCTCGCCGACCTCACCCGCGGGAACGGGGTCGCCGGTGCCGGGGCGCACGATTTCGACGATGACGCCCTCATCGACGATCATGCCCTCCATCGCGTCGCTCTCGTAGGCGATGTTGCCGAGATCGGCGGTGGCATAGCATTGCAGGCAGGCGATGCCGCGCTCGGTGTATTCCGCGCGCAGGCTGGGGAACAGCGCGCCGCCGCCGACCGCTGCGCGCACGATCCCGAGACTCTCGCCCGTCGCGTCGGCGCGGTCGAGGATCACCTTCAGATAATCCGGCGTCCCGGCATAGGACGTCGCGCCCAGATCCGCCGCCGCCCGCACCTGCAGGTCGGTCTGGCCCGTGCCGGCCGGGATGACGATCGCGCCCACGGCCCGTGCCCCGCTCTCGAACATGTGGCCGGCCGGGGTCAGGTGGTAGCCGAAGCAGTTCTGCACGACATCGGTGGTCCCGATCCCGCAGGCGTGCAGGAACCGACCCATCCGCCACCAATCGTGGGACACACCGCCGGGTTCGTAGATCGGGCCGGGCGACTGGAATATCTGGGCCACGTTCGACACCCGGATGCCGCCGAAGGGGGGCTGTTCCGACTGCCATTGCGACAGATGGGATTTCCGCATGACCCGCAGCTTGGGCAGATCGTCCAACGACGTGATCTCGGACGGGTCGAGGTGATTGCCTTCGCGGGGCGTCACCTGCGCCAGTTGCGCGCGCAGCTGCGTCAGCTGGTCGGCCGCGCGGGCATCGGCGCTTCGCGTCTCGAGGTCGTCGTAATGGCTCATTCCAGTCCCCAATGTCGTCGGGCGCCCGTAAAGTCCGGGCCGTGAAAGCAGGGCACGCCCTCCGCCTCGATCTCGGCGATGGCATTGGCGTCGTCGTCGCCCACGCCCGGGGCGGGTTCGCGCAAAGCCACGCCCCGGATGCGGCCGGGGTGACGCCGGACGGCGTCGCGGTAGACGATGGCGTCCTTCTGGCCGCTGTCGCCCATCAGGTAGCCGTCGAGATCGGGATTGGCCGCGAGGATGGCGTCGATGGCGCGCCCCTTGTGGGTGCCGTGGCTGGCGCCGACGCCTTCCTCGGTGATGCCCAGGTCGCGCAGGAACATCGGGCCGCGCGGCACGCCTTCGTGGCGGAACAGGTCCTCGAGGAAGTCGTGCAGGTTCCAGGGCGAAGAGGAGACGTAGAAGATCGGATGCCGCGTGCCGTCGGTCATCGACTCGACCAGGGCGATGGCGTCGTCATGGGCCTGCCGCGTCAGCGCCGAGCCGGTGAAGGTCGTCCAGAGGTTGCGCGCCAGCGAATGGGCGCCGGTCTCGATCATCGTGTCGTCGATATCCGAGATCAGCATGTACTCGGCATCGGGTGCCGGGACGCGCGCGTGGAAGGCGACAGGCTCCTGACCGGGAATGGCGCAGTGCACGGTGGCCCAGCCTGGGTCGAAATCGCCCGCGACGGTCAGGCGGACATACCCTTCGGCATCCGACAGGCCGGTGGCCCCGCCGCCCTCGACCGTGACGCCTTGCACCTCGTCGGTGATGAAGAGGTTCGCCATCTGGCGCAGGTTCATCCATTTCGATTGTTCGGCATCGGGCTCGGCGCGGCGCAGATGGGTCAGGACGCGACCGCGCAGCACCAGTCCCTCGGGGGTCGCATAGCCGAGATAGGGGTCGAGGACGGGGTCGTCGTCGGAGCGGTCGCCGATCCGCTCGAGACCGGATTCCACGAGACGGGCGGCGCGCAGGGCGAGGGGCTTCAGCATGGGGATCTCCGTTTGTGTCGGAGGGTCAACGGGCCGGGGCGGGATGGGTTTCGCGTCATGCGCGCGTCAATCGCAGCGGGCGGCCGGGCAGGCGCGCGATTTCACCGCGGACCTCCATCTCCAGTCGCACGGTGGTGACGTGCCATCCGAGCTTGCCGAGCGCGTCCAGCTGCTCGTCCGTCAGCTGGTCTCCGACACGGGCCGCCACCTCGGAGGCCGGGACCGCGCCGTCGGCGAGGACGTCGAGGATGGCGCTGCGGCAGGCGTCGAATTTCCAGGTGGGCACGTTCGTGGCACTGGTGCCCGTCGGTGTCCGGCAGGGCTTGCGATCGGTCATGCCGCCACCAGCGGATAGGTCGCGAGCGGCTCGTAGATCGGCCCCTCGGGCGTCAGGATCGAGGACCAGAGCGGGGCCAACCCGGCCATTTCGGGTGCCACCACCGGCACGCCCAGCGCCGCGACCGCGCCCGGCAGTCGGGCCGGGTCGCCCGGCGCGGAGGCGGGGAACCGGATGAGCGTCACATGCGGGCGGAAGCGTTCGCGCGGCAGGTCGATGCCCGCGCGGCGGCAGGCCGTCCGCACCGCGTCCCGGAGCGCGGTCAGGTCAGGCGTCGCCGCGATATCCAGCGCCATCAGGCGGGCCCGTCCCGCGCCGAAGACTGCGTAGGCCAGAGGCTCGAGCGTCACGGCCGAGGCGGGCCGCGCCTCCAGCGCCTCGTGCAACGCCTCAAGACGGTCCTCGGGCTGGTCATCCAGAAAGGCCAGCGTCAGGTGCAGGTCCTCCGCATCGACCTTCCGCCCGCCGGGGATGCGCGATTGCGCGCGGCATAGCGGCCCGATCCACGCCTCGGGCACGGGGAGGCCGACAAAGGCCCGCATCACCGATCCTCAAAGGCGGCGCGCACGGCGCCGATGTCGATCTTCGTCATGGTCATCATAGCGGCGAAGGCCCGCCCCGCCGCCGCGCGGTCCGGGTCGCAGGTCATGTCCCACAGGCCCTCGGGCGCGATCTGCCATCGCACCCCGAACCGGTCGATCAGCCAGCCGCATTCGAGCACCTCGCCCCCGTCGGACAGCGCCGCCCAGAGACGGTCGGTCTCGGCCTGATCGTCGGTCGCCACGACGATCGACGTCTCTTCCCCAAGGCGGTTCCGGGGACCGCCGTTCAGCGCCTGGTACGGGGTGCCCATCAACTCGAACGCCACGGCGAGCGGCGCGTCGCCCTCTCCGGGCATGGTCTGCGTGATCCGGCTATCGGGCAGCAGGTCGCACCAGAAGGCCGCGGCCTCGTGGCCGTTGTTGTCCGCGAACCAGAGGCAGGTGCTGACGCGGCTCAAGACAGCCACCGCTTGCGGCGGCGGTAGCTGCGCACGTCGCGGAAGGATTTCCGGCCTTCGTCCGACATCCCGAGGTAGAATTCCTTCACGTCCGGGTTTTCGCGCAGCTCGGCGGCCGGGCCGTCCATCACGATGCGGCCCGACTCGAGGATGTAGCCGTAATGCGCGAAGCGCAGCGCCACGTTGGTGTTCTGCTCGGCCAGGAGGAAGGACACGCCTTCATCCTCGTTGAGCGATTTCACGATGCCGAAGATCTCTTCGACGAGTTGCGGGGCGAGGCCCATCGACGGCTCGTCGAGAAGGATCATCTCGGGGCGGGCCATCATGGCGCGTCCGATGGCGCACATCTGCTGCTCGCCGCCGGAGGTGTAACCGGCCTGGCTGCCGCGCCGCTCGCGCAGGCGCGGGAAGTAGTCATAGACCATCTCCAGGTCGCGCTTGATGGCCGAGTTGCCGTCCTTGCGGGTGTAGGATCCGGTCAGCAGGTTCTCCTCGACGGTGAGGTGCTCGAAGCAGTGCCGCCCCTCCATTACCTGCACCACGCCGCGCTCCACCAGGTCGGCGGGGGTCAGGTCCTGGATGCGGTCGCCCTTGTAGACGATCGAGCCCTTGGTCACGTCGCCACGCTCGGAGCGGAGCAGGTTCGAGATCGACTTGAGCGTCGTCGACTTGCCCGCGCCGTTGCCGCCCAGAAGCGCGGTGATACCGCCTTTCGGCACCGTCAGGCTGACGCCTTTCAGGACGAGGATCACATGGTTGTAGATCACCTCGATATTGTTGACCTCGAGCAGGGCGTCGGCGGTGCCCTGCGCGGCCTGGGCGTCCGGGGTCGTGTCCAGCATGGGGATCTCCGTCGTGTCGGGTGGCTCGTCTCGCCGCTGGCGCCCGGCACGGGGCGGCAGAGGGAAGGCGAGGAGCCCCCGGCCGCGCGTGGCGCGGCCGGGGGCGGTGTCGATCAGCTCTCGGCGCAGCCCGGCGTGATGCCGGCCTCGGCGGCATAGGCGGCCGAATCTTCCTCGATCAGCGGGTCGATCACGTCGCGGTCGCTGTCGATCCAGTCCGTGATGATCTCCCACTCGCCGGCGGCGGCATCCCACTGCTGGACCTTGGCCTGGCCGGAGCCGCCATGGTTCTCGCAGGACACGCTGAAGGCGGGGCCGAAATTCGGCATCCCGAGGCTTTCCATCAGCGCCTCGTCGACGACCAGCGCCTCCATGCCGTCGCGCATCATCGCGGGCGTGATGTCCATCTCGCCGTGGATTTCCTGCGCTTTCTTGGCGGCTTCGGCGGCCAGCATCGCGGCGTAGAGACCCCGGTTGTAGAGCACCGTGCCCACCTGGTCGCCGTTGCCCGCCGCCATCCCGGCGTCGATCACGTGCTCCTGCAGGTCGGCGAAGATCGGGAAATCGGCGCCCACATTGTGCATCGCCAGCGACTTGTAGCCGTTGGCGGCCTCGCCCACGGGCAGCACGTCGTTCTCGGACCCGGCCCACCAGTTGCCGATGAAGTTCTCCATCGGGAAGCGGATGTTGGCGGCTTCCTGGATGGCGACCTGGTTCATCACGCCCCAGCCCCACATCACGACGTAGTCGGGCTGCTCGCGACGGATCTGGAGCCATTGCGACTTCTGCTCCTGGCCCGGGTGATCGACCGGCAGCAGACTCAGCTCGAAGCCATGCTTGGCGGCCAGCTCCTCCAGCGTGCGGATCGGCTCCTTGCCGTAGGCGGAGTTGTGGTAGACCAGCGCGATCTTCTTGCCCTCGAGCGAGCCGTCATTGACGTCCAGCAGGTGGTTCACCGCGATCGACGCGCCGTCCCAGTAGTTCGCAGGATAGTTGAAGACGTTGTTGAAGACTTCGCCATTGGCGGCCGAGGTCCGGCCGTAGCCCATCGTGTGGAGCGGGATGCCGTCGGCGGCGGTCTTGGGGATCAGCTGGTAGGTGATGCCCGTCGACAGCGGCTGATAGACCAGCGCGCCTTCGCCCTTGGTGCTTTCGTAGCACTCGACGCCCTTCTCGGTGTTGTAGCCCGTCTCGCATTCGAGGACGCGGGCGGGGATGCCGCCGATGCCGCCATCGCGCTCGTTCAGGAGCGTGAAGTAGTCGGCATAGCCGTCCGCGAAGGGAATGCCGCCCGCCGCATAGGGGCCAGTCCGGTAGCTCAGCGACGGGAACACGAGGTCCGCCATCGCCGGGGCTGCGGCGCAGATGGCCGCGATCGTAAGGGTTCCAAGTTTCATCGGTATGTCCTCCCTGGGGTATCCGATTGTCGTAGGGCGGGTTTGGTCCCGCCGCCTCCCGTGGCCGCCCGCATCAATGCGGGAAGGGCCACAATCTCAGTTTTTCCTTCGTCAGGCGCCAGAGCTGCGCCAGCCCGTGCGGCTCGACCACCAGAAAGAAGATGATCAGCGCGCCCACCACCACGAGGTTGAGATGCGCCACGATGTCCGTGGGCCAACCCAGGAGGTCGACGCCCACCAGCTTCAGCATCACCGGAAGCAGCACGAGGAACGCGGCGCCCGCGAAACTGCCGAAGATCGAACCGAGGCCGCCGATGATGATCATGAAGAGCACGAGGAACGACTTCTGGATGCCGTAGACCTCGCCCACCTCGACCGCGCCCAGATAGACCGTGAAGAACAGGCTGCCCGAGATGCCGACGAAGAAGGACGACACCGCGAAGGCCGTGAGCTTGGCGCGGAGCGGGTTCACGCCGATGATCTCGGCCGCGATATCCATATCCCGGATGGCCATCCACTGTCGCCCGATGGTGCCGCGCGTCAGGTTGCGCGCGACCCAGGCCAGAACCACGACGAAGAGCAGGCAGAACAGGTACTGCGCCCAGGCTTCGGTGTTCGGCCCGGTGACCTCGACCCCGAAGAGCGTGCGCTCGGGGGCGTTGATCTGTCCCGAAGCCGAGTAGTTGTAGAACCAGCCGACACGGTTGAACATCCAGACGAGGAAGAACTGCGCCGCCAGCGTCGCCACCGCCAGGTAGAAGCCCTTGATCCTGAGCGAGGGCAGGCCGAACGCGGCCCCCACCGCCGCCGTGATCAGCCCCGAAAGCAGCGTGACCGTGATCATGTCCATCCACGGAAAGGCCGTCATCAGCTTGTAGGAGGCATAGGCTCCGACCGCCATGAACCCGCCGGTGCCCAGCGACACCTGTCCGCAATAGCCCGTCAGAATGTTCAGCCCGAGGGCCGCGATCGCATAGATCAGGAACGGCACGAGGAAGGCGTTGGCCCAGTAGTCGGTCACGAGGAACGGCAGGATGACGGCCGCCACGAGCAGGATCGCCCAGTACCCCCAGCGATCGAACTTGATCGGGAAGGTCTGGTTGTCCTTGGCATAGGACGTCTTGAAGTCGCCCGCCTCACGATAGAGCATGTGTCACTCCCCCTGCGGCCATTTTACCGCCAAGATGTTCTGTCAGACCCGTCCCGACGAGATGCGAGGCCTGACCGATGTCCCAACCCGCCACCGAACTGACGAAGCTTCTGTCGCTGCGAGACGCGGGCGAATTGACCGAGGCGGAATTCGCCCTCGCGAAGGAGCGCGTGCTGAACCCCCTTCCCGAACCGGGCAACCGGCCCCGGCGCGGTCCGCTCGCGTGGATCCTCGGCGATGTCGCGGGCTGGCTGATTGCCGTGATCGTCGCGGTCGCGCTCCTGATCGGAAGCGTCGTGGCGCTGGCGTTCACGGAGATCGGCTTTCTCGCCCTGACCGCGATCGTCGTCGTCGGCCTTCTGGTGCTCTGCGCGGTGCAGGTCCTGAGTTCGTGGTAGCGGCCGGTCATCGCGCGGCCTCCGGCCAGTAATTCACGCCGTCGAGCCATGGCATCGGCTCGAGGTCGCGCGGGTTCACGCCCTCCAGCCCGCCCACGTTGACGCCGAACTCGGACGTGGCCGAGGACCGGCGGTGATGGGTGTAGCAGCCGCAGACCGCGCAGAAGTAATGCTCCGCCTGCATCGTGCCGAACCGGTAGAGCGTCAGCGTCTCGCCTTTCACGACCTCGAGGTCGCCGTCCTTTACGGTCGCGTTCGCCGCCTGCCGCCGCCGACAGAACGAGCAATCGCAGCGCCGCGCGTCCGAGAGGCCGGCGGCCAGCGTCACCCGCAGCTCGGCCGCGCCGCAATGGCACGTGAGGCGCATGGGGTCAGACCCGTTCAATGATCTTCTCGCCGAAAAGGCCCTGCGGGCGGAACACCAGGAAGATCAGCGCCAGCACGTAAGCGAACCAGTTCTCGGTCGCGCCGCCGAGATAGGGCGCGCCGATCAGGAACTCGAAGAGCTTTTCGCCCACGCCGATGATCAGCCCGCCGATGATCGCGCCCGGGATCGAGGTGAATCCGCCCAGCATCAGGACCGGCAGCGCCTTGAGCGCGATGAGGCTCAGCGAGAATTGCACGCCCGACTTGGCGCCCCACATGATGCCCGCGACCAGCGCCACGAAGCCCGCGATCGACCAGACCAGCACCCAGATGAAGTTGAGCGAGATGCCTACCGACAATGCCGCCTGGTGGTCGTCGGCCACGGCCCTGAGCGCGCGGCCCTGCTTGGTATACTGGCTGAACGCGACCAGCCCCGCGACGAGAAGGGCGGCGATGATCGTCGCCACGATGTCGAGATTGTCGATGAAGAAGCCGTAGCCGAAGATCTCGAAGGTCGTCGTGTCGATCCAGTCGTTGATGCCCTGCGGCAGGCCGACATCCAGCGTCTTGATCTCGGCGCCCCACATCAGGTCGGCCACCCCTTCGAGGAAATAGGCCAGCCCGATCGTCGCCATGAAGAGGATGATCGGCTCCTGATTGACGAGGTGGCGGAAAATGTAGCGGTTCACAAGCCACGCGAAGCCCGCCATCACGACCACCGTCAGCAGGATCGCCAGAAGCGCCGGCACCTGCCAGCCGAAATGGTGGATGTTCGTCCCGAAGGTCGCGTTGATCAGATGCGCGAAGGGCACCTGACCGTTCTGGATGCCCACCAGCGTCATCGCCGCGAACAGCGCCATGACGCCCTGCGCGTAGTTGAAGATGCCGCTGGCCTTGAAGATCAGAACGAAGCCCAGCGCCACGAGCGCGTACATCACGCCCGCCATCAGGCCGTTCAGCGCGACCTCCATGCCGAAGAGAAGTTGGTCGGGCATCAAGGCCTCCGTCCGTTCGGTGTCTCAGCTTTCAAGGTCGGTCTCCCGCACGGTATAGCCGGTCGCGTCGCGAAGGACCTCGATCCGGGGCTCGCGCCAGCGGTCGGACTGCCAGACGCCCGGCGCGACCTCCTCGTAGCGCTCCCGCCCCGCGAGCCGGGTGCCCAAATCGTCATCGGCGCGTCCGACGGCGGTGCAGGTGTCCAGAGTCACGATCAGCGTGTGCGTGTCGTCGCGAAAGAGATCCGCCCCGCCCCGGATGAGATCGCGCGTGTCCGGCGAGAGGATATGCTCGTAGGGCACGAGGCAGCGCGCCTCGAAAAAAGCCCAGAGGGCATCGCCCGCATCCTCGGCGATCGCGGCCGTAGCCCCGATGGCCAGCACGCCCGCGGCACCCGCGCCGCGCAGGAGGGGCGCGCCCTCAATCATGCGCGACCCCTAGATAGGCATCGATCACGTCCTGGTTCGAGCGCACCTCGTCGGGCGTGCCGTCCCCGATCTTGCGGCCGTAATCCATCACGACCACGCGGTCGCTGAGGTCCATGACCACGCCCATGTCGTGCTCGATCAGGGCGATCGTCGTCCCGAACTCGTCGTTCACGTCGAGGATGAAGCGGCTCATGTCCTCCTTCTCCTCGACATTCATGCCGGCCATCGGCTCGTCGAGCAGCAGAAGCTTCGGCTCGGCGGCCAGCGCGCGGGCCAGCTCGACCCGCTTCTTCAGGCCATAGGGCAGGCGGCCGACGGGCGTCTTCCGGATCGCCTGGATCTCGAGGAAGTCGATCACCCGCTCGACGACGGCGCGGTTCTCGGTCTCTTCCTTGGCGGCCTTGCCCCACCAGATCGCCTGGCTCAGCAGGTTCTGCGACATGTAGCCCAGCCGGCCGGTCATCACGTTGTCGAGCACCGACATGCCCTCGAAGAGCGCGATGTTCTGGAACGTCCGAGCGATCCCCTGCTGCGCCACCTGGTAGGGCTTCATCTGCGGCCGCGGCGCGCCCCGGAACCAGACTTCACCCTCCTGCGGGACGTAGAAGCCCGAGATGACGTTCAGCATCGAGGATTTGCCCGCGCCGTTCGGCCCGATGATCGCCCGGATCTCGCCCTCGCGGATGTCGAAGGAGATGTCCTTGATCGCCTCCACCCCGCCGAAACGCAGCGTGATGTTCCGCAGGTCGAGGACCACATCGCCGATGGTGCGGCCGTCGGGGGTGATGTGGGGGGCGTTCGCGTCAAGCATGGCGACCTCCGCTGCGCGTGGGGGTGGTGAGGCGCCTCATGTGCCGGGACCGAAGGCTCATTCCGCCGCCTCCACCTGGACGGCGACCGGCTTCGCCGTGACGTCCACGACCTCGGCGTCGATCAGCTTGACCGTCGCCTTTATCTTGCCCTTGCGGCCGTCCTCGTAGGTGACTTCCGTTTCGGTGTAGACCTCGTCGGCGTCGCCGTAGAGACCTTCGATCAGGTCGGCGTATTTCTCCTCGATGATGCGGCGGCGGACCTTCTGGGTGCGGGTCAGCTCGTCGTCGTCGGCGTCGAGCTGCTTGTGGAGGACGAGGAACCGCGCGACCTGGCAACCGGCGAGCATCTCGTCCTCGGCGACACTGGCATTCACCGTGTTCACGTGGCCGCGCATGATCTCGATCACGCGGGGATGCTGGGCCAGCTCCTGGTAGCTGGCATAGGCGATGTTGTTGCGCTCGGCCCAGTTGCCCACCGCCGTCAGGTCGATGTTGAGGAAGGCGACGCAACGGGACTTCCCGTTGCCGAAGACGACCGCTTCGTAGACCTCGGGGAAGAACTTCAGCTTGTTCTCGACGAACTTCGGCGCGAACAGCGCGCCGTCGGCCATCTTTCCCACATCCTTGGCGCGGTCGATGATCCGCAGGTGGCCGGTCCCCTCCTCGATGAAACCGGCATCGCCCGTGGCGACCCACCCCTCGGGATCCTTCGTCGAGGCGGTGCTTTCGGGGTTCTTGAAGTACTCGCGGAACGAGCCGGGCGAGCGGTAGAAGACCTCGCCGCTCTCGGCGATGCGCAGCTCGACGCCCGGCGTCGGCGTACCGACCGTGTCGGACCGGACCTCGTGGTCCTTCTGCTGGGTGATGAAGACCGAGGCTTCGGTCTGGCCGTAGAGCTGTTTGAGGTTGATCCCGATGGACCGGTAGAAATCGAAGAGTTCAGGCCCGATCGCCTCGCCCGCGGTGTATCCCACGCGCACCCGGCTCAGACCCAGCGTGTTCTTCAGCGGCCCGAACACCGCCAGCTCGCTCAACTTGTATTTCATCCGATCCATGAACCCGACGGGCTCGCCGTCCAGAAGCTTCGGGCCGACCGTCTTGGCGTGGGCCATCGCGCGGTCGAACATGCGCTTCTTCAGCGGGCTCGCGTCCTCCATCCGGATCATCACGTTGGTCAGCTGCGTCTCGAACACGCGGGGCGGCGCGAAGTAGTAGGTCGGTCCGATCTCGCGCAGGTCGTGCATCACGGTGTCCGCGCTCTCGGGGCAATTGACGCAGAAGCCCGTCACCATCGCCTGCCCGATCGAGAAGATGAAATCCCCGACCCAGGCCATCGGCAGGTAGGCGAGCACTTCGTCCGTCTGCCGCAGCCCGTCGAACTCGGACGACGCCTTCGACGTGGCCACGATGTTGTCATGCGACAGCACGACGCCCTTGGGCTTCCCCGTCGTTCCCGACGTGTAAAGCATCACGCAGGTCGTCTCGCCGGTCTGCTGGTCGCGGCGCCGCTCCATCTCGGCGCGATCCGCGGCGCGGCCCTTGTCGCGCAGGTCGGCCATCGAGGACATCTCGGCATGGTCGTATTTCCGAAGGCCGCGCCCGTCGAGATAGACCATGTGGCGCAGGCCCTCGATCCGGTCGCGGACCTCGAGGACCTTGTCCACCTGCTCTTGGTCGGCGGCGATCACGAACTTGGCAGAGCAATGCCCGAGCACGTAGGCGATCTCCTCGCCGACGGCATCCTGGTAGAGCGGCACCGGAATCGCACCCGCGCATTGGGCGGCGACCATCGCCATGTAGAGTTGGGGGCGGTTGCGGCCGATCACGGCGACATGCTCGCCGATCTCGATGCCGCGCGCGATCAGGCCCAGCGCCATCTCCTCGATCTCGGTCCGGGCATCGGTCCAGGTCCATTCCTGCCAAATGCCGAATTCCTTCTCGCGGTAGGCGGCGGACACGCCGAACCGGTCGGCATTCCGATCCATGAAGTCCGGAATCGTGCGAAGCGTGTCGGCCATGGCGTCCTCCCCGGGCCGCGCCCCTCCCCGGGCGGACGGCTCCGGGCGCGACCCTGCCGGGTGATTCCTTCACCGATGTTTCCCAATCCCAACGAATTGTAACGACCCTTGGAGCGGGCCGGGGCGCCCCGTTGTCTTGCCGCCGGGCGGCCGCGTGATACCGTCCGGTCGGGGGGTGCCATGACCGACCGCAACGCGACCACCGCCCGCCTCACGCAGGCCGGGCTGAACCTGATCGGCCAGGCGCTCTCGATCTATGATGGCGAGCTGCGGCTGGCGGTGTCGAACCGGATGTATGCCGACATGTTCGACCTGCCCGAAGACCTGACCCGGCCGGGCACGCCCTTCGCCGACACGATCCGGTTCCTCGTCGAGCGCGGCGAGTACGGGTCCGTCAACGATGTCGATGGCTTCGTTGCCGACCGCGTGGCCCAGGCCCGCGCCTTCGAGCCGCATTACCTCGAACGGACGCGGCCCGGCGGCATGGTCGTCTCGGTCGAGGGATCGCCCCTGCCGCAGGGCGGCTGGGTGACGGTCTATACGGACATCACGGCGATCAAGTCGCAGGAACGGCTGCTCCGCTCCCGTTCGGAAGTCCTGTCCGAACAATTACTCGTACGCGCCGAGGAGTTGGGTCAGGCCAACCGCCAGCTTGCCGCAACCAATGCGGCCCTGACAGAAGCCCGCCGCGAGGCGACGGAGATGGCAGCGCGCATCCGGCTGACGACCGAAATGCTGCCCGCCCATATCGCCCGGCTCGACCGCGACCGGCGTTACACCTTCTCGAACCGCAGGCTTGGCGCGGTGATGCCCGGCGCCCGCTCGGAGATCATCGGCCTGACCATGGAGGAGGCGCTGGGCCCCCAGACCTACGCCCGTACCGCCCCGCATCTGGAGCGCGCGCTGGCCGGCGAGCCGTCGGTCTTCGAGATCACCCACGAGGCGTCGAGCCGCCGCATCCGCGTCAGCTTCACCCCCGAACCGGCCGAGGGGGCGGTCGTCGGTGTCTATGCCCTGTCGGTCGACATCACCGAGGAAGCGCAGGCCCGCGCGGCCGTCTCCCAATCGGCGGGCCGACAGGTGGCCGCGCAACTGACCAGCGGGATGGCCCATGATTTCGCGAACCTTCTGACCGTGATCCTCGGGCTCAAGGACAAGCTCGCCCGCATGGACTTGCCGGCCGGCGCGGCCGAGGCGGTGCAGGCCATCGGGCTCGCCGCTACGCGGGGCGGCGTCCTGATCGACCAGATCGCGGGCCTGTCCGGTCCCCGCGACCTCGCGCCCCGCGCGACCGACCTGCGCGCGTTCCTCTCGGAAATGGCGCTGCTCGGTGGCGCGTCCCTTCCGGGTGAGGTCACGCTCGACTGGACGGTCGAGGGGCTAGACGCGCCGGTCCTCCTCGACCCCGACGCGCTGCGTGATGCGGTGCTGAACCTCATTCTGAATGCGCGCGACGCCATTGGCGCGCGGGCGGGGCGCATCACGGTGACGGCCCGCGCCGTGCGGGACACCTGGATCGAGATCGAGGTCGCCGATACGGGCCCCGGTTTCAGCCCGCAGGCGCTGGAGCGGGGGCTCGAGCCGTTCTTCACCGAGAAGGGCGAGGACGGCACCGGCCTCGGCCTCTCGATGGTCTACGATGTGGTCAAGCTCGCGGGCGGGCGCACGCGCCTGGGGGCCGCGCCCGACGGCGGAGCGACCGTCACGCTGCGCCTGCCGCTGCGCCAGCCGCCGCCGGGCCTCGCGACGACGATGATCCTACTGGTCGAGGACGCGAGCCATATCCGCGAGGCCGTGCGCGACCGGCTAGTGGCTGCCGGTCATGCCGTGCTCGAAGCCTCGGGCGTGGTCGAGGCGGAAGGGCTGATGGATATCGACGGTATCGGCCTCGTGCTGTCGGATATCATGCTGAAGACCCATCTCAACGGGCTGGATCTCGCACGATACGCCGCGCGCCGCGGCCTGCCCGTGGCGCTGATGACCTCGCTTCCGCCCGACGCGCCGCTCTACCGGGAGGCGGCGGCCGACTGGCCGGTCCTGCGCAAGCCCTTCTCGGTCGAGAAGCTTTCGGCGGTGCTGGCATGACGGCCCGGATCGCGATCCTCGATGACGACCCGCAGGTCCGCGCGCTGCTCTCGGAGGCGATTGCCGAGGCTGGGATGGAGGTGCGCAGCTATGCCCGCGCCGATGCCTTTGAGGCAGCACTCCGGCAGTCGACGCCCGATGTCTGCCTTGTCGATCTGGGCCTGCCGGATCGCGACGGGCTCGCCGTCGTCTCGCGGTTGGCGCTGGAGGGCGGGGCCGTCATCATCATTATCTCGGGGCGCGGGCAGGTGCAGGACCGGATCACCGGCCTGGAGCTCGGGGCCGACGATTACGTCGTCAAGCCGTTCGAGCCCGCCGAGATCGTCGCCCGCATCCGCGCGCGACTGCGCAAGGCCCCGGCGCCCACGCAGGCCCGCGTCGCCGCCTTCGGACCCTTCACCGCAGATTTCGACCGGTTCGTGCTGACCGGCCCCGAGGGCGAGCGCCCGATAAGCCAGGCGGAGGCCGAGATCCTGCGCCTCTTCCTCGACCGTCCCCGCCGCCTTCTGACCCGCGCCGAGATGCAGGACGCGCTGGGTGGCGCGGCAGGCGACAGCTTCGACCGCGCGATGGACGTGCGCATCTCGCGGCTGCGGGCCAAGCTGGGCGAAGACCCGAAGGATCCGGCCCTGATCAAGACGATCTACGGAGCCGGCTACATCTTCCTGGGCGAGGTATCCTGGACCTGACGCTCAGTGCCGGTTGTCGATCCGCGCATGCATCCGCCGGATCAGACGGCTGGCCGTCGTCTCGCAGAGCGGCGGGATGATCGCATGGATCAGAGCGGCCGCGCCCGCGAGGAACAGCGTGCCAGCAAACCCGAAGGCAAAGCGCATATGGCCGAAATAGGTTTCGTCGACTGAAGCCGGGTGGTCATGGAAGGCGCGGACGAACTGGGCGATCTGGGTCATAGCGGTCTCCTATTTGAGGCAGTATGGCGTGCGGCGCGGTAGAATATCTCCCAAATTTGATTGCTAAACGTCGGATAGTCGAAATATCATCCCACGTATGGGCCACATTATCGACGAAACGGATCGCCGTATCCTGCGGCAGCTCCAGACCGACGCCGCCCAGTCGCTCGATCTGCTGGCCGAGCGAGTCGCGCTATCGCGTAACGCCTGCTGGCGTCGGGTCCGCAAGCTCGAGGCGGCGGGCGTCATCCGGTCGCGCGTCGCCCAACTCGACCCGGCGAAGCTCGACCTGGGGCTGTCGGTTCTCGTGATGATCCGGGTCGGCGCGCACGACCCGGACTGGCTGGACCGCTTCCGCGCCGTGGTGGCCGCGATGCCGGAAATCCAAGGCGCGCACCGCATGACCGGCGAGCTCGATTACGTGCTGCGCATCAAGGTGCGGGACGTCGCGGATTACGACCGGTTCTACAAGGCGCTGATCGCGCGTGTGCCGATCGCGGACGTGTCCGCCAGTTTCGTGATGGAGGATATCAAGGACACGACAGCCCTGCCGATCTAGGCGAGGTCGCCCACCGCGCGGTCCAGCACGCGGAGCATCGTCACGAGGTCGTCGCGATCCGTGTCCTCGTCGAAGGCATGGCTGATCCCGCCGATCGAGGGGGCAAAGAGCATCGCGACCGGCAGGACCCGGGCCACGTTCGTCGCGTCGTGCAGCGCGCCCGACGGCATGCGGCGCCAGCGTCCCGGAGCGTCCCGTTCGGCGGCGCGCGCGAGCACATCCTGCAGGGCCCCGTCCATCTGCGCGGGGGGCAAGGCCGCGGTATCGGAGATGTCGATCCGCAGGCCCGAGGCCCGCGCCGCATCCTCCAGCGCCCGGCGGATCGCGGTCTCCATCCGGTCCAGCCGCGCGGCCGATGCGTCGCGCCATTGCACGGTGAACCGGACGCGACCCGGCACGATCGACGGGGCGTTGGGGTGCAGGGCGACATGTCCGATGGTCCAGACGCTGTCCGGCGTGGCCACGTCGCCCAGTGCGGTGGCAATGGCGTCCTGCGCCGTGCCGAGACCGCGCAGCGCATCCGCCCGCAGGTGCATTGGCGTGGTGCCCGCATGGTTCTGGCGGCCCGCCATCGTCACGGTCACCTGCCGCAGCCCCACGATCGCGGTGACGATGCCGACCGCCTCTTTCGCGGCATCGAGGATCGGGCCTTGCTCGATATGCGGCTCGAGATAGGCGCGGAAGCGGGCCGGATTGGGCGCCGATCCAGTCGGGGGCAGCGCGCGTCGAGCCGCGCCGAACGTGATGCCGTCGAGGTCCGCCAAGGCGTCGGCGGAATCGAGAGATAGCGCGCCGGACCACATCTCGGACCCGGTGGTCGCGCCGAACCGCCCCTCCTCGTCCTGAAACGAGACGACCGAAACCGCACCGGGCCGGGCCCGCGCGACGGCCAGCCCGGCGATCACGCCGAGCGATCCGTCGAGCCAGCCACCCTCGGGCTGTGTGTCGGTATGACTGCCGATCAGGATCGGCCCACCGCAGCCCCAGACGTTCCCGGCCGGGTCGATGACCGGATTGAGCCCGGCGGCGGCGAAGCGGTCGGTAAGCCATCGGCGCGCACGGATGTCGTCGGGGTCGAAGGCCCGGCGGACGACTCCGGTGCCGTGCCGGCCGATCCCGCGCAGGGTGTCGAGGTCGTCGAGAAAGGTGGTCGGGTCGAGCATGGGCGCAGCCTTTCGCGGGCATCTGGCCCGGTCAAGCGACGCGGGATGCACGGCCAAGCGACCCTTCGAGCAATACGGCACATCTCATGGCGCGGCACCCCAGCCGACACGGCTCGCGGAGCGGCGGGCCGTGCCCTAGATCAGCACGATGTCATCGAGAATCGCGCCCAGTCCGGCGCCGGTCACGACCGACAGGGATGCGCCCGCGTCGAAGGCGAAGACATAACCGTCGAGCCCGGCCGACGCCGCGTCCGCCAGCTCCGTCACGGTCAGATCCGGGCGACCGAAAGCGCCGGGACGGATCATGATCTGCTCGCCGTTCGTCCAGTCGCCGATGACGTCGTCGCCGCCCGTGAAGACGAACCGGTCGCGGTCGAGACCGCCCCACATCATGTCGTCCCCGTCGCCGCCGATGAGGAAATCCGATCCGGTTCCGCCCGACATGGTCCCGCCGTCGCCCCAAGCCTGAAGCGTGTCGTTGCCGGACCCGCCCGACAGCGTGTCGATGCCATGGCCGCCCACCAGGAGATCGTTGCCGTCATCGCCGAGCAGGTAGTCGTCGCCGTCGCCGCCGCCGATGGTGTCGTTCCAGTCGCCGCCGGTGAGCGTATCGTCGCCCCATTCGCCGAACATGCGGTCGCTTCCGGCGCCGCCGGACATCCAGTCGTTGCCGGACCCGCCATACATCACGTCCCGGGCGGCGTTGCCGTAGAGGCGGTCGTCATCCGCGCCGCCGATCAGGCGGTCCTCGCCATAACCGCCGACCAGCACGTCGCGCCCGCCCCAGCCCGAAAGGACGTCATCGCCGTCGTCGCCGCGCAGCGTATCGGCGCCGTCGCCGCCGTTGAGTTCGTCATCGCCGGCGCCGCCCATCAGGCTGTCGTCGCCGAGACCGCCGCTGAGCGTGTCGATGCCGTTTCCACCAAGGAGCGTGTCGTTGCCGTCCCAACCCGACAGAAGGTCGTGCCAGACGCCGCCATCCATGTGGTCGTCGCCATTGCCGCCGTTCAGCGTGTCGCGGCCGCCGCCACCCGAGAGCGTGTCATTCCCGTCGCCGCCGAAAAGGACATCGTGATCGCCGCCGCCATCGAGGCGATCACGACCCGCTTCCCCGCGCAGCGTGTCGGTGCCGTCATCCCCATATAGCCAATCGTCGTCGCCGCCGCCCCAAAGCAGGTCCGCCCCGTCGCCGCCCATCACCGTATCGGCCCCGGAGTCGCCGAACAGGCGGTCCGCACCGACTTCGCCCAGCAGGAGGTCCGCACCCGTGCCGCCGCGCAGTTCGTCATCGCCGATCGCGCCGCGAAGTTCGTCCGCGCCGTCGCCGCCGTGAAGACTGTCGGCGCCTGCACGGCCCAGCAGAAGGTCGCCGCCGCCGCCACCGCGGATGAGGGTCGGGGCGTCGGCCACCAGAAGCGTGTCGTTGCCCGCGCCGCCCGTCACCTCGACCCGCTGGGCGTGGGCGTTCCAGGTGCCCGTCCAACCCCCGGCGCCGGGGCCGTAGAGATATTCGAGGGCCGCGATATCCAAGTCCTGCAAGTCGCGGGGGCGGGGTCCGGTGAAGGTATAGGTCATGACCGAGTGGTCGTCGTCATCAAGGTGGTCGGCCAGCACGTTGGGGCCGTCGAACGTGTGTTGCAGCCCCATGACATGCCCGAGTTCGTGGAGCTGCACCGTGAAGCCCCAGCTTCCCGGGTCCCAGTTGCCGGCGACGTTCATCACGACGGCCGATCCGGCGATGTGGCTTGTCGTGACGTGAGGGTAGAAGGCATAGCCGGAGACCGTGCTGCCGCCGGTACTCAGCCCGCTGGCGGAATAGGCGGACAGCATCGCCGCGCCCTCGACTTCGACGAAGACGACGCCGGTATGGGATTCGTAGAGTGCCAGCGCATCGCGGAAATTGTCGGCCTGCGCGTCGGTGAAGGACGACACGCCGGTCGGCCCGTAATAGACATCAGAGACGGGCGGCAGGTCCGCGTCCGACAGGATCGAATAGGTGATGACGACACCGACACCGGTGGGGGCGTCGGCATTCCAGCGCACGGCCGGATCGTCCAGCGATGCGACGATGGACGTATAGTCGGTGACGATCGGCATGTCGGACTCCGCTGCAATCCCGCGAGATTGCCGCAGCCGACTGAATGATCGGTAAATGCCCGTCGCCTCGTTCGGTCCGTGGTTAAGGAAGGCCGAACGGCGATCCGGCCAGGCCGCCGTCGTCAGACCTCTTCGACCATCGCGACCCCCGGAAGCGAGCTCAGCGCGCCCTTCACCTTGGGATTGACCGGGTAAAGGTCGGGCAGGCGCAGCTCGACCTCACCCGGCAGGTCGTCGCCCAGCAGACAGAGATGCAGCGGCCCGCGCCCGCGGGCTCCGCTTTCGCCCGATAGCCGCTCCAGAAGGCTGCGCAGGGGCGGGATAGCGCCGCCATCCTCGAGGAAGATCCGCAGGCCGATCTGGGGCGCAGCGTCGACCGCGTCGTCCATCGGCGTCACCGCCCGCGCCAGCAGCTTGAGTTGATCCGCCTCCTGCGTCGCCTCGACCTGAAGGATCACGCGGTAGCCGGGCTCGAGATGTTCGCGCGCGGTGTCGAGCAGGTCCGAGAACACCATCGCCTCGTAGGCACCGGTCGGGTCGCTGGCTTGCAGGAATGCGAAGCGGTTGCCGCGCGCCGATTTCCGCTCCTGCCGGGCGGAGACGATGCCCGCGATCTTGGCGACCATGGCGCCGCCCCCTGCGAGCTTCGACTGGACCGTGGCGAGGGTCATCACGTCCTGTCGCTTGAGCGCGGTCATGTAGTCGTCGAGCGGATGGCCCGAGAGGTAGAAGCCGATGGCTTTGAACTCCTCGCCGAGCCGTTCGGCGGCGAGCCAGTCGTCGCGGAAGGGCAGGCGCGGCTCGGGAAGGTCCTCGCCAGCCTCGCCGAAAAGCGAGACCTGGTTCGACGCCCGCTGCTCGTGGATCGCGGCCGAATAGCCGACGAGGCCGTCCAGCGCTTCGAGCACGCGCGCCCGGTTGCCGTCGAGTTCGTCGAAGGCACCGGCGCGCGCCAGCATCTCGAGCGGGCGCTTGCCGACACGCTTCAGGTCGACCCGCCGCGCCAGATCGTAAAGCGTGGTGAACGGCGTCTCACCGCGGCCCTCGACCACGAGGCCCATCGCCTCGACCCCGACATTCTTGAGCGCACCGAGGCCATAGACGAGCTTGCCGTCCCGCACGGTGAACCGCGCCTCGGAGCGGTTGACGCAGGGCGGAATGATCTCGAGGCCCAACCCGCCGCGGTCGCGGGCCTTGCGGACCTCCTCGGCATAGACGGCCAGCTTGTCGGTCAGGTGGATGTCGCTGTTCATGATCCCGGCCATGAACTCGACCGGGTGGTTCGCCTTGAGCCAGGCCGTCTGGTAGCTGACGACGGCGTAGGCGGCAGCGTGGGACTTGTTGAAGCCGTAATTCGCGAACTTGTCGAGGAGGTTCCAGACCTCCATCGCCTTCTCGCGGTCGACGCCGTTCGTCTTCGCCCCCTCGAGGAACAACGGCCGCTGCGCGTCCATCTCGGCCTGGATCTTCTTGCCCATCGCGCGGCGCAGAAGGTCGGCGCCGCCCAGCGAGTAGCCCGCCATGTCCTGGGCGATCTGCATCACCTGTTCCTGGTAGACGATGATGCCCTGGGTCTCGTCGAGGATGTGGTCGATGCTTGGGTGCAGCGTGTCGCGTTTCGAGAGGCCGTTCTTGACCTCGCAATATTTCGGAATGTTCTCCATCGGGCCGGGCCGATAGAGCGCCACCAGCGCCACGATGTCCTCGATGCAGGTCGGCTTCATGCGCCGGAGCGCGTCCATCATGCCGGTCGATTCCACCTGGAAGACGGCGATTGTGTTGGCCGAGGCATAGAGTTCGTAGCTCGCCTCGTCGTCGAGCGGGATCAGGTTGATGTCGTTCTCGGTGCCGGGCTGGGGCGTGTAGAGCGTGCGCCCGTCGGCGGCCATGTGGATGTCGCGGCCCTGCGCGCGGATCAACTCGACGGCGTTCTGCACCTGCGTCAGCGTCTTCAGACCGAGGAAGTCGAACTTCACCAGTCCCGCTTTCTCGACCCATTTCATGTTGAACTGCGTCGCCGGCATGTCCGAGCGCGGATCCTTGTAGAGCGGCACCAGCGCATCGAGCGGCCGGTCCCCGATTACGACGCCCGCCGCGTGGGTCGAGGCGTTGCGCAAGAGCCCCTCCAGCTTCTCGGCGTAGTCCAAGAGGCGCTTGACGGGGTTCGTGCGCCCGTCGCGCCGGTCCTGCTCGCTCTCGCGGGCGGCCTCGCGCAGGCGCGGCTCGTCGGCCAGCGCCTTGGTGATCGAGACGGGCTTCACGCCCTCGACCGGGATCATCTTCGAGAGCTGGTCGCACTGACCATAGGGCATCCCCAGCACCCGGCCCACGTCGCGGACGGCGGCCTTGGACAGAAGCGCGCCGAAGGTGATGATCTGGCCGACGCGGTCGCGGCCGTATTTCTCCTGCACGTAGGCGATGACCTCCTCGCGGCGGTCCATGCAGAAGTCGATATCGAAATCGGGCATCGAGACACGCTCTGGGTTCAGGAACCGCTCGAAGAGAAGCGCGTACCGCAAGGGGTCGAGATCGGTGATCGTCAGGGCGTAGGCCACCAGCGACCCCGCGCCCGACCCGCGCCCCGGCCCCACGGGAATGCCCTGTTCCTTGGCCCACTGGATGAAGTCGGCGACGATCAGGAAGTAACCCGGAAAGCCCATGCCCTCGATGATGCCCAGCTCGTAGTCGAGGCGCTTTTCGTACTCCTCGACGGGCGCGGCGGGTTCGATCACGGCCAGACGGGCGCGCAGACCCTCCTCGGACTGGCGGCGCAGCTCCTGCACCTCGTCATCGGCGAATTTGGGCAGGATTGGATCGCGGCCATAGGCCTTGAAGGCGCAACGCTTCGCGATCTCGATCGTGTTCTCCAGCGCCTCCGGCAGGTCGGCAAAGAGCGCGGCCATCTCGGATTGCGACGCGAAGTGGTGGCGCGGCGTGACCCGGCGGCGCGGCGCCTGCTGGTCGACATAGGCGCCCTCGGCGATACAGAGGAACGCGTCATGCGCGTCATGCATCCCGGCTTCGGGGAAGTAGACGTCGTTCGTCGCCACCAGCGGCAGGCCGCGCGCATAGGCCTGTCCGACATGGAAGCGCTCGGTCGGCTCGGGCGTGGTCTGGCGCTGCAGCTCGACATAGAGCCGGTCGCCGTAAATCGCGTGGAGCCGGCCCAGCACCGCCTCGGCCTTGGCCTCCTGCCCGTCGCGCACCAAGCGTCCAACCGCGCCGTCGGGCCCGCCCGTCAGACAGATCAGCCCGTCCGCATTCGCCGCCAGCTCCTCGAACGTCACCTGCGGCAGCATCTCGGGCCGCTCGAGATAGAGGCAGGAGTTCAGCCGCATCAGCGCCTCGTACCCGGCCTCGTCCTGCGCCAGCAGCACGATCGGCGCGGGCTTGCGGGGCTTTTCGCCGGGGGCGGCGGGATCGTGCATCACGTCGATCTGGCAGCCCATGATCGGCTGGATCCCGCGCCCCGCCAGCGCCGTCGCCGCCTCGAGCCCGGCGAACATGTTGTTGGTGTCCGTCACCGCCACGGCGGGCATGTCCGCGCGCGCCACGAGGTCGGGCAGCTGCTTCAGGCGCACGGCTCCCTCGAGCAGCGAATACTCGGTATGGAGGCGCAGATGGATGAATCGCGGATCGGGCATGGTCCGAATATGGGGGGTGGGCCCGTCGGGGTGAAGCCGCAATCCGCGCCCTGTCTCGCGGGTGCCGCACTGGGCTTCAGGTCACCAGCGCCAGGTAGACCGCGTTCACCGCCAGCCCGATCACCGCGCTCACCACCACGTAGAGGAAGGCGAGGCTCCAGCCCCCGGCCTGCAGGATCACGCCCCGTTCCTCGAAGCGGAACCGCAGCGCGCGCAGGGCCACGAAGCCGCACCACATGTTCCCGAGATAGAGCGTCGCGCCGACCAGCGCGATCAGTCCCCCGATCGCCTTGACCGCAAACGCGAGCGGGTCCGACAGGATGGCCATGGGCGGGGACATCTCGGTCATCGACGGCACCATCATCTCGCCCGTCATCGACCCCGACACGTTTGCGGCCACGTCGACGCCGACCGCCACCAGTGTTCCCGAAAGGAGGTAGACCTTCAGGTGATCGGTCGCGTCATGGATCAGATCGACGAGGGCCATCGACGAAGACTGACCACGCGTCAGCCTCGCGATCAAGCAGGCCCGGTCTCACGATCCCTCGATGCCGGCCGCTGCGCGCCCCTTGCAATGCGGCGCGCCCGCTCGTCTAATCCGGTGGCCCGCCCCTCCTACGCCGCATCGGAGGGGGCTTCGGGCCGGACCGGTATCGCGGCGGGCATTCCATGGAGATCACCTTCCGCCTGAACGGCGAGGACGTCACCGCGACGACCGAGGACCCGACGACGACGCTGCTCGACTGGCTGCGTGCGCGCGGCCTGACCGGCACCAAGGAGGGCTGCAACGAGGGCGATTGCGGGGCCTGCTCGGTCGTCGTCACGGGGCGGGACGGCACGGCGAAGACGCTGAACGCCTGCATCCTCTTCCTGCCGCAGCTTCAAGGGCGCGCCGTGCGCACGGTCGAGGGGATCGCGGCGCCCGACGGGACGCTTCACCCCGTCCAGCAGGCGATGATCGACCGTCACGGATCGCAATGCGGCTTCTGCACGCCGGGCTTCATCACGACGATGGCCGCCGCCCATGCGCGCGGCCACACCGACCACGCCGACCAGATCGCGGGCAATCTCTGCCGCTGCACCGGCTATGCCCCGATCCTGCGCGCCGCCCGAGACGTCGAGGGCGCGCCGGTGCCCGCACATATGATCGAGACACCCCCGGAGGTGCCCGCGACCTCGCCGCCGCGCGCACCCCGTCCGTTGGCCGATCACGGCGCGCGTGGACCCGGCCCGGACAACGCGACCGCCTTCACACCCGTCTCCGGCGACGATCTCGCGGGATGGTATCTCGAGAATCCGGACGCCACGCTGGTCGCGGGGGCCACGGATGTCGGACTCTGGGTGACGAAGCAGTTCCGCGACCTCGGCACAGTGGCCTTCCTCAATCGCTGCGACGATCTGCGGGCGGTGACGGAGGCGGGGTCGGCGCTCGCGGTCGGCGCGATGTGCGACATGGAGACGCTGCGCCACGCGATCGCGCCGCATCACCCGTCCTTCGCCGAGATGCTGCGCCGCTACGGCAGCGTGCAGGTCCGTAACGCGGCGACGCTGGGTGGCAACATCGCCAACGGCTCGCCCATCGGGGACAGCCCGCCACCCCTGATCGCGCTCGGGGCGGTGCTGCACCTTCGCCGGGGCGATGATCGTCGCGAGATGCCGCTCGAGGCGTATTTCCTCGACTACGGCAAGCAGGACCGCCGCCCCGGCGAGTTCGTCGAACGCATCACCATCCCCATCGGCGGCCCGGTGCTGCATGTCCACAAGCTGTCGAAACGGTTCGACCAGGACATCTCGGCGGTCTGCGGGGCGTTCGTTCTGCCAATCGCAGATGGCGTGATCCGGGACGCCCGGATCGCATTCGGCGGCATGGCGGGCATCCCGAAACGTGCCACCGCGGTCGAGGCCGCTCTAGCGGGGAGGCCGCTCGACGAGACGACGGTCGCCGCTGCGGTAAAATCCTTCGGGAAGGACTTTACGCCGCTCGACGACATGCGCGCCTCGGCAACCTATCGGCTGGCTGCGGCCGAGGGGATGCTGTGGCGCACCTTCCACGAGATGACCGGCGTATCCGCTTCTGTGCTGGAGGTGCGTCCGTGACCGTCGCCAAGCCCCTGCCGCATGAGAGCGCGCGCCTGCATGTGACGGGCGCGGCGCGCTATACCGACGACATCCCCGCACCGGACGGATGCCTGCACATCGCGTTCGGCCTCTCCGAACAGGCCCGCGGCACGCTCGACGCGCTGGACCTCGATGCCGTGCGGGCCGCGCCGGGTGTCGTCGCTGTGTTCGCGGCCGATGATTTCGAGACGATGCCCGACTGCTCCCCATCGCTCCACGACGAGCCGCTGCTCTCGACCGGCGAGATTCATTATGCCGGTCAGCCGCTCTACATGGTGGTGGCCGACAGCCACCTGAACGCCCGCCGCGCCGCGCGCCTGCACCGCGCCGAGGTGACCGAAGCGCCCGCGCTCCTGACGATCGAGGAAGCGCTCGCCGCCGAAAGCTGGTTCGATGACGGCCCGCGCATCTGGACCGATGGCGACGTGGAGGCAGCGCTTGCGGGCGCGCCGCACCGCCTCACCGGCGAGATCGAGATGGGCGGGCAGGAGCACTTCTACCTCGAGGGTCAGGCCGCGCTGGCCCTGCCCTCCGAGGCGGGCGAGATGCATGTCCTGACCTCGACGCAGCACCCGACCGAGATCCAGCACAAGGTGGCCGACGCGCTGGGTGTCCCGATGCACGCCGTCCGGTCCGAGGTGCGCCGCATGGGCGGCGGCTTCGGCGGCAAGGAGAGCCAGGGCAACGCGCTGGCCATCGCCTGCGCGGTCGCAGCGGCGCGCACCGGTCGCGCTTGCCGGATGCGCTACGACCGTGACGACGATTTCGTCGTCACCGGCAAGCGCCACGATTTCCGCATCGCCTACGAGGTCGGACACGACGGCGAGGGTCGCGTTCTGGGCATTCGGTTCCGGCACTGGACGCGCTGCGGCTGGGCTCAGGACCTGTCGCTGCCCGTGGCGGACCGCGCGATGCTGCATGCCGACAACGCCTACGACATCCCCGCGATGGAGATCACGTCGTGGCGGCTGCGGACGAATACGCAATCGGCCACGGCCTTCCGGGGGTTCGGCGGGCCGCAGGGGATGCTGGGGATCGAACGGGTGATGGATCATGTGGCCTTTGCCACGGGGCGCGATCCGCTCGAGGTGCGGCGGCGCAACTTCTATGCCGACGCGGATGACGCGACCGGGGGGCCAGCCCCCCGGACCCCCCGAGGTATTTCGGGCCAGAGGAAGACAGGCCGCACGCATTATGGGCAGGAGGTGTCGGATTTTTGCCTGAACGGGCTCGTGGACCGCCTGGCGGAGACCTGCGACTACGAGACCCGCCGGGCACGGGTGGCGGATTGGAACGAGGCGAACCCGGTCCTCAAGCGCGGCATCGCGCTGACGCCGGTGAAGTTCGGGATCTCGTTCACCCTGACGCATCTCAACCAGGCGGGCGCGCTGGTGCATGTCTATGCCGACGGCTCGATCCATCTGAACCATGGCGGCACCGAAATGGGGCAGGGCCTCCATTCCAAGGTGGCACAGGTCGCCGCGGACCGGTTCGGATGCGACCCCGCGCGGGTGAAGGTGACGGCGACGGATACCGGCAAGGTGCCGAACACCTCGGCCACGGCGGCATCGTCGGGGGCGGACCTGAACGGGATGGCGGTCAAGGCCGCCTGCGATACGATCCGCGACCGCATGGCCGAGGCGCTGGCCGCCGAGCATCAGGCGACGCCGGGCGATGTCGTGTTCGCGGGCGATCGGGTCACGGTGGGCGGCGCCGAATACGGCTTTGAGGAGGCCGCGGCGAAAGTTTATGCGGCGCGCGTCTCGCTGTCGTCCACGGGCTTCTATGCCACGCCAGAAATCACCTGGGACCGGGCGGCGGGGCAGGGGCGGCCGTTTTTTTACTTCGCCTATGGCGCGGCCTGCTCGGAGGTCGTCATCGACACGCTGACGGGCGAGAACCGCATCCTCAGGACCGACATCCTGCACGACGCGGGCGCCTCGCTGAACCCCGCGCTGGACCTGGGCCAGATCGAGGGCGGCTTCATCCAGGGCGCGGGCTGGCTGACCACCGAGGAGCTTGTCTGGGACGATCGCGGTCGCCTGAGGACGCATGCGCCGTCGACCTACAAGATCCCCTGCGCCTCGGACGCGCCCGAGATCTTCAACGTCGAGCTCTGGGACGCGCCGAACCGCGAGGACACGATCTACCGCTCGAAGGCCGTGGGCGAGCCGCCGTTCATGCACGGGATCAGCGTGCTGATGGCACTTTCGGATGCGGTCGCGGCCTGCGGGTCGGTCTATCCCGACCTTAATGCGCCCGCGACGGCGGAGCGTGTGCTGGGCGCCGTCCGGGCCGTCTCGTGACGCTCGATCCCGCGCGGCTGCGGCGGGCGTTGGACGCGCATGGCCCGGTCGCGCGGGTCGTCGTGGCCGAGGCGCGGGGCTCGGTTCCGCGCGGTGCGGGCACCGAGATGCTGGTCTGGACCGACGGGTTCGACGGCACGATCGGCGGCGGCGCATTGGAGTGGCGCGCGCTGGCGGTGGCGCGAGCGGTGCTGCGGTCGGGTGCCGCGCAGGTCGAACGCGTCCCGCTCGGTCCCGCGCTGGGGCAGTGTTGCGGCGGGGCGGTGACGCTTGTGGTCGAGCGTTTGGAGACCGTGCCGGACCTCCCTTGGGCGCGTCGGATCGAGGGCGACCGCCCCGATCCGCGCCGCCCCGGCTTCCATGACGGCTGGCTCCGCGAGGAGGCGCCCGCGCCCGGACGCCCCGTTTGGGTCTGGGGGGCGGGCCATGTGGGCGCGGCGCTGGTCGCGATCCTTGCGCCGCTCCGGCCGGTGGTCTGGGTCGACGACGCGCCCGGCCGCTTCCCCGCGATCCCCGAGGGCGTGGACCGGCTGGTCGCGCGCGACATGCCCGCCGCGATGGCCCACGCGCCGCGCGATGCCGACCATATCATCCTGACCTACAGCCACGAGATCGACCTCGCCCTCTGCCACGCGGCGCTCCGCCGGGGCTTCGCCAGTTGCGGCGTGATCGGCTCGGCGACCAAGCGCGCGCGGTTCAGGGCGCGGCTGATCGCGCTGGGGCACGCGGAACGGGCGATCGACCGGATCGACTGCCCGATTGGTGACCGACGGCTGGGCGAGCACCCGCAGGGGATTGCCGTCGGCGTCGCCGCGGCCCTACTCTCGCGGGACGCACCCGCAGAGGTGCCGGTGGGGACGATGGATTGACGGCGCTTCTGGAACTCGACGGCCTGACCAAGGCCTATCCCGGCGTGGTGGCCAACGACGACGTGTCGTTCGCCATCGCCGAGGGCGGCGTCCACGCGCTCTTGGGTGAGAACGGCGCGGGCAAGTCGACACTGGTCAAGACGATCTACGGGCTGGTCAAGCCCGATGCCGGCACCATGCGGTTGGGCGGCGCGGCCTACAACCCGCCGGATCCGAAATCTGCGCGCGCCGCCGGCGTGGCGATGGTATTCCAGCACTTCAGCCTGTTCGAGGCGCTGTCGGTGGCCGAGAACGTCGCCCTCGGGATGGAAGACCCGCCGAAGCCGCGCGATCTGGCCCGCCGCATCCGCGATGTCTCGGAATCCTATGGCCTGCCGCTCGATCCGGGGCGGCGCGTGGGCGATCTTTCGGCGGGCGAGCGACAGCGGGTCGAGATCGTGCGCTGCCTTTTGCAGGATCCGCGCCTTCTGATCATGGACGAGCCGACCAGCGTGCTGACCCCGCAGGAGGTCGAGATCCTGTTCGCCACGCTGCGCACCCTTTCGGCCGAGGGGACGGCGATCCTCTATATCTCCCACAAGCTCGAGGAGATCCGCGCGCTCTGCGATGCGGCGACGATCCTGCGGGGCGGCAAGGTGGTGGGTGAATGCGACCCGCGCGCCGCCTCGGCGGCCGAACTGGCCGAGCGGATGGTCGGCGCGGCGCTGACGGCCCCGAAGGCGGGTGGTGCTGCGCCGGGCGTGGATCTGTTGCAGGTCAAGGGCCTGACGCTGCCGCCGGCCTCGCAGTTCGGGACGCCACTGCGGGACGTGGCGGTGACGCTTCGCGCGGGCGAGGTGCTGGGCATCGGCGGCGTCGCCGGAAACGGGCAGGACGAGCTTCTTGGCGCGCTCTCGGGCGAGCGGTTGACGGCGGAGAACACCGTCGTGCTGGACGGTGTCGACCTGTCGCGCGCGGGGCCGAACGCACGACGGGCCGCGGGTCTTCTGACTGCGCCCGAGGAACGGCTGGGCCATGCGGCTGCACCCGACATGACTCTGACCGAGAACGCCGCCCTGACCGGTGCGGGCCGGCAGGGGATGCTCAATCGCGGGTTCCTTGATTGGGGCGGCGCGCGGGATTTCGCGGCGCGGATCGTCGAGCGTTTCGACGTGCGGACGCCGGGCGTCCATGTCGCGGCGCGCGCGCTGTCGGGCGGCAACCTGCAGAAATTCGTGATCGGGCGGGAGGTCCTGCAGGACCCGCGCGTCCTTGTCGTCAACCAGCCGACCTGGGGCGTCGATGCCAGTGCCGCCGCCGCCATCCGACAGGCGCTGCTGGACCTCGCGGCGGGCGGCGCGGGCGTGATCGTCATCAGCCAGGACCTCGAGGAACTGCTGGAGATTTCGGACCGGTTCGCCGCACTCAACGAAGGGCGCCTCGGGGCTTCGGCCCCGACCTCGGAGCTGACGATGGAGCGGATCGGCCTGATGCTGGGCGGTGCGCATGACCTCGAGGTGGCCCATGCCTGAGCGGGTGCCGACATGATCCATCTCGAACGTCGGCCGACGCCTTCGCGCGTCTGGGGCGCCGCCGCCCCGATCCTCGCCGTCGCGCTGACGATGATCGCGGGCGGGCTGATGTTCGCCTTCCTCGGCGAGGACCCGATCGAGGCGATCCGCACGATCTTCTGGGATCCGGTCTTAGGCGAGTTCGCGTGGTATTTCCGGGGCCAACTTCTCGTGAAGGCCGGGCCGCTTATCCTGATCGCGGTGGGCCTCGCCCTGGGCTTCAGGGCGGGCGTCTGGAACATCGGCGCCGAGGGGCAATACATCGTCGGCGCGATCTGCGGCGCCGCCGCCGGGCTCGCGTTCTACCCCTCCGACAGCTGGCTGATCTTTCCGTTGATGGTGGTCTGCGGGGCGCTGGGCGGTCTTGCTTGGGCGATGATCCCGGCGCTGCTGAGGGTCAAGCTCGGGACGAACGAAATCCTTGTGTCGCTGATGCTGGTCTACGTGGCCGAGAACCTTCTGGCCTCGGCGGCAGTCTCGTGGCTGCGCAACCCGGATGCCGTGGGCTTCCCGGGCTCGCGCAACCTCGGCCAATGGGCGGCGGCGGCGAACCCCGAACTGATCGCGGGGACGGGCGCGCATTGGGGCGTCGTGGCCGCTCTGATCGCGGTCATCTTCGCCTATATCATGCTGACGCGGCACCTTCTGGGGTTCCAGATCCGGCTGACCGGGGCCGCGCCCCGCGCGGCGCGCTTCGCGGGGGTCGATCCGGGGCGGCTGGTCCTGATCTGCTTCGGCCTCTCGGGCCTTCTCGCGGGTCTCGCCGGGCTCTTCGAGGTGACGGGTCCCGCGGGCCAGATCTCCATCGATTTCGCGAGCGGGTACGGCTTCACGGCGATCATCGTGGCCTTCCTCGGGCGGCTGAACCCCTTGGGGATCGTGGCCGCGGGTCTTTTGATGGCGCTCACCTATGTGGGCGGCGACAACGCTGCGACCAATCTCGGGCTTCCGGCCGCCGCGATCTCGGCGTTCCAGGGAATGCTGCTGTTCTTCCTTTTGGCCGTGGACGTGCTGGCGAACTTCCGGGTGCGGATCGGGTCCGGGGTGACGACATGAACCACGCACGAATGGCGCCCCTGATGGGGCTGGCGATGGGCGGAATGATCCCGCTGATGATCCACGGACCCTTGGCGGGCGCAGGCATTGCATTCGTCGCGGCCCATGTCGCGGTGGTGGCGTCGCTGGCGTCGCTGGCACTGATCGCGCCCCGCGTCCGGACCTGGCTCGCCGCGCACCGTCCCGACCGGCGGATGCTCGGGCGGATGGTGCAGGGTGTCGCCGTGGGGTTCGCGGTGGTGTGCACCCATTGCCTCCTGACGTGGCACGGAGGCGCCTGATGGACCTCTCCTCGATCTCCCCCACGCTTCTGATCGCGTCCCTGATGGTGGCCGCGACCCCGATCCTGCTGGCCGCCCTCGGCGAGATGGTGGTGGAGAAATCGGGCGTCCTGAACCTCGGGGTCGAGGGAATGATGATCATGGGCGCGGTCTGCGGCTTCATCGCGGCGATCGAAACCGGCTCGCCCTGGCTCGGGTTCATCATGGCGGCCATCGCGGGCGCGGTGATGGCGCTCCTCTTCGGGTTCCTGACGCAGGTGCTCCTCTCGAACCAGGTCGCGACCGGCCTTGCGCTGACGCTGTTCGGTCTGGGGCTGTCGAGCCTGCTGGGACAGGGATATGTCGGCATCAAGGCCAACTCGCTGGGCCGCATCGACCTCGGCCCCCTGAGCAACCTGCCGTTCGTCGGGCGCGTCCTCTTCGGGCACGACCCGATCGTCTACCTGAGCGTGGCACTCGTCGTCGCGGTCTGGGCGTTCCTTCGGTTCACCCGCGCAGGCCTGATCCTGCGGGCGGTGGGCGAAAGCCACGAGGCGGCGCATGCGCTGGGCTATTCCGTCCGCTTCGTGCGCCTGGCGGCCATCGCATTCGGGGGCGCCTGCGCGGGCCTCGGCGGCGCGTATCTGAGCCTCGTGCGCGTGCCACAATGGACCGAAGGCATGACCGCCGGCGCGGGCTGGATCGCGCTCGCCATCGTGGTCTTCGCGTCCTGGCGGGCTCCGCGCGTTCTGATCGGTGCCTATTTGTTCGGCGGCATCACGGTGTTGCAGCTTAACCTTCAGACGGCCGGCGCGCGCATCCCCGTCGAGCTTCTGTCGGCGGCGCCCTACCTTGTCACCATCCTCGTGCTCGTGCTTATTTCGCTCCGTGCCGGGAGGGGCGGGGATGCGCCCGCCGACCTGGGCAAGCCATTCCACGCGTCCCGCTGAAGAGGACGCGCCACCACTGGGGAGATACCGATGAAATTCACCACCCTGCTTGCAGGCGCGATGAGCCTTGCGCTGACCGGCGCGGCCTTTGCCCAGGACGATCCGGTCAAGGTCGGCTTCGTCTATGTCGGGCCGATCGGCGATGGCGGCTGGACCTACCAGCACGACCAGGGTCGTCTTGCCGTCGAAGAGGAGTTCGGCGACCAAGTCGAGACCGTCTTCCAGGAAAGCGTACCCGAGGGCGCCGATGCCGAACGGGTCATCACCCAGATGGCATTGGGCGGGGCCGACATCATCTTCACCACGTCGTTCGGTTACATGGACCCGACCAACGCGGTCGCCGCCAAGTTCCCGGACGTGAAGTTCGAGCATGCGACCGGCTACAAGCGCGAGCATCCGAATGTCTCGACCTATGACGCGCGCTTCTACGAGGGCCGGGCCGTGATCGGCACCATCGCGGGCCACATGACCGAGACCAACAAGATCGGCTACATCGCGTCCTTCCCGATCCCCGAGGTCATCCAGGGCATCAACTCGTCCTTCCTGCATGCGCAGAAGGTGAATCCGGATGTCGAGATGGTCGTGACTTGGGCCTATACCTGGTTCGACCCCGCCAAGGAGGCCGATGCCGCCCGCGCCATGATCGACCAGGGTGTCGACGTCATCCTGCAGCACACCGATTCGACCGCGCCGCAGGCGGCCGCACAGGAGGCCAACGAGAACGGTGGCCGCGTGTTCACCTTCGGTCAGGCCTCCGACATGGCGGCCTTCAAGCCGAGCCCCCGGATCGCGTCGATCATCGACGACTGGTCGCCCTACTACATCAAGCGTGTGGGCGAGCTGATCGACGGCACCTACGAGCAGACGGCATCCTGGGGCGGCATGCCCGAGGGCGAGGTCGTGATCGGCGAGATCACCGCCGAGGTGCCCGCCGAGGTCAAGGCCGAGGCCGAAGCCATGATCGCCGCCATCACCGACGGCAGCTATCATCCCTTCACCGGCCCGATCACCAAGCAGGACGGCTCGGTCTTCCTCGCTGATGGCGAAGTGGCAGATGACGGCGCGCTGGCGACGATGGACTTCTACGTCGAGGGCATCGAGGGCGATATCCCGAACTGATCCGGTCTCGATCCGGACAAGGCGCCCGGCGGGTTCTCCGCCGGGCGTCTTGCGTTCGGGGGGCGTCAGCCGTGGAGGGCGCGCGCGGTGTCCGGCATCGTGAAGCGGGACGTGGGGATTTCGGCCGTGCCGTTGATCTCGACGAGGAGGCGCGGATCGTAGAGCGCGGCCACCTCGAGCGTCGTCGTGACGGGATAGGGCGGCGAGAAGACCTGCTTCCGGACCTCGCTGCAGGCCATGAACGCGGCGATGTCGGTCGTGAACTGGTTCAGCGCGACGATATCCGACATCCGGCCACCCATCGGCGCGAGAGTATCGGCGAGGTTCCGCAGGACCTGCCGGACCTGCATTTCCATATCGCCTTCGCCAACGATCTGCCCGGAGGCATCGAGCGCCACCTGTCCCTTCAGCAGGACCGTCTGCCCAGTCCCGACGATGACGGATTGCGAGAACGCGCCGAAGGGCGCCCATATGTCGGGCGGGTCGAAGCTGTGGGCCATGTCGTCCTCCGCCGCGGGCCGGTGATGGGGCGAGTTCGCATGCCGTCGCCCAGATCGGCGAAAGCCTAGTCAGATCGCGTCCCGTCGTCACGCGGGCGCTGGACCACCACGCGCCCCGATCTCGAACACCGGCGTGGGCGAAGATCTGAAATCGCGGCTCGCAAATCCGCCGGTTTCGGGAAACACTCGCATATGACCGACCTCACCAGCCTCGACGGCACCCCGATCTCGTCCCTGTGCTTCGGCACCATGCAATTCGGCGGCACGGCCGACGAGCCCGCCAGTCGGGCCATGTACGACGACTGCCGCGCCGCCGGGGTCAACTTCTTCGACACCGCCCATGTCTATACCGGGGGCGCGTCCGAGACGATGCTGGGCGCCATGGTCGGACCCGAGCGCGACCGCGTCGTCGTCGCCACCAAGGCGGCATACGGGGGCGGCGCGTCGCGGCAGAACATCCTCGACTCGCTCGACGAAAGCCGCAGGCGGCTGGGCCTTGACGTGATCGACATCCTTTACATGCACCGCTGGGATGGCGGCACGCCGCTGGAGGAGACGTTCGAGACGCTTGCCCGCCTGCAATCGGACGGTACCGTGCGTCATCTCGGGGTCAGCAACTATGCCGCGTGGCAGGTGATGAAGGCGCAGGGTGTCGCCGCCGCGCTGGGCACCCGCATCGCGATCATGCAACCGATGTACAACCTCGTGAAGCGGCAGGCGGAGGTCGAGCTCCTGCCGATGGCGCTGGATCAGGGGATCGCGGTCGCGCCCTATTCGCCGCTGGGAGGCGGGCTTCTGACTGGAAAATACGCCGATGGCGGCGAGGGGCGCATCCGCAGCGACGAGCGATACGCCGCACGTTACGGACAGGACTGGATGCACGAGACGGCGACGGCCCTCGGCGCGCTGGCCCGCGAACGCGGCGTCGATTCCGCGACGCTCGCCGTGGCGTGGGCGATGGGCCAGCCAGGCGTCACGGCGCCGATCGTCAGCGCGCGGTCGCCCGAACAACTGGCCCCCTCGCTCGCGGCGGCGGCGTTCGAAATGGACGACGCCCTGCGCGACCGCATCACCGCCCTGTCGCGCGCGCCCGCCCCCGCCACGGATCGCCTCGAGGAGGCATGAGGCGCGTCGGAGCGACCGCCTGCGCCTAGCCCTTTGCCATGCCCCGCGTCCCGTGACAGGTTCCGGACCATGTACGATTTTCTGATCATCGGCGGTGGCATTGCCGGGCTGGCCGCGGGGCAGGCGCTGGCGGGGCTGGGGCGCGTGCTCGTCCTCGAAGCGGAAGCCGCAATCGGGCATCATGCCTCCGGGCGGTCGGCGGCGCTGTTCGAGGAAAGCTACGGCAAGCCCGCCGTGATCGCGCTCAACCGGGCGTCGCGCGCCGATCACGCGGCGGCCGGCCATCTCAGCGCGCGCGGCTTTCTTCTCGTGGCGGTCGAGGGCGAAGACGCCGCATTCGAGGCCGATCTCCAGGCCATGTCCATCGCCGAGATGCCCGTCGCCGATGCCCGGACGCGGGTCCCGATCCTGTCGGACGCGGTGACCCGTGCCGCCTTCGAGCCGGATGCGATGGACCTCGACACCGACGCGATGCTGCAGGCGGGCGCCCGCGCGGTCCGCGCCGGCGGCGGCGCCGTTCTGACTGGCGCGCGGGTCGATGGCATCGCGCGCATGGCCGGCGGTTGGCAGGTGCGGGCCGGGGCCGAGACCCACGAGGCCCGGACGCTCGTGAACGCGGCGGGGCCCTGGGCCGATGCGGTGGCGCGGATGGCGGGTGCCACCCCGCTCGGTCTGACGCCCCTTCGCCGGTCGATGGCCCGGCTCAAGGCCCCAGGTGGTCACGATGTCCGCGGCTGGCCGATGCTGATGGGCGCGGGCGAGAGCTGGTACGCCAAGCCCGATGCGGGCGCGTGGATCGTGTCCCCCGCCGAAGAGGACCCGTCCGAGCCGCTCGACGCCTTCGCCGACGACATGGTGCTGGCCGAGGGGCTGGCCCGCTATCAGGAAGCCGTGAAGGAGGAGGTGACGCGCCCCATCGCGACCTGGGCGGGCTTGCGGACCTTCACCCTCGACCGCCTGCTGGCGATCGGCCCGTCGGAGCTGGACGGCTTCTGGTGGAGCGCGGGACAGGGGGGCTACGGCTTCCAGACCGCGCCCGCCGCCGCGCGTCTGCTGGCCGATCGGATCGCCGGCCGCGGCTCGGAACTTGGGGCCGAGACCGTCGCCGCCCTCGATCCGCGTCGCTTCCTGCGGATGACAGCATGATCCGCCGCCTTGACCTGCCCGACACGGCCGGCGCGGTCGACGGTTCGGGTCTTTTGCACGCGCCGTCGGCGGACCGGAACCGCGAGGCGATCCTCGAGGCGCTGCTGCCGCGCCTGCCCCGGCAGGGCGACGTACTGGAACTGGCCTCGGGCACGGGGCAACACATCGCCGCGCTGGCCGCGCATCGGCCCGACCTGTCCTTTCATCCGACCGAACCCGATCCCGAACGGCGCGCGGCCATCGACGCCCGCTGCCGGGGCCTCTCCAATGTCGCACCGGCGGGCGATGTCGACGCCTGCACGCCGGGCTGGTCGCTGGAGGGCACGGCCGAGGCGGTGATGGTGGTGAACCTGCTGCATCTCATCTCGGATGCCGAGATGTCGGTACTCCTCGACGAGGCCGTGCGCGTCCTGTCGCCCGGCGGCCTCCTGGCGATCTACGGCCCGTTTCTCCGGGGCGGGGTCGCGACCTCGCCCGGCGATCTGACCTTCGACGCGAGCCTGCGCGCGCAGGACAGCGCCATCGGTTTCAAGGAGGTCGAGGTGGTCGAGACCGTGCTGGTGGCGATGGGGCTCGAAGTCGAGCGGATCGCCATGCCTGCCAACAACCTAATGATCATCGGGCGCGTGCCGACCCTGCCTGGCTTCTGAGGCGTCGCCCTAGCCCTGTGCGAGGATCGGCCGCAGCCGGTCCAGTTCGGACCGTTCGGCCTCGGACCAGTCGGCGACGCGGGAGCGGAAGAGCGTCGCCTGGCTCGCGTGGATCGGGCCGCCGTCGAGCACCTTGAGGTGGTTCGCCCGCAGCGTCTCGCCGGTCGAGGTGATGTCGGCGATGGCTTCGGCGGTGCCGTTCAGCACCGTGCCCTCGGTCGCGCCCTGGCTGTCGACGAGCGCGTAATCGGCGACGCCGTGCTCGGTCAGGTACTCGCGCACCAGACGGTGATACTTGGTTGCGATCCTCAGCCTGTGGCCATGGGTGGCGCGGAACTGGGCGGCGACCGCGTCCAGATCGTCGGGCGTGTCGCAATCGACCCAGACCTTCGGGACGGCGAGGATCAGGTCGGCGTGGCCGAACCCCATCGGGGCCAGCGGCTCGACGCGGTCGGCCCAACCGACCATCTTCTCGCGCACGAGATCGCTGCCGGTGACGCCCAGGTGGATGCGCCCGGCGGCCAGCTCGCGCGGGACTTCGCCCGCCGAAAGGAGCACCAGCGCGATCTCGGCGCCCGCGACCGCGCCCGCGTATTCGCGGTCCGATCCGGTGCGGGTGAGGGTCAGGCCGCGCGCGCCGAACCAGTCGAAGGTCTTCTCCATCAGGCGACCCTTGGACGGAATACCGAGCCGGATCATGGCGCGTCCTCCAGAAGGCCGGGGCGGATGACGCCGCCCACCGCGGGGATCGAACGGCCCTCGCCCAGGATCGCGGTCAGCGCGTCGTATCGACCGCCGGTGGCGACCGTGCGCCCGCCGCGCATGAAGGTGAAGGTGAAGCCGTCGTAATACTCCATCGCCGTGCGTCCCCGCGCCGGTGCGAAGGGCAGGCGGGCCGGGTCGTGGCCGCGCGCGGCCAATGCGTCGGCCCGCGCCTCCAGCCGGTCGGCGGCCGGGTCCAGCGCCGGCAGGTCCACGGCGAGATCGCGGATGCGGGAAACGGCCTCGGAGAGCGGCGCGTCCAGCATCAGAAGCGCGTCGATCGCATCGGCCTCGGGGCCCGGCAGCGGCGCGGTCGCCGCATCCTCGGCCAGCGCGGCAAGGCGCGCCGCGATCTCGGGTGTCTCCCGCAGACCGATGGCGGGACCGGCCTCGGCGACGATGGCGTCGGGTGCCTCGGCGGCGAGGCGTGCCAGCAGGGTCGCACGGGCGGGTGTGGGGGCGGCACGCCCGGTGAACCGGTCCATCAGACGGCGAAAGCGGCGCGGACGCCAGACATGCCGACGGAGCGCGGCGCGGCGGCGGTCGGTCGTCGTCAGGCCCTCGACCGCCGCGATCACGAGCCCAAGATCGCCGAGAGCGGGGGCAGGCGCCCAGGGGCCAAGCGCCATGGCGATCAGGTCGAACACCTCGGCATCCGCGGCTGCGGGATCGGTGCGGTCGAACACCTCGTAGCCGACCTGGAGATACTCGCGGGGACGGCCCTCGTCGGCCTCCTGCCGCCGGAAGACCTCGCCCGCGTAGCAATAGCGCGCGGGCTCGGCCCCATGGGCCATGTGGGACTGCACGACGGGCACCGTGAAATCCGGGCGCAGCATCGTCTCGCCGCGCAGCGGGTCCTGCGTGACGAAGGCACGCGCGCGGATATCCTCGCCGTAGAGGTCCAGCAGCGTCCCCGCCGGTTGCAGGATCGAGGTCTCGACCGGCTGCGCCCCGGTCGCGGCGAAGGTCGCGAGCAGGTCGGCGGCGCGGGCGCGGTCGGCGGCGGTGATCATGGGGCGTCCGGGTCGAAACCCTCGGGGAGAGGCAGGCCGTGGAGGCGGTAGATGCGGGCAATTTCCCCGAGCAGTTCGGCGCCGGTCGCGACCTTGGTCTGAGAGGGATGGTCCTTCCATTCCTCGACCGATGCGCCCTCGGCAAGCTTGGCACCGAGGATCAGGTCCTTGACCTGCACCTTGCCTTCTGCGGCCTCCTCCGAACCCTGGATGATCGCTGCGGGGGCGCCCCGCTTGTCGGCATATTTGAGCTGATTGCCGAAGTTCTTGGGGTTCCCGAGATAGACCTCGGCCCGGATGCCGGCCTGCCGCAGGGTGGCGACGATGGACTGGTAGTCGGCCATCCGGTCGCGATCCATGACCGTGACGACGACGGGGCCGCCGGTCGGGGGCGCGGCGTCGCGCTTCATGCGGAGCGCGGCGAGCAACCGGTCGACGCCGATGCTGACGCCGGTGGCAGGCACCTGCTGGCCGGTGAAGCGCGTCACGAGGTCGTCGTAGCGTCCGCCACCCGCGACGGAGCCGAACTGCCGCGGGTGACCCTTCTCGTCGGTGATCTCGAAGGTAAGCTCGGCCTCGTAGACAGGACCGGTGTAGTAGCCGAGGCCGCGCACGACGGAGGGAGCAATCCGCAACCGGTGGTCGTTCCGGCCCGTCTCGGTAAGAAGAGACACGATCTGACGCAAGGCCTCGACGGCAGCCCAGCCCTTGTCGTGCGGTTTCATCAGTTCGCCGAGGTAGTCCAGGACCTCCGCATTCCATAGACGGCGCCCGGAGCCCTTCGCGGGCCAGTTTTGTCGCGTGGCTTCGTGGGTGGAGTCTCGTGCGGAATGGAGACGGCTCTCTTCCTCGGTGTCGCCCTCGTCGCGTGCGCGCGCCGCCCGGCGTGCGAGCCGGTCATTGACGCGATCATCGGTCAAGACGAATTCCATGACCTTGTCGATCTGCAACTGGGTGAGGCCCGCACCTACGGTGACGTCGCCACTCTTGTCCTCCCTGCCTTCACCCAGCAATTGACGGACGCCATGCGGCTGCAGGCGGTCAAGCTTATCGATTGCGCGGAGCACGATTCCACGCGTCGAGGGATCATCCGCAACCTCCGCGATGTCGAGGATCGCGTCTAGTAATCGGCGGTCATTGAGCTGGATCACGTAGTCGTCGCCCGAGATTCCCACGCTTTCCAGAGCGTCCCCAAGCATCGCGCAAATTTCCGCATCCGCCGCCACGCTCGCCGACCCCACCGTATCCGCATCGCATTGATAGAACTGCCGGAACCGTCCCGGGCCCGGCTTCTCGTTGCGCCAGACGGGGCCCATCGCGTAGCGGCGATAGGGCGTGGGCAGGTCGTTGCGGTTCTCGGCATAGACGCGGGCCAGGGGTGCCGTCAGGTCGTAGCGGAGCGCCAGCCAGTCGCCGGGCTTGTCGCTCTCCTCACCCTCCTGCCACGCGAAGACGCCCTCGTTGGGGCGATCCACGTCCGGAAGGAACTTGCCCAGCGCCTCGACCGTCTCGACCGCCGAGGATTCCAACGGATCGAACCCGTAGCGGTGATAGACCTCGGCGATCCGGTCCAGCATCGCCTTGCGCTCGGTGACGTCCGCGCCGAAATAGTCGCGGAAGCCCTTGGGCGGGGCGGCCTTGGGGCGGGGCGTTTTCTTGATCTTGGCCATGGGTCGGGTTCCTGTCCGTCGCGCGACCGTCTACGACCCGCCCACCCGTGCCGCAACCCGCAGAGGCCGTTCCATGCAGGACCTGGAAGAACGCATCGCCCACTTGACCCGCGCGGTCGAGGACCTGTCGGACGTGGTCGCGCGCCAGGCGGGCGAGATCGACGCATTGGAGCGCAAGGTCGCGCGCCTCGTCGAACGGCAGGCGCCGGAGGGCGGCGAAGGTGGTGTCGTGCTGGGCGACGAGCGTCCGCCCCATTGGTGATGCGGGCGGCAGGGCGCTAGGGTCGCGGCCATGATCCTGACCGACCTGCCCGCGGGCTTCCACGACGACCCCTGGCCGCATTACGCGGCCCTTCGCGAAGCGGGCGCGGTGCGGCAGCCCGACGGGTCGGTGCTGGTGGGCCGGCACGCCGACCTGACCGCGATCTACAAGAACACCGCGACCTATCGCAGCGACAAGCGCGAGGTCTTCGCGCCGAAATACGGCGACGGGCCGCTCTTCCGGCACCACACGACCTCGCTCGTCTTCAACGACCCGCCCCTGCACACGCGCGTCCGCCGCGTGTTGACCGGCGCGTTGACCCCGCGCGCGCTCGAGGGGCTGCGGCCCCGCCTCGAGGCGCTGGTGGACGGGCTGTTGGACCGGTTCGCGGGCGGCTGTGCGATCGAGGGCTTCGCGGCCGCGATCCCGGTCGAGGTGATCGGCGACCTCCTCGACGTGCCGCGCGACGAACGTGGGCCGCTGCGGGGGTGGTCGCTGGCGATCCTCGGCGCGCTGGAACCGGCGCTGACGGCGGAGCAACTGCGCGGGGGGGAGGAGGCCGTCGTGGCCTTCGAGGCCTACCTCCGCCAACTCGTGGCCCGGCGTCGGGCGGCCCCGGGCGACCCCGAGACGGATGTGCTGACCCGGTTAATCGAGGGCGGTGACCTGTCCGAGACGGAGCTCCTGCACAACTGCATCTTCATCCTGAACGCGGGCCACGAGACGACGACGAACCTGATCGGCAACGCGCTCTGGCTGCTCGACCGGGACCGCGCGGCACGAACCTACCCCGTTGCGGCTTTGATCGAGGAGACGTTGCGCCTCGAAAGCCCCAACCAGTTCGGCAATCGCCAGACGACGGCGCCGGTCACGCTACACGGGGTCGAGCTGCCCGTCGGGACGGATGTGCATCTCTGCATCGGGGCGGCCAATCGCGACGCGGCGGTCTTCGCCAACCCCGACCGCATCGCGCCCGATCCCGGCCCGCCCCGCCACCTCGCCTTCGCCGCCGGGCCGCATGTCTGCGTCGGGCTGACATTGGCTCGGATGGAGGGGCGGATCGCGCTTGAGCGGTTCCTCGCGCGGCACCCGGATTACCGCGTCACGAATTGCAGGCGATCGTCCCGCGTCCGGTTCCGGGGATTCGACGGCCTCGACGTCGCCCTCGGCTGAACCCGTCCGTCCGCCTGGTTGGGCGCAAAGACGCGGCCGTTAATCATCAATTGCGATTCGCCGGGTGAAGCTGGGCGGGCGGTACAGGCAGGCATGCCGATGACCTCGAGCGAAGACGCCTCCGTCGCCGGGCACCCGGTATCCCTCCCGGCGGCCGGGCGACGGAGTGCCTGTCGTCTTTGCTCGTAGAAATATGCAATCCGGCTCTCGAAGGGGCGACCCGGTCCATCATGTCGCCTGCGTCTCTCGCGGGGCCGGGGATCGGTGTCTGCGTCCCGCCGCCTAGCCGTTCGAGACCGGGATGGTCCCGTCCAGCTCATCCTCGACATGCGCACGGATGATCGTGTCCATATCGGGCTCGGCCTCGAACCCCAGGGACCGGGCGCGTTCTGGATCGAAGGCGCGGGGCCAGTTGCCGACGATGGTCGCGACAGTCTCGTCAGGCACATGGCGGATCAGCGCGGTGGCCTTCGGTCCGGCCACCCGTTCGAGCGCCGCGATCTCGTCGGCGACGGTCGCATCGACGCCCGGCAGGTTCAACGCCCGCGACTGGCCCATCGGCGCAAGGTCCATTTCGGCGGCATGGAGCAGGAACCCGACCGCCGCACGGGGCGACGCGAACCAGTGGCGCGTCGTGTCCGGCACCGGAAGCACCGCCTCCTGTCCGATCAGCGGCTCGCGCAGGATCGACGAATAGAACCCGGAGGCGGCGGCGTTGGGCTTGCCGGGCCGGATGCAGATCGTCGGGAACCGGAGCGAGATCCCGTCCATCAGGCCCTTGCGGCTGAGATCGTCGATCAGCATCTCGCCCATCAGCTTCTGCGTGCCGTAGCTGGTCAGCGGGCGGGGCTGGAACGCGTCGTCGATCACGTCGGGCAGCGGCGTGCCGAAGACGGCGATGGACGAGGTGAAGACGAAGCGCGGGCAGTAGTCGGACTGCGCCACGATGGCGTCGCACAGCGCGACGGTACCGCCGAGATTGACCGCGTATCCCATGGACGTCTTCGCTTCCGCCTCGCCCGAGACGATCGCCGCGAGGTGGAAGATCACGTCGGGGCGGGACTCGATCAGGGCCGGTCCGGCCGCCGGATCGGCCAAATCGACCGCCAGGGCCGCCCCCGGCGTTCCGACCGGAAGCGTCGGCGCGACCACGTCGACAAGTGTCAGCGCGGTGATCGGCTGACCCTGCAGGGTCCCGCGTGCGATCAGGGCCTCGGTCAGCTTGCGACCGATCATTCCAGCAGCGCCGGTGACGAGGATATGCATGAAGGGCCTCCCTGGGGGTTTGGGGGGACGCTAGCCGGGTGACGGTGCGGGGGCCACCCCGGTCCGGCGGATGGGGCGCCGCAGCGATCCGGGCCGTGGCCGTGGCTGCGCTAGACGAGGACGGGTCCCGGATGGCGCGTCCGTGCTGTCACGTCGGTTCGTGGCCGCAGTCCAGGCAGCGATCCCGCAGGGTCAGACGAGCCCTTCGTGACGGAACAGGTCCATCACGTCGACCATGGGACGCGGGCCGATATGGCCGATCACCTCGCGGGCGCAGACCACGCCCATGCGCGCCGCCGTCTCCAGGTCGCGCCCCGAGGCCAGACCGTAGAGGAACCCGGCGGCGAACTGGTCGCCCGCGCCGGTGGCGTCCACCACGGTCGCAGGCGTGACCGGCGCAGTGACGCGGGTATCGCCCGAGCGAATCCAGACATCTTCGCCCGAGCGGGTGCAGGCGACGATCTCGCAGACCTCGGCGGCCATGCCGATCGCGCGGTCGAGATCGTCGGTCTCGTAGAGGGTGGTCCATTCGGCGGCGTTGCCGATGGCCACATCCATGTCCTCGGCGATCAGGCGCTGGAAGTCGGCGCGGTGCCGCTCGGCGCAGAACGGGTCGGAGATGGTGATGGCAGAGCGGCCACCCGCGGCCTTCATGCGTGTCGCAGCCTCGGAGAAGGCGGTCTTCCCCTCGTCCTTGTCGAAGAGATAGCCTTCGAGAAACAGGATCCCGCCGCCGCCGAACACCTCCGGTACGTCCGACGAGGCGATGTCCGCGCCTGCGCCGAGATAGGTGTTCATCGACCGCTCGCCATCCGGCGACACGAAGATCATCGACCGCGAGGTCGGCAGATCGACCTGCTGCGGTGGATGCGGAAATGCCGTGCCGGACGCCTCCATCGTCTGGGCGTAGAACCGGCCGAGCGCGTCGTCCTTCACCTTGCCGATGAAGGCGGTCGTCAGGCCCATCGCGCCGATCCCGGCCAGCGTGTTGGCGACCGAGCCGCCCGGCGCCTCGACCCGTTCGGACATCGAAGCGTAGAGGAGTTCCGCGCGGTCGCGCTCGATCAGCTGCATGATGCCCTTCTCGATGCCCATCTGGTCGAGGAACGTGTCGGTCGAGGGCGAGATGACATCCACGATGGCGTTGCCGATGCCGATCACGTCGAAGCTCTGGGTCATGCAGATGGCCTTTCGGAAGATCGCCCCGCAGGCGCGGGACGATCCGCCGGGGGGCTCCGCCCCCCGGACCCCCCGAGGTATTTCGGGCCAGAGGAACAGGATTGAGGTTGCCGCGTCCTGCCGTGTCGGACGCGCGGGATCAAGCCCGACCGGGCGGTTCGGTCTTGTCGTCGTAGGGGCAGAGATCGGCGATGAGGCAGGCCGGGCATTTCGGCTTGCGGGCGAGGCAGGTGTAACGGCCGTGCAGGATGAGCCAATGATGGGCGTGATGCTGGTAGGGGGCGGGGACGTTGTCCTCGACGGCGCGCTCGACGGCGTCGACGTCCTTTCCCGGCGCGATCCGCGTGCGGTTGCCCACCCGGAAGATATGCGTGTCGACCGCCTGGGCGGGATGGCCCCACCACATGTTGAGCACGACGTTGGCGGTCTTTCGGCCGACGCCGGGCAGCGACTGGAGCGCCGCGCGCGAGCAGGGCACCTCGCCGCCGTACTCCTCGACGAGGATGCGGCTGAGCTTGATGACGTTCTTCGCCTTCTGGCGAAAGAGGCCGATCGTCTTGATGTGTTCGGTCACCCCGTCCTCGCCCAGCGCCAGCATCTTCCCGGGCGTATCGGCCACCGCGAAGAGGCCGCGGGTCGCCTTGTTCACGCCGGCATCGGTCGCCTGCGCCGAGAGCGCCACGGCGACGACGAGCGTGTAGGCGTTGACGTGTTCGAGCTCGCCCTTGGGCTCGGGCTCGGCGGCTTGGAACCGGGCGAAGATCTCGGACTGGACGGCATAGGCTAGGGGTGGGGGGAGCTTGGCCATGGCCTCGGGGTATGACGCAGGAGGCGGGTCGCGGGCAAGTCGCGGCGTCCGCGCCGGAACCCGCAGGAAGCGGGTCGCGGCGCGCGTAGACGCGGCTTAGGTTCGGGGTTCAATCGAGGAGGTGCGCAATGCTCCAGTCCGATCCCGCAATCGACGACCGCTATCACTACCGTCTGATCCGCCGCGCGATCGAGCGAATCGACGCGGCCGAGACGCCGCCCGCGCTCGAGGATCTCGCCACCGAGATGCACATGAGCCCGGCCCATTTCCAGCGCACCTTCTCGAACTGGGCCGGGGTCAGCCCCAAGCGGTTCTCCCAGTATCTGGCACTGGGGCATGCCAAGGCGCTGCTGCGCGACCGCACCAGCCTTCTGGAGACGGCGCTGGGCACGGGCCTGTCGGGGACAGGGCGGCTCCACGACCTGTTCTTGCGCTGGGAGGCGATGTCGCCCGGCGAATACGCGCGAGGCGGGGCGGGCCTCGCGATTCGGTACGGGTGGTTCGACGGGCCCTTCGGCGAGATGCTGGTGATGGCCACGGAGCGCGGCATCTGCGGGCTGGCGCTCGCCGCCGAGACCGGGCGCGCGGCAGCCTTCGCCGATATGGCGGGTCGCTGGCCGGACGCGACGCTGCAGGAGGACGCGGAGGCGATCCGTCCGATGGTCGAGGCCGTGCTCCGGCTGGAGGGCGAGGCGCGGCTCCACATGATCGGCGGCCCGTTCCAGATCAAGGTCTGGGAGGCGCTGATGCAGGTCCCCTCGGGCCATGTCACCACCTATGGCGCGATCGCGGACGCCATCGGCAGCCCGAAGGCGGTGCGCGCGGTGGGCTCGGCGGTCGGGCGCAACCCGGTGAGCTGGCTGATCCCCTGCCACAGGGCGCTGCGGAAATCGGGCGGGCTGGGCGGCTATCACTGGGGCCTGCCGGTTAAGCGCACCCTTCTGGCATGGGAGACGGCGCGCGCCGAGGCGGGGGCGCAGGCGCCAACATCCGGGTGACATTGCATAACGGAGGGCCGCGCGCGATGTCCCGGCGGAGCGTCGCGCATGGCATTCCGTTTCGCGACGGGCCGTGGACCTCTTTCGCGGCGTCATGCGTTGTCTCGACGCACACCAAAAGATCACAGACTGGAAAGTCACGGATATGACCACCATCAAGCTCCCGCTCGCCGCCGCGCTGTCCGGCATCCTCGTTCTCACTGCCTGCGTCGACGCGACGACGGGCGAGCCGAACCGCACGCGCAACGGCGCGCTGATCGGTGCAGGCATCGGTGCCGCGGCCGGGGCCATCGCGGGCGATGGCAGCCGGGCCGACGAAATCGCGGCGGGCGTCGTCGCGGGCGGTCTGATCGGCGGGGCCATCGGCTCGCGGCTCGACCGCCAGGCCGCGGATCTCCGCAACCAACTGGGCGATGATCGTATCACCATCCGCAATACCGGCTCGCAGCTGATCGTGACGATGCCGCAGGACATCCTCTTCGCGACCGACAGCGCATCGCTGCGCGGCGATCTGCAGGCCGATCTGCGCGCGCTGGGCCGCAACCTGCTGCAATATCCCGACACGACGGTGCAGGTCGTCGGCCATGCCGACAATTCCGGCTCGGCCGCCTACAACCAGGACCTGTCCGAGCGGCGCGCGCGGTCGGTCGCCGGTGTCCTGTTGGAGCAGGGCGTGCCCGGCTTCCGCGTCCAGGCCATCGGCCGGGGCGAAAGCCAGCCCATCGCGTCGAACCTGACCCCGGAAGGGCGCCAGCAGAACCGCCGCGTCGAGATCGTCATCACCCCCTCTACCTGACGACACGGGTCATTCGTCGGCCCGAACGGCCCCCGGTGTCGCGCACCGGGGGCCGTTTCGCATCGCGGTGCTGGCATCCGGTCGCGACCGGTCATATGATTTGACCAATTGCGGGAGTTGCCATGCCGTTCCAGAAGATCGAGGCCGAAAAGCTGGCCGCCGCGGTCACCCGTCAGATCGAAGGGCTGATCCTGTGCGGCATCCTGCGGCCCGGCGACCGCCTGCCGCCCGAGCGCGAGCTCTCCGAACGGCTGGGCGTATCGCGACCATCGCTTCGCGAATCGGTGGCCGAGCTCCAGGCGCGGGGCCTTCTGTCGACGCGGGCGGGGGCCGGGGTCTACGTGGCCGATGTGCTGGGCAACGCGTTCTCGCCCGCGCTGACGCGGCTTTTCGCCAGCCACGAGGACGCGCTCTTCGACTACATCGCCTTTCGCCGCGACATCGAGGGGATCGCCGCCGCCCGCGCCGCCCGCGACGGGTCGGACACGGATCTCGCGGTCGTGGAGGCCGTGTTCCGCAAGATGGAGGCCGCCCATTCGAAGCGCGACCCGTCCGAGGAGGCCGCGCTCGACGCGGATTTCCACATGGCGATCGTCGAGGCGTCGCATAACGTCGTCATGCTTCACATGATGCGTTCGATGATGGACCTGCTGCGGCAGGGCGTCTTCTACAACCGGTCGGTCATGTTCAAGCAACGGACCACGCGCGACATGCTGCTGGACCAGCACCGGGCCATCAACGTGGCCATCCAGTCGCGGGACGCCGAGGCCGCGCGCGCCGCGACCGAGGCCCACCTGACCTTCGTGCGAAGCTGCATGCGTGACCAGCGCGAGGCGGATGCCCACGAGACCATCGCCCGGCTGCGGCTGGAGCAGGAGGCCGGGCGCTAGGCCGATCCGTCAGAGCGGGAGGCGGACGGTCACGTCGATTCCGTCGGCGTGGAGATCCGTCTCGATCTGACCGCCCGCCGCCTTGAGGATGCGCTGCACGAGGTTTGTCCCGGTGCCGCCCCCCGATGCGGTCTCTTGCCGGTCGTCGGGTTCGTCCGCGAGACCGCGTTCGAGCCAGCGGACTTCGAGCACGCCGTCACGCCGCGCCCAATCCACCGACACGCGGCCTTCGTTCGAGCGTAAGGCGCCGTATTTGGCCGCGTTGGTCGACAGCTCGTGCAGCGCCATGCCGAGCGGCGCGACATGCTCGCGTCCGAGCGTGACCGAAGGTCCCGAGAGCGTGATGTGGGCGGCGCTCTCGGTGCGGTAGGGCCGGATGATCGCGTCGAGCATCGCTGCGAAATCCGTGCCGCCGTCGATGGTCGAGATCGAGGCGTCCTGCGCGCGGGCCAACGCGGCCAGCCGTTCGGTCACAGAGGCCACGAGATCGGGGATGTCGCGCGCGCTCTGGGCCGAGATCCGCAGGATCGCCGTCGTCACCGCGAAGAGGTTGCGCGTCCGGTGGAGCAACTCCTCGGCCATATCCTCGGACTTGCGGACCTTGTCGCGCTCGGAGCGGAGCGAGGTCACGTCCCATTGCGACCCGAAGAAATGCGTAAGCGTACCATCCGCGGCGTAGATCGGACCGATATGGAGCGAGTTCCAGAACGGCGTGCCGTCGCGGCGATAGTTCAGGATCTCGACCACCCGGACCTCGCGCCGGTCGATCGCCTCGCGGATCAGGTCGACGGCCCCGGATTCGGTGTCCTCGCCCTGCAGGAACCGGCAATTGCGCCCGATGATCTCGTCGCGGGGATAGCCGGTCTGTTCGACGAAGGCCTGATTGCACAGGACGATGGGCAGATCCTCCGCCCGGGCATCGGCGATGCAGATCGCCATGCGCGTCTGCTCGACTGCCTGCCGGAACAGATAATCGCTGTCCTCGGCCATGTCAGAGAGATTCGCGCTCGGGTTGTATCCGACATCTTCGGGATCGAGCGCGCGTTGAACCTGGTCGATCTTGTCTTCGGGCATGGACTGGCTTTCCCGCAGGGACGGTAACAGCTTACCGGAGGCTTGCCGCGCTGCCTCCGCGTCAGTCCGTCGCACACGTCTAACGCGAGCGGAGGTACTCCATGATCGCCGGCCGGGCGGATTGTTCGCCGGCCTCGCGGGAGGCTTCGATGACGTCGCGCACCTCGGCGAGGTTGGAGCGCAGCAGGATGTGTTTCACCGGCCCGATGGAGGCAGGCCGCATCGACAGGCAGCGTAGTCCCATGGCGGCGAAGCACAGCGCCTCGACCGGGCGCCCGGCATCCTCGCCGCAGAAACTGACCGGTGTACCCGCCGCCTCGCAGCGCGCGACGATCTGCGCGATCAGCGACAGGAAGCTGACGTTGAGCGTGTCGTAGCGCTTGCGCACGCGCTCGTTCTCGCGGTCGGCGGCGAAGAAGAACTGCTTGAGGTCGTTGCCGCCGATCGAGATGAAATCCGCCGCCTCGAAGAATCGGCCCGGAGCGAAGGCGAGGCTGGGGGTTTCCAGCATCGCTCCGATCTTGAGATCCGAGGGGACCGCATGGCCCAGCGCCGCCTCGCGCTCGACCTGTCGGACGAGCAGGTCCCGCGCCTCGAGGAACTCCTCCATCTGCGCGATGAAGGGGAACATGATGCGCGATGGGCGACCGTCGGCCGCGCGCAGCAAGGCCTGAAGCTGCATCCGCATCACGCCGGGCCGGTCGAGGCCGACGCGGATTGCGCGCCACCCGAGGGCGGGGTTCGGCTCCTCGGTCGGCTTCATGTAGGGCAGCACCTTGTCCGACCCGATATCGAGAGTCCGGAAGGTCACGGGCAGCCCGCGCGCGGCATCGAGCACGCGCTTGTAGATCTCGACGAGCTGGCCCCGCTTGGGGACGGTGTTGCGGGTCAGGAACTGAAGTTCGGTCCGGAACAGGCCGACACCCTCGGCACCCGAACCCGCAAGCGAGGGCAGGTCCGCAATCAGGCCCGCGTTCATCATCATCTCGATCCGGTGCCCGTCCGCGGTGACGCATTCGGTGTCGCGGATCGAGGCGTAGCGCTGCTGCGCCTGCTCCTGCATCGCGAGCTTCTCGCGGAAGGCGGCGGTGACCATGTCGTCGGGGCGCAGATGCACGACGCCCTGGTCGCCATCCACGAGGATCGGATCACCAGACAGGGCCTCGGTGGTAATCCCCTCGGCCTGAAGCACCAGCGGGATCGCCCAGGCGCGCGCGACGACGGCCGCGTGACTGCCGACCGAGCCTTCTTCCAGCACGACGCCGCGCAGCTTGCGCCCGTATTCCAGAAGCTCGCCCGGCCCGATATTGCGGGCCACCAGCACGGCGTTGTCGGGCAGCGCCACGCTGTCGCGCCCCTGGCCGGTCAGCATGCGAAGGAGGCGGTTCGACAGGTCGTCGAGATCGGCCAGCCGGTCGCGCAGGTAGGGATCGGCATCGCGCATCCGGGCGCGTGCGGCCGTCTGTTCCTTCTCGACGGCGGCCTCGGCGGTGAGGCCCGCGTCGATATCGTCCTCCATCCGGCGCAGCCAGGACCGCGAATAGGCGAACATGCGGAACGCCTCGATCACCTCGGTCTGTTCGCGGTCGCCGCTGGCTTGGGTCAGCATCTTGTCTACGGAAAGGCGCAACGCATCGACCGCTTCGCGCAGGCGCACCAGCTCGCCCTCGGGGTCGTCGCTGACGGGGTTGGTGATGACGACACGCGGGTCATGGAGGTGGACGACGCCCTCGGCCGAGCCCTCTTGGCCGGTGACGCCCCGCAAGAGGACCTGCTGGGCATGGCGCGGTCGCAACGCCTCGCCCTCGCCGACGAAGGCGCCGAGTTCGGTCATCTCGGCCAGGACCATCGCCACGACCTCGAGCGCGTAGACCTCGTCCTCGGAATATTCGCGGGCTTCGCGCGACTGGACCACGAGGACGCCGAGCCGTTCGCCCAGCCGCTGCACCGGCACGCCGAGGAAGGCGGAGAACACCTCCTCGCCGGTCTCGGGCATGTAGCGGAAGCCACGCGTCGCGGGCGCGTTGGCCGTGTTGATCGAGACCCGCCGCCGCGCGACGCGGCCGACGAGGCCCTCGCCCAGCCGCATCCGCGTGACATGGACCGCATCCGCGTTGAGGCCGCGCGTCGCGCACAGCTCCAGCGTATCGGCATCGCGGTTGAGATAGATCGAGCAGACATCGGTCCGCATCGAATCGGCCACGAGGTCCACGATCCGGTCGAGCCGCTCCTGCCCCTGCGCCTCTTCTGCCATGACGGCCTTGAGCCGCCGCAAGAGCTTGCGGCTATCGGTGTCCTTCGACTTGGGCATCAGTATCGGTCGCTCCCTCGGGTTCCCTATACGGGGCCGCGTCGCGCTTGGGGAGAGGGGGCGGCGCTGGGATGTCCGTTGCCGCAGGGTCGACTGCGCGATCGATGTGCGGTGACACCGAACCCGCATCCGAATCGAGCGGCCGCGGAATGTGCTTGAGGTTCTCCGAGGGGGCGGGCCTGCGCCCCTGCGATCAGGCCGCCTCGAGCTCGAACGCGTCGTGCAGCGCCTGCACGGCCAGTTCCATGTATTTCCGGTCGATCAGAACCGAGATCTTGATCTCGGACGTGGTGATCACCTTGATGTTCACGCCTTCATCCGAGAGCGCCTTGAACATGCGCGCCGCGACGCCCGCATGGCTGCGCATCCCGATGCCCACGACCGAGACCTTCGAGACGCCCTCGTCGGCGATCAGGTCGTGGTAGTCGATCTCGCCCCTGTCCTTGGCCGCCGCGACGGCCTTTTCGGCCCGCGCCACTTGGTCCACCGGCAGCGAGAAGGTCATATCGGTGCGGCCGTCCTCGGCGATATTCTGGACGATCATGTCCACGTTCACCCCTGCCTCGGACAGCGGCCCGAAGATAGCGGCCGATACGCCCGGCCGGTCGGCGACAGAGACCAGCGTCATCTTGGCTTCGTCGCGCACGAAGGCGACCCCGGCGATCACGTTCGATTCCATGATGTCCTCCTCGTCGCAGACCAGCGTGCCCGCATCGTCAGATTGTTCCTCGAAGCTGGACAGGACCCGCAGCTTCACCTTGTAGCGCATGGCGAGTTCGACCGAACGCGTCTGCAGCACCTTGGCGCCCAGCGAGGCCAGCTCCAACATCTCCTCAAAAGCGATGCGGTCGAGCTTGCGGGCCTTCGAGACGATCCGGGGGTCGGTCGTATAGACCCCGTCCACGTCGGTGTAGATGTCGCAGCGCACCGCGTCGAAGGCGGCGGCGAAGGCGACGGCGGTCGTGTCCGAGCCACCCCGGCCCAGCGTCGTGATCCGGCCTTCGGGCGAGATGCCTTGGAAGCCTGCGACGACCGCGACCTTCATGCCCTGCGCGAATTTCGCGTCGAGATTGGCCGGCGGAATGTCCTCGATCCGGGCACTCGAATGGGCCGAGGAGGTCATGACCGGCACCTGCCAGCCTTGCCACGACCGCGCGTCGATCCCGTTTTCCTGGAGCACGAGTGCCAGAAGGCCCGCGGTCACGTTCTCGCCCGACGACACAACCGCGTCGTATTCGCGCGCGTCGTAGAAGGGCGAGGTCTCGTTGACCCAGCCGACCAGTTCGTTGGTCTTCCCCGACATGGCCGAGACGACGACGATCACCTCGTGGCCCCGCGCGACCTCGACGCCCACGCGCTTGGCGACGCGCTTGATGCGCTCGAGATTGGCGACGGAGGTGCCGCCGAATTTCATCACGAGACGGGTCATGGCCTGTCTGCCTCTGGATCCGGGTCGCGGGCGGCATAGGGGAGCCGCCGCGCGGGGGCAAGGCTGCGGGCGTCAGCCCCGGAAGGCGGCGACGCGGTCGGGGTCGCGGCGGGCCAGATCGCGCATCCAGGATTCGACCGCCTGCGCGATGACCGGCCGGGTGTCGGTGCGGAGCGCTGCGGCCCATCCCAGCACCCGCTCGCGCGCGGCGCGCTCGGCCTCGGACGGGTGGTTCGCCTTTGCCAGATGCGCCGTCGCCGTGAGGACGGTCCGACGGGTCCAAGGGTTCGCAGCGGCCACCCAGTCGTCGAGCAGGTCGAGCCGCGCCGGCTGCGCCGCGAGCCGCCGGGAGATCGCCGCCGACGCCGCATCCGCCAGCGCACGGCAGTCGAGCCGGTGGACCCACCGCTCCAGAAGGGACCAGACGCCGTCATCGGGACGGATGCGCGCCTGCGTCAGAAGCTTGCAGGCCAGCATCCGCGCGTCGAACACGTCGGCCCGCCAGAGGGCGTCGGCGATGATGACGCGGTGATCCACCGACAGCTCCACTCGCAGCGCCTTGGCCATCTCGTTCAGCATCTCGGGTGTCACGCCCAATGTCTCGCGGTCGGTGCGGTTGGCCGCCCGGTCCCGCGCGGCGCGGGTCGCGTTACCCGCCGCGCGCAGGTCGGCCAGGATCGCATCCTTCCGATCCCCGAGGCTGATCGCACCGTCGCTCATTCCACGGTCACGGACTTGGCGAGGTTGCGGGGCTGATCGACATCCGTGCCCTTCGCGACGGCCACGTGATAGGCCAGAAGCTGCGCCGGAACGGCGTAGAGGATCGGCGCGAAGACGGGCTCGACCTCGGGCAGCATCAGGGTTTCCCAGACGCCGTCGGACGCCGCCTCCAGCCCGGCCGCGTCGCTGACCAGCAGGACCTGCCCCTCGCGGGCCATCACCTCCTGCATGTTGCTGACCGTCTTGTCGAAGAGCGGATCCATCGGCGCGAAGACCACCACCGGCAATGTCCGATCGACCAGCGCGATGGGGCCGTGCTTGAGCTCGCCCGAGGCATAGGCTTCGGCGTGGATATAGCTGATCTCCTTGAGCTTCAGCGCGCCCTCATGGGCCAGCGGGAACATCGGCCCGCGCCCGAGGAACAGGATATCCGTCGCCTCGGCCAACTTGACCGCCAGCGCCTCGCAGCGCGCTTCGATGGCGAGGGCCTGGCTGACCAGCGCGGGCAGACGCCGCAGTCCGGTAACCAGTTCGGCCTCGCGCGCGGCGTCGATCTCGCCGCGCTGGCGGGCGGCGAGGATGGCGAGGCACAAAAGCGCGGCCAGCTGGTTGGTAAAGGCCTTGGTGGATGCAACGCCCACTTCGACGCCCGCGCGGATCGGGAAGACGACCGAGGATTCCCGCGCGATCGAAGATTCTGTGACGTTGACCACGGAAAGGATCGCGCGTGCCCGCGGGGTGGCATAGCGCAGCGCGGCCAGCGTGTCGGCCGTCTCGCCCGACTGGCTGACGAAGAGCGCGGTGGTGTCGGCGCCGATCGGGCCTTCGCGGTAGCGGTATTCCGAGGCGATATCGACCTCGACCGGGAGGCGGGCCAGCCCTTCGAACCAGTATTTCGCGACCGAGCAGGCGATATTCGCCGTGCCGCAGGCGACCATCTGGATACGGTCAGTCGCCGCGAAATCGTAGCCGTCGGGCGGCACGACCCGGTCGCCGTCGAGATAGAGGTCAAGCACGTCCTTGAGCGTCTGCGGCTGCTCGTGGATTTCCTTGGCCATATAGTGCCGGTGGCCCGCCTTCTCGATCCGCTGGCGGTCGACCGGCACGCGCCGGATCTCGCGGTTGGAGCGATTGCCGTGGATATCCCAGATCTCGACGCCCGCACGGGTGACGACGGCGCGATCGCCCTCCTCGAGATAGGTCAGCCGATCGGTCAACGGCCCCAGCGCGATGGCGTCCGAGCCGACGAACATCTCGCCGTCACCATGCCCGATGGCGAGCGGCGATCCGGCACGGGCGCAGATCAGCAGGTCCGGCTCGCCGTCGAAGAGAAAGCAGAGCGCATAGGCCCCCTCCAGCCGGTCGATGGTCGCGAAGGCGGCGTCCCGATGCGGCATGCCCTCGTCCAGGTACCGCTCGCAGAGCCGTGCCACAGTCTCGGTATCGGTCTGGCTTTCCCAGTCGCCGCCGAGTTCGTCCCGAAGTTCGCGGAAATTCTCGATGATGCCGTTATGGACGACCGCTACGCGCCCGGCGCGATGCGGATGCGCGTTGGCGACGCTCGGGCCGCCATGGGTCGCCCAGCGCGTGTGCCCGATGCCCGCCAGCCCGGCGAGCGGCTCGTGCACCAGAAGATCGGCGAGGTTCACGAGCTTGCCGACGGCCCGCCTCCGGTCCAGCCGGCCGTCCTCGACCGTGGCGATCCCGGCGCTGTCATAGCCGCGATATTCCAGCCGCTTCAGGGCGTCGACCATGATCGGCGCCGCCTGGTGGTCGCCGAGTATCCCGATGATCCCGCACATCAGCGAGCCTCCTTCGCGGCGCGCAGCTTGGCCATCAGCCGCCGGGCGAGCCCCGCCTTGTTGACCTGCTTGGCGCGCCCGAGCGCCAGAGCGCCGTCGGGCACGTCCTCGGTCACGACCGAGCCGCTGGCGGTCAGCGCCTCGGCCCCGACCGTGACCGGCGCCACCAGCATCGTGTTCGACCCGATGAAGGCGTCGGCGCCGATCGCGGTCCGGTGCTTGAAGACACCGTCGTAATTGCAGGTGATGGTGCCCGCGCCGATATTGGCGCGCGCGCCGATCTCGGCGTCGCCGACATAGCTCAGGTGGTTGATCTTCGCGCCCTCGTGAACCGTGGCCGCTTTCACCTCGACGAAGTTGCCGATGCGGACGCCGCGATCCAGCTCGGCGCCGGGCCGCAGACGGGAATAGGGGCCGACGACACAGCCCTCCGAGACGTGGCACCCCTCCAGATGGCTAAAGGCGCGGATGGTCGCATCGCTCTCGATCGTGACGCCGGGACCGAAGACGACATGCGGCTCGATCACCACGTCGCGGCCCAGATGGGTGTCATGGGCGAATTGAACCGTTTCGGGTGCCGTGAGGGTCGCGCCGTTCTCCATCGCGGCCAGGCGCGCGCGGGCCTGGAAGGCGGCCTCGGCGGCGGCGAGATCCATGCGGGTGTTGACGCCCATGGTCTCGGCTTCGGGGCAGGTGACCACGCGGGCCGACATCCGCGCCGCCCGCGCGAGGCCGACGATATCGGTGAGGTAGTACTCCCCCGCCGCATTGTCAGAGCCGACTTGGTCGATCAGGTCGAACAGGATCGAGGCCTCAGCGCAGACGACGCCGGAATTGCACAGCGTGATCGCCAGTTCCTCTGACGTCGCGTCCTTGGCCTCGACGATCCGTTCCAGCCGGTCGCCTTCGGCCACCAGCCGCCCATAGCGCCCGGGCTCCGCGGCCTCGAAACCCAACACGACGACACCCGCACCGTCGCGCCGCGCGCCGATCATCGCCTGCAGCGTCTCGGGCCGGATGAAAGGCGTGTCGCCGTAGAGAACGATCGCATCACCCTCGAACCCCGCGAGCGCGGCCCGCGCCTGCGCCACGGCATGGGCGGTCCCGAGCTGCTCGGTCTGCCGCACCACGACGGCGTCGGGATCATGGGCCGTCGCGGCGGCCTCGACGGCGTCGCCGCCATGACCTGCGACGATCACCGTCCGCTCCGGATCGAGCGATGCGCCGGCCATCATTGCGTGTACCAGAAGCGGTGCGTGCGCCACCTCGTGCAGCACCTTCGGGCGGTCCGACTGCATCCGGCTGCCCTGTCCGGCGGCGAGGACGATCAACGCGATGGACATGTGAAACCTTCCCTTGGATGCGCTGCCGTTCTACCTGCGCGGTCACATGTCGCAAGTCAGGCGTCGGCGAAAGGACACCCGATTATGAAACGATCCGTCATATTCGATCTGGACGGGACGCTCTGCGACACGTCGGGCGACCTGCTGGCCGCGGCGAACGTCGCCTTCGCCGATCTGGGCCGCGACGTGCGGCTGGATGCGGGCGCGCCCGAGGACCGGGCGACGGCGCTGCGCGGGGCGCGGGCGATGCTGCGCCTCGGGCTCGGGCGGCTGGGCGACGTCGACGAGGGCGAGGTCGATGCGGGCTTCCAGCCGCTTCTCGATGCCTACGCGCGCGACATCGCGCGGCACACGGTGTTCTATCCCGGCGCGCTGGACGCGGTGACCCGGCTGCGCGAGGGGGGCGACGCGGTGGCGATCTGCACCAACAAGCCCGAAGGGCTTGCCCGGCAGTTGATGGACGCGCTGGACGCGAGCCATCATTTCGACGCGTTGCTCGGGGCCGACACGCTGCCCGTGCGCAAGCCTGATCCCCGCCACCTGACCGAAACGGTCGCGGCCGTGGGCGGCACGCCGTCTCGCGCGGTGCTGATCGGCGACACCCAGACCGACCGTGACACCGCCAAGGCGGCGGGCGTGCCCTGTATCCTCGTGACCTTCGGGCCGGGGTCGAACGACGTCGCCGATCTCGCCCCCGAGGCGCTACTCCACGATTACGGCCAGCTCGAGGACGCGCTCCGCCTCGTGGGTCTCTAGGGCCGGAGCGCGGCGCGCAGATCGGCCATCGTCCAGTCGTCGCCCGCGAGCATCTCCTTCAGCCGATTGGCGCGTGCGGGCGCGACGATGCCATCGACCATCCCGTCGAACTTCGCGGCGAGTTCGGCATCCGAGGGCGGTGCGTCGGCATCCCAGCGGGGCCGGTGCCACGCGCTGACATGCTCCGCTCCGCCCGCGACGATCCGGGCGCGCGCCAGCCGGGTCGCGGGGAAGGCGGCGTTGGCGTCGGCGTCCTCGACGAAGCGCACCCGGCTGGCGACCTTTAGCACAGTGGGGTCGGTCAGCGTGTCGCCCGAGACGTCGCGTGGCCCGATCCCGCCCCGCGCCAGCGCGACCGCGACGGGGAAGGCGGTCGAATACTGCGCCTCCTCGGTCGTGGTCGGATGGGTGACCGCCAGCCGGATCGCCTCGTGGAACGTCTCGATGGTGACGGTCTCGATGGGGCCGTCCAGCCCGGTGCGGAGGGACAGCGCCGCCTCGACCGGCGCCTGCGCCCAGCGGCAGACGGAGTAGGCCTTGAAATACTGCTCGTGGATCATCCAGCGCGTCCCGAGGTCGTCCCAGGCCGGGCCGTCGCATACCCTTGCCGGGGCGCCGGTGAAGCCGCGCGCGGCCAATGCGGCGGCTTGCACGCCCACCATCGCGCCCTGGCCCGAGCCGTCTTTGACCATGGTCGGAACGTCGATGCAGCGCATCATCTGGCTGCGCGGGCCGTGGTACTCGGCGATGCCCATCGCCTCGCGCATCGCCCCGGCGTCCAGCCCCGCGATCCGTGCCGCCAACCCCGCGACCGCCACCGCCACCCAGGCGCCGGAGGTGTGATAGTCGGGCGACGTCGCGTGCTGCGTGACGCCCGCGCGATGCGCCACCTCGTAGCCGCGCGCCAAGAGGTCCAACACCGCCGCCCCCGGCATCGCGTCCGGCACCACCGCCAGCAGGCCCGCGATCAGGCCGCAACCGGCATGACCCTTGGTCGCGTTCGCCCCGTCATGGCCGTCCAGCGCGTCGATCGTCATGCCCGCCGCCAGCGCCACCCCCATCGGCGCCGCGGTCCGCGCGTCGAAGGCCAGCGGGACCGGGCCCGGCAGGTCCTCGGCCGCGTGGTCGGCCACGATCCGCGCGAGCGGCAGGATCGACCCGCCCCAGCCGACGCCCGCGAGGTCGAGAAGGCAGCGCCGTGCCTGCGCCGTCACCGCCGCGGGCAGCACCGTCCGATCCGTCAGGAAGTCGATCGCGTCCATCGATCCCTCTCTGGCCTTATCCGACAGCGCCGTCTGGCCCGATCGCGACATTGACGCGCGCCCCGCGCGTCACCAAGGCTGGCGCGCGCATGGAACGGTTCGACAAATCATTCACCCGGCAGGAGCCGATCCCCGAGGCGGGGATCGCCGCCGCCGTCGACGTGATGCGCTCGGGTGTGCTGCATCGCTACGGGGCCGAGCCCTCGCAGGTCGCCGCGCTCGAGGCCGAGTTCGCCGCCCAGACCGGCGCGGCTCATTGTATCGCGGTCGCATCGGGCGGCTACGCCATGGGCTGCGCGCTCCGGGCGCTGGGTGCGGCGCCGGGCGACCCGGTGCTGACCAACGCCTTCACGCTGGCCCCCGTGCCCGGTGCCATCGCTGCCGTCGGTGCGGAGCCGGTGCTGGTCGAGACGACCGAGAACCTCGTCCTCGACCTCGACGACCTCGCGGAGCGCATCGCCGCGTCGCGTGCGCGCGTCCTCATGCTGAGCCATATGCGCGGCCACATCGTCGACATGGAGGCGCTGATGGCGATTTGCGACGCCGCAGGGGTCGCGGTGGTCGAAGATTGCGCACACACCATGGGCGCGGCCTGGAACGGGGTGCCGTCGGGCCGGTGGGGGGCGGTGGGATGCTATTCCTGCCAGACCTACAAGCATGTCAATTCGGGCGAGGGCGGGCTGATCGTCACCGACGACGCGGATCTCGCGGCGCGGATGATCCTGCTCTCGGGCAGCTACATGCTCTACGACCGCAACGGCACCGCCCCCGACGCCGAGGTCTTCGCGCGCCACGCCGGGACCGTGCCGAACGTCTCGGGCCGGATGGACGAGTTGCGGGCCGCGATCCTGCGGCCCCAGATCGCCGACCTGCCCCGTCAGGTGGAGCGCTGGAACGCGCGCTACCGCGTCCTCGAGGACGGGTTCCGCGCGGCTCCCGGCCTTGCGGTCATCGCACGCCCGCAGGCCGAGGCCTATGTGGGCTCGTCGATCCAGACGATCGCGAGCGACCCCGCCCGTGTGCCGTCCTTCGTCGCCGGATGCGCGGCGCGGGGGGTCGAATGGAAGTGGTTCGGGGCCGAACGGGCGGTCGGCTTCACCTCGGCCCACCGGCATTGGGGTTATCTCGCGCCGCAGCGGTTGCCGCGCACCGATGCCGCGTTGGCGGGGCTTCTGGACATGCGCGTGCCGCTGACCTTCGATCTGGACGACTGCGCGCGGATCGGCCGGATCGTGGCCGACGAGGCGGCGCGCCACCTCGCGTGAAAGCCGACCTGCACGCGGGTTTCAGCCCATCGCGCCCATCTCGTCCTCGTCGTCGATGATCCCCTGTCGGGGCGGACGGGCGACCACTTGGCCCGCGTTCCACGTCACGACGTGATCGTGGATCGCGCGCATCAGGTCGCCGGGCGATTTGGCATGGGGCATCGAGAGGCCAAGCGCGTAGGCGATCAGCTCCGAGCAATACCACCGGTCCCGCGAGTTCCGCCGGAAGTTGAAGAGCTGGCTCAGCACCATCGACCAGAGCTCGTAGGGACGGCCCTCTTCGGCGAGGGCGCGGTCCCAGGCGTCGGGCCGGGCCCATGGGACGGCATAGATGTCCCACTTGCCGTCTTCCAGCGTGATCTCCTTGAGGCGCACGCCCCCGTCCCGGGCCGAGGCGCTGAGACAGGTGACGGTGTCGCCCCGTGCGGGGCGTGTTTCCTGCCGGATCATCTCGCAATGCGAAAACGGCGACCGGGTCGCCGCGCGCACGATCTTGTCGGCGAGCGTTCCACGACCCCGATAGAAGGCGACCCAATAGCGCGGCATGTTGCAAATCCTCGTGACTGGAACAGGTGCAAGGGTGCAAGCCTGACGCGGCCTCGGTCAAGCATGGTATTCCCGACCCATGGACGCGGCGCGGACGAGGCGCTATGAACTGAACGAGCGTTCAATTCCGCGGGAGGGCACCATGTTCAACGCCACAATGCAGTTCGACCTGGGCGACGACGTGAACGCCCTGCGCGAGATGGTGCATCGCTGGGCGCAGGACCGCGTTCGGCCGTTGGCCGCCGGGATCGACGCGTCGAACGAATTCCCCTCCGACCTCTGGACCGAGATGGGCGAGCTGGGCCTCTTGGGGATCACCGTCCCCGAGGAAGATGGCGGCGCGGGCATGGGCTATCTTGCGCATGTGATCGCCGTCGAGGAAATCGCGCGCGCCTCGGCTTCGGTGTCCCTGTCCTATGGCGCGCATTCGAACCTTTGCGTCAACCAGATCGCCCTGAATGGCTCGACGGAGCAGAAGGCGCAGTACCTGCCCGGCCTGATCTCGGGCGAACATGTCGGCGCGCTGGCCATGTCCGAGGCCGGCAGCGGCTCGGACGTCGTGTCCATGAAGCTGCGGGCCGAGAAGCGGAACGATCGTTACGTGTTGAATGGCACCAAATACTGGATCACCAACGGGCCCGACGCCTCGACGCTGGTGGTCTATGCCAAGACAGACCCGGATGCCGGCTCGAAGGGGATCACCGCCTTCCTGATCGAGAAGTCCATGACGGGGTTCTCCACCAGCCCCCATTTCGACAAGCTCGGGATGCGCGGCTCGAACACCGCCGAGCTGATCTTTGAGGATGTTGAGGTCCCGTTCGAGAACGTGCTGGGAGAGGAGGGGCGCGGCGTGCAGGTCCTCATGTCCGGGCTCGACTACGAACGCGTCGTGTTGGCCGGGATCGGGACGGGCATCATGGCCGCCTGCCTCGACGAGGTGATGCCCTACCTGGCCGAGCGCAAGCAGTTCGGAAAGCCCATCGGGTCGTTCCAGCTCATGCAGGGCAAGATCGCCGACATGTACACCGCGATGAACTCGGCCCGCGCCTATGTATACGAGGCTGCGAAGGCCTGCGACGCGGGTCGCGTGACGCGCCAGGACGCCGCCGCCTGCTGTCTCTATGCTTCCGAACAGGCGATGGTGCAGGCGCACCAGGCCGTGCAGGCCATGGGCGGGGCGGGCTTCATGAACGACACGCCCGTCAGCCGCATCTTCCGCGACGCCAAGCTGATGGAGATCGGCGCGGGCACGTCCGAGATTCGCCGGATGCTGGTCGGCCGCGAGATGATGGGAGCGATGGCGTGATCCGCGCGGTCGGTCTCGTCGTCCTTCTTGCCGCCCCCGCCGCGGCGCAGGATCTGAGCTTCTCGCCCGCGGCGACCGAGGCCTGCCTGGCCGCAGGCGCCGGTCCCGCCTGCATCGGCGTATCGGCCAACCTGTGCATGACCGAGACCCCGGGCGGCAGCTCGACGGTGGGGACGGGCGGCTGTCTCTGGGCGGAGGCGGAATACTGGGACGACCGTCTGAACGCGGCCTATGGCGCGCTACGCGCGGATGCGCGTGCCGTCGATGCCGAGATGCGCGATCTCGGGAGCGCCGCGCCGTCGCAGGCCGAGGCCCTGCGCGAGATGCAGCGGGCCTGGATGTCCTTCCGCGACGCCGGCTGCGCCTACGAAGCGTCGCTGTGGGGCGGCGGAACAGGCGCGGGACCGGCGTCGAACGGCTGCTGGATGCTCCAGACCGGGCGGCAGGCGCTGGACCTCGAAGACCGTCTCGCGGAGCGCAGCCGATGAAACTCCGATCCGCCCACATACCCGGCTCGGACGTCGCCAAGGCGAACCGCGCCGCCCATCTCGACGCGCTGGACGAGGTGCGCGCCGCCGCCGAGTGGGCGCAGGCCGGCGGGGGCGAAAAATCCCGCGCGCGTCACCTGTCCCGCGGCAAGATGCTGCCCCGCGACCGTGTGGCCAATCTCCTCGACCCCGGCTCGCCCTTCCTCGAAGTCGGCACCTTCGCCGGGCACGACATGTATGACGGCGCGGCACCCGGCGGCGGGGCCATCGCGGGGATCGGCCTCGTACACGGACGGCAGGTCATGGTCGTCTGCAACGACGCGACCGTGAAGGGCGGAACCTACTACCCCGTCACCGTGAAGAAGCACCTGCGCGCCCAAGAGATTGCCGAGGAGAACCGCCTGCCCTGCATCTATCTTGTCGACAGCGGCGGGGCGAACCTGCCCAACCAGGACGAGGTCTTCCCCGACCGCGACCATTTCGGGCGCATCTTCTACAACCAGGCGCGGATGTCGGCGAAGGGCATTGCCCAGATCGCCGTCGTCATGGGGTCGTGCACCGCGGGGGGCGCCTACGTGCCCGCCATGTCCGACGTGTCGATCATCGTGCGCGAGCAGGGGACGATCTTCCTCGCCGGGCCGCCGCTGGTGAAGGCCGCCACGGGCGAGGTCGTCACCGCCGAGGATCTCGGCGGCGGCGATGTGCACACACGGCTTTCGGGCGTGGCGGACTACCTGGCGGAGGACGACGCCCATGCGCTGGCCATCGCGCGGGATGCCGTCCGAAGCCTCGGGGGCGGGGCTGCGACGGAGATCGGGGGCTTTGAGGCGCCCGCCTACGACCCCGACGAGCTGCTCGACGTCGTCCCCGCCAGCCTGACGACGCCCTACGACATCCGCGAGGTCATCATGCGCCTCGTCGACGGCTCGCGCTTCGACGAGTTCAAGGCGCGCTTCGGCGAGACGCTGGTGACCGGCTTCGCCCATGTCGAAGGCATGGCCGTGGGGATCGTCGCCAACAATGGCGTCCTCTTCTCCGAGGCCGCGCAGAAGGGCGCGCATTTCGTCGAACTCTGCTCGCAGCGGAAGATCCCGCTGGTTTTCCTGCAGAACATCACCGGCTTCATGGTCGGCCGGAAATACGAGAACGAGGGCATCGCGCGCCATGGCGCCAAGATGGTCACGGCGGTGGCCTCGACCTCCGTGCCGAAGATCACGATGCTGGTCGGCGGCAGCTTCGGGGCCGGGAATTACGGCATGGCGGGGCGCGCCTACCAGCCGCGCTTTCTCTGGACCTGGCCCAACAGCCGCATCTCGGTGATGGGCGGGGCGCAGGCGGCGGGCGTGCTGGCGACGGTCAAGCGTGCCGCGATGGAGAAGGCCGGCGAGGACTGGTCCGCCGAGGCGGAGGCCGCGTTCAAGCGCCCCACCGAGGAGATGTTCGCCCGCCAGTCGCACCCGCTCTATGCCTCGGCGCGCCTCTGGGATGACGGCATCGTCGATCCGCGCAAGTCGCGCGCGGTTCTGGCCCTGTCACTGCGCGCAGCGCTCAATGCCCCCATCGAGGACACGCAGTTCGGCGTGTTCCGCATGTGATGGCGGTGCCGGTGCCATATTTCGGCCCGACCGGGGCGCTAGCGATCGGGCATGACCGCCTGTGCCGATCCGCCCCGTGTCCCGCTGCGCACCCGTCTGGGCCGGTATCTGCTGCGGCGGCTGCGGCGCAAGCTGCCCTTCCTCGCGCTTTATGCGGTGCTGGCCGCGACGGGCACGCTGGGCGAGTTGCGCGACCGGGCGGGCGCCGAGATCGGCCCGGCCTTCGCGGAGTTTCGCGAAACGCTCGAGACCTACAGCGCCCTCAAGCGCGCGCAGTTGGCGCAGGCCGAGCTGGAGACCTGCGCGTCGGCTCCCGTGCCGCGCCGGACCGAGGGCGGTCATGCCTTCCAGTCGGTCGCCGCCCCGCCCGACTGCTGATGCCGCGGGGGGTCGCGCCGTGACCCGGCCCGATCTCCAGACGCTGGTCGACGCGCATCCGGATGCCGAAACCTTCCGCTTCGGCGACGGCCCCGCGCTCTCGGCCGAGATCCTCGCGCTGGTGCGGTCGGGCGACAAGACCGTCACCGTCGAGGCGATGCGCGTCTATGACGGCCCCGATGGCGATTCGCTCCCCGAGGTCGGGCGCCGCGACATCGCGCTCGAATGGGATGGCCGCCCGGCGATGATGGTCGAGACGGTCGCCGTCGACCGGATGCGCTTCGACGAGATGACCGAGGACCGCGTCGCCGCGCAGGGCGAGTTCCGCGACCTTGCGCATTGGCGCGACGGCTACCGCGCCTATTTCGAGCGGACGGGCGGCTGGTCCGAGGACCTTGCGCTGATGGTCGAGACCTTCCGGGTCGTCGAGGATTACGCATGAGCGCTCAATCCCCCTGGGGCCCGCCTGCCGAGGCGACCAGCGTGCCGCGCGTCCGCCAACAGCGCGGCCCGGCCGTGCAGGTCTGGCTAATCCATCGCGACGGCCGACCCGATTTCTACGAGACCATCTTCGACTTCGCGACCTTCGTGGAAGCCTCGCGCACCGCCGAACCCTCGCTCCTCGTCTGGTCGGGGCGCGACGACGTCGACAGGACGGGCCTGCGTCAGACGCTCCGCCGGATCGTCACCGCCGAGATCGATGCCGCGCGCGCCCAGCTCAACGACGGCACGCGTGAGGCCGAGACCGAGGCGCGGACGGGCATGGGGCTCGTGCTGACGCTTGCCGCGCAGGGCACGCTTCTGGCGATGCGGGCCACGCCCGCGGGCCTCGCGACCTCCGCGCTGCTCGGTGTGGCGGCGTTGGTGCTGGGGCGCGACCGTCCTGCGCCCGGTCCGCACGATCCGGCCCGGCTCGAGGCCGAAATCGAGCGCGTGATGGCGGCGACCGATCGCGCGCTCGACCGGCTCGACCTCAAGATCCACCCGGAGCTGTCCGGAGGCGAGGGCGACGACGACGCCTGGCCACTGCCGCAAGCCGTGCGCGACGTGAAGGAGACCCCATGTTCCGCAAGATCCTGATCGCCAACCGGGGCGAGATCGCCTGTCGCGTGATCGACACCTGCCGCAGGCTCGGGGTGCGCACCGTCGCCGTCCATTCCGATATCGACGCGCAGGCGCGCCATGTCGAGATGGCCGACGAGGCGGTCTCGCTCGGCGGCGCGGCCCCGGCCGACAGCTACCTGCGCGGCGATGCGATCATCGAGGCTGCACGCGCGACAGGGGCCGCGGCGATCCATCCCGGTTACGGCTTCCTGTCCGAGAACCCCGACTTCGTGGACTCGGTCGAGGCCGCGGGGCTCGTCTTCATCGGGCCTTCGGCCAAGGCGATCCGGGCCATGGGTCTCAAGGACGCGGCCAAGGCGCTGATGGAAGAGGCGGGCGTGCCCGTCGTGCCGGGCTACCGCGGCGAAGAGCAGGATCCGGACGCGCTGGCGCGCGAGGCAGAGGCCATCGGCTACCCCGTGCTCATCAAGGCGGTCGCCGGCGGCGGCGGCAAGGGGATGCGCAAGGTCGAGGCGCCCGAGGGCTTCGCGGACGCGCTGGACGCGGCGGCCTCGGAGGCGCGGAAGGCCTTCGGCAACGACCATGTGCTGATCGAGAAATGGGTCGCCACACCCCGCCATATCGAGGTGCAGGTCTTCGGCGACGGCACGAACGCGGTCCACCTCTTCGAGCGGGACTGCTCGCTGCAGCGGCGGCACCAGAAGGTCATCGAGGAGGCGCCCGCGCCCGGCATGACGCCCGAGATGCGGAACGCGATGGGCGAGGCCGGCGTCCGCGCCGCCGAGGCGATCGGCTATGCCGGCGCGGGCACGGTCGAGTTCATCGTCGACGCGACCGACGGCCTCCGGGCGGACCGGTTCTATTTCATGGAGATGAACACGCGCCTGCAGGTCGAGCACCCGGTGACCGAAGCGATCACCGGCGTCGATCTCGTGGAATGGCAGTTGCGCGTGGCCAGCGGCGAGGGACTGCCCAAGCGGCAGGACGAGCTGTCGATCGACGGCCACGCCTTCGAGGCCCGGCTCTATGCCGAGGACGCGGCGGGCGGCTTCCTGCCCCAGACCGGACGGCTGACGCATCTGTCGTTTCCGGAGGGCGCGCGCGCCGAGACTGGGGTCCGGGCGGGCGATGTCATCAGCCCGTGGTACGACCCGATGATTGCCAAACTGGTAACACACGGACCGACGCGGGCGACGGCATTGGGTGCGCTGGAGCGGGCGCTGGCCGGGACGCAGGTCGCCGGAACCGTCACGAACCTCGCTTTCCTCCGAAAGCTCGCGCGGCACGAGGGGTTCGGCCGCGGCGAGGTCGACACAGGCCTGATCGACCGCGAGGTCGAGACGCTGGCCGCCAACCCCGTTGCCTGCACCAGGACACGGGCGCTGGCCGCGGTGCTCGCCTTGGGACTGGACGAGCCGCCCGCCCATGACGGATTCCACCTTTGGGAGCCGCTGCGCTGGACGGTCGCGATGGATCACCGTGGCGAGGCGATCGACGCCGTGGTCACAGCCCATGGCGCGGGCACCTACGCGGTCGATCTGGGCGACGGTCCGGTCGAGGTGGTGCGCGCGCCCACAGGCTGGGTGGTGGACGGGCGGGCCGTCGGGGCCGCATGGCACCGTGATCCGGGCCGACTGACGATCTTCTGGGGCAACGCCTATCCCTTCGACGTGACCGATCCGCTGGACGTGGCCGCCGCCGCCGGGGCCGCGTCGGGCGTGGTCGAGGCGCCGATGCCCGGGTTGGTGAAGGCGGTCTTCGTCGAGGCCGGGGCCGAGGTCGCGGCGGGCGCGCGGCTGGCCGTCCTCGAAGCGATGAAGATGGAGCATACGCTGACCGCCCCGCATGACGGTACCGTGGCCGAGGTGTTGGCCAAGGCGGGCGACCAGGTCGAGGCGGGGGCGGCCCTCGTGCGGATGGAGGACAAGGCATGACGTCGCCGTCTCGTCCGCGGCGGGCGCCGGGGCTCCGCCCCGGACCCCGAGGTATTTCGGGCCAGAGGAACGTCGCTTCATGACCGGCATCCTCTTGCATCACGTCCCCCAAAGCCGGTCGCAGCGCGTGCTCTGGCTTCTGCACGAACTGGATGTGTCGTTCGAGGTCCGGACCTGGCCCTTTGACAAGACGCTGAGATCCGACGAGTTCCTCGCGCTCAACCCGGCGGGCCGCGTGCCCGCGCTCGAGATGGACGGGCGGTCCTATTGGGAGACGGGCGCGATCGTGGAGATCCTGTGCGAGCGGTTTCCCGAGGCCGGGATTGGCCGCGCACCGGATCAGCCCGAGCGGGCCGATTGGCTGATCTGGGTGCATTTCAGCGAGACGATCAGCCAGCACGCCGCCGCCCTGACCCAGGCCCATATCGCGCTCCGCGAGGACTGGATGCGCTCGCCGGTGGCGATGAAGCTGGAAGCCGCCCGCGTGGGCAAATGCTTCGATGCCATCGAGGCGCGGCTGGTGGGCGACTGGCTTTTGCCCTCGGGGTTCTCGGCAGCGGATATCTGCGTGGCGCAGGCCGCCGCGATGGGCCGCCGGTTTCACGCGGTGGGTGACCGCCCGCGTATGGCGGGCTGGCTCGACCGGTGCCTCGCGCGGCCGGGATGGTCCGCGTCGGACCGGGGCGGCGCGCTTTATGATCGGGCGTTCTACGACGCGCCGCCCGTGATCGCGCCGGAGGACGCATGACCGACCGTGTCGAAATCTTCGAGGTCGGCCCCCGCGACGGGCTCCAGAACGAGGCACGCGCGATCCCGGCCGCCGAGAAGATCGCGCTGATCGACCTGTTGTCGAAGGCGGGGTTCCGGCGCATCGAGGTGGCGAGCTTCGTGAGCCCCAAATGGGTGCCTCAGATGGCCGACGGCGCCGAGGTCCTGGCCGGGATTAAGCGCCATGACGGCGTGTCCTACGCGGCGCTCACGCCCAACCTGCGCGGCTACGAGGGCGCGCGGGACGCCGTGGTCGACGAGGTGGCGATCTTCGCGAGCGCCTCGGAGGGGTTCTCGAAGGCCAATCTCAACGCCACCATCGCCGAGAGCCTCGCCCGGTTCGAACCGCTGGTCGCGGCCGCCCGCGCCGACGACATGCCGGTCCGGGGCTACGTGTCCTGTGTCGTGGAATGCCCATTCGACGGGGCCGTGCCGCCCGGTGACGTGGCGTGGGTCGTCGCAGCGCTGCGCGCATTCGGATGCTACGAGATCAGCCTCGGCGACACGATCGGGCGCGGACGGCCCGAAGCGGTGGATGCGATGCTGGACGCGGTGCTGGGCGAGATGGAGGCCACGGCGCTGGCCGGGCATTTCCACGACACGGCCGGGCGCGCGCTGGACAATGTGGACGCGGCGCTCGGGCGCGGGCTGCGGGTGTTCGACGCCGCGGTGGGCGGGCTCGGCGGCTGTCCCTACGCGCCGGGGGCAGCAGGGAACGTCGCGACCGAGGCCGTACTCGCGCATCTGCACGCCGCAGGCCACGAAACCGGCCTCGACGCCGCGGTCGTGGCTGCGGCGGCCGAGATGGCACGCGGCATGAGGGCCGGATGATGGACGTCTACCGGGGTGCCGAGCGAATGATGGCGATGGACGACGCGACATGGCGCCGACACGCCAACCCGTGGTCGGTCTGGTCTCGCTTCACGGTCCTGCCGCTTCTGGTTCTGGCGATCTGGAGCCGGGTCTGGCTGGGGTGGTGGGCGCTTCTGCCGATCGGCCTGGCGCTGGCGTGGAACTGGCTGAACCCGAGGGTCTTTCCACCAGTCGACCGGATCCGGGGCTGGGCGGGGCGCGCCGTCATGGGCGAGCGGATCTTCCTCGGCCACCGCGCCGAGATCGCGCCGCATCACCGTCGCGCCGCCACCGTCCTGACTTGGTCCTCGGCCGCGGGAGCCGTTCCGCTGGTCGTCGGGCTCTGGGCGCTCTGGTGGGAAGGCGTCGTGTTCGGCATGGCGCTGACGGTGCTGCCGAAGGTCTGGTTCTGCGACCGGATGGTCTGGATCTACGAGGATTGGGTGGGCGCGGATCGCCCGCTGCCGGGGGAGAAGATGACATGACCCACGAGACCCTGAACCTGAGCCGCGACGGGCGCGGTGTCGCGACCGTCCGGCTGCACCGCCCGGACGTGCACAACGCCCTCTCTGCGACGATGATGGACGAGTTGACGGCCGTCGCTGCCACGCTTGCCGCCGACGACAGCCGCGTCGTGGTGCTGACCGGGACGGGCCGGTCCTTCTGCGCGGGTGGGGACCTGGGATGGATGCGGGCGCAGTTCGATGCCCCGCCCGAGACGCGGGCCACCGAGGGGCGCCGCCTGGCCCACATGCTGCAGGCGTGGAACACGCTTCCGAAGCCGGTGATCGGGCGGGTGCAGGGCAATGCATTCGGCGGCGGGGTGGGGCTTGCCTGCATCTGCGACGTGGCGATCGGCGCGGCGGGCGCGCTTTTCGGTCTGACCGAGACGCGGCTGGGCCTGATCCCCGCGACCATCGGGCCCTACGTGATCGCACGGATGGGCGAGGGACGTGCGCGGCGCGTCTTCATGTCGTCGCGCCGCTTCGACGCCGCCGAGGCCGTCGATCTGGGCATCCTCGCGCGGGTGGTCGAGCCGGACGAGCTCGACGCGGCGGTCGAAGCCGAGGTCGCGCCCTATCTGGCCTGCGCGCCCGGTGCGGTGGCGGAGGCCAAGCGCCTGGCCCGCGCGCTCGGGCCGGTGATCGACGAGGCCACGATCGAGCGGACGATCGATGCGCTGATCACCCGCTGGGAGGGGGACGAGGCCGCCGAGGGCGTCGGCGCCTTCTTCGAGAAGCGCCCGCCGCGCTGGGCCGGCTGACGCATGCCGAGGCGCGCGCGACGGCTTGCGGGCGCGCCGCCATCGGGTAGGATTCGCGCAATCCCCTCGCCAGAAGGATCTGCAGGCATGTTCACCCGTCGCGCGATCACCCTGACCCTCGCCCTATGGCCCCTCGCGGCCTGCGCCAACGCGCCCGCCCTGTCGGCCCGCGCCAATGCCCGGCCCTCCGACCCGGACCTCGTGCCCCGCGCCACGCCCGGCTGGTCGTCCTGGGTGGCGGCCTTCAAGCCACGCGCCGCTGCCGCGGGGATCCGCGCCGATGTGATTGAGCGCGCCTTTCGGGGGCAGGGCTACGTGCCCGGCGTGGTCGCGCGAGACCGCAACCAGACCGAGTTCAAGCGCAGCTTCGAGGATTACCTCAACATCGTCGCCCCCGAGCGGAAGGTGCAGGCGGGTCGCGCCGCCTTCGCGCGCCATCGCTCGACCCTTTCGGCCATCGAAAGCCGCTATGGCGTGCCCGCCGAGATCGTCGCCGCCATCTGGGGCGTCGAGAGCAATTTCGGCCAGCGGCGCGGCGACATCCCCACGATCAGCGCCGTCTCGACGCTGGCCTTCGACGGGCGGCGCGGGGCGTTCTTCGAAAAGCAGCTGATCGCCGCGCTGCGCATCCTGCAATCGGGCGATATCACGCCTGAGCGGATGCTCGGGAGTTGGGCGGGGGCGATGGGGCATACGCAGTTTATCCCAACCAGCTACCTGCAATCGGCGGTCGATTTCACCGGCGATGGGCGCCGCGACATCTGGAGCGACGATCCGGCGGATGCGCTGGCCTCGGCAGCGGCCTATCTGCGCGATGCCGGCTGGCAGCGGGGCCAGAGCTGGGCGGTCGAGGATCCGTCGGGGAACCTCACGCCGGATCGCGGCGGACCCAGCTTCCGGACGGGGCCGAATTTTCGGGTCATCAAGCGCTACAACAACTCGGATTCCTACGCGCTGGGCGTCGGCCACCTGGCGGATCGGATCGCCGGGGGCGGGGCGCTGCGACAGGGATTCGGCCCGGACGGCGACGGCCTCGTGAAATCCCAGCGGGTCGATCTGCAACGGCGCCTGACCGCTGCCGGGTTCGACACCGACGGCGATGACGGCGTGCTCGGCCCCAAGAGCCGGGCCGCGATCGCCGCCTATCAGCGGAGCGTCGGTCTCGAGGCGACGGGTCGTCCGTCGGTCGCGCTGTTGCAGCGGCTCGGGGGCTAGATCGGGCGGGCGGTTCGGGGTCTGTCATTGCCTGACACGGCCACGCCGCCCACCTGTTCCGGAGACCTACACCGACCGGAGCGTTCGATGCGACTGATCCTGCCCCTCCTGTTCTGCGTGGCCCTTGCCGGGGCCGCGACGGCCCAGACCCTGCGCAACGACAGTGGCGGTGCCGTCAATCTGCGGGGCGGGCCGGGGACGCTCTTTCCGGTGCTGGGCACGCTCGGGCCGGGTGTGGCCGTGGAGCGTGGGCGCTGCGATCTGGAGGGGCGGTGGTGCCTCGTCTCGACCGACGGGGCGTTCGGGTGGGTCAATACGGCCTATCTCGCGGCGCGGTCGCCGACCGCACCGGTCCCCGAGGTGATCGTCACACCGCTGCCGTCCACCGGCGCCGCGCCGTTCGAGCCGCCCGCCGACCTGCCGCGCGAGATCGTGTCGGCGGTCCTCGGGCTGGGCGGCGGCACCGTCACGGGCGCGCGGCCGCCCACCATCCTGTCGACCACGGCCCCTATGTGGAACGTCACCACCGGCGAGGTGAACCTGCGATCCGGGCCGGGCACCGGTAATCCGGTCGTCGGCCGTCTGCGTCCAGGCGAGGGTGGGCGCATCGACGTCTGCTCGCCCGACGAGCAATGGTGCCGCATCGGCGCGCCGGACGGCCGGCAGGGTTGGGTGAAGGCGACGCTGATCGGCGAGCGCCGGATGGCGCCCTGACGACCCGGCGCCCGTTGACCCCCCGCGGCGCGCCACCTAGAACCGGCCCCAGACGCGAGCGGAGTGCCCGACATGCTGATGGAATACCTGCCCATCCTGATCTTTCTCGGCGTGGCCATCGGGCTTGGCCTCGTCCTGATCCTCGCGGCCGCCCTGATCGCGGTGCGCGCGCCGGACCCCGAGAAGGTCTCGGCCTACGAATGCGGGTTCAATGCCTTCGACGACGCGCGGATGAAGTTCGACGTCCGGTTCTACCTCGTCGCTATCCTCTTCATCATCTTCGACCTCGAGATCGCGTTTCTGTTCCCGTGGGCGGTGTCGTTCGCGGGCCTGTCGATGGAGGCGTTCTGGTCGATGATGGTCTTCCTCGCCGTGTTGACGGTGGGCTTCGCCTACGAATGGAAGAAGGGCGCGCTCGACTGGGAATGACGCGCCGTTTCAGCACCGCAAGTTGAAGGGTCGCCTCGGGCGGCCCTTCCGTTTTTCTGCGGCGCAGCATTCTTCCTTGATTTCACTCGAATCTCGGTTCATACCATCCAAGTAGATGGTAAAACGAGGCGGTTATGCCGAAGCAGCTGAAGGCGACCGAGACCGAGAAGCTCACATTGAACCTGGGATATGTCGATCTCGGGCGGATCGACCTTCTGGTCGAGGAAGGCTTCTTCACCAATCGGACCGACTTCATCCGGACCGCGATCCGGGCGCAGCTCGACCGGCACGGTACCGAGGTCGGCGCCCTGGTCGAGCGTCGCGTGCTGGAGATGGGCTTGCGCGACATCACGCGGGCCGAACTCGAGACCGCGCGCGCCGCAGGCGAACGGCTGCACATCAAGGTGGTCGGCCTGGCCCGGTTGGCGGCGGACATCCCGCCGGATCTCGCCCGCGAGACCATCGCCGAAATCACCGTGCTGGGGGCGCTTCAGGCGCCGCCCGCACTCAAGGACGCCCTGCGCGACCGCATCCGGTAAGCGCGACGAGGAGAGACCCGATGGACGGAGACTTCATGGCGGCCATGCGCCGCACGCTCGACCTGACGAAGAGTGGCGATCTCGGCGCTGCGACGCGGGAGATCCAGGCCGCGCTTTCGGGTGGCGGAGACGCGCCACGCGCGGAGGCCGTGGCCGACCCGGGCCCGAAGCCAAAGCCGAAGCGTACGGGCGCGACCGCCCCCGAGGTCGAGGACGCGGAGATCGTGGACGAGACACCGCCGCGTCGCCGCGCCCGCAAGCCACTGGGTGCGACGCTGGACTCGCTGCGCGCGCGGTCCCGCGCGACGGGCGGGTCGATGCCCGACCTCGCCGACGTGGCGGTCTGGGAGAGACGGCGCCATGCCGGGCGGTTCGGGGCCCGCGACGTCCGGGTCCATATCCCCGCCAGCGTCGCCGCAGAGGGTGCAGCGGGGGTGATCGTGATGCTGCACGGCTGCACCCAGACGCCCGAGGATTTCGCCATCGGTACCGCGATGGGTCGCCAGGCCGAAGATCACCGCCTCGTCGTCGCCTATCCCGCACAGGACCGCGCGGCCAATGCGCAGGGTTGCTGGGCCTGGTTTCAGCCCGCCGAACAGGGGCGCGGCGGCGAATCCGCCCTGATCGCCGAGTTGGCGGGCCAGATCGCGACGGAGTTCTCGGTGCCCGATGGGCGCGTTTTCGTGGCGGGTCTGTCGGCCGGGGGCGCGATGGCGGCGGTCACGGCCGCAGCTCACCCCGAGGTCTTCCGGGCGGCGGGCGTGCATTCGGGGCTGGCGCCGGGCGCGGCCCGCGACATGGTCTCGGCCTTCGCGGCGATGCGCGGCGACGGGTCCGCGGCGCAACCGGGCCCCACCACGTCCATGATCCTGTTTCACGGCGACGCGGATCGCACCGTCGCGCCTGCCGCTGCGGACTGGGGCACGCGTGACCTCGATGCGCCCGCCACCGATGCCCCGGCGGGCCACGGGCGCAGGGTCCGGCGCACGGTCGGGCGGACGATGGCGGGCGGCGCGGTCGAGGTCTGGCGCATCGCCGGGGCCGGGCACGCGTGGTCGGGGGGCGATCCGCGCGGCAGCTATGCCGACGCGGCGGGCCCGGATGCCTCGGCCGAGATGGTGCGGTTCTTCCTCGGACTGTCCTGACGCGCTCCGCGGCTACGATCGGTCGCGGCCTGCGCGGGTGTAAGTCGCACCGTCCGAGGCCTACATTCGGGTCAGGGTCGCGTTGACCGCCCGCGGGGTGCGGGCTACACCGCGACCGACCCTGCGGGACCCGATCCCGCGAGGCGAATTCCGAGACGGAGCGATGCGATGGGCGTGCAGACCGGACTGAACACCGCGGGCGGCGACAAGGAGCATGCGACGCAGCTTCTCAACCGCGAGCTTCAGGACAAGGGCTTCCTGCTAACCTCGACCGAGGACATCATCAACTGGGCGCGCACCGGCTCGCTCCACTGGATGACGTTTGGGCTGGCCTGCTGCGCGGTCGAGATGATGCACACGGCCATGCCCCGCTACGACATGGAACGGTTCGGCACCGCGCCCCGCGCGTCCCCCCGCCAGTCGGACCTGATGATCGTGGCGGGCACGCTGACCAACAAGATGGCGCCCGCGCTCCGCAAGGTCTACGACCAGATGCCGGAGCCGCGCTACGTCCTCTCGATGGGCAGCTGCGCCAATGGCGGCGGCTACTATCACTACAGCTATTCCGTCGTGCGCGGCTGCGACCGGATCGTGCCGGTCGACCTTTACGTGCCGGGTTGCCCGCCGACGGCAGAGGCATTGCTCTACGGATTGCTGCAACTTCAGCGGAAGATCCGCCGGACGGGGACCTTGGTGCGATGAGCGAGCAACTCGAAGAACTCGTCGCCCATATCGAGATGCGCCAGCCCGAGCGCGTCACGGGCCATTCCGTCGCCCATGGCGAGCTGACGCTGGAGGCCATCGCGTCGGACATCCCCGCACTCGTGGAGTTTCTCAAGACCGACGAGCAGTGCCGCTTCGCGTCGCTCGTGGACATCACGGCCATCGACTATCCGGGCGACGAGCGCCGCTTCGTCGTAGTCTATCATTTCCTCTCGATGTACCGGAACCAGCGCATTCGCCTGAAGGCCGCGGTCCGCGAGGAGGAGATCGTGCCCTCGATCACCGAGGTCTATCCGGCGGCGAACTGGTTCGAGCGCGAGGTGTTCGACATGTTCGGCATCCTCTTCTCGGGCCATCCGGACCTGCGCCGCATCCTCACCGATTACGGCTTCCGCGGCTATCCGCTGCGCAAGGACTTCCCGACGACGGGCTACACCGAGGTCCGCTACGACGAGGTCCAGAAGCGCGTGGTCTACGAGCCGGTCTCGCTGACGCAGGAATACCGCCAGTTCGACTTCATGTCCCCGTGGGAGGGCGCGGAATACGTGCTGCCCGGCGACGAGAAGGGCGAGGCGAAGTGACCGCCGCCGAAACCGACCTCCGCGACGTCGCGCGGCGCTATTGCGAGGGCGTCTACCACGCGCGTCCCGAGATCTTCGAGGAGATCTGCCACGACCGCTTCGCGATGACCGAGATCACGCCCGAGGGCGGCGAGAACGCGTGGGACAAGGCGTCCTATCTCGAGCGGGTGCGGGGCCGGTCGGCCTTTCCGGGCGACGTATCGGCCGAGATCCTCGATGTCGACATCGCGGGTGACGAGATCGCGCGCGTCCATCTTTGGGTCGACGTGCCGCCGCGCCGCTACGAGGATCATCTCGGCTTCGTGCGCGTGGACGGGTCTTGGAAGCTTCTGACGAAGGTGTTCCGCACGATGGGCCCTTCGACGGTGGAGGCGTAGGGCCGTGGCCGAGACGCTCTCCGGACGCTGCCTCTGCGGGGCCTGTGCCTTCACCGCGCGCCCCGACGGGCCCGCTGGGACGGGCGCCTGCCACTGCGGCATGTGCCGGAAATGGTCGGGCGGCATCTTCCTGTCGGTCGATTGCGGCGACAGCGTCGCGTTCGAGGACGGCGCGCCGCTGGGCCGCTTCCGCGGATCGGACTGGGGCGAGCGGGTGTTCTGCACATCATGCGGCGCGTCGCTGCTCTGGCAGCTTCAGGACGGCACGCATCAGCACGTCTCGATCCAGTGTTTCGAGGACCCGGGCCAGTTCGAACTCGGCGTCGAGGTCTTCATCGACAAGAAGCCCGGCAACTACGCCCTCGCGGGCGACCGCAAGACGATAACGGAGGCAGAGGTCTTCGCGCTTTATGCTTCCGAAGGAGGAACGACCTGATGGATGGCGACCTGACCCCGGCCCGCGGATACGAGGACGCCCTTACCGGCGAGCAGAAGATCCGCAACTTCAACATCAATTTCGGGCCCCAGCATCCGGCGGCCCACGGCGTGCTGCGGCTGGTGCTCGAGCTCGACGGCGAGATCGTCGAGCGCTGCGATCCGCATATCGGCCTGCTGCATCGCGGGACCGAGAAGCTGATGGAGAGCCGCACCTACCTCCAGAACCTGCCCTATCTCGACCGCCTCGACTACGTGGCGCCGATGAACCAGGAGCATGCGTGGTGCCTCGCCATCGAGCGGCTCACGGGGACCGAGGTGCCGCGCCGCGCCCAGCTGATCCGCGTGCTCTACTGCGAGATCGGGCGCATCCTCAGCCACATCCTCAACGTCACAACGCAGGCCATGGATGTCGGCGCGCTGACGCCCCCGCTTTGGGGCTTCGAGGAGCGCGAGAAGCTCATGGTCTTCTACGAGCGTGCGTCCGGCGGGCGGCTCCACGCCGCGTATTTCCGCCCCGGCGGCGTGCATCAGGACCTGCCGCCCGACCTGATCGACGATATCGAGGCCTGGATCGCGGACTTCCCGCGCGTCCTCGCCGACATCGACGGGCTCCTGACCGAGAACCGCATCTTCAAGCAGCGCAACGTCGACATCGCTGTCGTGAGCGAGCAGGAGGTCATGGACTGGGGCTTCTCGGGCGTCATGGCGCGCGGATCGGGCCTCGCCTGGGACCTGCGCCGCGCGCAGCCTTACGAATGCTACGACGAGTTCGACTTCCTCATCCCCACGGGCAAGAACGGCGACTGCTACGATCGCTACCTCGTCCGGATGGAGGAGATGCGGCAGTCGCTCCGGATTATGACCCAGGCAATCGAGAAGCTGCGCGCCCCCGAGGGCCAGGGCGACGTGCTGGCCCGTGGCAAGATGACACCGCCGAACCGGGGCGACATGAAGACCTCGATGGAAAGCCTGATCCATCACTTCAAGCTCTACACCGAAGGATTCCACGTCCCCGCGGGCGAGGTTTACGCCGCCGTCGAGGCCCCCAAGGGAGAGTTCGGCGTCTACATGGTGTCGGACGGGTCCAACAAACCCTACCGCGCCAAGCTGCGCGCGCCGGGCTACCTGCACCTGCAGGCGATGGACCACATTGCGCGGGGGCACCAGCTCGCCGACGTCGCCGCCATCATCGGAACGCTGGACGTGGTGTTCGGGGAGATCGACAGGTGAGGTGCATGATCTTCGGCGTCGTGTCGACCGTTCTCGCGACGCAGGCTGGTGCGAATGACCTCGATCCATCCGTCACCGAAGGGGATGTGGCGAATTTCATCTCCGCGGTGGTCGATCTCGGCTGCGATATCGTGACCGACGATCAATCCCGCGCCGTGGAAGAGGCGACCGGCCTCAGCAATTCTCAGTTGCACAAGGTCGTGGAATTCCTGATGCGCGACGGACAGGTCGTAAGTCTCGTTCGCGGCCTTCGACTTACTACAGGACGCTGCGCCAATGCTTAGACGCCTCCACAAAGACCAACCCGAGACCTTCGCCTTTACGCCCGCCAACCAGGCCTGGGCCGAGGCGCAGGTCACCAAGTATCCCGAGGGGCGGCAGGCCTCCGCGATCATTCCGCTGCTCTGGCGCGCGCAGGAGCAGGAGGGGTGGCTGTCGCGGCCCGCGATCGAGCATGTCGCGGACATGCTGGGCCTCGCCTATATTCGGGCGCTCGAGGTCGCGACCTTCTACTTCATGTTCCAGCTTCAGCCCGTCGGCGCGGTGGCGCATATCCAGATCTGCGGCACCACGTCCTGCATGATCTGCGGGGCCGAGGATCTGGTCGCCGTCTGCCGCGACAAGATCGCCTCGCGTCCCCACGTGATCAGCGAGGACGGCAAGCTGAGCTGGGAAGAGGTCGAGTGCCTCGGGGCCTGCGCCAACGCGCCGATGGCCCAGATCGGCAAGGACTACTACGAAGACCTGACGACCGAACGCTTCGCCGAGATGCTCGACCAGTTCCGCGCGGGCGAGGTGCCGGTGCCGGGCCCGCAGAACGGCCGCTTTACCTCGGAGCCGTTGGGCGGTGTCACCTCGCTGACCGATGCCGCGGGATCGAAGGACGAGGCTGCGAACGGCTCGGTCGCGCTGGCCCACCGGATCGGCGACACAATCAAGCGGATCGACGGCACCGAAGTGCCGCTGGTCGCCCCCTGGGGCCGCGCCAACCAGGCCGATGACGACCCGGAGGTCGCGGCGCGCGATCCGATGATGGGTCCGTCGGGCCCGGACGGCAAGCAGGCGGGTCGCGTTCGTGGTCAGGCCGATGCTCCGCGCACGCGCGGCGATGCCAGCGACGGGCGCGCCAATGTCCGCGGCTCCGACGCCACGGCCAAGGCGAAGCCCGAGGCCGGCACCGTCGCACCCGAGCCCGAGGGGCGCCCCGCCGCGGGTATCGCGAAGACACACGAGACGCCGACCGTCACCGGCACGACCGACACCGACGGGATGCCTGCAGGCACCCAGACGGCGGCCGAATCGACCGCGACCGCCGATCCGGGCACCAAGCCCGCGACGATGGACGCGCCGAAGTCTACGGGTGCGGACGATCTCAAGCGCATCCGGGGTGTCGGGCCGAAGCTCGAGAAGATGTTGAACGGCATGGGTTTCTGGCATTTCGACCAGATTGCCGCGTGGTCGGACCGCGAAATCGCGTGGGTCGACGGGAACCTCGAAGGGTTCAAGGGACGCGCAAGGCGTGACGAATGGGTGAAACAGGCTAGAGTGTTGGCTGAGGGAGGAGAGACGGAGTTCTCCTCGCGCCAGACGTAAGGGGCATCCGAACGGTCGGTCGCCCGCGATAGCAGGGGAGCCGCACCATGGATGACAACCGAATCCGTCCCATCGGGACACTCGAGAGCGCAGCGACGTCGTCGGGGGTCGCGGCCCTCGCGGGCGTCGGCACCCTCGCGCTTCTCATGTTGATCGCGGACTGGAGCTTCCTGCAGGCCGTGTTCGGCGGGTTCGTGGTCGCGGCCGTCGTGTTCTGCATCCTGCTCCTGACCATCGCGCGTCCGATCTCGCGGCCTGTGGGTGCAGGCGGCGTGCAGCGTCCAACCGCCGATCTGGCGCAGGCCGAAGCACCGGGAACGCCCGGAGAGCCCGCCCGTCCGCTGGCGCCGCGCGACGTGAACGCGCCCTCGCCGCACAAGGCCTCGATCGACAGCTCGATGATCTCGGACGTGCGCCGCGATGGCATCGGCGATCCGCGGGTCAATCGCGCGCTCGGCGATCCGTCCCATGCCGTCGGACTGGCGGGCGCGAGCCACGCGACCCCGGTGCCGGCCCCCGCGCCGGTCGATGCCGACCCGGTCGTGGCCAAGCCCGTGGGCGCGACGACTGCGCCCAAGCCGCAGGCGCAGCCCACCCCGATGGATGGCGAGGTCGTCTCGCCCGAGCCGCCTAAGGCCGCGCCCCCGAAACCGGCCGCATCCCCGAAAACCGCCGCATCGACGTCGTCGTCCAGCGTGGCACCGGATGCCGGGGCCGAAGGCACGAAGCCCGAGACGCTGGACGCCCCGCGGGGCGGCGCGGCCGACGATCTCAAGCGCATCAAGGGCATCGGCCCCAAGCTCGAGACACTCTGCAACCGACTGGGCTTCTGGCATTTCGACCAGATCGCTAGCTGGTCCGACGAGGAGATCGCATGGGTCGACGCCAATCTCGAAGGCTTCAAGGGACGGGTTCGCCGTGACGACTGGGTCGCGCAGGCCAAGCTCTTGGCTGAGGGCGGCGACACGGCCTTCTCCAAGCGTGTCGACAAGGGTGGGGTCTATTGACGCCGACCGGGCGGCACCGCTTGACGGCGGTGCGCCCGACCTGTTGAAGACGGCCTGAAATGACCGAGCCTTCGCCCTCAGACGTGTCGATCGCCAGGATGCAGCGCAACATCGCGCTGGTGATCCTCGGCACATTCGCGCTCTGGCTGCCGATGCAGGGCATCGCCTATTGGCTGGACCTGCCGACGCGCCTGATGGGACTGCTCGATCTCGTGGCGCTCGCGGCCCTGGGCTGGGCGCTATTCATGCTGTTGCGGGTGCGCCGGCTGCGCCGCAAGGAGGACTGACCCATGCTGCAAGATCAGGACCGGATCTTCACCAACATCTACGGCATGGCGGATCGTTCGCTGAAGGGCGCGCAGGCGCGCGGCCAGTGGGACGGGACCAAGGACCTGATCGCGCTGGGCCGCGACAAGATCGTCGAGATCATGAAGGCGAGCGGGCTGCGCGGGCGCGGCGGCGCGGGCTTCCCGACGGGCCTCAAGTGGTCCTTCATGCCCAAGGAAAGCGACGGTCGCCCGGCCTACCTCGTCATCAATGCCGACGAATCCGAGCCGGGCACCTGCAAGGACCGCGAGATCATGCGGCACGATCCCCACACCCTGATCGAGGGCGCGCTGATCGCGTCCTTCGCGATGGGCGCGCATGCCTGCTACATCTACATCCGCGGCGAATACATCCGCGAGAAGGAAGCGCTCCAGAACGCCATCGACGAAGCCTACGAGGCCGGGCTCCTGGGCAAGAACGCCGCAAAGTCGGGTTGGGATTTCGACCTCTACCTGCATCACGGCGCTGGGGCCTATATCTGCGGTGAGGAAACCGCCCTGATCGAAAGCCTCGAGGGCAAGAAGGGCATGCCGCGCATGAAGCCGCCGTTTCCGGCGGGCGCGGGTCTCTATGGCTGCCCCACCACGGTCAACAACGTCGAAAGCATCGCGGTCGTCCCCACCATCCTGCGGCGCGGGGCCGAATGGTTCGCGGGCTTCGGACGGCCGAACAACGCGGGGACCAAACTCTTCGCCATCTCGGGTCACGTGAACCGGCCCTGTGTCGTCGAGGAGGCCATGTCCATCTCGTTCGAGGAGCTGATCGAGACCCATTGCGGCGGCATTCGCGGCGGCTGGGACAACCTCAAGGCCGTGATCCCCGGCGGGTCGTCGGTGCCGATGATACCGGGGAAGGACATGCGCGAGGCGATCATGGATTTCGACTACCTGCGCGAGCAGAAGTCGGGCCTCGGCACCGCGGCGGTCATCGTGATGGACAACTCCACCGATATCATCAAGGCGATCTGGCGGCTGAGCGCGTTCTACAAGCACGAGAGCTGCGGACAGTGCACGCCCTGCCGCGAAGGTACGGGCTGGATGATGCGGGTCATGGACCGGCTGGTGAAGGGCGAGGCGGAGGTCGAGGAGATCGACATGCTGCTCGACGTCACCAAGCAGGTCGAGGGCCACACGATCTGCGCGCTGGGCGACGCGGCGGCCTGGCCGATCCAGGGCCTGATCCGGCATTTCCGGGACGAGATCGAGGATCGCATCCGGCACAAGCGCGCCCCGTCCCCGACATCGGTGGCCGCGGAATGATCCGTGGCCTGACGGTCGCCTGTGCCTTTGCGGCGATCCCGGCCGCCGCGCAGGAAGCCGTGCCCGCCGTCGCCGACACCATCGCCGACGGCACCATGCTATCGGTCATCACCGAACCCTACGCCCATGCGTTGGCCGCCATTGCCGGCTGGGTCGTCCTGACGCTGGTCCTCCTGATCCTGTCGGTGGTCGGGGCGCCCCGCGCGCGGTCCGACAACGGCATGCCCGTGCGGGATTATTCGGACCCATTCTACCGCCGAGACCGCGCCTTCCGGAACGCCGTCGAGACATCCGGCCCGTTCATCGCGGCCACGCTCGTCGCCATCCTCGTGGGCGCGTCGCCCTTCTGGACGAACCTTCTGGCCTCGGTCTTCCTCGTCGCGCGCATCGGCATGGCGGTCATCCATATACGCACCGAGATCCAGCCCGCCCGTTCGGCCTTCTGGTTCGCGGGCACGCTGTGCGTGACGGGTCTTGCGCTTCTGGCATTGGTCGGGGCCTTCACGCTGTGATCCGCGTGGGCCTGATCGTCCTCTGCCTCGCGACGCCGCTCCGGGCCGACGATCTGCGCCCGGTGCCGGACTATTTCGTCGACACCGTCTTCCTGACCTCGACCGCCCAGACCATCGCGCGGGCCTGCTCGACCCTGTCGCTCGATCCCGCGGCGACGACCCGCCTGACCGAGACCGTGCTCGCCCGGCTCGAGGCCGATGGGTACACATCGGATGTCATCGCGACGGGGATGGATGATCCGGGTCCCGCTATCGCGGCCTTGCAGGAAGCGTTCCTCGCGAAGCATGATCTGGCCGACGGCGCGCCTGAGCCGCAGGTCTGTGCGGCCGGTCGCGCCGAAATCGCCGGGGACACACCCCTCGGACATCTGATGCTGGAGGTCGCTGAATGACCCTGAGAACCCTGACCCTGATCGCGGCCCTGGCGGGTCTCGCCGGCTGCGGCACCTTCGACAGCCTCGCCTCGGGGGCGAGCGGTCCGTTCAGCGGCGGTGGTGGCCTGCGCGGCAGCGCGACCGAAGTCGGCGGCGTCCGGTTCCGCACGCGGGTCTCGGGCGACGGCCGGGCCTTCACGACCGCCACGCGCGGGGCAGACCGATCCGTCGAGGGCGCGCTCGAGGCCGGGCGCGTCGAGGGCGTCAAATACTGCATCAAGCGCTATGGCGGCTCGGATATCACTTGGGCCATCGGGCCCGATCGCCCGGTCGAAGAGGTCGTGCTGGACGATGGCGGCGCGTTGGTCCTGCAGGGAACCTGCGTCACGCGCTGAACCCCGCCGGGTCAGACGCTTGCGGACGACCGCTATTGAATGACGGTCCTGTCGGGACAATTTCGGATCGGACAGCAATGCCAACCCGGAGGCCGTCATGCCCCATTTCCTTCGCGCCCTTGCCGCGACCCTGACCGTTGCCGCCACGCCCGTCCTCGCCGCAGGGCTCGAGGACGAGCCGCGCATCACCGAAGGGCTGATTACGGTCGGCATCGCCTACGAGATCGCCGAGGTCTGCCCGACCATCGGTCCGCGCCGCATCCGCGGCCTGCGCTATCTGCTGGCGCTGAAATCGGCGGCCAGCGATCTGGGCTATAGCGACGCCGAGATCGAGACCTTCATCGACGACGATGCCGCGAAGGACCGGCTCGAGGTCATCGCGCGCGAGCGTCTGGCGGGTTTGGGCGCATCGCGCGGTGATGTCGCGGCCCATTGCCGCGTCGGGGTGGCCGAAGTCGCGAATGATACGCAGGTCGGTCGACTGCTCAACCCGAACTGAGGCCAAGGGTTCTGGTCACCGGCGCGCGGCAGGTTTAGAACCGCCGCGAACGGAAGACCGGAGCGTTTGACATGGGCGACCTCAAGACGATCGTGATCGATGGCACCGAGATCGAGGTGCCCGGAGAGATGACCCTGATCCAGGCCTGCGAACAGGCCGGGATCGAAATCCCCCGCTTCTGCTACCACGAACGGCTGACGATCGCCGGAAACTGCCGGATGTGCCTCGTCGAGGTGGTCGGCGGCCCGCCCAAGCCCGCCGCGTCCTGCGCGATGCAGGTCAAGGACCTGCGCCCCGGCCCCGAGGGACAGGCGCCGGTCGTCAAGACCAACAGCCCGATGGTCAAGAAGGCCCGCGAGGGGGTGATGGAGTTTCTCCTCATCAACCACCCGCTCGACTGCCCGATCTGCGACCAGGGCGGCGAATGCGACCTGCAGGACCAGGCGATGGCCTACGGGGTCGATTTCTCGCGCTACCGCGAGCCCAAGCGCGCCGCCGTCGATCTCGACCTCGGGCCGCTGGTCGAGACGCATATGACGCGTTGCATCTCCTGTACCCGCTGCGTGCGCTTCACGACCGAGGTCGCGGGCGTCACCCAGATGGGCCAGGTCGGGCGCGGCGAGGACAGCGAGATCACGAGCTACCTGGGCGAGACGCTGAAATCGAACCTCCAGGGCAACATCATCGACCTCTGCCCCGTGGGTGCGCTGGTCTCGAAGCCCTACGCCTTCACGGCCCGGCCATGGGAGCTGTCGAAGACCGAGACGATCGACGTGATGGACGCGCTGGGTGCGTCGATCCGCGTCGACACCAAGGGTCGCGAAGTGATGCGGATCCTGCCGCGCAACCACGACGGCACCAACGAGGAATGGATCAGCGACAAGACCCGCTTCGTGTGGGACGGCCTGCGGCGCCAGCGGCTGGACCGGCCTTATATCCGTCGTGACGGCAAGCTGACGCCTGCGACGTGGCCCGAGGCGCTGGACGCCGCCGCCGTCGCGATGCGCGACACATCGGTCGCCGGGATCGTCGGCGACCTGGTCCCGACCGAGGCGGCCTTCGCGCTCCGCTCGCTGATGGACAAGCTCGGCGGCATCACGGAATGCCGGACCGACGGGGCGAAGCTGCCCGCGGGCGACCGGGCCGGATATGCCGGGACGGCAGCGGTCGAGGATATCGACACCGCCGAGATGATCCTGATGATCGGGACCGACCCGTCGGTCGAGTCGCCGGTCCTGAACGCGCGCATCCGCAAGGCGTGGCTGCGCGGCGCGACCGTGGCACGGATCGGTGCGCCTGCGAACCTGTCCTACGATGTGGTCGAGCTGGGCACCGGGCGCGACGCGCTGTCGAAGCTAGCGGGACAGGACCATTCCGGCGCGAGGGACAAGGCGGGCGTCATCATCGTCGGCATGGGCGCGCTCAGCGGGCCGGACGGCGCGGACGTGCTGGCGACGGCGCAGGCCCTGGCCGAGAGCGCGGGCTCGGGCCTCCTGATCCTGCACAGCGCCGCCGGGCGCGTGGGCGCGATGGATGCGGGTGCCACCTGCGAGGGCGGCATCGACGCGGCGCTCAAGGCCGAGGTGGTCTACAACCTCGGGGTCGACGAGATCGACGTGCCCGCGGGGCCGTTCGTGATCTACCAGGGCAGCCATGGCGACCGCGGCGCGCACCGGGCCGACATCATCCTGCCGGGCGCGGCCTGGACCGAGGAGCAGGGCCTGTTCGTGAACACCGAAGGGCGTCCGCAGCTTGCGCTGCGCGCCGGCTTCGCACCGGGCGAGGCCAAGGAGAACTGGGCGATCCTGCGCGCGCTCTCGGCCGAGCTGGGCGCGCAACTTCCCTATGACAGCCTTACGCAGCTGCGTCGCGCGCTGGTCGAAGCCGCCCCGCAGCTGGCCGAGATCGACGCGGTCCCGGTCAACAGCGCCGCGCCGCTGGGCGCCGCGCCGAAGTTGGGCGGTGGCGATTTCGTGCCCGCCCTCCGCGACTTCTACCTGACCAACCCGGTGGCCCGGGCGTCCGAGCTGATGGCCGAACTCTCCGCGCTGGCCGATGGGCGCCGGGACGCGCCCATCGCCGCCGAGTGATGCGCGCGGGGCTGGCCGCGATCCTGCTCCTCGCCGCCTGCCAGTCCGAAGAGGCGCCGGTGGTCGACGTCTTCCGACCCGACTACCAAGGGGTCGAGACGGGGCTTCTGGAGGGCGATCTGGTGCGTTTCAGGGTCGCTATGACGGGCGCCCGCGACGGACAGGACGTGATTGACTATGCCGAATGCGCCGCGGCGCAGTATGCCCTGATCCGGGGCTTCGGGTTCGCGCGTCAGGTGCGCACGAACGTAGCCGAAGAGGGTGGCATTTGGCGGGCGGATGCGGTTTACACCGTCTCGCCTGCGGTCCCTCGGGGACTGAGAACGATTGATGCCGAAGTGACCGTGGAGAATTGCGTGTCGCTGGGCATCCCGACCGTATGAGGACGACTTGAATGGCGGAATTTCTGGCATCTCCGGCAGGCATCGGGCTGACGATCCTCGCCCAGTGTCTGGCCGTCGTCGCCTTCGTGATGATTTCGCTGCTGTTCCTAGTCTATGGCGACCGCAAGATCTGGGCTGCTGTGCAGATGCGGCGCGGCCCCAATGTCGTGGGGGTGTTCGGCCTTCTGCAGACCGTGGCGGACGCCCTCAAATACGTCGTCAAGGAGATCGTGATTCCCGCAGGCGCGGATCGCACGGTCTTCATGCTGGCCCCGCTGATCTCTTTCGTCCTCGCCATGCTGGCCTGGGCGGTGATCCCGTTCTCGGACACGTGGGTCCTGTCGGACATCAACGTGGCCATCCTCTTCGTCTTCGCCGTCTCCTCGCTGGAGGTCTACGGCGTGATCATGGGCGGCTGGGCGTCCAACTCGAAATACCCGTTCCTCGGGTCGCTTCGGTCGGCGGCGCAGATGATCTCCTATGAGGTCTCGATCGGCCTCATCATCATCGGCGTGATCCTCTCGACCGGCTCGCTCAACTTCGGCGACATCGTGCGCGCGCAGGACAACGGCTGGGGCTTCTTCGGCTGGTACTGGCTGCCGCACCTGCCCATGGTATTCCTGTTCTTCATCTCCGCGCTGGCCGAGACGAACCGCCCGCCTTTCGACCTGCCGGAAGCAGAGTCCGAACTCGTCGCGGGCTACCAGGTCGAATATTCCTCGACGCCGTTCCTTCTGTTCATGGCGGGCGAGTATATCGCGATCTTCCTGATGTGCGCGCTGATCTCGCTTCTGTTCTTCGGCGGCTGGCTCTCGCCCATCCCGTTCATCCCGGACAGCCCGCTCTGGATGGTCGCCAAGATGGCGTTCTTCTTCTTCCTTTTCGCGATGGTGAAGGCCATCGTGCCCCGCTACCGCTACGACCAACTCATGCGGCTGGGCTGGAAGGTCTTCCTGCCGTTCTCGCTCGGCTGGGTCGTGCTGGTGGCCTTCCTCGCGAAGTTCCAGGTCCTCGACGGGTTCTGGGCTCGCTGGCCCGACGTCGTGGCGGTGGTGAACTGATGGGCGGCCGTAGCATTCCGGAGGTGATCCGATGACGCAGATCGACTGGACCCGCAGCGCCAAGTATTTCCTGTTGGCCGACATGTGGCAGGGCATGAAGCTGGGACTGAAGTATTTCTTCGCGCCGAAGGCCACGCTGAACTACCCGCATGAGAAGGGCCCGCTCTCGCCCCGCTTTCGCGGCGAGCACGCCCTCCGCCGATACCCGAATGGCGAGGAGCGGTGCATCGCCTGCAAGCTCTGCGAGGCGATCTGCCCCGCGCAGGCCATCACGATCGACGCCGAGCCGCGCGCAGACGGGTCGCGCCGGACGACCCGCTACGACATCGACATGACGAAGTGCATCTATTGCGGCTTCTGTCAGGAAGCCTGCCCCGTCGATGCCATCGTCGAGGGCCCGAACTTCGAATTCGCGACCGAGACCCGCGAGGAGCTGTTCTACGACAAGGACAAGCTTCTCGAGAATGGCGAGCGCTGGGAGGCGCTGATCGCCAAGAACCTCGAGCTGGATGCACCCTACCGATGACCGATCCGAAAAACCCCTTCGCCGACTGGATGTCCCACATGCAGGACATGGCCAAGTCGATGAATCCGGCGCTCGAGACGTTCACGCCCAAGGGCTTCGAGAAGCTCTGGCCGACCATGCCCGCCGAGGTGATGGAGCAGTTCGCGGGCAAGGGCTTCAACCCCGAGGGGCTGGACGCGAAGACCAAGATGCTGCTGACGCTGGCCGGGCTGACCGTGCTGGGCGCGCAGGCCGAGGCGCAGGTGCGGATGACCGTCCGCCAGGCCGCCGCACAGGGCGCCACCAAGCAGGAGATCGCCGAGACGATCGGGCTGATGGGCCTCTTCGGCGGGCTGCCCGCGATGAACAAGGCCATGGAGCTTGCGACCGAAGCGCTGGAGGACGACGCATGACGATCCTCGACCTGTCCTTCTACCTCTTCGCGATCCTGACGGTGACCGGCGGTCTGATGACGGTGGTCGCGCGCAACCCCGTGCATTCGGTGCTCTGGCTGATCCTGACCTTCCTGTCGACGGCAGGCCTGTTCGTCCTGATCGGGGCGGAGTTCGTCGCGATGCTGCTGATCATCGTCTATGTCGGCGCGGTCGCGGTGCTGTTCCTCTTCGTCGTGATGATGCTCGATGTCGATTTCGCCGAACTCAAGGCCGAGATGGCGCGTTACGTGCCGCTGGCCGGGCTGATAGGCGTCGTCCTCCTGATGCAGCTGGTGATCGCCTACGGCGTCTGGGACGTGGCCGAGGGCGTGGTCGTGGCCGACGGTCTGGCCACCATCGCGCCGATGGCCGAGCTGAACACCGCGGCACTCGGGCTGATCCTCTACGACGACTACTTCCTCGCGTTCCAGCTCTCGGGGCTGATCCTGCTGGTGGCGATGATCGGGGCGATCGCGCTCACGCTGCGGCACCGCCGCGACGTCAAGCGCCAGAACGTGCTCCATCAGATGTGGCGCGACCCCGCGACCGCGATGGAGGTCCATGACGTGAAACCGGGCCAAGGCCTGTAAACCGGAGGGCATCTCATGTCCCGTACGACCATTATCATCATCATCGTCCTGCTGGTCATCCTGCTGGGCGGCTACTCGTTCTTCTGAACGGGACCGAGACGACGAACGGGGCCGCCAAGCGCCCCGGAGAGGGACGACCATGATCGGACTTGAGCATTACCTGACGGTGGCCGCGGCGCTATTCGTCATCGGCATTTTCGGGATCTTCCTGAACCGCAAGAACGTCATCATCATCCTGATGTCGATCGAGCTGATGCTGCTGGCCGTGAACATCAACTTCGTCGCCTTCTCGGGCTTCCTCGGCGATCTCACGGGGCAGGTCTTCACGCTGTTCGTCCTGACGGTCGCGGCGGCCGAGGCGGCCATCGGCCTCGCGATCCTCGTCTGCTTCTTCCGCAACCGCGGCACCATCGACGTCGAAGACGTCAACGTCATGAAGGGCTGAGGGCCATGAGCATCGCATTCTGGGCCGCCATCATGATCGCCGGGTTCGGCGGCACCGCGGGTGTCCTCTATTTCGCCTGGCCCGACCTGGCCGCACGACGCGACGACAAGAAGGCGCGCTGACCCGATGGAAACGATCATCCTCTTCGCCCCGCTGGTCGGCGCCCTGATCTGCGGCTTCGGCTGGCGCTTCATCGGCGAGACGGCGGCCTGCGTCATCGCGACCGGCCTGCTGTTCCTGTCGGCCGCGCTGTCTTGGATCGTGTTCCTCGGCCATGACGGCGAGACGCATGTCATCCAGCTCTTCCGCTGGATCGAAAGCGGCAGCCTGCTGACGGATTGGTCGATCCGGCTCGACCGGCTGACGGCCGTGATGCTGATCGTGGTGACGACGGTGTCGTCGCTCGTCCATCTCTACAGCTTCGGCTACATGGATCACGACCCGCAATGGCGCGAGGGCGAGACCTACAGGCCGCGTTTCTTCGCCTACCTGTCCTTTTTCACCTTCGCGATGCTGGCGCTGGTGACGGCCGACAACCTGCTGCAGCTCTTCTTCGGCTGGGAGGGTGTGGGCGTCGCCTCCTATCTCCTGATCGGGTTCTATTGGCGCAAGCCCAGCGCGGGTGCCGCGGCCATGAAGGCGTTCATCGCCAACCGCGTCGGCGATTTCGGCTTCCTGCTGGGCATCTTCGCGCTCTTCTACGTCACCGACAGCATCGACATGGGGACGATCTTCGCGCTGACCCCCGAGATCGCCGAGACGACGATCCGCTTCATGTGGACCGACTGGAACGCGGCCGAGCTGATCGCCTTCCTGCTGTTCGTCGGCGCCATGGGCAAGTCGGCCCAGCTGGGCCTGCATGTCTGGCTGCCCGACGCGATGGAGGGCCCGACGCCGGTCTCGGCCCTGATCCACGCGGCGACCATGGTGACGGCGGGCGTGTTCCTCGTCTGCCGCATGTCGCCGTTGATGGAGTTCGCCCCGACCGCCATGGGCTTCGTCGTGGTCATCGGGGCCGCCTCGGCCTTCGTCGCGGCGACGATCGGCCTCGTCCAGAACGACATCAAGCGCGTCATCGCCTATTCGACCATGTCGCAGCTGGGTTACATGTTCGTGGCCGCGGGCCTGGGTGCTTATTCGGTCGCGATGTTCCACCTGCTGACCCATGCCTTTTTCAAGGCGATGCTGTTTCTCGGCGCCGGGTCCGTCATCCACGCCATGCACCACGAGCAGGACATGCGGAACTACGGCGGCTTGCGCACCAAGATCCCGCTGACGTTTTGGGCGATGCTGATCGGCACGCTCGCCATCACGGGCGTCGGCATCCCGCTTCTCTATGTCGGCTTCCCGATCGGCTTCGCGGGCTTCGTGTCCAAGGACGCGATCATCGAGGTCGCCTATGTCGGCTCGACGGGGGCGTTCTGGGTGCTGGTCGCGGCGGCCGCCATGACGAGCTTCTATTCCTGGCGCCTGATGTTCATGACCTTCTTCGGCACCCCGCGCGGCGACAAGCACACGCACGAGCATGCCCATGAAAGCCCGACGACCATGACCGCGCCGCTGGGCGTGCTGGCCGTGGGCTCGGTGCTGGCCGGGATGGTCTTCTACGGGCCGTTCTTCGGCAGCCAGGAGAAGGTCGACCACTTCTTCGGGATCACCGACACCGTCCCCGCCGCCCATGCCACCCATGCGATCCCGGGTGCGGCCATCGCCGCCACCGAGGGCGACGAGGCGCATGAGCGCCTGCCGCAGGTGCCGGGCGAGGGGGCGATCTTCATCGGACCCGAGAACCACGTCATCCATGAAGCGCATCTCGTGCCGGCATGGGTCAAGGTCTCGCCCTTCGTGGCGATGCTGCTGGGCCTCGGGGCCGCATGGCTCTTCTACATCCGCCGTCCGGGCCTGCCGGGCCAGTGGGCCGACAATCTCGGGCCGCTCTACCGGTTCCTGCTCAACAAGTGGTATTTCGACGAGATCTACGACGCGGTCTTCGTGCGTCCCGCCAAGGCGATCGGCCGCTTCTTCTGGAAGAAGGGTGACGGTTCGACCATCGACGGATCGATCAACGGCCTCGCCATGGGGATCGTGCCGACGGCGACGCGCTGGCTGAACCGCGCGCAATCCGGCTACGTCTTCACCTACGCCTTCGCCATGGTCATCGGGCTTGTCGCCCTGATCACCTGGATGACCATCGCGGCGGGGAACTGAGATGCTGGACAACCTCCTTTCGATCGTCACGTTCATCCCGCTGATCGCGGCATTGATCATGGCGCCGTTCCTGCGCGGCGACGACACCAGCGCCCAGAGCAACGCCAAATGGCTCGCCCTCGGCGCCACGTCGCTGACCTTCATCGTCTCGATCTTCGTGCTGACGGGCTTCGACCCCGAGGACACCGGCTTCCAGTTCGTCGAGGAACATACCTGGATCGCCGGCCTGACCTACAAGATGGGCGTCGACGGCATCTCGGTTCTGTTCGTGATGCTGACGACCTTCCTGATGCCGCTGGTGATCCTGTCCTGCTGGGGCGTGACGCATCGGGTGAAGGAATACATGATCGCGCTCCTTGTGCTCGAGACGCTGATGCTCGGCGTGTTCTGCGCGCTCGACCTGATCCTGTTCTACCTTTTCTTCGAGGCGGGCCTGATCCCGATGTTCCTCATCATCGGCATCTGGGGCGGGGCGAACCGCATCTACGCGTCGTTCAAATTCTTCCTCTATACGCTTCTGGGCTCGGTCCTGATGCTGGTCGCGATGATCGCGATGTATCTCGATGCGGGCACCACCGACATCCCGACGCTGCTGGTGCACGAGTTCTCCTATGCGCCGCTGTCGGTGCTTGGGCTGAACGTCGTGGGCGGGGCCCAGACGCTGCTCTGGCTCGCCTTTTTCGCCAGCTTCGCAGTCAAGATGCCGATGTGGCCTGTCCATACCTGGCTGCCCGACGCGCACGTCCAGGCGCCCACCGCGGGCTCGGTCGTCCTTGCGGCGATCCTTCTGAAGATGGGCGGCTACGGCTTCCTGCGGTTCTCGATCCCGATGTTCCCCGTGGGCAGCGAGGTGATGGGGCCGCTCGTCCTGTGGCTCAGCGCGATCGCCATCGTCTACACCTCGCTCGTGGCGATGGTGCAGGACGACATGAAGAAGCTGATCGCCTATTCCTCGGTGGCCCATATGGGCTTCGTGACCATGGGCATCTTCGCCGCGAACCAGCAGGGCATCGACGGTGCGATCTTCCAGATGATCAGCCACGGCTTCATCTCGGGCGCGCTCTTCCTCTGCGTCGGCGTGATCTACGACCGGATGCACACCCGCGACATCGACGCCTATGGCGGGCTCGTGAACCGGATGCCGGCCTATGCGCTGATCTTCATGCTGTTCACCATGGCCAATGTCGGCCTGCCGGGCACGAGCGGCTTCGTAGGCGAGTTCCTGACCCTGATGGGCGTGTTCCAGGTCAACACCTGGGTCGCCGTCGTCGCCTGCACCGGCGTCATCCTGTCGGCAGGCTACGCGCTCTGGCTCTACCGCCGGGTCGTGTTCGGGGATCTCATCAAGGAGAGCCTCCGGACCATCTCGGATCTTACGGGCCGCGAACGGGCGATCTTCGCGCCGCTGGTCTTCTTCACCATCCTGCTGGGCGTCTATCCCAGCCTCGTGACCGATATCATCGGCCCCACCGTGGCCGAGCTGGTCGCCAATTACGACGTCGCCACCGCCGATCTCGCGTTGCACAACGCGGTCGCCGGGGCCGATCACTGAGAGGGCCGCCCCATGAGCGCCGACCTGACCCTGCTGCTGCCCGAGATCGTGCTCGCGGTCTACGCGATGCTGGCCCTGCTGGGCGCGGTCTATACCGGCAAGGATGACCTCGCCCGCCCGCTGGTCTGGCTGACGGCCGCCGTGCTCGTCGTCGTCGCCTTCTGGATCGCCGTCTCGTCCGAGGTCGGAACCGGGTTCACCGGCATGATCGTCAAGGACGGGTTCAGCCGCTTCGCGCAGGTGACGATCCTGCTGTCGGCGGCGGTCGTCCTCGTGATGGGGCAGGATTACATGGCCCGCACGGGGCTGATGAAATTCGAATACCCGATCCTCATCACGCTCGCCTGCATCGGCATGATGGTGATGGTGTCCTCCGGCAACCTCCTGACGCTCTACATGGGGCTCGAGCTGCAATCCCTGTCGCTCTATGTCGTCGCCTCGATGCGCCGCGACAGCGTGAAGTCGACCGAGGCGGGGCTGAAGTACTTCGTCCTCGGCGCGCTCTCCTCGGGGCTTCTGCTCTACGGCATCTCGCTGACCTACGGCTATACGGGCACCACGGAGTTCGCGGGCGTCATCGCCGCCGCGGCCGATGGAGAGATCGCGCTGGGCCTGCTCTTCGGCCTCGTCTTCATGATCTGCGGTCTGGCCTTCAAGGTCTCGGCGGCGCCGTTCCACATGTGGACGCCCGACGTCTACGAGGGCTCGCCCACGCCGGTCACCGCCTTCTTCGCGACGGCCCCCAAGGTCGCCGCGATGTGCATGTTCGCCCGTGTCACCCATGACGCCTTCGGCGGCGTCGTCGGCGACTGGCAGCAGATCGTGGCGCTCCTGTCGGTGCTGTCGATGTTCCTGGGGGCCATCGCCGCGATCGGCCAGCGCGACATCAAGCGCCTGATGGCCTACTCGTCGATCGCCCATATCGGCTACGCCCTCATGGGCCTCGCCGCGGGTACGGCCGGCGGCGTCCAGGCGATGCTGCTCTACATGGCGATCTACGTGGTGATGAATATCGGCACCTTCGCCTTCATCCTCTCGATGTCGCGAGACGGGCTCGAGGTGACGGACATCGCCTCGCTCAACCAGCTCGCGAAGGCCCGGCCCACGGCGGCGCTGGCCCTGCTCGTCCTGATGTTCAGCCTCGCCGGCATCCCCCCGATGGTGGGCTTCTTCGCCAAGTACTACGTGCTGCAGGCGGCGGTGGACGCGGGCCTCGTCTGGCTCGCGGTGCTGGGCGTGATCGCCTCGGTGATCGGCGCGTTCTACTACCTGCGGATCGTCTACTTCATGTATTTCGGCGAGACCGACGCTCCGCTCGACCGCCACATGCCGACCGCCCAGATGGTCGCACTCGTGGTGTCGGCGGCGATCATGGTGCTGGGGATCGTCAACATGTTCGGGCTCGAAGGCATCGCGGCCGCCGCTGCGGCGACGCTGGTCCTCTAGATGCAGGCCGCGCCGGCGGGCTGGCCCGCGGGCGTGGACCGCGTGATCCTCGACGAGATCGACAGCACCTCCGAAGAGGCGGCGCGCCGTGCGCCCGTCGGACCCACCTGGATCATGGCCCGGCGACAGACCGGCGCGCGGGGGCGTCGCGGGCGCGCGTGGTCGATGCCCGAAGGCAACTTCGCCGCGTCCCTTTCCTGGCGCCCCGATGGCGACCCTGCGGCCCTCGCGCTGCGCAGCTTCGTGGCTTCGCTCGCTCTCCATGACACGCTGGCGGGGATGGGGGTCGCGGGCCTCTCGCTCAAATGGCCGAACGACGTACTTCTCGACGGCCGCAAGCTGGCAGGGATCCTGCTGGAAAGCCCGCGCCCCGGCCTTCTCGTTCTCGGGATCGGCGTGAACCTCGTGGCCGGCCCGGACCCGTCCGCCCTTGAACCGGGCGCGCTCGCCCCCATCTCCCTTCGCGACGCCTCTGGCCTCCGGATCGAACCCGAGGCCTTTCTCGACGCTCTCGCCCCCGCCGTCGCGGCGCGCGAGACACAATTCACCACCCTCGGCTTCGCCCCCATCCGCAGCGCCTGGCTCGCCCATGCGGCGCGGCTGGGCGAGACCATCACGGCCCGCACCATGACCGACGCGACGTCCGGCACGTTCGAGGATGTGGACGCCGAGGGGCATCTCGTCCTAGGGACGCCGGATGGCCCGGTCCGGATCACCGCGGGCGACGTCTTCTTCGGAGAGCCCCCATGCTCCTGACCATCGACTGCGGCAACACCAATACCGTCTTCGCCATCTGGGACGGGACGCGCTTCGTCGAGAGTTGGCGCCGCGCGACCAACCACGCCAGCACGGCGGACGAATACTACACCTGGCTCCGGACCTCGATGACGCTCCGCGACGTGGACGTCACGATCACCGACTGCATCGTGTCCTCGACCGTGCCGCGGGTCGTGTTCAACCTGCGCGTCCTCTGCGACCGCTATTTCGGCACGCGCCCGTGGGTCGTGGGCAAGCCCGACACCCGTCTTCCGATCGACGTGCGGGTCGATGCGGGCACGGCGGTCGGTCCGGACCGCCTCGTGAACTCGGTTGGCGGGTGGGACCGCCATGGCGGCGACCTGATCGTGGTCGATTTCGGCACCGCGACCACCTTCGACGTGGTCGACCATGACGGCGCCTATGTCGGCGGCGTCATCGCGCCCGGCGTGAACCTCTCGCTCGAGGCGCTGCACATGGCCGCCGCCGCGCTGCCGCATGTCGACATCACCCAGCCCGCGACCGTCGTGGGCACCAATACCGTCGCCTGCATGCAGAGCGGCATCTTCTGGGGCTATGTCGGCCTCATCCGTGAAATCTGCGCCCGTATCCGGGCGGAACGCGACCGGCCGATGAAGGTCGTCGCAACCGGGGGCCTCGCGCCCCTGTTCCAACAGGGCGACACCCTGTTCGACGCATATGACGAAGACCTGACGATGCACGGCCTGACCGTGATCCACGCATATAACAAGGACGACTGAATGGCTCGCGAACGCCTGATCTACCTCCCGCTGGGGGGCGCCGGTGAAATCGGCATGAACGCCTATGTCTACGGCTACGGCCCCGAGGGAAAGGAGCGCCTGATCCTCGTCGATCTGGGCATCGCCTTCCCCGACATGGACACCACCCCCGGCGTGGACGTGATCCTGCCGGATATCGGCTGGCTGGCCGACAAGCTCGACCGCCTGGAGGCGATCTTCATCACCCACGGGCACGAGGACCATGTCGGCGGCGTGGGCCACCTGCACAACCAACTGCGCAAGCCGGTCCATGCGCGCAAGTTCACCGCCAACCTCGCGCGGCGGAAGCTGCAGGAGAAGGGCCAGGACCCGAAGGCCGTCACTACCGCCGACCCCTATCCCGCGATGATCGAGGCCGGTCCCTTCAGCGTCGGCTTCCTGCCCGTCTCGCATTCCATCCCGGAAAGCGCGGCACTGGTGATCGACACGCCCGCGGGCCGCATCATCCACACCGGCGACTTCAAGATCGACCGGGCCCCCGTCATCGGCGAGCCGTTCGATGACGACCTCTGGGCCGAGGCGGCGAAGCCTGGCGTGCGCGCGCTGGTCTGCGATTCCACCAATGTCTTCTCCAAGCATCCCGGCCGCTCGGAATCCGAGGTGAAGCCGAACCTCGTGCCGCTCGTGGCCGCCGCCAAGGGCATGTTCGTCGCCACGACCTTCGCGTCCAACGTGGCCCGCCTGAAGTCGCTGGCCGACGCGGGCGAGGCGGCGGGGCGTTCGATCTGCCTCATGGGGCGCGCGATGCGCCGCATGACCGAGGCCGCGCGCGAGGAAGGCCTGCTGCCCGACTTTCCCAAGACCATCTCGCCCGAGGATGCCGCCGGTATCCCGCGCGAGAACCTGATGCTGATCGTCACCGGCAGCCAGGGCGAGCGCCGCGCGGCGTCGGCCCAACTCAGCCGGGGCAAGTATTTCGGGATGGAACTGGCCGAGGGCGACACGTTCCTCTTCTCGTCGAAGACCATCCCCGGCAACGAGAAGGAGGTCGGTCGCATCATGAACAACCTCTCCGAGCTGGGCGTGGACGTGGTGACCGACGATGACGGGCTCTACCACGTCTCGGGCCATGCCAACCGGCCGGACCTCGAACTCGTCCACACGATCACCGATCCGCAGATGGTCATCCCGATGCATGGCGAGCACCGGCACCTGCGCGAACATGCCAAGCTGGCCGACAGCCTCGGGCGGCTGGGCGTCGTCGCACCCAACGGCACGATGCTCGATCTCGCGGGCAACAAGCCCGAGGTGGTCGATCACGTCGAGACCGGGCGCACCTATCTCGATGGCTCGGCCCTTGTGGGCCAGTTCGACGGCGTGGTCCGCGACCGTATCCGCATGGCGCTGAACGGTCATGCCGTGGTCGCCGTGATGGTCGATGATGACGACGAGATCCTCGAGGACACCTGGGTCGACCTGCGCGGCCTGCCGGATGTCGCGGACAACGGCGCGGCGCTGGCCGACCTGATGGAGCAGCACCTCGCCGGACAGCTCGCGCGGGTCGACACGCGGACGGCGGGCGATGACGAGAAGCTCGAGGACCTGATCGTCAAGGGCGTCCGCAAGGTCGCGCAGGACGAGGTCGGCAAGCGCCCCGAGGTGACGGTGCTGATCACGCGGCTTGCGGCGGAGTAGCATCGCTCGCCCGCAATCGGTCCGCGCCACCTTGCCGGTGGCGCGGAACCCGCGCCATATCAGGGACATCGCCGCTTCGGAGACCCGCCCCATGATCCGCGCTGCCCTGATTGCCATGACGACCCTGATCGCCGTCGCGCTGCCCGCCCAAGCGGACGAGCGCTATATCGGCGTGTTCGTCGGCTCGCAGCATATCGGCAGCGATGCCTACAACGACTTCAACCCCGGCCTGACCTACGGCATCCGCCGCGATATAGGGCAGGGGCCGGCCGAATGGCATGTCGAGGGCGGCGTCTTCTACAATTCCTACGAGGAGGTGTCCCCGATCCTCGTCACTGGTCTCTCGACCGGCGTGGGCGAGATCGGTCCGGGCGAGTTGCGCTTCGGGATCAGCGTCGGCACCGCCTTTTACGGCGACCTCGTCGACATTTACGAGGCCCGCGGCGACACGATCCCCAATGTCGGGGGCTTCGTGCCGATCGGCATCCTGACCGGCGCCTACCGCGTCGGGCGCACGGAATACCGCCTGAACGTCCTGCCCTACGGCGAGGATGTGCACGGCGTCGTCAACTTCCAGTTCGCCATCTCGTTCTGAGGGCTATTCGGCCGCGACCGCCTCCGCCGCCTCGACCTTCACCGCGCTGAACTTGAACTCGGGGATCTTGCCGTAGGGGTCGAGCGCCGGGTTGGTCAGCAGGTTCGCCGCCGCCTCAACGAAGGCGAAGGGCAGGAAGACCATGTCGGGCGCCACCGCCCGGTCCGCCCGCGCCATCAGCGTCACCGAGCCGCGCCGCGTCGTCAGCCGCACCAGCCCGCCCGGACCCACACCCAGTTGGCGCAGCGTCGAGGGGTGGAGCGAGCAATTCGCCTCTGGCTCGACCGCGTCCAGAACGCTCGCCCGGCGCGTCATCGACCCGGTGTGCCAGTGCTCGAGCTGCCGTCCCGTCGTCAGGATCATCGGATACTCCGCATCCGGTGTCTCGTCGGGCGGGATGACCGAGGCAGGCGTGAACTTCGCCCGCCCGCCCTCGCGGGGGAATGCGTCGGCGAAGACGATCGATTGGCCGGGATCCTCGGGCGTCAGCGACGGATAGGTTACCGCGCCCTCGGCCTCCAGCCGGTCCCAGGTGATGTTGTCGAGGCTCGGCATGACTTGCGTCATCTCGGCGAAGACCTCGCGCGGATGGGTGTAGCGCCAGTCGAGCCCGCAGCGTCGCGCCAGTTCGGTCGTGATCCACCAATCCTCGCGCGCGTCGCCCGGCGGGGCCACGGCAGGGCGGCCCATCTGGACCTGGCGGTTCGTGTTGGTGACCGTCCCCGACTTCTCGGCGAAGGCCGAGGCGGGCAGGATGACGTCCGCATAATTCGCGGTCTCTGTCAGGAAGATGTCCTGCACCACGAGGCAGTCCAGCGCCGCGAGCGCCGCACGGGCGTGGTCGACATCCGGGTCCGACATCGCCGGGTTTTCGCCCAGGATATACATCGCCCGGATGTCGCCCGCATGGACGGCGCCCAGGATCTCGGTGACGGTCAGGCCCTTTTCGGCCAGGGGTTCGTCGCCCCAGAGCCCCGCGTATTTCGCGCGCACCTCGTCAGACAGGACGCTCGCGTAATCCGGCAGGAACATCGGGATCAGGCCCGCGTCGCTCGCGCCCTGCACGTTGTTCTGGCCCCTGAGCGGGTGCAGCCCCGCGCCCGGTCGCCCGACCTGTCCGGTCATCAGCGCCAGCGAGATTAGGCATCGCGAATTGTCGGTGCCGTGGATGTGCTGGGTCACGCCCATGCCCCAGAAGATCATGGCCGAGCGCGCCCCGGCGAAGGTCCGCGCCACGTCGCGCACCGTTTCGGCGTCGATGCCCGTCAAGTCGGCCATCTTCTCGGGCGCGAACCCTTCGAGATGCGCGCGTTCCGCGTCCCAGCCTTCGGTCATCGCCTCGATATACTGGCGGTCGACCAATCCCTCGTCCGAGATGACATGCATGATCGAGTTCAGCAGCGCCACGTCGGCACCCGGCCGGAATTGCAGCATGTGGGACGAATGCCGCTTGAGCGCCTGCCCCCGCGGATCCATCACGATCAGCTTGCCGCCACGCTTGGCGAACTGCTTGAAGTAAGTGGCCGCGACGGGATGGTTCTCGACCGGGTTGGCGCCGATGACGATGGCGACGTCGGCATTCTCGATCTCGTTGAAGGTCGCCGTGACCGCGCCCGAGCCGACATTTTCCAGAAGTGCCGCGACGGACGACGCGTGGCAGAGCCGTGTGCAGTGATCGACGTTGTTGTGCCCGAAGCCCTGTCGGATGAACTTCTGGAAGAGATACGCCTCCTCGTTCGAGCACTTGGCCGAACCGAAGCCCGCGACTTCGCGCCCGCGTCCCTTCAGACCCCCGGCGGCGCGGTCCAGCGCTTCGTCCCACGTCGCCTTGCGGAAGACCGCACGCCAGTCGCCCGGATCGACGTTGAGTCCCTTTGCGGGCGCGTCATCCCTCCGGATCAACGGCACGGTCAGGCGATGCGGATGGTGGATGTAGTCGAAGCCGAACCGCCCCTTCACGCAGAGCCGCCCCTCGTTCGCGGGACCGTTGATACCGTCGACCTTGACGATCCGGTCGCCCTTGGTCTTCAGCGAGACCTGGCACCCGACGCCGCAGAACGGGCAGATGGACCTGGTCTCGGCGTCGAAATCGGCGCTGTCGCCCACCTGCGCCGCGTCCACCATCGTCGCGGGCATCAATGCGCCGGTCGGACAGGCCTGCACGCATTCGCCACAGGCCACGCAGGTGCTTTCGCCCATCGGGTCGTCGAAATCGAAGACCGGGTAGGCATCGTGCCCCCGGCCCGCCATGCCGATCACGTCGTTGACCTGCACCTCGCGGCAGGCGCGGACGCAGAGGCCGCACTGGATGCAGGCGTCGAGGTTGACGCGCATCGCGACGTGGCTGTCGTCGAGCAGCGGGATGCGCCCGGCCTCCAGCGTCGGCAGGCGGCTCTCGGTCACGCCCTGCGCGTCGGCCTGGTCCCAGAGACGCGAGGACCGGTCGTGCGCCGCGTCGCGCTCGGGCTGGTCGGCGACGAGCATCTCGACAACCATCTTGCGGGCCGCCGTGGCGCGCGCGCTGTCGGTCGTGACGACCATGCCGGCGGCGGGCTCGCGGATGCAGGAGGCGGCGAGAACGCGCTCGCCCTCGATCTCGACCATGCAGGCCCGGCAATTGCCGTCGGGCCGATAGCCGGGTTCGGGCGCGTGACACAGATGCGGGATCTTCAGGCCGTGCCCATGCGCCACCTCCCAGATGGTCTCGCCGGGGGCGGCATGGACGGTCTCGCCGTCGAGGATGAATTCGATCGTCTCGGACATGGTCGCACCCCGGTCAGTCGCGGCCAGCCTAGGCGGTCGCCCCTCGGCCCGAAAGACCACCCGCGACAGGGGATACGGGGGAAGCGACCCGCGCCGTTTCCGATCGGACCCTCACGATCACGATCCGTTAAGGTTAACGCGCGCTATCCTCTGGCCCTAAATACCTCGGGGGGCCCGAAGGGCGGGGGCAGCGCCCCCTCCGGTCCTCAGCCTTTCCGGGCGAAGATCGGATACCAGAGCGCGTCCGGCAGGAACTGACCGCCCCGGAACAGCCACGAGAAGACCGTCGGGAAGCTCTTCTTGAAGTCGTCGCCCGACATCAGCTCGAACATGTGCTGCGCGGCTTCCTCGGGCTCCATCAGGAAGGGCATGTCGAAATCGTTCTTGTCGGTCAGCCGCGTCTTGATGAAGCCCGGGTTCGCGATCTGGACCTGGACGCCCGTCGTGCGCAGGTCTGCATACATCGCCTCGGCCATCCCTATGATCCCGGCCTTCGACGCGCAATATCCCGTCGCCCCCGGCAAGCCGCGAAACCCCGAGAGCGAGCCGGTCAGTACGATATGCCCCGCGTCGCGCTCGACCATGTCGCCGATCACCGCGCCGACGCAGCGCGCCGCCCCCGTCAGGTTCACGTCGATCATCGCCTCGACCTTGTCCGGATTCCACTCCTGCGCCTTCAGCGGCCAATAGACCCCCGCGAGGAAGACCATGCCGTCGATCCGGCCGATGGCCTCGGCGGCCGCGCGGACCGATGCGCTGTCGGAGACGTCGCAGGTCCGCACCTCGGACCGTCCGGGCAGGTCGGCGGCCAGCGCGTCGAGCTTGTCCTCGGACCGGGCCGAGAGCACCAGTTCGGCGCCCGCGCGCGACATCTTCTGGGCCAACGCAGCGCCGAGGCCCTCGGACGCGCCGACGAGCCAGTACCGTTTGCCGCTCCAGTCACGCATCCTCGTCCTCCATGGGGGTGATGACGGCGAAGAGCTCCGCGGCCTTGATCCCGAACTTGCGAAACTGGCTGCGGTTGAGGATGGTTCCGTCCTCCTGAAGGTAGAGCCAGTCCACCGCCGACAGGAGATGACCGCCCATCTCCTCGGGGAGCTGGATACGGTAGCGCAGGCCCAGCGTGTTGCCCGATTGACGGCCCTGTCCACCGCCGGGCACGTCGTTGGCCTCGGTCTCGACCCGGCCGTCCTCGTGAACGGTGATCAGCCAGACCCGCTCCTGCGTCGTGCCGTCGTCATAGACGAAGGTCTCGATCATCGAGCCGACATTTCCGTCCCACGTCATCCGCATGATGGCGACGAAGCGACTGCTGACGCGTCCGGTCGGCCCGAAGATCATGCCCTGGCAGCGCATCGTCCCGTTGAGATGTCGCCGAAGGTCCAGTTCGGGCAGCAGGTGGACGTAATCGTCATGCTCCTGCGCCTGGAACGCGAAGGTCCGCCGCACGATCCAGGTGCAGGCCAGCGTCAGGACGACGCCGATCAGGACGTAGAGTATCGGGTCTGTCATCCTTCCTCCGGGTCAAGGCGCGCCAGCAGCAGGAATGCTGCGGATTTCAGGACCAGCGGGACACCGGCATAGAGCATTGTCAGCACTGTCATCGCGGCGGTGGGGCTGGCCCCGCCGGGCACGAACCCCGCAGCTTCCAGCGTGGGAAATAGGGCAATCGCGGCGAAGGCCAGCGTGATCTTGTTGACGAAGGACCATAGCCCGAACCCGTCCGCCGCCGAGGGCGCAATCACCGCCAGGCGTTTGGCGAAGAGCGCCGGGAGAAGTGTCAGGTCCGCGCCGACGGCAGCCCCTGAGGCGACGCAGATCGCCGCGAAGGGGATGGCATCGCCCGGCCCGAGGGTCAGGGCGAAGGCGAAGGTCACGATGGCGAGCCCCATCGCGCAGAGCAGGGAACGGCGCGCGCCGATCCGCTCGGCCGCCCGACCCCAGAGCGGCGCGGCCAACGCCGCCGAGAGGAAGAACAGCAGGAGCAGCGGCCCCTCCCAGCCGGGAGCCTGAAGGCGGTCGCTGACGAAGAAGAGAAAGAGGGTCGAGGTGACGGCGACCGGCGTGGCGTTGACCAGCGCGAGGAGGAGGAGGCGGCGCGCCGGCGCGTCGCCGAGCACCGCGCGCAGCCCGCCGGTATCTGGCGCCTCGCCGCCGCCGGTCCACTCACGCCGCATCAGCCAGACGACCAAAACGACCCCGATGCAGAAGATCGCCGCGTACCACGCGAAGGGTGCGCCCGTCCCTGCCAGAACCGCCGGCAACGCCGCGGCCAGGCAGACACCCAGCAGCCCGCCCGTTTCGCGCCAGGCCGCGAGACGGACATGTCCGTCGCCCATCGCCCGCGCCTTCGCCACGCCTTGGGCGTAGAAGCAGATCGTCAGGAACGAGAAGGCCGAGAAGAGCGCCGCAAGGCTGAGCGCGAACCACCAGAGCGGGGGCAGGGCGGGCGGCACGGCGAAGAGCGCCACCATCGCCGCCGCCATCAGGGCCGCGGCTCCGAGGACCATCACGCCGCGCCGGTTACGCGTCGCCTCGGCCAGCCGGCCCAGCAGTGGGTCCTGCACCACGTCGATCAGCCGCAGTGCGAAGAGCGCCAGTGAAAGTTGCGCCAACGTGACGCCGTAGCCGTCGACGTAGAATTTCGGCGCGTGGATGTAGATCGGAAGGCCGGCCGCCGCGAGCAGGGCCGCGAACCCGGCATAGCGGGGCAGCCCTTCCGTCCGCGTCACCGCGACGTCTCGTGTTCGGGCGGACGGGGCCGGTTCCGCCAGGTCGCGCCCTTCCACCAGAGGCGCAGCGCCTGCCAGTGGATGAGCCCGAGGACCCGGCGCGTGCCGAAGGGCCGCCGTAGCGCCGCGCGGATCAGCCCGCGATTGGTCAGCGGCACACGCGGCCCGGTCAGAACCGCCAGAAGCCGGCCGTCGCCGATGCGGTAGTCGATGCGGATGTCGACGCGATCAGGGGCGATGTCGAAACGGAACGCATAATCCCCCTCGGTCGGCTGGAAGGGCGAGACATGCATCAGCTTGCGGACCCCCAGCCGTGTGTCGGGCGTGATCGGTGCGAGGTCGTCGGTATGGCAGAGGTAGGAATGCCGGTCGCCATAGGTGTTCGTCACCTCGGCGATGGCGATCCGGAACGCGCCGGCCATGTCGTGGATAAGCCAGAAGCTCACCGGGTTGAACGCGTGACCCAGCACGCGTGGTTGGGCGAGTAGGAGGATGCGACCGGGTCGGAAGGACGGATGCGCCTCGGACAGCACCTCGTGCACCCACCTCACGCCGCGTCCCGCGCCGGGCGGCCCGCCATGGTCGCGATCCCGGAGCGAGGCCAGGGAGGCGCGGTTGCGTCCGAAGAGCGATGGCATCGGCCCGGTATCGGTCGGGTTGAGCAGGACGTAATCGACCCCGTAGCGGAAGGCGTTCGTCACCCCTTCGGCGCGGCGGCCATGGAAGGTCTGGCCCGGAACATGGTCCAGGACCCGAGTCACGCCGCCGCGATCCCCATCGGGGTCCGCCGCGACATCGCCTGTACGACATCGAGCGCGCTGGCGATGCCGTCCTCGTGGAAGCCGTTCCGCATCCATGCGCCGCAGAACCACGTGTTCGCGGTGCCGTTCAGGGCGCGCATGCCCTCGACCGCCTTCAGCATCGCAAGGTCGTAGACCGGGTGTCGGAAGGTGTTGTCGTCGTAGATATCCTCGTCCCGGAAGGTGCTCTGCGGGTTCAGCGTCAGGAAGAGCGGATCGCTCTCATCGATATTCTGCAACCGGTTCATCCAGTAGGTCAGGCCCAGCCGGTCGTCGCCGCCGCGCTTGGCTTCGCTGTAGTTCCACGACGCCCAGACCTTGCGGCGCCGGGGCATGGCCGACGGATCGCGATGCAGGATGCCGCGATTGTCCTGGTAGCGGATGTCGCGCAGATGGGTCGTCTCGGCCTCGGACGCGTCCGATAGAAGCGACAGCGCGACGTCCGAATGGGTTGCGAGCACCACGTCGTCGAACCGCTCCCATTCACCGCCCCACACCCGGATCTCGACCCCGCCGGGGAGACGGCGCAGACCCTCGACCGGCGCGCCGAGGCGGATGTCGACGCCACGCGCCCGCATCCGCGCCTCGAGCCGGGACACGTACTGGATCGATCCGCCATCGACGGTGTACCAGACATGCTGGCCGGTGTGGTGCAGGAGGTTGTGGTTGCGAAAGAAGCGCAGCATTGCCGCGGCCGGAAAATCCATGACGTTCTGGCTGGGAGTCGACCAGATCGCGCCAGAGATGGGGCCGATATACCAGTCCCGGAATTCCTGCCCGAGGCCCATCCGGGTCAGGAACTCGCCCAGAGACAGATCCGGCGCGATGTCCATCTCGCCCGCCCGGGCGTTGAAGCGGAACACGTCGCGCACCATCCGCAGATAGGGCGGCGAGAAGGCGAGGCTGCGCTGCGCGAAGAGCGTGTCGAGCGTCTGGAGGCTGTATTCGATCCGTCCGCCCTCGATGGACGCAGCGAAGGACATGTCCGATTCCGCCACCGGCACCTCGAGATCTTCGAACAATTCGACGAGGTTGGGATAGTTCGGGCGGTTGTAGACGATGAAGCCGGTATCGACCGGCTGCTCGCCCGTGCGGCCCGCGAGGACCGTGCGGGCGTGGCCGCCGAGACGCGGCGCGGCCTCGATCAGGGTGACGGAATGGCCGGCGGCGAGCGCATCGGCGGCCGCCATGCCGCTGATGCCCGCGCCGATCACGGCGATACGGCGGGACGGGGAAGTCTGGATGTTCTGCAAGGGAAGGGGTGGTCCGATCGGCGGTTGGTGGCGTTGCCACTAGAAATGGGGCGTCGCGGCCACGATCAAGATGCGCATATCCGCGCAGGTCCGAACGTTTCGAGATGCCTAGCGGGTTCGGGACGCCGCGCCTAGGGTGGCGGGTCGTAATCGTCCGCACTGTTGCAAACGCCGGAGCCGTCCTTGCCCTTCACCGACTGGATCGTGTTCGCGGCCTTCTGGGCGGTCTTCGTGACCTCGCCGGGTCCGAACGCGGCCAACTGCATCCTGACGGCGTGGTCCGCCGGATTCCGGGCGTCGCTCTGGTGCGTGGCGGGAATCCTGACGCAGGCGACGCTGTTCCTCGGGCTGGCGGCGACGGGTGTGACGGCGCTTCTGCTGGCGGCACCCGGCGCGTTCGACGCGATCAAGCTGATCGGGGCCGCGATCCTCGTGGCGCTGGGGGTCCGGGCCTGGGTCCGGGCGGGGGAAGCCCCCGCCGCCGATCCGCCACCGGCCCATGGCATCTACCTGCGGGCGCTGGCCGTCGCCACGTTCAATGCCAAATCGCTCGCGGGCTACCTCGCGGCGTTCACACAGTTCGTGTCAGCCGACATCCCCGTCTTGGCACAAATGGGCGTCCTCGGGCCGACCGCGCTGACGCTCACGACCCTCAGCTACACCGGTTGGTGCGCGCTGGGCGCATGGCTGGGGCAGCGGGCGATGGGCGTGATGGCGAGCGTCTGGCTCCGGCGGTCGCTGGCGCTGTGCTTCGTGGCCTACGGTGCGGCGCTGGCGATCCTCTAGGCGGGCGTCAGTCCGTCGCGAGCGTCGCGCCGTAAAGCGGCACGGTCGAGATCGACATCTTGGCGGACCCCTCGGTCAACTCCTGCGCGTGGACGAGGTAGATCAGCGTCTGGTTCGCCTCGTCGAAGATGCGCTTGATGCGGAGCGACTTCAGGATGATCGACCGGCTTTCGCGGAACACCTGCTCGCCATCCTCGGACATGTCGATGTCGCCTACGCGGATCGGTCCGGTCTGACGGCAGGCGATCGACGCATTGGACGGATCCTCGAACCACGCCCCCTGGCTCAGCCGGTCGATCAACGACCTGTCGAAATAGGCGATATGGCAGGTGATGCCCTCGACCTTCGGGTCGGCGATGGCTTCGATGATGATGTCGTTGCCGACCCAGTCGACCCCCACCTCGCCGACTTGTTCGGCATGGGCTGTTGGGGCGAGAAGGAGGGCGGCGGCGAGAATGTGCGATTTCATTTCCATGAAACGCGGCGCGCTTCGCCAAGTTCCGTGTATGGCGCCGTGAACCGCGCTACGGTCCCCCTGTTCATTAGGGACGGGAGACACGCCATGACACGCATGACAGCCAGGGATTTCGACCAGGAGCTGCTCGATCTCTACGATTTTTACGCCCACGGGAAGATCAGCAAGCGCGAGTTTCTCGACCGCGCGGGCAAATGGGCGGTCGGTGGCCTGACGGCGGCGGCGATCCTGACGACCCTCTCGCCGAACTACGCGCTGGCGCAGCAGGTGAGGGAGGACGACGCGGATATCACGGGCGAGGACATCACCTATGTCAGCCCGAACGGGCATGGCGACGTGAATGCCTATCTGGTGCGTCCGGCCGAGATCGACCCCGAGCGCCCGCCCGCCGCCGTGCTGGTCGTGCACGAGAATCGCGGCCTGAACCCCTATATCCGCGATGTCGCGCGACGGGTGGCCAAGGCCGGTTTCGTCGCGCTGGCGCCGGATGGCCTGACCTCGATAGGGGGCTATCCGGGCAACGACGACGAGGGCCGCGAGATGCAGCGGCAGGTCGACGGCGAAAAGCTGATGAACGACTTCTTCGCGGGCTACGAATACCTTGCCGCGATGGAGGGAACGAACGGCAAGGTCGGCGCGACGGGGTTCTGTTACGGCGGAGGCGTGGTGAATGCGTTGGCGGTGGCGTACCCGGAGCTCGATGCGGGCGTGCCCTTTTACGGGCGGCAGGCCGCCGCGGGGGACGTGCCGAAGATCGAGACGCCGCTCCTCTTCCAATACGCCGCGCTCGACAGCCGCATCAACGCCGGCTGGCCCGAGATGCAGAAGGCATTGGAAGAAAACGACAAGATCTACGATGCGCTGATCTGGCCCGACGTAAACCACGGGTTCCACAACGACACGACCCCGCGCTACGATGCAAGGGCGGCCGAGGCCGCGTGGGAAAAGACCGTCGCGTGGTTCCGGGTGTATCTCGCCTGATCGGACGCAACCCTTCGGGAGATAGCCATGATGGATTTCGCCGCATCGATCCACCCGCTGGGCTGGCTGGCCCTGATCGCCGTGCTGGTGGCGCTGGTTTCCCTGCCGCAGGCGCTGCGCGAGATGTGGCGTCGGCCCTGGAAGGACGACGCACGCAGGGAGCGGGGCGACGGGTCGGTGCGGCCCGATCACGCACCGGCGAATGACGCCCCCGGCGGTCGGGACGGCGTGTGAGCAAATACGGCCCCAACCGCCGCGAGACGTGGTTCTATCTCCTGGTCTCTCTCGGGGGGCTTGCGCTGATGGGCGGGGCGGTCGCGCTCCGGGGCGTCGGCGGGATCGCCGCGATCGAGGTCGTCGGCATGTCGACCCTCTTCTTCGGGGGCACCGCGATCTGGGCGGGCTTGCGACTCTGGCGGGGGCGCGGGTAGGGCTGCCGCCCATGACCGACGCGCCCGGCCCTTCCACGCCCTACGATCCGCCCGACGGGCCGATCCCCGTGATCCACGAGGACGCGCATCTTCTGGTGGTCGACAAGCCCGCGGGCCTCCTGTCGGTGCCGGGACGCGGCGACCACCTCGCCGATTGCCTGTTGTCACGGCTGGCCGGAACCCATCCCGAGGTTCTACTCTGTCACCGGCTCGACCGGGATACGTCGGGCATCATGGTCTTCGCGCTGACGAAGCTGGCGCAGCGCAAGATGGGGCGCCTGTTCGAGACCAAGCGCGTCAAGAAGCGCTACATCGCGCGCGTCGCGGGCGCAGTGGCCGAGGCGAAGGGCACGATCGACCTGCCGCTGATCGTGGACTGGCCGAACCGGCCGCTGCAGCATGTGAACCACGAGACCGGCAAGCCGTCGGTCACCGATTGGGAGCGGGTCGCGATGGAGGACGGCACCACGCGGATGAAGCTCATGCCGCGCACGGGGCGGAGCCATCAGCTTCGGGTGCATATGCGCGAGCTTGGGCATCCGATCCTGGGCGATCCGTTCTACTCCGACGACCCGGAGGCGTGGCCGCGCATGATGCTCCATGCCGAGGGTCTGAAGTTCGAGCATCCGGTCGAAGGCATCATGATGCGGCTCGAGGCGCCCTGTCCGTTCTGATCCGCGCCCAAGGGGATACCGTTCCGACCGGCGAGCCAGGGGCGAACCGCTGTCCCGATCCCACGCGCGACCCGTTTCAAGACCGGGGCAGGGGGACTACATGACGAGCGACGCAACCGAGCGAGGAGACGAGACCATGGGTCTTCGCATCAACCAGACCGTTCCCGATTTCGAGGCCGAGACCAGCGAGGGACCGATCCGGTTCCATGACTGGATCGGCGACAGCTGGGCCATCCTCTTCAGCCACCCGAAGGACTTCACGCCGGTCTGCACGACCGAGTTCGGCGCCGTGGCTCAACTGGCCGACGAGTGGAAGAAGCGCGGCGTCAAGGTGATCGGCATCTCGGTCGACGACGCGGAAAGCCATCGCAAGTGGAAGGCCGACATCGAGACCTTCGGCCGCGCCGAGCCGACCTTCCCGATCATCGCCGACACGTCGCTCGACGTCTCGAAGGCCTATGACATGCTGCCCGCCGACGCCTACCTGCCCGACGGACGCACGCCCAACGACACCGCCACGGTGCGCTCGGTCTACGTCATCGGGCCGGACAAACAACTCAAGCTCTCGATGACCTACCCGATGAACGTGGGCCGCAACTTCGCCGAGATCCTGCGTGCCGTCGACGCGCTCCAGACGGCGGCGAAGCACGGCGTGGCCACGCCGGCCAACTGGGACCACGGCAAGGACGTGGTGATCCCGGCGGCGGTGTCGGACGAGGATGCGAAGGCCAAGTTCGGCGATTTCACGACGCATTTCCCGTATCTGCGGATGACGAAGGACCCCTCGGCCTGACGGGCGGGGCGGGGGACGGGCGCCGGGTCTCTCCGTACCTGGCGCCCGGCTTCTACGACGACGCGCTGGCGGCCGGGCAGCACCGCTCGATCGTCGGCGGGCGCTGGGACGAGACCGGTCGCGCGCAGATAGCGCTCCTTCGGGCCGAGGGATTGGCGCCGCATCATCGTCTTCTGGACATCGGCGCGGGGGCGATGCGGCTGGGATGTCGAGCGGTGCCGTTTCTCGAGGCGGGGCACTACTGGGCTACGGACGCGTCGCGCGCGTTGATGCTGCGCGGTCGCGAGGAGGAACTGGACGCGCCAGACAGGCTGCCCGAAGACCACCTGATCGGCGATGACGGCTTCCGCTATCCGGGGGTGCCGCCGGGGATCGACTTCGCCATCTCCTTCGCGGTCTTTACACACCTGCCGGCGGATCGTCTGGGCGGTGCGCTCGACCGCGCGCGCATCGCCTTCCCCGCGCTCCGGGCGTTCCTCTTCACGGTATTTCTCGGCCGCGACGGCGCCGGTCCCGTCCGGCAGGCCGATGGTGTCGTCACCCATCCCGACCGTCCGCCCTGGCACATCTCCGAAGACGCCGTTCGGCGGATGGTCGAGGCGGCGGGGTTCGACCTCGGACGCCGCGACGACATGCTGCCGCGCGGGCAGGTCTGCTTCGTCGCGCGTCCCGCGCGCTGACACGAAAAAGGCCGCCCCCGTAGGAGCGGCCCTGATCGTCACGCGGTCGTCGCGTTCAGCCCTGGCGGGCCTTGAAGCGGCGCTGCGTCTTGTTGATCACGTAGACCCGGCCCTTGCGACGCACCACGCGGCAGTCGCGGTGGCGGTTCTTCAGCGACCGGAGGGAATTGCGAACCTTCATGGCTGCTCTCCTATGCCTGCGGGGCGTGCGCCCCGGGTTTCAATCCGTGCCCCCGGCGGGGGCGGTGAGATCCCGCCGTCTTCCGTGGGGAAGATGCGGGGTGGTGGGCGATACTGGGATCGAACCAGTGACCCCTTCGATGTCAACGAAGTGCTCTACCGCTGAGCTAATCACCCCCGATCCGCCGAAATAACGGGAACTCCCGACAGCCCGGCGCATTGGTGCGGCGGGGATAGTGTCTTTCACGAGGGCGTGCAAGGGGGCTTTCTGCCGTATCGCGAACGCCCTAGGTTATCGTGCGAGGAGCCTCGATCCACCCATGCCGCGCCAGTCCTTCCGCCTGTTTCGACCCGATGCGATCGGATCGCCCGTCGTCGTGGCCAGCCCCCATTCGGGCCGCAACTACGACTGGGATTTCATGTCCGCGACCGTGCTCGACGGCGACCGCATCCGGTCGTCCGAGGACGCGTTCGTCGATCTCCTGCTCGAGGACATGCCGTCGCTGGGGTTGCCGCTTCTGGTGGCCGAGATGCCGCGCGCCTTCCTCGACCTCAATCGCGCCACCGAGGAGCTGGATCCGGCAGTCGTGCGCGACGTGCCGCGCGGATCGGTGGCCAATCCACGGATCACTTCGGGGCTGGGGGTCATTCCCCGCGTCGTCGCACAGGGTCGCGCGATCTATGACGGCAAGATCAGCCGCTCGGAAGCGCGCGACCGCATCGAGCGGTTCTGGCATCCCTACCACGCGCAGCTCGCCGCCTTGATGGACGAGGCGCAGGCCCGGTTCGGCGAAGCCGTCCTCATCGATTGCCATTCGATGCCGCACGAGGCGATCGAGGCCTCGGCCCCGGCGGGCCGCACGCCTGAGATCGTGCTGGGCGACCGCTTCGGGGCCGGTGCGCGGCCGGACCTGATGGACGCGCTGGAAACGATCTTCACCGACCAGGGCTTCCGGGTCGCGCGCAATGCGCCGTTTGCGGGGGCCTATGTCGTGCAGAACTACGGCAAGCCCGCCCGCGGCCGTCATGCCATCCAGATCGAGATCGACCGCGCGCTCTACATGGACGAGGCCGCGATGCGCCAGACCGCCGGGTTCGACGACCTCAAGCGCGCGCTTACGGATGCGTTCGCACGCTTCGCCGAAGTGGCGCGCGGAAAGGATCGCGTCGCCGCCGAATAGCCGTCAGCGCAGTGCGCGTCCCTTGCGGATCGCATCTTCGCCGAACCGCGCCCGGATCGCGTCGGTCGCGCGTTCGGCCTCGGCCCGGCGCGCGGCGTGCGGATCCAGAAGGTCGCCCGCCCGATCGGCCTGATCCTCGGGGACGAGATCCGAGATCCCGACCCCGATCAGCCGCGCGGGCCCGCTCCATCCCAGCGCGTCGAACAGCGCGCGGCCCTCGCGGTAGATGCGGTCCGCCATCTGCGTCGGCTCGGAGAGGGCATGGCGGCGGGTGACGGAGGTGAAATCGGCGCGCTTGATCTTCATCGTGACGACCCGCCCCGCCAGACCCTTGGCCTTGGCGCGCGCGCTGACCTGTTCGGCCAGCCGCCAGAGATGCCCGTCGAGGATATCCGGATCGGCGGTGTTTTCGTGGAACGTCGTCTCCTTCGAGATCGACTTGACAGGTCGGCGTGCGCTGACCCGGCGGCGGTCCTGGCCCCGCGCCAGATGCCAAAGCCGGTCGCCCATCGATCCGAAGCGCCGCCCGAGATCGGCGCGGTCCCACCGGCGCAGATCGGCGATGGTGTTGATCCCCGCCTTCTTGAGCGATTCCTGCCCGACGAGGCCGACGCCCCAGATGATGCCGACCGGCTTGTCGGCCAGGAACGTCTCGGTCTCGGCCGCGCCGATCACCGAGAACCCGCGCGGCTTGTCGAGATCGGAGGCGATCTTGGCGAGGAACTTGTTGTGGCTGAGCCCGATCGAACCGGTGATCCCCAGCTCGGCCTGCATCCGCGCGACCAGCCGCGCCAGCATCACGGCGGGCGGCTGGCCGTGGAGGCGCGCGGTGCCGGTCAGGTCGAGAAACGCCTCGTCGAGCGAGAGCGGTTCGATATCGGGCGTAAGCTCCTCCATCATGGCGCGGATGGCCTGGCTCACCTCCACATAGAGCGACATGCGACCCTTGATGATGACCGCGTCGGGACAAATCGCCAGCGCCTTGAACATCGGCATCGCGGAGCGCACGCCCCGGATGCGCGCGACGTAGCAGCAGGTCGAGACGACGCCCCGCCGCCCTCCGCCGATGATGACGGGCTTATCGGCCAGTTCGGGCCGGTCCCGCTTCTCGACCGAGGCATAGAACGCATCGCAATCCATATGCGCGATCGACAGGTCGAACAGCTCGGGGTGGGTGGTCACGCGGGGGCTGCCGCAACGGGGACAGCGTCGCGCATCGGGAAAGGACTGGAGACAGGCGCGGCAGAGCGACGGCATGGCGAGGATGTAATCTCCGTACGGCGCCGAGGGAACCCGCGAGGGGGGCTTTGGGGTTTCCAAAGGGATTGTCACAATGCCCGAGGAGGCTGCCATGACCGATCCGCACAAACCCGACGCCAACGCGCCGCCCAGCGGCTCCGCCCAGTCCGCGGTCGAGGCGCCGTCCAGCCCGGCCGGGCGAAAGATGCTGCTAACGGCGGCGGCCTTCGTCCTGATCCTCTTCGTCGTCTTCCTACTGATTCCCGGCGGCGACGAAACCGTCGAGGAAACTCCGGCGGTCGTCTCGCAATGAGTGGCGAGGGCACAGAGACCAAGCAGGGCCATGCGTCGGGTCAAGCACCGGGCGACGGTGCGCTGACGCACGACGACGTCGCCCCGAACGGCGGCCGGGCGAAGATCGGCCTGCTGGCGTTGCTGGCGCTGATCGTCGCGATCCTCGCGGTGTCGGTCCTCTGGGCGGACGATGCGCCCGTCGCGGCTGATGGCGGGCCCGAGGCGGTGATCGTCGATGACGGAAAGCTCGGGGACTGAATGTCGCGCCGTCGGAACGGAGCGGGCGCTGGCTCGTTCACTGGACCGAAGGAGAATCCCTATGGTCACCGAACCCCATGACGCCCCCGTCCCCGAGGGCAGCAAGCGCAACTACTACATCTGGCTCGCGGTCGCGATCGTGCTCGGCGGGCTGATCGTCGTCTTCGTAATGCCGAACCTCTATTACCTTACCGCCGAAGGCCCCGCCGTCGATGGCGGCTTCAACGTCGTGGTCCCCGAGGCGGATGGCACCGGCCTCGCCAATGTCGGCGACTGACGACATCGTCCATGACCCGTTGTCCCCGCCCTGATCGCAGGGCATCGTTCGCAAAATCGCGAGGGACCGGGTCATGGATATCGAAGAGCAACTTCTGACACTCGCGGGCGAGAACGCCGTGCTGATCGCCATCGCGATCTTCGTGATCGTCTGCATCATGCTCGGCGTGCGGATCGTTCCGCAATCCGAGAAATACGTGGTCGAGCGGTTCGGGCGGCTGAAATCCGTGCTCGGGCCGGGCATCAACCTCATCGTGCCCTTCCTCGACAAGGTGGCGCATAAGGTCTCGATCCTCGAGCGGCAGCTTCCCAATGCCAGCCAGGACGCGATCACCCGCGACAACGTCCTCGTGCAGGTGGAAACGAGCGTCTTCTACCGCATCCTCGCGCCCGAAAAGACCGTCTATCGCATCCGAGACGTCGACGCGGCCATCGCGACGACGGTCGCCGGCATCGTGCGCGCCGAGATCGGGATGATGGAACTCGACGAGGTGCAGTCGAACCGCTCCGAGGTCATCAACAAGATCAAGGCGCAGGTCGCCGATGCCGTGGACGATTGGGGGATCGAGGTGACGCGGGCCGAGATCCTCGACGTCAATCTCGATCAGCAGACCCGCGAGGCGATGATGCAGCAGCTCAATGCCGAGCGGGCCCGCCGGGCGCAGGTGACCGAGGCCGAGGGTCAGAAGCGGTCGGTCGAACTGGCCGCCGATGCCGAGCTCTACGCCGCCGAGCAGACCGCCAAGGCCCGGCGCATCGCCGCCGATGCCGAGGCCTATGCGACCGAGGTCGTGGCCCGCGCCATCGCCGATAACGGCCTCGAGGCGGCGCAGTACCAGGTCGCGCTGAAGCAGGTCGAGGCACTGACCGCGCTGGGCGGCAAGGGCGGCAGCCAGACGGTCGTCGTGCCTGCCTCGGCGCTCGATGCGTTCGGCGAGGCGTTCAAGATGCTGCGGGGTCGGGGCTGATGTGGTCGGCATGGTGGATCTGGATGCTCGCGGCGCTGGTCTTCGGCGTCGTCGAAGTGCTCGCCCCCTCCTACATCATGCTCGGGTTCGCGATCGGCGCGGGGCTCATCGGGCTCGGTCTGCTCACCGGCTTTCTCGGACCGCTGGTCGGTCTGGCGGGCGGCTACGGCTTTGCCAGCCTGCTGGTGGCCTTCGCGGTGCTGTCGCTGATCGCGTGGATCGCGCTCCGGGCGGTGTTCGGGCCGCCGGGTGCCGCGGCACAGACCTTCGACGACGACGTAAACGACTGAATAATTTGGGAACCTGACCGGGTGGGGTCGTCGTTGTCTGGGTATAGACCTGCAACAGACGGAGGCCCGACATGGCCAGCATCGACCACACGACCGACCCCCGCCACAACAACATCAGCCGCGCCGAGGTAGACGCCCGCGTGCCGCATGATTCCCACACCGCACGGACGACCGATCACGACCACGTGGCCGAACCGCGCGAGACGCACAGCTCCGGCACCAACTGGATCATCATCGCCGCGGCGGTCGTGCTCGGGCTTCTGCTGCTGGCATGGCTGTTCGGTGCGTTCGCCGCCGACGAGACGGTCGCCGTGACGCCGACCACCGACGCGGAAATCGTTGCGACCGAGACGGCGACCGAAACCGCCCCCGTGACCGCCGTCGCCGTCGAAGAGACCGCCGGGACCGCCGTCTCGGTCGAAAGCGACGTGACGACGACAACCGTGCCGGTCGTGCCCGTCGATTGACGTCAGCCCAACTCGTCGAGGATCGCTTGCGCAGCGGCGCGGGGATCCGCGGCGGCGTGGATGGGGCGACCCACCACGATGTGATCCGCGCCCGCCTCGATCGCCGAGGCGGGCGTTTCGGTGCGCTTCTGGTCGCCGAGTGCCGCGCCCGCCGGTCGCACGCCGGGCGTCACGATGAGCTTCCCCCGTGCCTCGGGCAGGGCGCGAATGGCAGCCGCCTCGCGCGGCGAGGCGATGACCCCGTCGGCGCCCGCCTCGAAGGCCCGCGCGGCGCGGATCGCCACCAGGTCGGCGATATCGCCCGGCGCGATCAGCGACGCGTCCAGATCGGCGCGGTCGAGCGAGGTCAGGATCGTCACGGCGAGGATCTTCATGTCGCCCTTCGCCTGCGCCGCCGCCGCGACCACATGCGGGTCGCCATGGACGGTCAGGAAGTCGAGGTCGAACTGCGCAAGCCCGCGCACCGCCGCTTCGACCGTGGCGCCGATATCGAACAGCTTCATATCGAGAAAGATGCGCTTGCCGTGCTCGTCCTTGAGCTCGTTGGCCAGCGCGAGACCGCCGCCGGTCAGCATGCCCAGCCCGATCTTGTAGAAAGACACGGCATCGCCCAGCGTCTCGGCCATTGCGAGCCCATCGAGCGCGTTCGGGACGTCGAGCGCGACGATTAGGCGGTCATCGGACATGGGCAATCTCCGGCAAGGGGGTTGCCGGGCGGGGTAGGACGCCGTGCGTGGCCTGTCCAGAGTGTCAGGTGTTATGGGCCTGTTCGGCCAGCGCGCTGACGGCGGTGTCGTGCGTCCAGGCCGGATCGCCGGGGGCCGTCAGGCGGCGGCGGTGAACGGTCCCGCCCGGCGCGCGCAGGATCGCGGTGCCTGCGAATGTGCCGTCGAGCGGGTCGAACCGGACGGCTTCGATGCGGATTACACGATCTGTCGGCAAGGGCGTCTCCGGTTCGTCATCGGCGTCGTTCGAAAAAGGAACGCCGCTTCGTTCGAATCGGTTGCATTCGCGTTAACGAAATTTTTACGCGCGTCAGGGATCGACCCCGCCCATGGCGCAGATCGCCTGCCATTCCGCTTCGGTCACGGGCTGGACCGAGAGGCGGCTGTTGCGAACGAGGATCATCTCCGAGAGGTCGTCCCGCGCCTTGATCGCGCCCAGCGTCACGGGGGCGTCTAGCGCGCGCACGGCCCGTATATCGACGCAGTCCCAGCGGTCGTCATCGGTGGTGCTGTCGGGATGGGCGGCGGCCGAGATCTCGACGATGCCGACGACGGCCTTCTCGGACTGGCTATGGTAGAAGAACCCCCGGTCCCCCGGCTCCATCTCGCGCATGAAGTTGCGCGCCTGGTAGTTGCGGACGCCGTCCCACTCTTCGCCCGCCCGGCCCTTGGCCACCTGGTCGTCCCAGGACCAGACCGAGGGCTCGGATTTGAAGAGCCAGTACCTCATGCCGATACGACCCGGTTCCAGGCCTCGATTCGGACATCCTCGAACAGGCCCGCCGTCGCATAGGGGTCGGCGGCGGCGAAGGCCTCGACATGGGCGCGGTCCTCGGTCTCGAAGATGATGAGCGAGCCGCACATCTCGCCGGTCGCGTTCACGAAGGGGCCCGCCTGGCGAACATGCGGATCGGCCCGCAGATGGGCCAGATGGGCTTCGCGGTTCTCCTGTCGGAGGGCGAGATGGCCGGGCTTGTCGGTGCAGATCAGGGCGTGGAGCATCATTCGGACCTCAGGTCGCGGGAGAGAAGGGCGTGCATCGCGTTTTCGACCGTCAGGTCCCCGGCGACAAGCCCGGCGGTCGCGCGCGTCACCGGCAGGTCGATGTCGTGACGTGCGGCCAGGTCGAGCGCCGCGCGGGCGGTCGCGGCCCCCTCGGTCGTGGCGTCTGGCCGCGCCGACCCCGCGCCGATCGCATGGCCCAACGCGAAGTTGCGCGATTGCGGCGAGGCACAGGTCAGCGCGAGATCGCCCAGCCCCGACAGGCCCATCAGCGTCTCGGTCCGCGCGCCCATCGCGGCGGCGAGCCGCATCATCTCGGCCATGCCGCGCGTCATGAGGGCGGCGCGCGCGCTGTCGCCCAGCCCCGCGCCGATGGCCGCGCCGCAGGGGATGGCGACGACGTTCTTGAGCGCACCGCCCAGTTCGACCCCGATGGTATCGGTGCTGCGATAGACGCGCAGGACGGGCGTGGCGAGCCGGGTCTGGAGCGTCGCACCCACCGCATCATCGGCGCATCCGAGGACGAGCGCGGTCGGCAGGCCCCGTGCGATATCGGCCGCGAAGCTGGGACCGGACAGGATCGCGGGCACCGCGTCGGGGCGCATGTCGCGCAGGATGGCGGTCGCGCCGCGCCCGGTTGCGAGGTCGACGCCCTTGCAGGCCGCCACGAGATGCGCGGGTTCGATCGGCAGATCGGCGAGGACGGCGCCGAGGGTTTGCATCGGGACCGCCATCAGGATGGTGTCGCAGGCGGTGAGGTCCGCGGGATCGGCGGTGGGCAACACGGGCGGGGGCAGGGTCACGCCCGGGAGGCGCGGGAGGCAGCGGGTGCGGACCGCCTCGGAGAGGATGGCGCGATCCCGGCCCCAGAGGCGGACAGGCGTGTCCGCGCGGGCGAGTGCGACGGCCAGCGCGGTCCCGAAGGCGCCCGCACCGACGATGCCGATGGGCGCGCTCACGCCTTGGCCCCGCGCTTGCCCGACCCGAGCATCGGCGCGGCATCGCCGTCCAGCGGCCAGCGGGGCCGGGCCGCGAGCGTAAGATTGTCGCGGCGTCCCCCGGCAAAAAGCTCCGCGCCCGCCCAAGCGATCATCGCGGCATTGTCGGTGCAAAGCGCGAGGGGGGGGGCGAGGAACGGCAGGTTCGCGCCCCCCGCAAGCTCGGTCAGGGCCGCGCGCAGGCTGCGATTGGCAGCCACGCCACCCGCGACGGCGAAGGCGGTGACATCGGGATGCGCGTGGAGGGCACGGCGCGACTTTTCGGCCAGGACCTCGGTCATCGCGGCCTGGAAGCTGGCGCAGATATCGGCGCGGCGGTCGCGGGGCAGGCCGCCATGCTCGGCCACGACCGCGTCGCGCGCACGAAGCAACGCCGTCTTGAGGCCCGAAAAGGACATGTCGAGCCCCGGCCGATCGAGGAGCGGGCGGGGCAGGGGCACCGACGTCTTGCCTTGTGCGGCCGCCGCCTCGACTGACGGGCCACCGGGCTGCGGCAGGCCGAGGAGGCGGGCGGTCTTGTCGAAGGCTTCGCCGGGAGCGTCGTCGATTGTGCCGCCCAGCCGGGTAAATGCATCGGGTCCATCGACCCGCAGGAACTGGCAATGCCCTCCCGAGACGAGCAGCATCAGATAAGGAAAGGTCGCGCCATCCGTCAGCCGCGGCGTCAGCGCGTGACCCGCCAGGTGGTTCACCCCGACGAGCGGCAGGCCCGTCGCCGCCGACAATCCCTTGGCGCACATGACCCCCGCCAGCACGCCGCCGATCAGGCCCGGCCCTGCCGTCACCGCGATGGCGTCGCAAGCCGTAAGGGTCACGCCGGCCTCGGCCAGCGCCTGTTCGACGGCGAGGTCGATCTTCTCGGCATGGGCGCGGGCGGCGATCTCGGGGACGACGCCGCCGAAGGCCGAGTGAAGATCGTCCTGCCGGATCACGACGTTGGACAGGATCTCGGCGTCGCCCGCGCCGTCGCGGCGCACCACGGCGGCCGCGGTGTCGTCGCAGGAGCTTTCCAGCCCCAATATCGTCAGACCCTGCGCCATAGGTGTTGTGCCGTCCGTGCTGCGGGTTCACCCTCGCCCTTCACCTAGGCCGCCCGATCCGGGGGAACAATGCGCCCGTTGCCCATCCTGCTGACCCGCCCGCGCGCCGCGTCGACGACCCTCGCGGCGCGGCTGGCCGACACGGGCGCGACGGTCCTGGTCTCTCCACTGCTCGAGGTCTCGCCGATGGGCGCTCTGCCCGCGATCCCCGGCGGCGTGCTTCTGACCTCGCCTGCCGCGATCGATGCGTGGACGGCCATGGGCGGCGCAGGCGCCTGGCCCGCTTGGGTCGTCGGGCCCGAGACGGCGCGCCGTGCGGCGGCGGCGGGCTTCGACGTCCGGGGCGTCGGGGCGGATGCGGCGGCGCTCGCCGCGCTCGTCCCCGAGGACGCGCCGCCGCTTGTCCATCTGCGCGGCGAGGTGCAGCGCGGCGACCTCGCCGGCGACCTTCGGGCGCGGGGCCGCGCCGCGACCGATGCCGTCATCTACCGGCAGACCGCCTTGCCCTTGACCGCGCCAGCCTGCGCCCTTCTCCGGGCCGGTCCGACCCTCGTCCCGCTCTATTCGCCGCGCACCGCCACGATCTTCGGGACCGAATGCCCGGCGGGCGCGTTGGACCATGTCCGCGCGGTCTGCCTCAGCCGCGCGGTGGCCGAGGCCGCGCCGGTTCGCCCCGTCGCAATGGCCGCGCGCCCCGACGGGCAGGCGATGGAGAGCGCGATCCGCAAGGCGCTCGCCGCAAACGGCGGTTGAGGGCCCACGGGGGACGGTCTAGGTGTATCCATGGTCCTTTGGGCCGAAGCTGACGGGGAGACGACGTGGTGGCGCGCAAGACCGGCAAGACGACCCAGACCGACACGTCCCCCGAGGATACGAGCCCCGCGACGCCGGTCGAGGATGCGGTCGTCGTGTCCGAGGATGCGGGGACGGCCGGGTCGGACACGCTGGTCGCGACCGCGGTGGACATGCCCGATGACAGCGTCGCCGCGGGGACGGATCCGGAGGCGGCGGCCGATGGCGTGGCGGATACGCCGGTGGCCGAGACCGCGTCGGACGACGCGCCTTCGGACGATATGCCGACCGATGACAGCCTCGCGGGCAAGACGGCGGCAGACGACGCCGTGGAGGACACGTTGATCGCCGATATCGCGGGCGACGCGTCCGAACCCGAACCGGACCCCGCACCCGATGCGGAGCCCGCCACGGCGATCACGGCGCCGCCGCCCGCGGTGATCGAGAAGCGCGGACCGGGCTTCCTGCCGCTGGTCCTCGGCGGCTTGGTGGCCGGTGCGATCGGTTATGCGATCCCGACCTTCATCGCACCCGAGACCGCTCCTGAAATAGACATGACGCGCATCGAGGCGCTGGAGGCGGACCTCGCGGCGTTGGGCGAGGGGGGTGACGCGGCCCCGGTGGACCTCGCACCGATCGAGAGTGCGCAAGCCGACCTCTCGGCCCGTCTGGACGAGGTCGAGGCGCAGGTCGCGGCGCTGCCCGATGCGCCCGCTGCCGGTCCCGCCGACGCCGCCTCGACGGCGAATGTCGATGCGGCGCCCGTCGATCTGGCCCCGCTGCGCACCGATCTTGATGCACTGGCGGCGCGTGTGGACGCCTCGGGCGAGGCGCAGGACGTGACCGGGGCGCTGGACGGTCTCCGGGCCGATCTCGGCGGGCGCATCGACGCGGTGGAGACCGGGCTGTCGGATGCGACGGGCCGGATCGACGGCCTCGCGACACGGATCGACGAGATCGGAGCGGAAACCGCCGCCGTCGAGAACGAAGCCGAGACGCTGGCGCGCGAGGCTGCGGCCAACCAGCTTCGGATCGCGCTCGAATCCGGTGCGCCCTTCGCCGAGCCGCTGGACGTCCTCGGCGATGCGCCTGATGCGCTGGCCGCTTCCGCCGCCGAGGGGGTTGCGACGCTGGGCGATCTCGTGGCCGACTTCCCGCCGCTGGCGCGCGAGGCGCTGCGCGCGGCCCGTGCCGGATCCGCGCCCGAAGGCGTGGGCGGCATGTTCGGATCGCTCTTCAATGCCCGCTCGCTCGAGCCGCGCGAAGGCGATGATCCCGACGCCGTGCTCAGCCGGGCCGAGGCCGCCGTGCGCGCGGGGAATTTGGACACGGCGCTGGCCGAGATCGACGCGCTGCCCGAGGGCGCGCAGGACGTGTTGGCCGACTGGACCGCACGAGCGACCGCCCGCCGCGACGCCCGTGCAGCCCTCGATGACTACCTTCAGGACGGGTGAGGATTTCCTAGATGCTCTGGTCGCTTTTCAAGATCCTCCTTTTCGTCGGGCTCGTGGTGGCACTGGCCTTCGGTGCGCAGTGGTTGCTTTCGGTTTCGGGCGAGGTGCTCGTCACGTTCAACGGCGCGGAATACGTGCTGCCGCCGCTGGTCGTCGTGCTGGGCCTCCTCGTAGCGATGCTGGCGCTCTGGATCCTGTTCAAGCTGGCGGGTCTGCTCGTCGCGACGCTGCGGTTCATCAACGGCGACGACACCGCGATCGGCCGCTACTTCGACCGCAACCGCGAGCGGAAGGGCTACGAGGCGCTGTCGGATTCGCTGGTGGCGCTGGCCTCTGGCGAGGCGCGCGAGGCGACGACCAAGGCCCAGAAGGCCGAGAAATACCTTAACAAGCCCGAGATCACGACGCTGGTCGTGGCCCAGGCCGCCGAGGCCGCGGGTGAGACAGACCGCGCCCGCGAGGCCATGAAGGAACTGGTGCGCCATGACCGGACCCGCTTCGTCGGCGTGCGCGGGCTGATGCGCCAGAAGCTCGAAGAGGGCGACACCGTCACGGCGATGAAGCTGGCCGAGAAGGCTTTCGCCCTGAAGCCGCGCCATGTCGAGATGCAGGACACGCTCCTGCGCCTGCAGGCCAAGGACGGCAACTGGGACGGCGCGCGCAAGGTTCTGACGGCCAAGGTCAAGTCCGGCTCGCTCCCCAAGGACGTCTACAAGCGTCGCGAGGCGGTGCTGAGCATGGCCGATGCGCGCGACCAGCTGGCGCAGGGCAACACCGACAAGGCCCGGGCCGAGGCGCTCGAGGCGAACCGGCTGTCGCCCGAACTGGTCCCCGCCGCGGTGCTGGCCGCCCGGATGCACATCGAAAGCGGCGACAAGCGGCGTGCGGCCAAGGTGCTCAAGGCCGCGTGGCAGACGAAGCATCACCCCGACCTGGCCGCGGCCTTCGCCGATATCGAACCCGGCGAGACGCCCGATGCCCGCATCAAGCGGTTCCAACCGTTCCTGAAACTCGACCCGGCGGCACCCGAAGCGAAGATGCTGGAAGCGGAATTGCACCTTGCAGCCGAAGATTTCCCGGCGGCCCGGCGCGCGCTGGGCACGCTCTACGAGACCCATCCCTCCGCCCGCAGCCTGTCGCTCATGGCGGCGATCGAACGCGGCGAAGGCGGCTCGGAAGCGGTCGTGCGCGGCTGGCTGGCCAAGGCGCTGGGCGCTTCGCGCGGGCCGCAATGGGTCTGCGAGAATTGCGGCACCGTGCATGGTCAATGGCTGCCCGTCTGCACCAATTGCGAGACCTTCGACGCGCTGAGCTGGACCGAGCCGCGCGCGGGAACGGTGCCCACCACGGCGCTGGCCTCGGATATGTTGCCCCTGCTGATCGGCGCGCCCGACCCGGTCGCGCCAGAGGTTGAGGCCCGGCCGGTGGCCTCGGATGAACCCGAGGTTGAGGTCGTGACCGAGCGCAATGTGGATCCGGACGTGGTCGGCACGACGCGCGACGTCTCGGAGCCCGTAACCCTGCCCGCCGGCGACAGCCCGCCGGCACCCCAGGACGAGGTTCCCACCACCGCCGGGACGTCGCGGATGTGACGCGATTTCGGGGCTGGAACCGGTCCCGAACCCCTGCTAGGACGCCGCCACGGTGCCGCTGTAGCTCAGCTGGTAGAGCACGTCATTCGTAATGATGGGGTCGGGGGTTCGAGTCCCTTCAGCGGCACCAGATAACCCCCTCAGGTCAGGCGATCCGCCATCCACGCGTCGAGTTCGGCGGTCTGGGCGGCGGTCATCCGCAGGCCCAGCTTCGTCCGGCGCCAGAGTACGTCCTCGGCGGTGCGGGCGTATTCCTTCTCCATCAGCCACGTCACCTCGGCGCCGGTCAGCGTCGCGCCGAACTCGGGTCCGAGATCGGCAAGCGTCGCAGCGTTGCCCAGGATCGCGCGCGCCTCGGTGCCGTAGGCCCGTACGAGGCGGAGCGCATGGCGGCTCTCGAGGAACGGGTAGTCTTCGCGCAGGCCCGCGACGAGTGCGGGCACGCCATCGACGGGGAAGTCGCCCCCGGGCAGGGGCACGCCCGCCGTCCACGTCTCCGCGGCTTGCGGGAAGGTGCGCGCGATGCGCTCCATCGCGCTTTCGGCCAGGCGGCGATAGGTTGTGATCTTGCCGCCGAAAACGTTCAGGACCGGTGCCGTCTCGCCGCCGCCATCGACCTTGAGCACGTAATCGCGGGTCGCCGCCGTCGCGCTGGATGCGCCGTCGTCATAAAGCGGGCGGACGCCGGAATAGGTCCAGACCACATCATCGGCGGTGATGTCGCGCTTCAGATAGCGGTTGGCGAAGGCGATCAGGTAGTCCCGCTCCTCGTCGGTGCAGACGGGCTTGACCGATGGGTCGTGATGTTCGGCATCGGTGGTCCCGATCAGCGTGAAATCGGTTTCGTAGGGGATGGTGAAGATGATGCGCCCGTCTTCGCCCTGCAGGAAATACGCCTTGTCGTGATCGTAGAGCCGCTTGGTCACGATGTGACTGCCGCGCACGAGGCGGACACCTTCGTTGGTGGGGATGCGGACGCGCTGCTGGATGATGTCGCCGACCCACGGGCCGCCCGCATTGACGATCATGCGTGCGCGCTCGGTGCGGCTCTCGCCCGTGGCGAGGTCGGTCAGCTCGATCGACCAGTGATCCCCGTCGCGATGCGCGGCGTCGAAGCGGGTGCGGGTGTGGATGCGTGCGCCTCGCGCTTCGGCGTCGCGCGCGTTCAGCACCACCAGACGGCTGTCCTCGACCCAGCAGTCGGAGTATTCGAACGCCTTCAGGAAACGATCTTCGAGCGGCTCGCCTTCATGCGCGCGGGTCAGGTCGAGCGACCGGGTGCCGGGCAGGATCTTCCGGCCGCCGAGATTGTCGTACATCAGAAGGCCGAGGCGGATGAGCCAGGCGGGGCGCCGGCCGCGCATCCACGGCATCACGGTATTCAGCACCTTCGAGGTCGGCGTCTCGCTCTCGAACCGCATATCGGGGTGGTAGGGCAACACGAAGCGCATGGGCCACGAGATATGCGGCATCGCGCGCAGCAAGGTTTCGCGCTCGATCAGGGATTCCCGCACGAGCCGGACCTCGAAATATTCGAGGTAGCGCAGCCCGCCATGAAAGAGCTTCGTGGAGGCCGATGACGTGGCCGACGCCAGATCGTTCTGTTCGACGAGCGTCACGGACAGGCCGCGGCCCGCCGCATCGCGGGCGATGCCGCACCCATTGATCCCGCCGCCGATGACGAACAGGTCCGAAACGGCCTTAGTTATGTCGGAAGACGTCATGGGATCTCGCGCTGAAGAATGATCTGCCGTCGCACCTACCGATCCCCCGGCGAAGCGAAAAGGGGCATGCGCGACAATGTTCGCTGATGGCGAAGCGCGCATGGCCGCTGCGTTCGTATTTCGGCGTGGCGGATGGCCGCATGTGTCATAGTTCAATGCGGTCCGTCACGGCGCGACGTAGACGCTGGTTCGAGACATCACGCTTTGCAAGATGTTGAGAACCTTTGGCGAATACAGGCGAACTGACCCAAGCATGGCCCAGATCTTCCGACATCCCGAGATCATCGACATCGCCCGCCGTGAAGGGCGCGTCACCGTCGACGGGCTCGCCGCTCATTTCGGGGTGACGCTCCAGACGATAAGGCGCGACCTGACCGACCTGGCCGAGGCCGGACGACTGGAGCGGGTGCATGGTGGTGCGATCCTGCCGTCGGGCACCGCGAACGTGATCTACGAACAGCGCCGCAGCCAGCACCGGGATGCCAAGACCGCGATCGGGCGGGCCTGTGCGGCGGTTCTGCCCGGCGGGGCCTCGGTCTTCCTCGGGATCGGCACGACGACCGAGGCCGTGGCCAGCGCCATCGTCGGTCATGAAAACATGATCGCGGTCACCAACAACATCAACGTCGCGCAGATCCTGATCGAGAACCCCGAATGCGAGGTCGTGCTCTGCGGCGGTACGGTCCGGCCCGCCGATGGCGGCATGGTCGGCCCCCTGACCGAAAGCACGATTGGTCAGTTCAAATTCGACTTTGCGGTGATCGGCTGTTCGGCGGTCGAGGCGGATGGCGACATCCTCGACTTCGACCAGCGCGAGGTCAGCGTGACCCGCGCGGCGATGGCACGCGCGCGGCAGACAATCCTCGTGGCCGATCACGGCAAGTTCCAGCGGAAGGCCCCGATCCGGGTGGGCAGCCTGGGCGATATCGACCTTCTGGTGACCGACCGCCGGCCGGGCGATGCGCTCGCGGCATCCTGCGCCGACTGGGGCACGCGGGTCGTCGTCACCCCAGTCGCCACCAGCGTCGCGACGGCCTGAGATCGGTCAGCCGCCGTTTGCGGTGACGGCGACGCTCTCGTCGAAATGGCCGACATCGGGTGCCGCGCTCTTGAGCCGGAGGTAGCCGAGGACGCGGTTGTTGCGCTTCGGATCGATGATCAGGATCTCGCCCTCGTAGACGCTGAACTCCGTGAGCTCCTGGATGTTCGTGAAATGCGAGATGACGAGGAGCGGGCCGTTGCCGCCGCTGCCGTTCCAGTCCGAGATGAGCTGGCGCATGTTCGTGACATTTGGCGCGCCCTGAAGCGAGAGCAGGAGGTTCAGGTCCGGCACGGTCTCGATCTCGAGCCCGGAGATCGACGAGCTGTTGGCCATGATCATGCCTTGGCGCAGCGCTTCGAGGGTTTCCTGGTTGCGGCACCATTCGCTGACGGCGATGCGACCGGGCACGATCTCGTTGGCGACGAGCAGCGCCCCGAGCTCCAGCATCTGGTGCTTGCCCGCATCGGTCATCACGCGCTGGTTGGCGCAATCGGTCGGGGCCACATCGGAGACGTCGCGCATCGACCAATCCGTCGGGCCGTGCCGCATCAGCAGGACCACGTCGTCGCGGAACAGATCGCCCAGCATCTGCCACGGCTCGAACCGCAGCACCTCCTTGAACTCGGGGCCACCGGTTGCGGTGGGCATCGTCATCGACATCTCGCCCATCTGCGTGCTGATCTGCGAGATGATGCCGGCGACGTCGACGTCGGTCTGGCTTTCGACCTCCTGCGCTGCGGCGGGGAGGGTGGTGAGGAGTGTGGCGGCGGTGAGGAGGGTTCGGATCATGACGCGTCCTTCATAGGTCCGTCATGTTGTAGGAGCGTTAGCCGGAAAGTCCCTACACAATATGATCACAATGCCTGTGCGATTTCTTCGGCCAGCCGCAACCATGCCGCCTCATGCGCGGCGATGATGGTCGGATAGCTCTGATCGACGACAGGGACAGTGATCGAGAACGGGTCGATCCGGCCGCGTCCGGTCTCGGGCCCGAGGGCGAAGGTCCCGGTGAAGAGCAGCGTGCCATTCGCCTGCACGATCATGTCCTCGACGAAGACCGAGATCTCGGTGTCCGGGAATCCCGAGAGCGGCCAAGGTTCTACCGCGACCTGCGCGTCGGTGATGACGTTGAGATGCCGCATCAGGCTGGCCGAGAGTGCGCGGTCAGGCAAATCCGCCCAGAGCCGGTCGGTGTCGGTCACGAGGCTGCCATCCGCCTGCTGGATCGGGATTTCCTGGTTGATGGCGTATTCGGGTATCGACGGCTCGTTGATCATCGCGGTGTTGGCGCGAACGTTCACGCGCAGGTCGGTCGTGACCGGCGGCGGCGTGAAATACTGGGTCTGGCCACAGGCGGCGATCAGGAGGCAGAGGGCGAGAGGCAGGCGCATATGGTTCACCGTCCGAGCAGGAGCGAGTTGGGATTGCGTTCGATCGTCCGCGAGAGCGAGCTGACATCTTCGGCGGCGCGGGTCGCGGCACGGAGAGCTGCGAAGAGTTCGGTGCTGATCCGGCTGTCCTGCCCGTAGGTCGCAAGCACGCCGCCGGCCTGCGTCGTCAGGGTCTGGAGGCGGTTCACCAGCGCGGGCAGGTCCTGCGATGCGGTCCTGATCCCGTCGGCGGCCGAGGCGGCGGAGCGCAGCGTCGCGTTGAGGTTGTCGATTGTGCCACCGGTGCGGATCGTCTCGATGGTCAGGCGCAGCTCCTCGAGCGTGTCCACGAGCACGACCGGTACGTCATCGGCCTCGTCCGAGGACAGGAAGGCGTCGGCGGTCTGCATCAAGTCCGTGGTGGAGTTCACCAGCTCATCCAGTGCCAGCGCGTTGGCCTTCGCCGCAAGTTCGTTGAGGCGGGTGCCGAGCGTCTCGGCCTCGGCCATCACGCGTTCGGCACTGGCCGAAAGGGCGGGCAGGTTCTCGGTGCCTCGCGCGACCGCGTCGGCGGCCGATGCCGCGGCATCGAGGGCCTGCACCAGCCGTTCGCCTGCCTGCTGCGCGGCGAGTTGGTCGGTGATCGCGCGAATGTCTGCGCTGGTCTGGGCGAGGTCGGTGAGGATCGTCTGCACCTCCTCGGAGGCGATCAGGTCGCGACCCTCCTGCAGCGTCTCGCGTGCCAGCCCAGGCAGGGCCTGCGTATCGGCGGAGGCCACGATGGCATCGACATTGCGCAGCACCGATTGCGCGCTGGCGGCCAGCGCCTCGAGGTCCTGCGTGCCCTGCGCGATGTTCTCGGCGGCGGTGGTCGTGGCGGCCAGCGTCTCGGAGATGCGTGCCGCGACCTCTTGGGCGGCGATGGTGGCCACGATTTCGCGCAGGTCGCCCGAGATGGTTTCGATATCGGCCAGCACGCCCGCGACCTGCGGCGAGGAGATGATGTTCCGCCCGTCCCGCACGAGGCCCGAGCCGTCATCCAGCAGCGCGCGGATGTCGGCGGGCAGCGCCTGCGTGTCGTCGGACCCGGCGATTCGGTTGAGGTTGTCCAGAAGCCCCGTCGCCGAGGCGAGAAGCTCCTCGATCGGCAACTCGTTGATCCGGGTCATGACGCCCTCGGCGGTGGCCGTCAGACTGCTGGTCTCCGTGTCGACCGTCGGGATCAGCGGATTGTCGGTGATGCCGATCTCCAGCGTGCCGGGATCGCCCTCGTTCACGAGGTCGACCACCAGTTCGCCGCCGAGGATCGAGGTCGCGACCAGCTTCGCCTTGAGCCCGCCTTCCACGAGATCGCCGATGAAATCGACGGCTTCGACGTCGTTGCCGGTGTCGCGGTCGAAGCCCATGCGCGAGGGTTGAAGGTCCATCACCGCCAGAAGCTGGACCCGTGCGGTCGGGTCGTCGGGGCGGATGAAGCCTGTGATCGCGCTGACGACCCCGATGCGCACGCCCTGGAGCCGGACGGCGGCGCCTTCGACGAGGCCCGAGGCCGCGGCCGGGAACAGCGCGGCGATCGCGACGGCGCGGCCCTCGGTGCTTTCGAAGGTCGAAGCGCGGGCGGAGTCCTCATCGGCGAAGATCGAGTAGATATGCCCCCGCCCGATGGGCCGCCCGCCCGAGATCAACGTGTCGAAATTGACGCCGCCCTCGATGATGGAGGCCAGCGAGCCGATGCGCAGCTCGACCCCGCCGGCGCCCAGCGTAGCGGTGACGCCGGATGCGTCCCAGAACCGCGTCGCGGTCGAAAGCTGCCGGTCGTAGGGCGAGAGGACGAAGGCATCGACGCGCACCTCGGAGCCGTCGGGCGAGAGGCGCGGGGCCGCGACTTCGCCCACCTCGATGCCGCGATAGAGGATCGGCGCGCCGGGCCCCAGCCGCGCGCTGTCCTTGGCACGCAGGACGATGGCCGTGCCGTCGACACCGGGCGGGACGATCGGCGCGCGTTCATCACCGACGAAGCCCAGCCGGGGCTCGCCGATCTCGGCGTCCCACGTGCCCTCGACATAGGTGCCCGACAGGATCGTGTTCAGCCCCTCGACGCCACGCGCCGTCACCTCGGGCTGGACGATCCAGAAGCTCGCATCCTCGTCGAGGAAGGGCGCGATGGACTTGTTGACGCGGATATAGACGTTCACCTGCGTCAGGTCGGGCGAGAAGCCCACATCCTCGACCACGCCGACCGTCACCTCGCGGTAGCGCAGGGTCGTCTGCCCGATCTCGACGCCGGAGGCATCGGGGAAGGCGATGGCGATCAGGACGCCGCGGTTCGACCAGCTCTGATACGCGATCCCGAGCGCGATCAGAACGGCGATGATCGGCACGATCCAGACGGCCGAGAGGACCCGTCGCGGGGTGCGCGTCGGCTCGGCGATGGGGGTGGCGGGGCGGTTCGGGTCGTCACTCATCGGATATCGCTTCGATCTGGTCCCAGAGGGCGCGGCTGTCGAAGCTGAGCGCCGAGAGCATGGTGAACACGACCGACAGCGCAAAGCAGACGGCGGCGATTCCCGGATTGATAGTCGCCAGAAGGTCGAATTGCACGAGCGCCACGAGGATTGCGACGACAAAGACGTCGATCATCGACCAGCGGCCGATCCATTCGACCACCTCGAAGAGATGCAGGAGTTGACCCGGCGAATGGCCATGCGGCCGCCGCACGATCCATGCCAGATAGCCGATGGCCACGAACTTGCCGACGGGGATGATGACGCTGGCGAAGAACACGATGGACGCGACGCCCCAGGCCCCATGCTGGAAGAGCTCGATGACGCCGCCGACGATGGTCGATTCCTGTGCGCGCCCGACGGTCGAGGTGATGAGCATCGGGTAGACGTTGGCGGGGATGTAGAACAGCACGCCGACCAGCGCCCAGGCCCAGACCCGTTGCAGACTGGTCCGGTCGCGACTGGACAGCCCGCCGCCGCAGCGCGGGCAGATCTCGGTGCCGAGCGGCGAGACCTGCGTGCAATGACGGCATCCGACGAGGCCCGCGTCGCGGGCCGTCCATGCCGTCATGCGTTCCGCGCGTCGTCGAGAGCCGACCATATCGAATGCTTGCTCATCTGGGTGTCCTGCACGGCCGTTATGACCACGATCGCCGCAAAGGACCAGAAGGCCGGCCCCATCGAAAGCGTGGCGAGGTCGGCCAGTTTCACCAGTGCGACGGCCACGCCGACCATGAAGATTTCGGCCATCGCCCAGGGGCGCAGGATCTCGGCCCAGCGCAGCGCGAAGGCCGCGCCCGTCCAGGGCTTGCGCTCGGCGGTCAGCGGCCCCAGCGCCCAGATCAGAAGGCCCAGCCGCGTCACCGGCAGCACGATCACGAAGATCGCGACGGCGATGGACAGGGGCACCATGATGCCCTCGCTGAAGCTCATCACCGTGTCGAAGACCGAGGCGCGACTGGTGAACATGCCGTTCCGAAGGCTCAGGAACGGGTAGAAGACCACGATCGACATCAGGACCAGCGACGTCGCCGCGAGCACGACGATGCGCAGGATCGCCTCGGGGCGGCCGACCGCGATCACCGTGCGGCAGCGGACGCAGCGGATACGGGTGCGATCGGCCACATCGCCAACCTCATGCAGCGCGTCGCAGACGGGACAGCACACGAGGTGGTCACCGGGCATCTCCGCCACCTCAGTAATCCTTCTCGAAGAACACGCCGAGCGACGTATCCCCTGTGGCCCCCGCCGCCCCGCGCACCGTCAGGTTCGGCGTCAGGTCGAGGTTGAGTGAGATCGACGCCTCGCCGTTCTGGTCGATCTGGACGTCGGTATAGACGTTGTCGCTGAGATATTTGCCCGCGCGCAGCGCCACGTTGCCCTCGTCGTCGGCGGTGATGTCGAGATCGTCCAGCCCCGCGTCGCCACGCAGCCGGTCGAGCAACCCGCCCTGGCTCCGGCCCGCGAGGACGGCGACGGAATTGGCCAGTTGCAGGGCCTGGAGCGGCGAGAGCTGGCTTAGGTCGCGGCCGAAGAAGATCTGGGCGAGGATCTCCTCCTGCGGGACGTCGGGCGTGCTTTCGAACCGGACCGAGATGTTGTCGGCGGGGCCCTCGACGATGATCGACGCGGTGATCGTGTCGGTCTCGGTCACGGCGACCAGCCGGATATTGGGCACGAGGTCGCCTTGGAACGTGATCGCGCCCTCGTCGAGCTCGAAGCGCTGTTGCAAGACGTCGAGCCTGCCCCGCACCAGTTCGAAGCCGCCGGTCGTGATCGGGGCGTTCGCGGTGCCGCGAAGCTGGAGCTGGCCGCCGAGTTCGGCATCGAGGCCGCGTCCGCGCACGAAGATGCGTCCGGGCGCCGAGATCACGAGGTCGAGCCGGACCGGCGGACCCGATGGCCGTTCGGCCGAGGCCAGCGCCTCGCGGACGCTGGCGGCATCCTGACCGGCACGCGCCAGCGTGCGCTGGACGGGGCGCGGCGTCGCGAGATGCCGGATCGGGGGCAGGTCGCCAACGGCCGTGAGGCCCGTAGAGGGCACGGCGATCTCGGCCCCGTCGACCTCGATCCGACCTGCGATCAGCGGTCCTGCGGTCAGCGGGCCGGTGACGGTAATCTGGCCCGAGAGATCGGCGGTATAGAGGTTCGGGTCGGTCAGCGTGACATCGAGACCGACGGTCAGGTTCGCGTTGAAGGGCGGGGTCAGATCGACCGGTCCCGAGACCTCGATCCGCCCGCCGGACGCTGGCGCGGCGGTCAGCTCGACCTGCGCGCGCGCGCCCGTCAGCGTGACTGTGGCGTCGATATTCTCGATCGTGTTGCGCAGCGTCGGCAGCGACAGCGCCGCGTCCGAGGTCTGGATCGTGCCGCGCACACTATCGAGCGCGGGCGGGCCGTTCACGTTCAGGTCGAACCGGGCCTGCCCCGCCAGGCGTCGTGGCGCGATGGCCGCGTTGGCGAGGCCCAGCGGTGCGGAGCCCTGCACCGAGAGGTCGAGCGTGCCGCCAGACGCCACGGTGCCGTCGATCGCCGCCTGCGTGCCCGCCGGGCCGGTGGCGTCGACATCGAGCCGCCAGCCATCGCCCTGCTGGTTTGCGGTGCCGTCGATCCGCAGCGGACCGGCCAAATCGGGGACGAGCGGCGAGATGTCCGGGACCGAGAGATCGAACCGGGCGCTGGCTGCGCCGCCGGTCAGCGTGCCATCGGCCGAGAGCCGGGCCCCCAGCGGCCCCGACGCGTCCAGGTCGACGGCCCACTCGCCGCCCTGCTGGAAAAGCCGCCCGCTGGCGTCGAGCGGACCGCTGAGACCCGGCAGAAAGGGCGAGACATTGGCGGCCCGCGCGGTAAAGGACAGGTCGGCGGACGGGCCCGTCGCCAAGCCCTCGACCGTCGCGGCAAGGCCCTGCGCGCCGTTCACCGCCGCATCGACGCGCCATCCGGCCTCGGTCTGCTCGGCGCGAAGGTCGTAGTCGAGCGGCCCGCGCAGCTGCGGCGAGACGCGGGCCGCGTCGGGGATCTGGCCGGTGGCGGTGACGACCGGCGCCCCGGCGAGGTCCACACCGATATCCAGCGTCGCGTCATAGGGACCGGTCCCCTCGAATTCGATCGCAAAGCCGTCCGGGCGCTGGACGGCCTGCCCGCTGACCGAAAGGCTGCCGGGGATGGCGGGGGCGACGCGACCGAGATCGGGAATATCCGCGGTGAAGTCGACCGCCAGGGGTTGGGCGGTCAGCGCGCTTCGGGCCGTGACCGTGGCGCCGTAGGGCCCGGTGGCCGTGGCGTCGACGACCCAATCCTCGTCTGCCCGGAACACCGCGCCGTCGAGGTCGAGGCGCCCTTCGACTGCAGGCACCAGGTCCGAGGTCTCCGGCACGGTCCCGACGAACTCGATCCGGGGCGCGTCGCCGGTGACGGGGCCGCGGGCGCGGAGCGTGATGCCTGCCGGCGCGTCGAGCCGGGTGTCGAGCCGCCAGGCGTCGCCCGTCCGGCCGATCGTGCCCGAAAGATCGACCGCGCCGCGCAGCGCCTCGATCGACGCCAGCGCCGGGACGGGATCGGTGAGGTCGGGCAGGGTCGCCTCGAATGTGATCTCGGGGGTCGGGCCGGTGACCGGCCCTTCGACAGTCGCGCGCAGGCCCCAGGGGCCGCTGGCCTCGGCGTCGAGCGACCAGAGCCCATTCGCCGCCGAGGCCGTCCCCGCGAGCGACACCGCGCCCGGCACGCCATCGGCGAAGGCCGAAAGGTCCGGCACGTTTGCGGTGAAATCGACGGCGGGCGTGTCGCCGGTCAGCACGCCATTGGCCGAGACGGCGACCCCGTTCGGTGCCGCGGCGTCGAAATTGCCGCGCCACGCGCCCTCGTCGTCGCGCGTCACGTCCACGGCAAATTGGATGGGACCGTCGAGGCGCGGGTCGAGAATCGTTCCGTCGTCGAGCCGGGCCGAGAAGGTCGCCGTGCTGCGCTGACCCTGCAGCGTTTCCGGCGCGTCGGTGTCGAGCAGACGGGCGGCGCCCTGCGCCGTGAGGCGGTCGTTCCCCACCCGGAAGGCGTCGAGGAACGTGCCGTCGACCGTCCGCCGCGCTGCGGCCGTCAGCGTCGTCCCGCCCGCCAGCACCGCGTCTGCCTGTGCGATCCCGAGGCCCAGATCCTGCGTTTCGGCGTCGAGGTTCAGATCGAAGGTCCCCGCCAGCGGGGCATAGACGCCCCGGATCGTCGCGCGGGCCGTGCCGGCGAGGTCCTGACCCGCGAGGGCCGCGAGGCTCTGCAACCGGTCGTGCCGGAGGGTGACGTCCATCGTGATGGGCAGCCCGTCGGCCGCGGTCGCGATTTCGACCGTACCGCCTAGCGCGTAGGCGCCGCCCGCCAGTTCGAGCCCCGAGATGCGGACGGGTGAGCCCGCCGACCACGCGACGTCGCCGTCGAGGGCGACGCGCGGGCCAACCGCCTGTCCCAGCGCCGGGTCCGCGAAGACGAGTCCGTCGAGCGCGGCCGTGACCGCCGCCGTCGCCCGCTCGACCGCGCCATTCGCGCGGCTGAGGATACCGTCGGCGGTGATCCGGGCGGTCGCGACGGTCACGTCCGGCCCCTCGTAGCGCGTCGCGTCGAGGTCCAGGCGCCAGTTGTCCGAGACCGTCGCGTCATGGGTGATCGCCAGACGCGCTTCGGCCAGCGACGGGTCGCCGCCGATGGGCAAGACGACCGGCCCGCCATCGGTGGCGGCAATCCGCGCCTCGATATCGAGCAGCGTCGGCCAGCCGTCGGGGCCAAGCTGCGCGTTGCCGGACAGGTCGAAGGCCTGCGTCGCGATCCGCATGGTGTCCAGATCGGTGCCGCCCGCGTTGCGCTGAAGACCGGCGGCGGCGATGCGGACGTCGTCGCCGAAGAAGGGCCGATAGCGCGGCGCGAAGAGGGCGGTGACATCGCCGCCGAGATCGACCTCGAAGCGGCGGCCGTCGGGCGTGCCGGTCAGGGTGACGTCTCCGCCGATCCGCTCGACCCCGTCCGAGGCGACGGCGATATCGGCGGTGAAGGCGTCGAGCGGACCGCTGCCCGCGACGGTCAGCTCGATCGCGGGACGTCCGGGGAGTTGCAGGAGCGTCGCGGCGATCCCGCCCTCGCCCTCCGTCAGGTCGATATCAACCGTCAGGTCCTGGCTTTCGCTGGCATAGGCGAGCGCTATGGAGAACTGACCCGTCGCGCCGTCGAGCCGCTGCGCCTCGATGCGGGCGTCGAGCGAGCCGTCCACGAGGCTGGCCGAGGCGTCGAGCGTGAGCGCCACCTCTTCGCCGAGGAACGGCGCGCCGAGTTCGATCCGCTCGGCGGTAAGCGTGTCGATCTCGACTGCGACGGGCAGGTCCGGCAGCGAGAATCCGGACGCACCCGCATCCGGCAGCGCCTCGACGCCTTCGGCCGGCAGCGGCGCGCGATCGACGCGGATGAGCCCCGCGGTCAGCTGCGTCACCTCGAGCCGTCCGCGCAGGAGAGCGGAGCGGTTCCAGTCGAGCACCACATCCTCGAGGACGAGCCACGTCCCCTCGTCATCCGAGATCGATAGGCGGTCCATCGTCGCCTCGGACGAAAGGGCGCCGTCGAAGCCGTCGATCCGCACGGCGAGCCCCGGCGCGGACAGGTTGTCCTCGATCAGGGCGGTCAGAAAGCCGCGGTCGCGCTCGGTCTCGTCTTGCGCGAGGACGGGCGTGGCGGCGCAGGCCAAGGCGAGGGCGAGGCGGCGCATCAGAACGCCTGACCGATGCCGATATAGATGGCGACGCCGGACGGATCGCCCGGTCCGGATACGGGCAATCCGAGGTCTACGCGGATCGGACCGATCCCGGTGTTGTAGCGGATACCGAGACCCGCGCCGACATGGGTGTCACCGTCCGACCAGTCGCTGTTGGGGCTGATGAGGCCCATATCAACGAAGCCGACGACGCCGATCTTCTCGGTCACGCCTTGCCGCAGCTCGCCCGAAAAGCCGAGGAACGACTTGCCGCCGACGAGCCGTCCGCTGGGGAGGGTGACTCCAAGCGACTGGAACTCCTGTCCCCGCACCGTGCCGCCGCCGCCCGAGAAGAAAAGATCGGCTGCGGGCGTATCGGCGAGGTCGGGCCCGACCACGGAGCCCAATTGCAGCCGGGCCGCGACAACGGTGCGATCCTCGGACCCGAAACCCTGATAGCCGCGCAGGTCGGCGAGAAAGCGAATGCCCGCGCCCGCCGTCCGGAAACCGTAGAACGGCTCGGCCGAGGCTTCGATGTAGAAGCCGTCGGTCGGGTTCAGATCGTCGTTGCGGCGATTGTACTCCGCCTCCAGCGGGAGCGAGAGGATTGAGAAGTCGCGACGACCGAACGCGTCTTCGACCTTCGATTGCTCGTAGGCGATGCCGTAGGAATAGTTGAACTCCTCGTCCACGATCCGCCGCGCGCCGACCTCGAAGCCGACGCGGTCGGACTGAAAGTTCGGCTGGTCGAGGCTTTCGATGAAGGCCGAGGCGTAGAGGTCGGTTTCGGGGTTGAAGGTCGCCGGCCGGTTATAGGCGAAGCTCAGGCGGAAATCCTCGCCGCCGGTATCGCCGCCGATCCCCTCGATCTCGCCCTCGACGCGGAAGCTGTCGGCCGCCCCGCTGAGGTTCCGGTGCAGCCAGAAGGTCGACAGGCTGAGCCCGTCCTCGCTGCTGAGTTCGGCACCTGCTCCGAAGCGGCGGGGCAGACGCTCGACCACCTGCACCGTCATTGGCAGGGTATTGGCCGGTCCGATCTCGTCGGCTTCGGTGATCGAGACAGAGCGGAACGCGCCGGTGCGGACCAGTCGCCGCGCGGCCTCGTCCACCTGCTCGGGATCAAAGACGCGACCCTGCCGGAGGTCCGCGATCCGCGTGATGCGGTTCTCTCTGACCCGCTCGGCCCCCTCGACGAAAAGCGGGCCGTATTGCAGCTTCGGGCCGGGGGCCAGCGCCAGCGCGGCGTCCAGCCGGTTGGCCGCATGATCAGCGACGATGTCCTGTCCGGCCAGTTCCGCCTTGGCGTGGCCCAGCGCGCGCCAGCGATCGATGCCCGCTGCGGTCGTTCGCCGCAGGACGTCGGTGCCCGCCGGGCGTCCGGGCGCGAAATCCTCGGGCAGTTCAGTGCCGGGGGCCACGGGCGCGATCCGCGTTTCGCGGAACAGGAAGCGCGGGCCCGACTGGACCGAGATCGTCACCGTTCCGATCGGATCCTGACGCGAGATGACGGGTAGGGCGGCCGCCTCGACCCCGTCGATCTGGATCGAGATGACGGGGCCGAAATATCCCGCCTCGAAGAGCACGGCCACCAGGCGGCGATAGTCGGCCTGCGCTGCGGCCACGACGTCGCGGCGGACGGGCGCGCCCTCGGCCTCGCGGATTGCGCCAACCGTCAGCGAGGCGGCGGTCAGGCTTTCGGACAGGTCCTCGTCCGCCGGCAAGGCCAGCTGCAGCTGGGCGGCCGATGCGGGCAGCGTCGAGAGCGCGACGGCAAGGAGCAGGGCGGCGGCGCGGATACGGATGGGGATCACGGGCAGGACGTCCCTCGAGAAATCGGCACGAGCGGCAGCACCCGTCTGCCGTTTCTAGCATTGCCGGGATGCAAGTGTAAGCACCGTGTGGTCACGATCCGCGCGCGTCAGGCCGCGCGCAACCGCCTGAGATCGCGCAGGATCGCGCGTCGATCGAGTTCGGTTTCGAGCGCCATCAAGTCCGAGAGCAGCGCCACCGCGCGCCCGCGTGCCATGTCGTCGGCGATCACGTGTGGCAGGGCCGCCGGGAAGGTATGCGCATAGAGGTCGTCGAAGGTCAGGGCGCGCCCGTGGATCCGGCCCGGCGGATGCGCCACAAGGCCGCCCTCGTGCGTCAGCGCCGAGGCCAGCCCCGCCGACAGCCAGTTGAGGCAGTTGATGGCCGTGAACGGATCGTTGATGCCGGGGCTGAGCGCGATAGCTGTCATCTCGACCAGTTGGTCGGCCACGAAGGTCAGCGTCTGCATCTCGGTCTGTTCCTGACCGATGGCGACGGCGTCGCGGATGTCCTCCTCAATCTCGTCGTCGAAGCCGTCACCCCAGATCTCCAGAAGCGGCTGCGCTGGGTTCACGAAATCGCCGGGCGTCCGCGCAAAGCGCAGGACGAGGTCGCGATCCTCGGCGATGTCGGCGATTCGGTCGTAGTTCACCGCCTGGACGAAGCCGGCATCCGGCATGGTCAGCACGCGGTCCGGCTCGCGGTCCGGTGGCGCGATCGCGCCCGCATCCGAGTCCCGTCCGTCGATCTGCGCCCGGATCATTGCGTCGAACCGCTTGCCGAGCTGGGCCGTGATATTCGAGACGTTCACCGTCTCGGGCACGTGGTGGACGAAGTAGATCATCGTCCCGATGGCGAGGAAGCAGAGCACCAGCGCGATCGCGACCGACAGCCGGGCGACGTGATCCTCGCCCGTGGACAGAAGCGCCAGCGTCGTCACCGCGAAGACCAGAACGGAGATCAGGATGCCGAGCGACCACTGGTTGCCGCGGTCCCGCATGAAGTTCCCGATCAGCCGCGGGCCGTATTGTCCGGCGGCATGGGTCACCGCCACGAGCGTCAGCGAGAACATGACCCCCGTGATCGAGGCGACCGACCCCGCGATCACCGACAGAAGGCTGCGCGCGCCCTCGGTCGTGATGTTCATGAGCGCGGGGGGCAGCGGAACAACCTCGGTCGCGTCGGCGCCGGCGAAATGCGCGAACCACGCGCCGATGGCCGACACCGTCACGAGACAGGCGGGAATGAACCAGTAGCTCGCGCGGATGTCCCGGATGATGGTCCGGAGGCGGGCGAATTGCTTCAGGGGGGAGATATCGAGCATCGGTGTCTGCGGTTGGGCCAAAGGGAACGCAATCGCGTCGCGGGAAGTTTCATGGAACCGCACAACCGATGGGATAGCTTCGCATGACACCCCGCCAATCGCTCGGGCTGGACCCGCGCACCGCCAAGCAAGAGCACGCCGAGGAGCAGCGCGAGGAAGAGGCCATCGAGGACGCGGGGAAACTCGCGCCCAAGCTTCTCTTCGAGGTGATCCGTCGCGATGGCGAGGAAGAGTTGACGCGCCCGCTTCGGAGCCTCGTCTATTCCGGGCTTGCCGCGGGCATGATGATCTCGATGTCGGTGCTGGGCGAGGCCGTATTCCGGACCTACCTGCCGGCCGACGCGTCCTGGTCCTACCTCGTCGAGAATCTCGGATATTCGCTGGGTTTCCTCGTGGTGATCCTCGGGCGGATGCAGCTCTTCACCGAGAATACGATCACGACCGTCCTTCCGGTCATCGCCAAGCCCACGCGGCGCATCTTCATGGCGATGCTCCGACTCTGGGCGCTGGTCCTCGTGGCGAACGTCGTGGGCGCCTTCGCCGTCTCGGCGCTCTATGCCTATACACCCGCCTTGCCCGCCGATCTCTATCCCGCGTTCGACAGTCTCTCGGCCCACGCGACCGGCTTTGCCCCGAGCGAGGCGTTCTTCCGGGCGATCCCGGCGGGCGTGATCGTCGCGGCCCTCGTCTGGATGCTGCCGCAGCGGTCGGGCGGTGCCTTCGCGATCATCATGGTCTTCACCTGGCTGATCGCGGCGGGCGACTTTACCCACGTCGTCGCGGGTTCGGTCGAATGGGGCTGGATGGTCTGGCGCGATCAGCTCGGCTTCTTCGAAGGCTTCGTGACCTTCTTCCTGCCGGTCCTTGCGGGCAATATCGTCGGCGGAACCGTGATCTTCACCCTGCTCGCCCATGGCCAGGTCAAGGACGAACTGCATCGCAGACCGATCTGAGCCACGTCACCGCCACGGAACCCCGGCGCCCGGATGCGGGTTGCCGGGGCGACGTTTCGTAGAAGGAGATGGGCGATGGCCGATATCAACGTGGGCGACAAGGTGAAGTGGAACTGGGGCAACGGCGAGGGCACCGGCAAGGTGACCGAACGGTTCACCGAGAAGGTCACCCGGACGATCGACGGAACCGAGGTGACGCGAAAGGCCAGCTCGGACGAGCCGGCCTTCATGATTGAACAGGATGACGGCGACCGGGTCCTGAAATCCGGATCCGAACTCAGCCAGGCCTGACGGGCCGGCGCGAAACCTAGAGCAGCGGGCGCGTCTGTGCGGGCTCGCTGTCGGTCATCCCGATCTTGGCCAGAAGCTCGAGATCGTTGACGATCAGCACCCCGTCCCGCCAGATCGCGAGCTGACGCTCCCGGAACTTCGCGAGTGTCTTGTTTGTGTGCACGAGCGACAGCCCGAGGCTGTCCGCGAGATCCTGTTGGCGGAACGGAAGGGGCATACCCCCCGCCGCGACCATCTCGAGCTGTTCGGCCCGGAGCCACAGACGCACCAGCGCCCAAGCTACCGCCTGCTCGGCGGCGCGCTGGCCCACCGTGGTCAGCGCCTCGCCGAGAAAATGCTCCTCGGTGGCCGCGATCCATGTCAGGTCATAAGAGCGCGAGGGCGAATTCTTGAAGAACCCCCAGAGCGCCGCACGATCGAAGACGCAGAGCTTCATGCGCGTGCGCGCCTCGACGGTATGCGACATTTCGCCCATCACGGCGGCCTGCAATCCGATCAGGTCCCCGGGAAAGATGAAGGTCGTGACCTGGCGGCGCCCGTTCTCCAGCACCTTGAACCGAAGCCCCATGCCGTCGAGCACGGTGAAGATCTGTGCCGAATGCGAACCCTCGGTCAGCACGGGTGTGCCGGGCTCGACCGTCATCTCGCCGACCTTGAAGCGCTGGGTCTGGCGCACCTCGTCATCCGACATGTCGGTGAACAGGCTTCGGGTCCGTAACGGACAATTGTCGCAGCGTGTGACCATGAACATTCCCTGGAGATACGTCACAGTTTAATGCGACCTGTCCCGGAATGTTCCATGCCTGATGTTTAGACCGGAGCCTGCACGCCGTGAAATACATCATCGATGCCGAGGACGAACTCGTCGCGCTCGATCTCATCGATCTCTTGGGACGGACGGACGACCAATCCGAAGTCATACAATTGAAGACGCTCTCGACGCTCGAGCCGCTGCGGCCCGCGTGGTCCGGCGGCGTACTCGTTACGGCACGGCCGGTGCGCGATGTCGTGACGTCCGAAGAGGTGAACCAGTTCATCGCCTCGGGCGGGCGGATCGTGCTTCTGGCCGACATGGATCCGGTCCCGCCGAACCTTTCGCCGAACTGGATCGTCCTCGACCGGCCGTTCTCGGACGACGCGTTCCTGAACGCGCTGATGCGCGCACAGGTCTGAGCCGCGCGCCTCCCGTCCGAGCCGGACGCGTCAGCTGGTGAGGGTTTCGGTGCTCGAGAAGAACATCGCCTGACTGACGGCCGAGCGGACCTGCTCCTGCGTGTAGGGCTTGGCGATCATGAAGGCCGGTTCCTTGCGCTCGCCGGAGAGCAGGCGTTCGGGGAAGGCCGTGATGAAGATCACCGGGCATTTACCAAGATCACTCATGACCTCGTTGACCGCGTCGATGCCGCTCGAATTGTCGGCCAACTGGATGTCGGCGAGGATCAGGTCCGGCATCTCCTTGCCCGCGAGATCGACCGCCTCGCGGTGGGTGCGGGCGATGCCGGTGATACGGTGACCCATCTCGCCGACCAGGGATTCGAGATCCATCGCGATGATCGACTCGTCCTCGATGATCATGACCTTGCCCGAGACGGCGTTCGACATCTCCTGGCGGGCGATGTTCACCAGATCGCGGGCCTCGCTGCCATTGACCTGCATGATCTCGCCCACCTCGTCGAAGCTGAACTCCTCGACGGTGTGCAGAAGCAGTGCCTCGCGGGTGTTCGGCGTGAGCAGCGCCAAGTGGCGCTGGGCGGCGGCCTCCAGACCGGTCTCTTCGGTATCGACGGGGGCACCCGAACTCATCCAGATGCCGTGGAACGTGCGGAACAGGGCGGTCTTCGTGCTTGACGCGTCGTCGAGCGTGCTGGGCTCCGTCAGGATCGCCTCCAGCGTGGCGGCGGCGTAGTTGTCGCCACTCGTCTGAGCGCCCGTTAGCGCACGTGCGTAACGCCGCAGATAGGGCAGGGCTGTGCTGATCTCGGTCGTGCTGTCCATCGTATCCTGTCGCCTTTTTTCCCGCCGGACGGGACTGATTTTTGTTCGGAACAAACTCGTATGCGTCGCGTTCAGTTCCAGCCCCAGAAAAAAAACCACAGCGGGCGGATGGGATACGGATGACCGACGAAAAAGACAAAGAAACGCGCGTCGACGACCTTATCGACCAGAACCTGAAGCGCGTCTACAACTCAGTCCTGTCCGAAGAGGTCCCGGACCGCTTCGCCAAGCTCCTCAGTCAGTTGCAGGCCGGCGAACCCGCCGCGTCGCGCAAGGAAGGGGACAACACGTGAGCCATCCCGATCCGCGCGAGGAGTTGGTCGAGCATCTCCCCGCGATGCGCGCCTTTGCCGTTTCGCTCACTCGCAACGCGGCGCTGGCCGACGACATGGTTCAGGACTCGCTCGTCAAGGCGTGGTCAAATCTCGACAAGTTCCAGCCGGGCACGAACATGCGCGCTTGGCTCTTCACGATCCTTCGGAACACCTACTATTCGAACCGGCGCAAGGCCAAGCGCGAGGTGCCCGACACCGACGGCGCGATCACAGCCAGCCTGTCGCGCAAACCCGATCATGACGGCCGCCTCAACATGATGGATTTCGAAGTCGCCTTCGCCAAACTCCCCGAGGAGCAGCGCGAGGCGCTGGTTCTCGTCGGCGCCTCCGGCTTCGCCTACGAGGAGGCGGCGGCCACCTGCGGTGTCGCCGTCGGCACCATCAAGAGCCGGGTGAACCGCGGCCGCGCCAAGTTGGTCGAACTGATGGGCATGAGCGACGACGAGGCTTTCGAACTGACCGACAGTGCCACCATGGCGGTCGTCGCATCGGCGCATAACGGCAATATGTGATGACCCCCGGCGGCTTCGGACAGCGCGGGCTGACAACGCGCGTTCTCATCCTGCTGTCCGTCGCCCTGTTTCCCTTCGCCGCGACCTCGGTCTTCCTGACCTATGACAACGCGCGCCAGGCCGAACAGCGCTCGGAACTGGCACTCCTCCTCCTGACCGAGCGGGCGACGAACGACCTGCAGGCCGTCGTGCAGCGTGGATACGGTGCGGCACGGGGCCTGGGGCAGGCCATCCTGCTGTCCACCCGGCGGTCCGACGGTTGCGACGCCGAGCTCGCCGATTTCCAAAGCCGCTTTCAAGTCTATTCAATCATCTCTTACATCGGCCTCGACGGGCAGGTCGTCTGCGCGTCGAACGGCGAGCGGATCGATCTGGCGGACACCCCCATGATGGAGGCGCTGACGGAGAGTATCTCCGACCCGCGCTCCAGCGTCACGCGTAACCCCTCGGGTCAGGTCACCGGGCTGCCCGTCATCGTCATCACCGAGCCGGTGCGGGACGCCGATGGCACGCTCCAAGGGTTCCTGTCGCTCTCGGTGCCTGAAGACACGCTCCTGCCGACGATGGACACGCTGGCCCTCGACTCGCCCGTGACCATCGTGACCTTCAATCACCGGGGCCAGATCCTGACCGGCACCAAGGATGACGACACGGTGCGCGCGGCCCTGCCCGCCGAAGCGTCGCTGGCGGATCTGACCGACCGCGGCGCACAGGTCTTCGTGGCCGACGACGCGACGGGCCAGCGTCGCACCTACGGCGTCGTCCCGCTCCTGCCGGACGTGGCCTTCGCGCTCAGCTCCTGGCCCGAAGCGGCGCTCGTCACGTCGGGTCCGCAACGCCTTCTGGCGACGTCGATCCTGCCGGCGCTGATGTGGCTGGCCAGCCTCTTCGTGGCCTTCGTCGCCCTCGACCGGCTGGTGATCCGCCATATCCGCGGCCTGTCGCGGCAGATGCGGACCTTCGCGCGCACCCGCCGCCTCGTGGCGCGCCCGGTGATGCGGACCGCAGGGCACGACCTGGCCGCCATCGAACGCGAGTTTCGCGACATGGCGCAGTCGATCCTTCAGGACGAGGCCCGGCTCGAGGACAACCTGCGCGAGAAGAACATCCTCCTCAAGGAGGTGCATCACCGGGTGAAGAACAACCTCCAGCTCATCACCTCGATCATGAACATGCAGATGCGCAAGGCGACCGACGACGAGGCCCGCAGCATGCTGCGCCGCCTGCAGGAGCGGGTGCTGACGCTGGCATCGGTGCATCGCGTGCTCTACCGCTCCGAGGACATGAACCGGATCGACGCGGGCCAGCTCATTCGCGACCTCGCCGAACAGCTTGTCGCGATGTCGACCCGAAGCGGCGAGATCCGGTTGCGCGTCGAGACCACCCCGATCGAGCTCTTTCCCGACCAGGCCGTTCCCCTGAGCATGCTCTGCAGCGAGGCGATGACCAACGCGATTCGCTACGCGGGGCCGGATGCGGACGGCCGGACGCAGATCCATCTGACCCTGGTCCGTGCGGGGGACGGCGATGGACGGCTTACGATCACGAGCACGCTGGGCGCCGCGCCGGTGCCCGACAACGAAAGCGGGCTCGGCGCGCAATTGATCCGTGCCTTCGAGAGCCAGTTGGCCGGAACGCTCCGGATGGGGATCGAGGACGATCGCTACGCGGTGCGGCTGACCTTCCCGGTCGCCACGCAGCAGGCCGCGACGCAGGATTACTGACATGTTCGAGCGCAGCCCCCCCGCACCGCCACCGCATGTGTCCGGCCCGGACGACCTCGATATCCTGCTGACCGCAGCCGAAGCCTATCCCGCCTTCGAACGCGCCGTGCTGGCCGCCGAGCACGAGATCGTCGCGGGGTTCCGCATCTTCGACTTCTCGACGAAGCTGCGGACCCCCGAAGCGCTAGAGATCGGGACCGACTGGTTCGACCTGATGCTGCACACGGTCCGGCGGGGGGTATCGGTACGCATGGTGCTGTCGGATTTCGACCCCGTCGTCGGGACCGAACTGCACGGCGGCACGTGGCGCAGCATGGCGATGGCCATCGCGCTGAACGAGCTTGCGGGCGATGCCGGCCGGCTCCAGATCATGGCCTCGCTCCACCCGGCCTCGGTCGGTGCGGTCGCGAAGGTGGCGCTCCTGCCGCAGGTGCGGGCCCTTCTAGACGGCCGTCTCCGACGCACGACGAAGCGCGGGGACCGTGCCCTGTCGCGGTTCCTCGCGCGGCATCCGCGCTTTGCGGCGTTAACCGCGCGGACGGGCGGGCGTCTCCGGCCGCGGATCTGGCCGCTGCCGTCGCTCTGGCCCGTGACCCATCACCAGAAGGTCGCGGTGATCGACGGCGCGGTGACCTATATCGGTGGGCTCGATCTGAACGAGCGGCGCTGGGACACGCTGCGCCACGACGGCCCGTCGGACGAGACGTGGCACGACGTCCAGCTTCTGGTCCGGAATGCGGAGGTGTCGGCGGCGACCAAGACCCATCTCGAGGAGTTCGTCGCGGCCATCGAGGGGGCGGCCCCGCCTTCCGATCTGGGTGGCGTGATCCTTCGGACGCTTTCGGCCAAGGCCGAGGGGCGCCCGTCGCTCTTTGCCCCGCGTCCCGTCCTGGCCGAGATCGAAGCTGCGCTCCTGGCCGAGATCGCCCGCGCCGAACGCTTCATCTATATCGAGACGCAGTTCCTGCGCGACCGTCGGATCGCGCGCGCGCTGGCGCGGCGGGCGCGCGAGCAGCCGTCGCTTGAGGTCATGGTGGTGTTGCCTGGCGCGCCCGAAGACGTTGCTTACATGGGTGCAACGCGCAGCGACGCGCGGTTCGGGGAGTACCTGCAATTCTCCTGCATTCGGAAGCTGCGGCGTGCCTTTCGCGGTCGCATCTTCGTCGGCTCCCCGGTCCAGCCGCGCACCGCCCAGGGGACCGGCCGGGATACGTTGCACGGCGCCCCTCTGGTCTATGTCCACGCGAAGGTTTGCGTCATCGATGACGCGTTCGCCATGGTGGGAAGTGCGAACCTCAACGGGCGCAGCCTGCGCTGGGACACCGAGCTGGCCGTGCCGATCCGGGATCGGGCGATCGCGACCCACCTGCGCGAGCGATGCCTGCGCCACTGGTGCGGCGATATGGAGGACGTGGACGCATTCCTGTCGCCCGAGACCGCCGTCCGGGCGTGGCAGCGGCTGGCGCTGGAAAACGCGAGGCGCAAGCCCGAGACGCGGAAAGGCTTCCTCGTGCCCTATCTGACCGGGCCGGCCAGACGGTTCGGACGCAGCCTTCCCGCGATGCCCGAAGAGATCGTCTGACACCAAGGGCCGGGCGCGACGAGGCCGACGGGGGACACCGATCGACTGCGTCTCCCGGAGGCGCGGGTCAGGCCGTGTCCCGCTTGTCCTCCACCCGGTCGAGCAGCTGGTTGATTCCGCGTGCGAGCACCGCCGTCGGTGCGTCCATACCCAGCACGTCGAGTCGCTCGGCGGGTTTGCCGAGTGCCGCGCCGCTCAGCATCCGTTGCATCGTCGCGTCGAAGCGGCCGCGCAGATCCTCGTTCGCGGCGAGTTCGCGGTCGCGGGCGACCTGGCTGGCGCGCAGCAATTCGAGCGCGCGACCGACCGTGTCGAGATCCTTCTGGGGGCAATGCGGGATCGCCGTGTCCGTCGCCCCGAGGGAGAGGTGGCAGATGCTGCGCACGATTTTCTGGAGCGAATGGTCCGTGGATCGCACCGAGATGATCGCGACCCCGCCGAAGAGCAACGTCATTCCCGTAAGCAGCAGCGCTTTCGACCGGGCCGATGCCATCGCGGCGGCCGCATCCTGCCGGATGAGCTGTCCGAGATGGTCGAGATAGGCGCGGCGCGCAGTCCCGAGCATCTCGATCCTCGTGTCGACATCCGCGAACCAGGTCGGCACGGCGACACCTTCGGCGCGCTCGGACGGGCCTGCCTCCCAGGTGTCGAGCCCCGTCGGCGCAGCGCCCGACCCCAGCCGCGTCCATGCGCCGAACGCCAGCTCCATCTCGGCAGGCCCGCGCCCGGCCACCTGACGGAACCCGGTGAGCAGACCGTCGAAGCGTCCCCGCGCCGCGGCCATGTCGGCGACCTGGTCCGGATCGGTTCGGCCCTCGGACATCGCGGTGGCCCGTGCGATGACGCCCCGGTCCCGCCATTGCCCGAGGGCATTCATCGCCCGCGAGAGGTTGATGCTGGCATGGAGGCGCTTTGCCAGTGCGGCGCTGCGGGTTCGGTCGGTGGCGGCGGTCATCGCCCCGAGGATGGCGGCATTGTCGCGTGCCATGACCTCGTAGAGCGCCCCGAGATCGGTCGCCCTGCCGTCGATGCGGTTCCGCAGCGTCCCATGCGCCCGGCGCCAGGTGCCCAGCGAGACTGGCGCGAGACCGGCCTGCGTCAGCAGGCGACCATCCGCGGTCCGCATCTCGGCCTCGCGGAAGGCGCGGTCGGTGACGAGGCGCGCCTGTCCAACCGCGTCCGCCCAATCGGCGCCGCCGAAGGCGAGCCACGCCGTCGAGGCCCCGCGTTCCAGCAGCATCGCCCGCGACACCCCCGACAGCGCATCGTCGAGCGCGATGATACCGGCTTCGGCGCTCTGAGCGCGGGAGTCGCGGATATCGCCCAGTATGACGGAGCCGGCAAAAAGCAAGGCGGTCGCGAAACCCGACAGGAACACGAGGATCATCGACTGCCGGACGGTGAGGGATCGGATTAGGCGCATGCACGGCTCCTGAGCACTTCGGGTCCGAGATTAGGCGCGGAAAGGTTGCCGTCCGGTTACGATCCGGGCTCCGTCCTCGACTGCGTTGCGCTTCGCGGCGAAACCGACCATCGTCGCGTGATGACTTCAGCGCCCAATTTCGACGAGATGACCGACCCCGACGGGTCGGTCCGCGAAGCCTATGCTGCCTTCGAGCGCTGGTTTTCGGAGGAGGAGACCGGCGACCTGCGCCAGAAGGCGCGCGAGGCCGAGGAGATCTTCCGGCTGACCGGCATCACCTTCAACGTCTACGGCGAGGCCGAGGCCGGCGAGCGGCTGATCCCGTTCGACATCGTGCCGCGCATCATCGCCGCGCGCGAATGGAAGAAGCTGTCGCGCGGAATCGAGCAGCGCGTGCGCGCGCTCAATGCGTTTCTCTACGACATCCACCATCGCCAGGAGATCGTCCGTGCCGGGCGGCTGCCCTACGAGATGTTGGCGCGCAACGAGGCCTACCTGCCGCAGATGATCGGGGTCGAGCCGCCGGGCGGGGTCTACACGCATATCGTCGGCATCGACCTCGTGCGGACGGGGCCGGACGAGTTCTACGTGCTCGAGGACAATGCTCGCACACCCTCGGGCGTCAGCTACATGCTGGAAAACCGCGAGACGATGCTTGGCATGTTCCCCGAGCTCTTCACGCAGAACCGGGTCCAGCGGGTGTCGTCCTATCCGCAGAACCTCCATGCCAGCCTCGCGGCCTGTGCGCCGCCGGCCTGCGACGGCGATCCGGTCGTGGCCGTCCTGACGCCCGGCATCCACAACTCGGCCTATTACGAGCACAGCTTCCTCGCCGACGAGATGGGCGTAGAGCTGGTCGAGGGTCACGACCTGCGCGTCGTGGACGGTCGCGTCGCGATGCGCACGACCCGCGGCTACAAGCCCATCGACGTGCTCTACCGGCGGGTGGACGACGAATATATCGACCCGCTGAACTTCAGCCCGGATTCCGTACTCGGCGTGCCGGGCATCTTCGACGTCTACCGTGCCGGCGGGATCACCATCGCCAACGCGCCGGGGACGGGCGTCGCCGACGACAAGGCGATCTACAGCTACATGCCCGAGATCGTGGAGTTCTACACCGGCGAGAAGCCCCTCCTCGAGAACGTGCCGACCTGGCGCTGCTCGGATCCCGACAGCCTTGCGCATGTGCTCGACAACCTCGAGGACCTCGTCGTCAAGGAGGTGCACGGCTCGGGCGGCTACGGGATGCTGATCGGGCCGACCGCGTCGAAGAAGGACATCCGGGCGTTCCGCAAGAAGCTCGAGGCGCGCCCCTCCAACTACATCGCGCAGCCGACGCTGTCGCTGTCGACGGTCCCGATCTTCGCCAAGGAGGGGCTGGCGCCACGACATGTGGACCTGCGGCCGTTCGTTCTCGTCTCGCCCGACCGGATCGACATCACGCCCGGTGGACTGACGCGCGTGGCGCTCAAGAAGGGATCGCTCGTCGTGAACTCGTCCCAGGGCGGCGGCACCAAGGACACCTGGGTGCTGGAGGACGACTGATGCTCGGAAAAACGGCAGGCGGTCTCTTGTGGATGTTTCGATATCTGGAGCGGACCGAGAATATCGCGCGGCTGGTCGAGACCGGCCATCGCATCGCCCTGACGCGCCCCGACCGCGCGGAAACCGAATGGGCCTCGGTCCTCAGCACGGCGGGCGTGCGGCAGGCCTTTGACGCCGCCCATGACGACGTGACCGCCGAAGCGGTGATCGACTGGCTGCTGCGATCGCCGGATAACGCGTCCTCGGTCCTGGCCTGCGTGGAATCGGCGCGGATGAACGCGCGTACGGTTCGCACCGCCCTGACCCGCGAGGTCTGGGAGGCGGTCAACGAATGTTGGATGACGCTGCGCGCGGACCTGTCGCGCAAGGTCACGATGCGCAACCTGCCCAAGGTCCTCGGCGCGATCCGGCAGCGCTCGGCCTTCGTGCGGGGCACGATGCACGGCACGATGCTGCGCAACGAGATCTTCGACTTCTCGCGATTGGGGACCTTCATGGAGCGGGCGGACGCCACCGCGCGGCTGTTGGATGTGAAGTACTACGTGCTCCTGCCGACCGCCGCCGGTGTCGGCTCGCCCCTCGACAACGCGCAATGGGAGGTGATCCTGCGGTCGGTCTCGGCCGAGAACGCATTTCTCATGGTGCACGGCCGGACCCGCCGACCGGCCGACATCGCGAAGTTCCTGATGCTCGACAAGCGGATGCCGCGCAGCCTCGCCTTCTGCTACAAGAAGATTGGCGGCAATCTCGGCTATCTCGAACGCGACCATGGCATTCGGATGCCCAGCCATGACCTCGCCGAGGAGGTTTGCCGCAAACTCGACAGTGCCAGCATCGAGAGCGTGTTCGAAGAGGGGCTGCACGAGTTCCTGCAGGATTTCCTGCGGATGAACGCGGCACTCGGGGCGCAGATCGAAACCGATTACAGGTTCGTCAAATGACCAGACGCCTCGATATCCGCCACGTCACGACCTATCGCTGGGATGGCCCCACGACCTATGGCCTCCAGCAGCTTCGCCTGACCCCGAAGGACCGCCCGGACCAGAAGATCCTGTCCTGGGACACGAGCATCGAGGGCGGGCGCGTCGAGGTCGCGTTCGACGACGCGAACGCCAACCGGACGCAGCTGGTATCCATCAATCCCGGCGCGGGCGAGATCCGCATCATCGCCGAGGGCCGCGTCGAGATGAGCGATGCGGGCGGCGTCATCGGAAAACAGGGCGGATTCATGCCCTTGTGGATGTTCCTGCGCCCGACGGATCGCACCCGGCGCGGCAGCGGCACGCTCGCCTTCGCGCGCGAGGTCCGCGAGATGTCGGACGATCTGGGCCAGCTCCACCGTCTGTCCGAGGTGATCCGCGACGCGGTGACCTACGCGACCGGCACGACGGACGTGGACATGACCGCCGAGGAGGCGATCGATGCGGGCACCGGCGTCTGCCAGGACCATGCGCATATCTTCGTCACCTGCGCGCGGCTGCTCGACCGGCCCGCGCGCTACGTCTCCGGCTATCTGCGGATGGACGGGCAGGACACCCAAAGCGCCACCCACGCCTGGGCCGAGGCCTATGTCGACGGGATCGGCTGGGTCGGATTCGACGTCTCCAATGGCATCTCGCCCGACGACCGCTACGTGCGCGTGGCGACGGGCCGCGACTATGCAGAGGCCGCGCCGGTGACAGGCGTGCGCCAGGGCGACGGGATCGAGGCGATGGATGTCGAATTGGTGGTGTCTGAAGGGCAGGCCCAGCAGCAGTCGCAGCAATAGGACCCTGCCGCATTGCGGCACGGGGGCGTGTCCGGCCGGGACCGATACGTGGACCCGCGGTGAGTTCCCGTTGCGCGGCCAAGGCGGGCATGGCAGAGCACGGCGACCTTCATCTTGGACAAAACCCATGACCTATTGCGTCGGCCTGCAACTCGATCGCGGCCTCGTCTTCATGTCCGACACGCGCACCAATGCCGGCGTCGACAACGTCTCGACCTATCGCAAGATGCACACCTGGGAGGTCGCGGGCGAGCGCGCGATGGTCCTGATGACCGCGGGCAACCTCGCCACCACGCAGGCCGTCGTGAGCCTCCTGGACGAGCGCAACCTCGCGCCATCCGAGCGCAGCCCCTCGCTCCTGACCGCCCCGTCGATGTTCCAGGCCGCGCGCCTGATCGGCGAGACGCTGCGCGGTGTCATCGCGGATGCGCGCGACTCGAAGTCCAAGGCCAATACCTTCAACGCCACGATGATCTTCGGCGGGCAGGTCGCGGGATCGCCGCCCCGGCTCTACATGATCTATCCCGAGGGCAACTTCATCGAGGCGCAGCCCGACACGCCCTTCTTCCAGATCGGCGAGACGAAATACGGCCGCCCCATCCTCGTACGCGCCTACGACCCCGCGATGACGTTCGAGGTGGCGGCCAAGCTCCTGATGGTCAGCTTCGATTCGACCATCCGCGCCAACCTGTCGGTCAGCACGCCGCTGGACCTGCAACTGCTCGAGACCGATACCTGCCGCCTCGGGCTCGACCGCCGCATCCAGGACAGCGACGCCGATTTCGCGGCGATCTCGGACGGATGGTCCGACGCGCTGCGCACCGCGTTCCACAGCTTGCCCGACGTGACCCTCTGACGCGGACGGGCGGGCAGCGGTTGAAGCCCCGCGTCCCCCGGCTATCGTCCGCAGGCTTGGAGGCCCGATGCTGCTGGACGTGCGAGAGATCGAGAAGAGCTACGAGACGGGCGACGGGTCGCAGCCGGTCCTGCGCGGCGTCTCGCTCGCCATCCCCGCCGGACGCACGCTCGCCCTCACCGGCGAGAGCGGCTCGGGCAAGTCGACGCTCCTGCATCTGATCGGTGGCCTCGACGCGCCCGACGCGGGCGTCATCGAAATCGACGGCCGCGACATCGCCGCCCTCGACGAGGCCGGTCGGGCGGACATGCGGCGCAGCACCGTGGGCCTCGTCTTCCAGCAGTTCAATCTCATCCCCTCGCTCGATGTCGGCGCGAACCTGACCTTTCACGCCCGGCTCGCGGGCCATGCGCCGGGAGATGTGGCGGCGCTGGCCGAACGGCTCGGGCTTGACGGGCATCTCGACCGCTATCCCGAGCAGCTTTCCGGTGGCCAGCAGCAGCGCGTCGCCATCGGGCGAACGCTTCTGGCGCGCCCGAAGCTCGTCCTTGCCGACGAGCCGACCGGCAATCTCGACGAGACGACCGGCGACGCGATGCTCGACGTGATGCGCGACATGGTCGTCCGGGCGGGGGCCGCCCTCCTGATGGTGACCCATTCCGAACGGCTGGCCGGGCGGCTCGACGCGCGGCTGCACTTGCGCGCCGGACGCGTGACGTGAACCACGCGGCACTGCAAGCTCTCCTGTCGCACTGGCTACGGCACCCGGTGCAACTGGTGACGCTGGTGGTGGGGCTTGCGCTCGCAACCGGCCTCTGGACCGGTGTGCAGGCGATCAATGCGCAAGCGCGGCTCAGCTACGACCAGGCCGCCGCGACCCTCGGGGCGCAAGACGGGACCCGGCTCGAAGGGCCGCTGACGCTTGGCGATTTCGCCGCCGCACGCCGCGCGGGCTGGGCGGTGACGCCGGTGATCGAGGCGCGGCTGCCGCGCTCGACCCTGAGGCTGATCGGGCTCGATCCGTTCACCGCACCCCCGGCCGGCCCGTTGCCGGATCTGGGCGGCGACGGCGATCTCGCGGGGTTCCTGACCGGCGAGGTGATCTTCGCCGCACCCGACGCGATGGACCGGCTACCCGAGGGCCTGCCGACCGTCCGGCCGCTGGAGGGTCTCGCGCCCGGTCATGTCCTCGCCGACATCGGCGCGGCGCAGGCGCTGCTGGGCACGGACCGGATCGGCTATCTCGCCATACTCGGGGACACGTCGAATGTCGCCGGTCTGACCGACCTCCTGCCCGGCACCCGTCTTGTCACGACCGACGGGGCCGGAGACGTCGCGCGGCTGACCGACAGTTTCCACCTCAACCTGACGGCCTTCGCGCTCCTGGCCTTCGCCGTAGGTCTTTTCATCGTGCACGCCGCCATCGGCCTCGCCTTCGAACAGCGCCGCCCGCTCTTTCGGACGCTTCGAGCGCTGGGCGTCTCGGCGCGTCGGCTGACCTGGCTTCTGGCGGGCGAACTGGTCGCCTTCACGCTCGTCTCCGGCGCCTTCGGGATCGTTCTGGGCTACCTCGTGGCCGCGGCCCTTCTGCCGGGCGTGGCGGCCACGCTCTCGGGGCTCTATGGCGCAGGCGTTGCGGGGACGCTCGGGCTGGCGCCCATCTGGTGGCTTTCGGGCTTCGCGATGGCCGGTGCGGGTCTGGCAGTCGCGGGCGGCGGCAGCCTCTGGCGGCTCGCCCAGTTACCGGTGCTGGCGCCCGCCATGCCCCGCGCTTGGGCGCGCGCTAGGGCGTCGACGCTGATGCGGCAGGCCGGGGCGGGGCTGGCCCTTCTCGCCGCGTCGGCCGCGCTTGCGCTGTTAGGTCAAGGTCTTGTCGCGGGTTTTCTCTGTCTCGGCGCGCTTCTTCTCGGGGCGGCGCTTCTCCTGCCGCCGCTCCTGTCGCTCCTGCTCGATCTCGGGGCGCGGACAGCGCGCGGGGCGGTGGCGCAATGGCTCTGGGCCGACGCCCGCCAGCAGCTTCCGGGCCTCAGCCTCGCGCTGATGGCGCTGCTCCTCGCGCTCTCGGCCAATATCGGCGTCAGCACCATGGTCGGCAGCTTCCGGGCGACCTTCACGGGCTGGCTCGATCAGCGCCTCGCCTCGGAACTCTACATCACCGCCGCCACCCCGGCCGAAGCCGAGGCGCTCGTGGCCTATCTTGAGCCGCGCGTGGACGCGATCCTGCCGATCACCTCGACGGAGGCCGAACTCCAGGGCGCGCCGGGCGAGGTCTTCGGCGTCGCCGACCACGCGACCTACCGCGATCACTGGCCGATCCTCGACGGCCTGCCGGGGCTCTGGGACCGGCTGGTCGACGGGGAGGGCGCGCTCGTCAACGAACAGCTCGCCCGGCGCGAGGGGCTCTGGGCGGGCGACAACGTCGATCTGGGCGCGGCCGGGCGGCAAACCATCCTCGGGGTCTATTCCGACTACGGCAATCCGCGCGGGCAGGCGATCCTCGGCCTCGCCGCCTTCGACGCGCGCTTTCCCGAGGTGCCGCGTCTGCGCTTCGCTCTTCGCGTGGCACCGGCAGACGTGACGCCGCTCGTCGCGGATCTCCGCGCGCGGTTCGACCTGCCGCGCGACCGGCTGGTCGATCAGGCCGGGATCAAGCGCTTCTCTCTGGACGTGTTCGAACAGACCTTCGCCGTGACTGCCGCGCTCAACGTCCTCACGCTGGGCGTCGCCGGGTTTGCGCTCTGGGCGTCGCTGACGACCCTCGGAACCATGCGCCTGCCACAGGTCGCGCCGGTCTGGGCGATCGGCTTGACGCGCGGGCGGCTGGCGGCGCTCGACCTCGCCCGCGCCGTCCTTCTCGGGGCGGCAACGGCGGCGTTGGCCATCCCGGTCGGCATCGTGCTGGCCTGGGTGCTGCTGGCCGTGGTCAACGTGCAGGCCTTCGGCTGGCGCCTGCCGCTCCGCCCCGACCCCGGCGGCTGGACCGCGCTGGCGCTCTGGGCTGTGCTCGCCGCCGCGCTGGCCGCAGCCCTGCCGGCCTGGCGCATGTGGCGGATGCCGCCTGCCCGGCTCGTGAAGGTCTTCGCCCATGAACGCTAGGCTGTGCCTCCTCCTAATCCTGCTGCCGCTGCAGGTCGCCGCACAGGGCTTCGCGGGCCTCGGGCAGGGCGGCGACGGCTTCGCGGTGCCGCGCCCCGACCCGGAGTTCGCCTTCCCCGCCGATCACGGCCCGCATCCCGACTACCGCATCGAATGGTGGTATCTGACGGCGAGCCTCGAAGCGGCGGACGGCACGCCCTACGGCATTCAATGGACGCTCTTCCGTTCGGCACTGACGCCCGAAGGGCCACAGGTCTGGATGGGGCATATGGGCATCACCACGCCTGACGCGCACCATTCCGGCGAGCGCCTGGCGCGGGGCGGTATCGGGCAGGCCGGGGTCGAGGCCGCGCCTTTCGCCGCGTGGATCGACGAGTGGCGCATGGCGGGGCCCGATCTCGGCGACCTGACCCTGTCGGCGCGCGGGACCGAGGCTGGCTACGACCTTGCCCTGACCGCGGAGGGACCGCTCGTCTTTCACGGCGCGGACGGTTTCTCGGTGAAGTCCGCGAGCGGGCAGGCGAGCTATTACTATTCGCAACCCTTCTACCGGGTCTCGGGCACGCTGGACCTGCCATCGGGACCGGTCGAGGTGTCAGGGCAGGGATGGCTCGATCGCGAATGGTCGTCCCAGCCGCTCGAGGACGACCAGGAGGGCTGGGACTGGTTCTCGCTGCATCTGGAGGGCGGCGCCAAGCTGATGGCGTTCCAATTGCGCGGCGGGACACCGTTCGCATACGCCTCGTGGATCGATCCCGACGGCACGCTGACGCCCTATTCCGGCGACGCGCTCCGGCTCGAAGCGCTCGACATCTCGCAGGTGGCGGGGCGGGACGTTCCCACGGAATGGCGACTGGAGCTGCCCGCCCGCGATCTCGACCTGACGGTACGTGCGGTGAACCCCCGGAGCTGGCAGGCGACGCTCTTTCCCTATTGGGAAGGGCCGGTCACGGCCACCGGAAGCCACGCCGCGACGGGATATCTGGAGATGACCGGCTATGAGTGACCCGTGGCACCGGCTCGACACGCTACTCGGCCATATCTGGGACCGACTCGCGGCCGGGGTGGCGGATGCGTCCGATCCCTTCCGGCTCGTGGCGCTCGCCACTGCGGGAACGGACGGCCCCGAAGCCCGGATGGTCGGCCTGCGCGGCGCGGACCGCCGGGCCGGCACGATCGAGGTACATAGCGACCTCAGGACGGCCAAGATCCGTGCCCTCTGGACCGAGCCGCGCGCGGCCCTTCTGTTCTGGGACGCGGCAACGCAGGTCCAGATCCGCCTTTCCGTCGAGATGACTCTGATCCCCGCCGACCGCGACCGCTGGGCCGAGGTGCCCCCCGAGCCGCGGCTGAACTACGGCACCGACCCCGCGCCGGGCCTGTCGGTCGCATCGCCCGAAATCGTGACCCGGACCCCCGCCCTCGAGCGCTTCGTCGCGCTGTCCGGCCATGTCCGCGGGATCGATGCCGTCAGCCTCGCGCATGCGCCACATCGACGGGCTTCATTCGACGGGCCGGACGCGCCGGGCCGCTGGGTCGCGCCCTAACCGTTTCTTCATGTCTGGCCGCTAGCCCTGCCCCCCGGAGGCCCGGACATGGCAGGCAACGACGCGCGCCCGATCATCATCAAGCGCATCAAGAAGGTCGAGGGCGGGGGGCATCACGGTGGCGCGTGGAAGGTCGCCTATGCCGATTTCGTCACCGCGATGATGGCCTTCTTCATGCTCATGTGGTTGCTCAACGCGACAACCGAGAAGCAGCGCAAGGGCCTCGCGGACTACTTCAATCCCACGATCGCGATCAGCCGCGCGTCGGGCGGCGGGGACGGCGCGATGGGCGGCGACAGCACCGCCGCGGATGCGCTCGTCGTCCAGACCGGGCGCGGCGGCATCACCCCGTCCGAAGTGCATGGCACCGCGGATGCCGAGGGCGAGATGACGGCCGTGGCCGCCGCGCTGATGGGCAAGGGGGGCGACAGCCTTCTCGACACCGAGCAGCTTCGTCACGTCACCGTCCGCCTCTCCGACGAAGGCACCGTGATCGAGATCTTCGACCTGCCGGACCGACCGTTGTTCGACGGAACCACGCCGACACCCCTCCTTTTGGGCATCATCCAGGCGGCCAAGTCCGAGCTGACGCCGCGCCGCAACATGATCGCCATCAGCGTGTTCACCGCCGCCGCACCGATCGTGGTGCGGGATGCCGGGCTCTGGGCGCTGTCGACGGCGCGGGCCGATTCGCTGCGCGCGGCTTTGCCGACGATCGGGATCGACGATGGCCGGGTCGCCCGGATCACCGGCCATGCCGACCGCCGCCCGGCCAATGCCAATCCCTTGTCCGAGCGGAACAATCGCGTCGAACTCATCCTTCTGCGCAACACGCCGAGACCCCCGCGACCGCGATAACGGCTGGCGCGCGGCCGCGGCGTTAGCCTCGCCTTAAGACCCGTTGCCCATGCTCGCCGCAGCACCATCCGACAGAAGCCCGAGTTTTTCAGCAAGGATTGCCGATGACGATCTCCTCCTCCCTCAATGCCGGCGTGACCGGTCTGAACGTGAACGCCAGCAAGCTCGCGACGATCTCCGACAACATCGCGAACTCGGCCACCTTCGGCTACAAGCGCGCCGTCGCGGATTTCCATTCGCTCGTACTCAATCAGTCGAAGGGCAACTATTCCGCAGGTGGCGTGCGCGTCACCACGGGGCGCATGATCGATCAGCGCGGCACGCTCGTCACCACCAGCAACGCCACCGATCTGGCGGTCGGCGGGCGCGGCATGATCCCGGTCACGACCGCCACCAGCGCGGCCTCGGGCGAGGCAGTCGAGATGCGACTGACGACGACGGGATCGTTCCGGCCCGATGCCAGCGGGGTGCTGCGCACCGAAAGCGGGCTCGTCCTCCTCGGCTGGCCCGCGACGAATGACGGCATCATTCCCGCCTATCCGCGCGACGCCTCCGGCGGTCTGCAACCCGTCCGCGTCGACACCAATACATTCGAAGGCGATCCCACCACCGAGATCCTGATGGGCGTCAATCTTCCCGCAACCGACACCCAATTCGACGCGACGGGCGACCCGCGGGAACTGACGCTCGAATATTTCGGCAGCCTGGGGCAAGCCGAACGGCTCGACGTGACCTACACGCCCGTGATCCCCGCCACGGGATCCAGCAACCGTTGGACGATGGAGGTTCGCGATCAGGGCCAGGGCGGGATCGTCGTCGGGGAATTCGACATCCTGTTCGACGACACGCGCCAGAACGGCGGCACGATCTCGGCGGTGACGCCGCTTTCGGCAGGCGCGTACGACCCCGCGACCGGACGACTGACCATCGGCGCCCTGGGTGGCGACATCGAGGTCGAGGTCGGTCGCCCGCTCGAGGCGAAGGGTCTGTCCCAGCTCTCGGACGTGTTCGCGCCGCTCTCGATCAGCAAGAACGGCTCGCCGGTCGGCAACCTGACCTCGATCGAAGTCGACGAGAACGGCATTCTTCGCGCCCTCTACGATACCGGGTTCAGCAAGGCCCTCTACCAGATCCCGATCGTGGACGTCCCGAAGCTGAACGGTCTGAAGGCCCTCCCGAACCAGACCTACGCCATCTCCAGCGAGAGCGGCGCATTCTACCTCTGGGATGCGGGCCAGGGCCCGGTCGGCGCGATGGTCGGTTTCGCCCGCGAGGAGAGTACCACCGACGTCGCGGGCGAATTGACCCAGCTTATCCAGACCCAGCGCGCCTACAGCTCCAACGCGAAGGTCATCCAGACCGTCGACGAGATGCTGCAGGAAACCACCAACATCAAGCGCTGACGCAACCTGACCGGAGGTCGCCATGTCCCTGACCGCTTCCCTGAACTCCGCAATGTCGGGCCTGACCCAGACGTCGCGCCGCGCCGAGGCCGTCGCCTCGAACGTGGCGAATGCCGATACGGACGGCTACCGCCGACGCGAAATCGTGCAGGGCGAAATTCCGGGACGCGCCGTCACCCGCCGCGTCGTCGATCCGGCGCTGGCCCAGTTGCGGCGAGACGCGGCTGCGGACGCGGCGCGGACGGGGACCGCCGAAGCCTTCCATGCCCGGCTCAACACGGCGATCGGCGATCCGGGCGATCCCGGAAGCGTGCAGGCGCGCCTTGCCGCCTTCGACGCGTCCTTCGTGGCTGCCGCGTCCGACCCGACATCGGAGACACTTCTGGCTTCCGTCGCACGCGACGCCGCCAGCTTGGCAGGCGGGCTGAACGATATGGCCGATGTGGTGACGGCGGCCCGGCAGGATGCCGATGCCGCGATCGACGCGACCGTCCGTGCGCTCAATTCGGACCTTTCCGCCGTGGCCGACCTCAACACGCGGATCATGCGCGTCGAGGCTTCCGGTCAGGACGCCTCCAATCTTCGCGACCGGCGCGGTCTGCTCGTGGACCGCATCTCCGAGGCCATACCCGTCCGCCGCCTGGCCCGCGACGGCGGCGGGGTCGCCCTCGTTTCCACAGGTGGCGCGATCCTCCTGGATGGACGCGCCGCCGCAATCGGGTTCACCCCTCAGCCGGTCGTGACCGATGACATGGTCGCCCCGGGCCAACTGTCCGGGCTGACGATCCAGGGCCGCCCCGTCGTGACCGGCGGCGCGGGACCGGTGGGTAGCGGTCGGCTGGGCGCACTCTTCGACATTCGCGATCGCGATGCACCGGCGGCCACGGACCGGCTTGACGCCTTCGCCGCCGACCTCATCGATCGCTTTGCCCGCGTCGGCACGGACCCGTCGCTCACCCCCGGCGATCCAGGCCTTTTCACCGATGCAGGCGCCGCGCTATCGGCCGCCCCGCCCGCGGGGCTGGCCGCCCGCCTTCGCGTCAACAACGCACTCGAACCGACGGACCCGGCCACGCTCCTTCCGTTGCGCGACGGGTTCGGCGCGATGGTCGCGGGTCCGGCCGGCGATCCCGCGCAGCTTCTGCGATTCGGCGCCGCGCTGCACCTGCGCGACGTCCCCGTGACCGACCCGGCGCGCTCGGCCGGCAGTCTCGTGGATCTTCTGGGAACGATGCGGTCCGAGATCTCTTCGAGCCGCATCCGGTCCGAAGACGAGGGCGGGGTCGCCCGTGCCCATGCCAACAGTTTGGCGGCCGCCCGCGACGGCGGATCGGTCGATACGGATGCCGAGATGCGCCGCCTGATCGAGATCGAACGCGCGTACGCCGCCAACGCACGCGTGATCCAGGCGGTCGATGCGATGATGGATCGAATTACGGAGATTTGAGATGACCATTTCGCTTGGATCCGTTCCCGCCCGAAGCGGTGATGTCGGCGCGACGATACGCGAGAGGATCGAGACGCTGTCGCGCGAGATGGCGTCCGGTCAGGTTGCCGACCGGGGGCGTGCCGTGCGCAGCGATTTTTCCGAGCTGTCGCGTCTTCGCCATGACCTCGGGACCTCCCTTGCGCGTCACACCTCGCTCGCGCGGGCCGAACGGTGGTCCGATGGACTGTTGTCGGCATTGGCCGCGAACGCGGGGGAGCAAGCTGCGCTTATGGAACAGCTCGCCGTGCTGGCCGGCGAAGATTCCGGTTCCGGCACGGCCGCAATCGCGCTGGCGGCCGAGGATGCGCTGGCCGCGATGATGGCGCGGCTTGGCGGAACGCAGGACGGACGCGCGATCTTCGCCAACGGCGATGCCGGTGGACCCGTCCTGCCGATGCCTGATGCCCTTCTGGCCGATCTGCGCGTCTTGGCCGCCACGGAGACGGATCCGGCCGTCCTGCTGCAGACGCTCGACGATTATTTCGGACCGGGGGGCACGTTCGAGACGTCCGTCATGCGGGATTTCGCGACCGAGACTGTGCGTTTTCCGACGGGCCAGGGCCAATCCGTGGCGATCCCGGTCGACCTCGACGATCCGGCGATCCGTGCCACGTTGCGGGATACGGCCATCCTCGCCGTCCTCCCGGCGAGTCCCGCATCGACCGATCCGACCGATCGTGCTGGGCTCCATGCCGTGTTGCTCGAACGGCTGGTCGAGAATGCCGGCGGGGTGATCGCTACGCAGGCCCGCATCGGCACGGTTGCCGACAGGCTCTCGGACGGGGTCGCGCGGGTGTCGGCAGAGATGCTCTCGATCGAGGCCTCCATCGCAGAGATCGTCGGCAGCGATCCCTACGAAACCGCGTCCCGTCTCCAGGAACAGATCTCGCGCCTCGAAAGCCATTATGCGGTCACGGCGCGACTCTCGCGCCTGTCGTTGACGGATTACCTGAGATGATCCGCCTGATCCTCGCCGTCATCGCCGTCTGCTCCGCGAGTTTCGCGGCGGGCGGTGCGGGCGCGCAGGACATTCGGCTGAAGGATCTGGTCGAGTTCGACGGCGTTCGCGGCAACGATCTGATCGGCTATGGACTGGTCGTCGGGCTGAACGGGACGGGAGATGGGCTGCGCAATGCGCCCTATACCGAGGAGATCATGCAGAACGTCCTCGAACGGCTCGGGGTGAACGTCACCGGCGAGCAATTTCGCCCACGCAACGTCGCGTCGGTCATCGTGACGGCGACGCTGCCGCCATTCGCCCGCGCCGGCGGTCGGCTGGATGTCACCGTTTCGGCGATCGGCGACGCCGACAGCCTGTTGGGCGGCACGCTGGTCATGACGCCGCTGACCGCCGCCGATGGCGAGGTCTATGCGGTCGCCCAGGGGACGGTCATCGCCGGGGGCGTGGCCGCGACGGGGGCTGCGGCGACCGTGATCGAAGGGGTGCCGACGGCCGGTGTCGTGCCCGCGGGCGGGCGCGTCGAACGGGAGGTCGATTTCGAGTTCGGGGACCTTCGACAGATCCGGCTGGCGCTCCGCGAGCCGGACTTCACCACGGCGGCGCGGATCGAACGGGTCATCAACCGGGGCCTCAACCGGTCGGTGGCGCGCATGCTGGATGCGGGAACCGTCCTGATCGACATCGCGGCGACCGGTCGTCCGTCGCCCGCGCACGCGATCAGCGCCATCGAGAACCTGACGGTCGCACCGCAGCACAAGGCTCGGGTGGTCGTCGATCAGGCATCGGGCACGATCGTGATGGGAAGCGAGGTGCGCATCAGCCAGGTTGCGGTGTCCCAGAACAACCTGACCCTGCGCATCGAGGAGGCCCCGCTCGTCGTGCAGCCGAGCCCCTTCGGCGAGGGCGAGACGGTCGTGGTGCCGCGCACCGGTGTGGCCCTCCGGGAGGAGCCGGGACCGGGCCTCGCGTTGGTCGAGGGGGGCACGACGCTCTCGGACGTAATCGCTGGGCTGAATGCCCTCGGCGTTTCCGCCCGCGACATGATCGACATCCTCAAAAGCATCAAGGCTGCCGGCGCCCTGCATGCGGAATTCGTCGTCCGCTAGTCTCGGCCCCGGATGCACCGCGACGTCGCGGGATGCCAGCGCCGACTTCTTGCCCTTGCGCCCAGCCCTCCGATCCGCGCGGCAACCCTCCGGGCGCCGCGGTGGGCCCGCGCCTTGTCGGCCCCCCCGGCGTGCCATACATGCCGAACCATGCTCGATCGTCTGCGTCATCGCCTTCCGTTTCTCGACCAGCCACCCCGCGTCGCGGTTCTTCGCCTCGAGGGCGTGATCGCGTCCAACGGCACGCGCGGGGCGCTGTCCCACGCGGCGATCGCACCGCTGATCGAACGGGCGTTTCGGAAAGCGAAGCCGACGGCCGTGGCGCTGTCGATCAACTCGCCGGGCGGCTCGCCCGCGCAGTCGTCGCTGATCGGCGGCCAGATCCGTCGACTGGCGGACGAGCTGGACATCCCCGTCCATGCCTTCGTCGAGGACGTGGCGGCGTCCGGCGGATATTGGCTGGCGGCGGCGGCGGACGACATCCATGTCGACGCCAGCTCCATCACCGGCAGTATCGGCGTCATCTCGGCGGGCTTCGGCTTTCACGACCTGATCGAGCGCTACGGGATCGAGCGGCGGGTCCATACGGCGGGTGAGGACAAGTCGATCCTCGACCCGTTCCGGCCCGAGCGTGACCGCGATATCGAACGCTTGAAGGCGCTTCAGACCCGCATCCATGACAGCTTCATCGCCTTCGTGCAGGTACGGCGGGGCGACCGCCTCGACACCAGCCGCGATCTCTTCACGGGCGAGATCTTCGTGGGGGCCGAGGCGGTCGATGCGGGCCTCGTGGACGGGATCGGCCATCTCGTGCCGGTGATGAAGGCGCGCTACGGCGACAAGACGACGTTCCGCGCTTTGACCATGCGACGCCCGCTGCTTCAGCGGCTGATCCCGAGCGTCGCGCTGGACCTGATGGCGTCGATCGAGCAGCGGGCCGCCTGGTCGCGCTACGGGCTCTGAATGATCATCAAGATCGTAACCCTCTTCCTGATCGGCATGGGCGTGCTAGCGATGTTCGGCAAGCTGCGGATGCCCGGCGTCCCGAAGCTGTCGCGCGCGCGGTGCAAGGCCTGCGGCGCGCCGCGCGCCGGGCGCGGGCCCTGTCCCTGCGGGAAAGGCTGAGCGCGTGCTGTACGACCTTGCTCTGGTGGCCGTCGGCCTCGTCATCCTGATCTTCGCGGGCGACGCGCTGGTGAAGGGCGCGGTGAACCTCGCACTCCGGCTCGGGCTGCCGGCGCTGGTCGTCAGCCTGACCGTCGTGGCGTTCGGGACGTCGGCGCCGGAACTGCTCGTCAGCGTGCAGGCGATCCTCGACGGAGTGCCGGGCCTGGCCCTCGGCAACGTGGTCGGATCGAACGTGGCCAACGTGCTGCTGGTGCTGGGCATCCCCGCCCTGATCGCAACGATGCACACTTCGGTCTGCGAGACGCGCCGCGACTACCTCTACATGCTGGCGGCGACCTTCCTCTTCATCGCGTTCTGCCTGTCGGGGACGCTGGTCTGGTGGCACGGGATCGTTCTGCTGATCGTGCTGGCCGGCATCCTGGCCGCGACGTTCATGTCGTCGCGCGGCCAAGAGGTGGAGGTCGAGGGCGCGGAGCCGGGGCTGTCCGGCTGGAAGATGTCGCTGTTCCTCGGGCTGGGCCTAATCGGTCTGCCTCTCGGTGCCAGCCTCCTGGTTGATGGCGCGACGTCCGTGGCGCGCACGCTGGGGGTCAGCGAGACGGTCATCGGCCTGACGCTGGTCGCGATCGGCACATCCCTTCCGGAGCTTGCGACGACGGTGATGGCCGCGATCCGGCGGCACGCGGACGTGGCGCTGGGCAATGTGATCGGCTCGAACCTGTTCAACCTTCTGGGCATCATGGGCGTCGCCGTCCTCGTCGGCCCGGTTCCGGTCGATCCGGACTTTCTGGCCAAGGACCTCTGGGTCATGCTGGCGGCAACGCTGCTCCTCGCGCCGTTCGTCTTCCTCAAGCTCGACATCACCCGGGGGCGCGGCGCGATCCTCGCGGGGCTTTATGCGGGCTACATCGTCTGGGCATTGATATGACGGCATTGGTCACAGGGGCTGGGGGCCGTCTCGGGGCCGCCATGGCGGTCGAGCTGGCGCGGCTCGGCCATGACGTCGCGATTCACTACGCGTCGAGCGTAGAGGGGGCCGAGACCACCGCCGAGGCCGTCCGCGCCGAAGGGCGCCGGGCGGTCACAGTTCAGGCCGACCTGACCGATCTCGACGCGGCCGAGGCGCTGGTGCCCCGTGCGGCCGATGCCTTGGGCGAGCCGCTGGACCTTCTGGTGAACAACGCCTCGATCTTCGAATACGACAGCCTTCTGACGGCCACCCGCGAGAGCTGGGACCGGCACATGCGCTCGAACCTTCAAGCGCCTTTTCTCCTGATTCAAGCCTTCGCGGCGCAGGCCCCCGCCCCGGGCGACGACGGCGAGCCGATCGCGCGCGCCTGCGTCGTTAACCTCATCGACCAACGGGTGCTGAAACTCACGCCCCAGTTCATGACCTACACGCTCGCCAAGGCCGGGCTCTGGACGCTGACGCGGACGGCGGCACAGGCGCTGGCCCCGCAGATCCGGGTCAATGCCATCGGCCCCGGCCCGACTTTGAAGGGCAGTCGCCAGAGTCAGACCCACTTCGACGAACAGCGCGCCGCGACGATACTGGAGCGCGGCGCGGATCCCGCTGGAATCGCTGCGGCGCTGCGCTATCTCGTCACAGCAGACGCGGTTACGGGACAGTTGATTTGCGTCGATGGGGGCCAGCATCTGGGATGGCGCACACCAGACGTTCTGGGGGTCGAATGACAGATTCATTCGCGGCCCTTGCGTCACCCGGTTCGAAAATTGTCCACGCGTAAGGTCGACCCCTGTCAAGTTCGCTGGACTCGGTAGTCCGATCAATGCGTTAGGCCCGACTTCGTATAAATGTCATTTGATATGAGAGGCTTGCGCCGACGAGGAAATTTTCCGAAACGGTGACAGTGATGTGACGGTGCCGTTATGAATAGGGGCGAGACGATTCCGCTCCCACCCTTATCCACAAGTGTCGACCTCTTTTGACACCCGTCGGACCCCTTGATCCTCCCCTCGACTCGAAGCAGCCAGATTCCAGAATCAGACCCCGCCATGGCAGACACGAAATCCGCGCCCAAGCCGACCGGCCCGACCGTCATCAAGCGCTTTTTGAAAACGCTCGATGGGTCGCCCGGCGTCTATCGGATGCTCGACGATCAGAACCGCATTCTCTACGTTGGCAAGGCCCGCAGCCTCAAGAACCGGGTGGCGAATTACACCCGGCTTCAGGGGCATTCGCCGCGCATTCGCCGGATGATCTCCGAGACGGCATCGATGATGGTGCTGACGACGCAGACCGAGCTCGAGGCGCTTCTGCTGGAGCAGAACCTCATCAAACAGCTCAAGCCGCGCTACAACGTGCTGCTGCGCGACGACAAATCCTTTCCGAATATCGAGGTCACGACGGGACACGCCTTTCCCCAGATCCGAAAGCATCGCGGGCGGAAGGGGCAGGGGCTCTATTTCGGGCCGTTCGCCAGCGCGGGCGCGGTCAACCGCGTGCTCAACCAGTTGCAGCGCGTGTTCCTGCTGCGGAACTGCTCTGACAGCGATTTCGAGGGGCGCACTCGGCCCTGCCTCAACTACCAAATCAAGCGGTGCAGCGCGCCCTGCGTCGGCTTCATAACGCCCACGGCCTATGCCGCCAGCGTCAAGGATGCCGAGCGGTTCCTCCGGGGCGAGACGACGTCGATCCAGGCGAAGCTCGCCGCGGAGATGGAGAGCGCTGCCGCCGAGATGGAGTTCGAGCGCGCCGCCGCGATGCGCGACCGGATCAAGGCGCTGACCAACGTGCAGTCGACCCAGGGCGTGAACCCGCAAGGCGTGCCCGAGGCCGATGTGATCGGGCTGCACATGGAGGGCGGTCAGGCCTGTATCCAGGTCTTCTTCATCCGCGCCAACCAGAACTGGGGCAACACGGATGTCTACCCGCGCGTCGCCGAGGACAACTCGCCCGCCGAGGTGATGGAAGCGTTCCTCGGCCAGTTCTACGACGGCAAGGAGCCGCCGCGCATGGTGCTTCTGTCCCACGGCATCGAGGAGGGCGACTTGATGGTCGAGGCGCTGTCCACGAAGGCCGGACGCCGCGTCCAGCTTCTCGTGCCGCAACGGGGCGAGAAGCGCGAGCTGGTGCAGGGCGCCGTCCGCAACGCGCGCGAAAGCCTCGGCCGCAAGATGTCCGAAAGCGCCACGCAGGCGAAGCTGTTGCGCGGGATCGCCGAAGCGTTCGACCTGCCCGCGCCGCCCCGGCGCATCGAGACCTACGACAACAGCCATATCCAGGGCAGCCACGCGGTCGGCGCGATGATCGTGGCCGGACCGGACGGCTTCGAGAAGTCGCAATACCGCAAGTTCAACATCCGCGGCGACGAGCTGACGCCGGGGGACGACTTCGGCATGATGAAGGAGGTGCTGACCCGGCGGTTCAAGCGCCTTCTGAAGGAAGACCCCGAACGGGCCTCGGGTCTCTGGCCCGATCTCCTGCTGATCGACGGCGGCGCGGGGCAGGTCAGCGCCGTGCGCCAGATCCTGCGCGAATTGGGCGTCGAGGACGTGGCCATGGTGGGCGTCGCCAAGGGCGTCGACCGCGACCACGGCAAGGAGGAGTTCCACCGCACCGGCCAGCGCCCCTTCGCGCTCCGCCGCAATGACCCGGTGCTCTATTTCGTGCAGCGGATGCGCGACGAGGCGCACCGCTTCGCCATCGGAACGCACCGCGCCAAGCGGGCGAAGGCGCTGGTGGCGAACCCGCTGGACGACGTGCCGGGGGTGGGTGCGACGCGCAAGCGCGCGCTGCTGACGCATTTCGGCTCGGCAAAGGCGGTCAGCCGTGCGGCGCTCGCCGACCTGAAGGCGGTCGAGGGCATCAGCGACACCATCGCCGAGACGATCCACGCCCATTTCCACGAACGGGACTGAGCGCGCCTGCGGCAGGCCGATCCCGCGCCGTTGCGCGCGCGAGGCCGGAATGCAATACCGCTTCCAAGCCGAGGAGTGCCCTGCCGATGATCCTGACCGTCTGAATTCCGATCCGCGCGCGACGAGCGCGCGCCATCCCATTCAGTTCAGGATCTTTCCATGCAACCCATCATCTACGATGTCGCCGTGTCCGGCGACGGCTTCATCTGCGGCCCCGGCGCCGACATCTCCCGCTTTCCACATCACGGCGCGGTGGTCGACGATTACCGAGACCGCCTTGCCAGCTACGGCGCGGTCATCATGGGTCGCGCGACCTACGAGTTCGGCTTCGCCTACGGCCTGTCCCCGGGCGAGAACCCCTATCCGGGCATGGCGGCATGCGTCGTCTCGACGACGCTCGACCTGCCCGGCAGCGAGATCCGCATCTGCCGCGATCTCGCCGCGGTCGAAGCGTTTCGCGCTACGGCCACAGCCCCGGTCTATCTTTGCGGCGGCGGCGCGCTGGCGACCGCGATGAAGGATCGCGGCCTCATCGACGAGGTCGTCCTGAAGCGTGCGCCGATCCTCCTCGGGGGCGGCGTACCGCTCTGGTCGGGCGGGGCCGTCGCGTCCCGGCTCCTCGAGGCGCGGGACTATGGCGGCGGGGCCACGCTGCATCGTTACGCCCTCTCCTGACCCTGCGGGGCGCCACCGGGCGCCCCGCCCATGCGGCGGGGATGGCACCCCCACCGGAACCTCGTTAAACCAAGGCCATGAACTGGAACGTGCCCAATATCCTGACCGTCCTGCGCCTCCTGGCTGCGCCCGGCGTGGCGATCATGTTCCTCTTTTTCGCGCGGCCCTGGGCAGACTGGTTCGCACTCGTCCTCTTCGTGGTCGCCGCGGTCACCGACTGGATCGATGGCTGGTGGGCGCGCGAATACAACCAGGAAAGCCGCTTCGGCGCGATGCTCGACCCGATCGCGGACAAGGCGATGGTGGTGATCGCGCTCCTCGTCATCACGGGGTTCTCGGGCATGAATCCGTGGATCCTGCTGCCCGCGACGGTGATCCTCTTCCGCGAGGTCTTCGTCAGCGGTTTGCGCGAGTTCCTCGGGGCGACGGCGGGTCTTCTGAAAGTCACGAAGCTCGCCAAGTGGAAGACGACTGCGCAGATGACGGCCATCGCGGTGCTCTTCGCGGCAGGCGTGTTCGAGCACGCCTTCCTCGAGCGGACCGAGGGCATGGACCTGCCCATGGTGGATTCAATCCTGACCGGCGCCGTGCCCGACGAGATCGGGCTGACGACGATGGTGCAGGCCGAGGCGACGACCTTCCTGATCGGCGTGATCCTACTCTGGGTCGCGGCGGCGCTGACGGCGATGACCGGCTGGGACTACTTCTCGAAGGCCAAGCCGCATCTGCGGGACACCAAGGCGTGACGGTGCAGGTGCTCTATTTCGCGTGGCTGCGCGAGCGGATCGGGCTGGGCCGCGAGATGGTCGAGACCGAGGCGGCGACGGTCGCCGATCTGGTCGAGGAGTTGCGCGGACGCGAGCCGCGCTATGCCGCCGCCTTCTCCGACATGGCGAGCGTCAAGGTGGCGCTGGACCAAGAGCTGTCCGATCTCGGCGCGCCCTTGCGCGGCGTCCGGGAAGTCGCGTTCTTTCCACCCATGACCGGGGGCTAGGCGATGCCTCGCCTCGACCGACCCCGGAGATGGGGGCGATGACACCGCGCATCGTCGTCGGTCCGGAGGATTTCGACCTCGGGGCCGAGGCTGCGCGTCTGGAGACAGGGGCCGAGACCGGCGCGGTGGTCACCTTTACGGGCCGCGTTCGCGACAGCGCGGACGGCCTGCGCCACATGGAAATCGAGCATTATCCCGGCATGACCGAACGCGCCCTGACCGACGTCGCCGAGCAGGCGGCGGCGCGTTGGACGCTGGCCGGCGTGACGATCATCCACCGCCACGGGCGCCTGCAACCGGGAGCGCGGATCATGATGGTCGCTACGGCCGCGCGGCACCGCGCAGCGGCGTTCGAGGCGGCGACGTTCCTGATGGATTACCTCAAGTCGCGCGCGCCCTTCTGGAAGAAGGAGGTGACGGCCGAGGGCGAGGCGTGGGTCGCGGCAGTCGCTGCGGACGAGACGGCGCTCGACCGCTGGAGCTAGCCGCGCCCCGGTAGGGCGCGCCCCAGAAGTGCCGTGGCATCGACCCCGTCGAGATCTGCGGCCGACGGCTCCACCCCGTGATGCGGATGCTGGATTCGACCGGCCATCCGCCGCGCGATGTCGAGCGCCATGTCCTCGTCCATGCCGGCCAGAACCTCGGGCGAGACCAGAAGCGACTCGGCCGGGATGCATTCGGCATAGATGATTTCGTGCGCGTCGAAGAGCAGGTGGAAATAATCGACATGCCCTCCGGCCATCCGCACGATGCCGTCCCCGTCGACCAGATGCCGCGCCCGGACGAGCAGTTCGGCCCGGCCAACGCCCATCGCATCGTCGCGGTGGTAGATGAACAGGCGATGGTCCGGCGACAGGATCAGGTCGTCCGCATTGTTGAGCGCGCCCGCCGCGATCCGGACGGGGGCGTTCGAGCCCTCGGCCCGCACGGTCTGGCGGCCGATCCAGCGGATCGCCTGCGGGCCGTGATCGCGGGTCAGGACGCGGTCGCCGGTCGCCAGCGCCTCGACCGGGGTCTGGCGGCCGTCGGCCATGGTGATCTTGGTGCCGCGGGTGAAACTGACCTGCGCGACGTTCGACAGCTCGCCCTCGACCGTCTCGGAGGCGATGAGCGTGTATTCGTCCGAAGCCGACAGCGGGCCCAGCGGCAACGCCAGGCGCGTGCCGTCCAAGTCGAGGACGAGCACCTCGACCATCGAGCCGCGTTCGCCCATGATCTGATGCCGCGCCAGCGCCGTGACGGCCTGTCCTGCGATTCCGACCGAACTGCCGGGTCCGACCGCCATACCGCCGCCGATCCGCGTCAGGACTAGCTCACGCTGCGTGGCCCCTGGATCGAGGTAATAGATGTCCCCGGCCACGACCTCGTCAACGGTGCCGATCGCGTCGCCCATCAGCGCGCCCGTCTCGACCGAGAGGGCGTTCGCATCGTGGACCATGCAGCGGCTGAGCGCCGCAAGGGGGGAAGACGATTCCGTCATTTCAATACGATACCCGGCGCGCGGGGGCGAAAACAGGGCCGTGCGGTGACCGCATCCGGAGAATTGAGGCGACGTTACGGAAATGTGGGCGTGAAGCCGCCGGGGCGGGCTGATAGGACGGGCCAGACGGACAATAGGGGAGAGTTGCGATGGATCTGGGCATCAATGGCAGGCGGGCGCTGGTGGGCGCGTCGTCGAAGGGGCTGGGACTGGGCTGTGCGACGGCGCTGGCCGAGGCGGGCGTCGATCTCGTGATGAACGCGCGGGGGGCGGAGGCGTTGGAGGCCGCCGCCGCCGATCTGCGCGAACGTTACGGCGTGTCGGTCACGACCGTCGCCGCCGACATCACATCCGAGGCGGGTCGGGCCGAGGTACTCGCCGCCGCGGACAGCCCCGACATTCTCGTGACCAACGCGGGCGGGCCGCCCCCCGGCCTCTGGTCAGATTGGGATCGCGACGATTTCATCGCCGCGCTCGACGCCAACATGTTGACCCCGATCGCCCTGATGAAGGCCTGTCTGCCCGGCATGATGGACCGGGGCTGGGGGCGCGTCGTCAACATCACCTCGCAATCGGTCAAGGCGCCGATCCCGCAGCTCGGGCTGTCGAACGCGGCGCGCACCGGGCTCACGGGCTACGTCGCGGGCACGGCGCGGCAGGTCGCCTCGAGCGGCGTGACGATCAACAACCTCTTGCCGGGCATCCACGCGACCGACCGGGCCGACGCGCTGGATGGGCCGGTGGCGCAATCGAAGGGCATCTCCATTGACGAGGCCCGGGCCGCCCGCGCCGCGACCATTCCCGCCAATCGCTACGGAACAGCGGCCGAGTTCGGTCAGGCCTGCGCCTTCCTCTGCTCGGTCCATGCGGGCTTCATCGTGGGCCAGAACCTGCTGGCCGATGGCGGGGCCACGAACGCGACGATTTGAGCCGAGGGCGTGGCGCCGCGTGGCTTAGGCCCGCGCGGCGCGCAAGGCGGCCAGCGTAAGGAGAGCGACGGCCACCGCGGCGCCGGCCGCGAAGATCCCTACGAGATCGAACCCGTTGCGCACCGTCACCGCGATCAAGGCCCAGACGACGGCGGCGCCATACATCAGCGAGGCCCGTATCCGCAGCATCGCGACGGCAATGGCCAGCCCGATGGACAGCGCCGCGATGGCCCAGCCCGCTTCGCCGAAGGGCGGCCAGCCCCAGCCCGCCGCCAGAAGACCGATCGATACCGAGGAGGCGGCGGTCAGCCACCCCGCATAGAGCCCGATCGGCGCGCGCAGCCACCACAGGTCGGCTTCGGGCGTCCGGATGAGCGCCCAGAGTGCCCCGCCCAGCATGACCCAGATCAGGAGGGTCGCCCAGATCGGCGAGGCGACCGCGACGGCCAACCACGCCGCGCCCACCACGAGGCTGAGCAGAAGCGGCACGCGCGTCGCATCCCAGGCCGCATCGTCGCGCCGGGCCCAGACCCCGTAGCCCGCCATGGCAATCAGCCAAAGGTAGATCAGCCCCCAGATCGAGAAGGCATAGCCCGCCGGCTGTACCGACGGGTTCTCGATGGGGTTGGGGAATTGCGTCGGATCGTAGCCCCCGAAGCCGGGGACGAAGAACGGCGAAACCGCGAAGGCGAGCGCGGCGAGAAGGACGAGAATGGCGCGGAGTGTCATGGGGGGCAGTTAGTCTGATGCGCCGGCGCGGCCAGAGGGGGAACGGCGCGAAAAACCGTGCTAGGATCGCGCCAATTGACCCCACGCATTCAGGAGACGACCATGACCGACAGCCCGGCCATCGTGCCCTATCTCAGCTATGTCGACGCCAAGGCGGCTATGACCTTCCTCGCCGATGCCTTCGGGCTCGAGACCGTGCAGGCCCACGATGGCCCCGACGGGCGCGTGATGCATGCCGAGATGCGCTTCGGCAACGGCGTGATCATGATCGGCTCGGTCGATGCGGCGGCCGATCACGGCTCGCCGGGCCTCTATCTGGTGGTCGAGGATGTCGACGCCCATCACGCGCGGGCGGTCGCGGCCGGGGCGGGCGTGGTCTACGGCCCGCAGGATACGGAGTTCGGGACGCGACGCTGGCGCGGCACGGATCCCGAGGGGCACGAGTGGTCCTTCGGAACCTACGCGCCGCAGACCACCGCGCCCGACTGGGGCTGAGGCGGCCCGGAGGCCGCCCCGCGGGGTCTTATTCCGACCAGCTGACACCGGTCAGGTCATTGGCCTGTGTCGGCGAATTCTCCCACAGGCCCTGGATGCGGGCATCGGCCACGCCGGTCTTGGCCAGCTGGAACAGGTAGGCGTTCACGTAGTCGCCCGAGATGATCTCCTGCGCCTGCCGCGACAGCGCGCTCCGCTGCTCGGGGTTGGTCTCGACGGAAAGCTCCTCGATCAGGGCCTGGAACGCGGGGTTGTCGTATTGGAAGTAGTAATCCGGCCGCGCGTAGATGTTGATGTCGGCGGGCTCGGTGTGGCTGACGATGGTCAGGTCGAAATCCTTGCCGCGAAACACCTGCTCGAGCCACTGCGCCCATTCGAGGTTGGCGATCTCGGTCTCGATCCCGACCGCGCGCAGCTGGCTCGCGATGATCTCGCCGCCGCGCCGCGCATAGGCCGGGGGCGGCAGCATCAGGCGCAGCGTCAGGTCTGTGACCCCCGCCTCGGCCAGCAGTTCGCGCGCCCGCTCGGGGTCATGGGCCGACCGGTCGGTCAGGTCGACATAGTCGGGATTGTGCGGCGCGAAATGTGTCCCGATGGGCGTGCCGTAGCCGAACATCGCACCGTCGATGATCGCCTGCCGGTCGATCGCGTGGGTGATCGCCTGGCGCACGCGGGCGTCGGGGAGGGACACGTTGTTCATTGCGAGGATCGTCTCGCCCTCGGTTGAGCCGACGATGACGCTGAACCGGGGATCCGCCTCGAAGCTCGACAGCGTCTCGGGGGCGGGGAAGGTCGGGAAGGCATCGACATCGCCTGCCATGACGGCGGCGAAGGCGGCGTTCGGGTCCGAGATGAACTTGAAGGTCGCGCGGTCCAGCGCGGGGGCGTCGCCCCAATAGGCGTCGTTGCGCGTCAGCTCGACGCGGTCGCCCTGCACCCAGTCCGCAACGGTGAACGGCCCCGTGCCCACGGGCGCCGATGCGTTGGTCTCGGCGCTTTCCGGCGCCACGATCACCGCGTCGCCCCAGGCGAGGTTGAAGGGCAGGTTGCCGTTCGGCGCGGCCAGCGTGATGCGCACGGTCTGGGCGTCCACGGCCTCGACGCTCGCGATCCCCTCGAACAACGCCTTCTGTGCGTTCGTGGAATCTTCTGCGCGCGCGCGGTCGAGGCTGAAGACCACGTCTTCGGCATCCATGGTCGTGCCGTCGTGGAAGGTCACGCCCTCGTGCAGGTCGAACGTCCAGGTCAGCCCGTCCTCGGACACGTCCCAGCTTTCGGCCAGCGCGGGCTGGATCGACCCGTCCGGCCCGAACCGCGTCAGACCCTCGAAGACATTGGCATAGACAACCTCGTCGATGGCCGCGGCGGCCCCGCCCGTGGGATCGAGATTGGGCGGCTCGAGTTGCATGCCGATGGTGATGTCGGTCTGCTGGGCCAGCGCGGTGGACGCGGTCAGCAGCAGGATGGCGGTTGTCAGTCGAAGCATGGGTCAAGTCCTCCCCGGAACGGTGCGCCAGCGTAGCCAACCCCTCGCCTCGGGGGCAAGCGGTGTCCGTGGGGCAGTTCCGTCAGCTCCGGGCCCCGGCGACCGCCTCGCAGAGTGGCGCGGCCGCGCAGTCGTCGCAGCGCGGCGCCCGCGCCCGGCAGATCCGCTTGCCATGGGTCAGAAGGATCAGATGGCCGTCGCGGCGGAATGGCTCCGGGATACGCGCCTCCAGCGACGCGGCCGTCTGCGCCTCGGTCTTGCCGCTGGCCAGACCCATGCGGTTGCAGACCCGGTGGACATGGGTGTCGACCGCGACCACGGCCTCGCCGAAGGTGAAGGCCATGACGATATCGACGCATTTCCGGCCCACGCCGGGCAGGGACATCAGACCGTCCCGGTCGGTCGGCACGTGCCCGTCATATTCGTCGAGCAGGAACCGGCACATCCGCTTCAGGTTGCGGGTCTTCACGTTGTAGAGGCCGCAGGGCCGGATCGCCGCCGCGATCTCGACATCCGGCAGCGCGAGGATACCCTCGGGTGTCCGCGCGAGCGCGAAAAGCGCCTTTGACGCCGCGGCCGTGTTCCGGTCGAGGCTCTGGGCCGAGAGCATGCAGCTCACGACCGAGCGGAACGGATCGCGCCCGCCCTTGGTCGCCGGTTGCCGCGCATCGGGGTAGGCGCGGCGCAGCGTCTCCATCAATGTCACGCAATCGTCGGCATCGAGCATGGCCAGCCAGCTAGCGCCCGGCCCAAACTCTTCGAAGAGTTTGGCAAAATCCTTTCATGGACTTTCCGCGCGGGACGCGAGGTAGTCGCGCACCGCCGTCTGGATGTGCCGGAACCGGTCGCCGCCTAGATGCTTGCCTCCATACCAGCGCGTCACGACGACCACGTGGTCGCGCAGCTCCGCCCGCTCGAGCATGCGCAGGATGACCATGCCCGCCCCCGCTTCGCCGTCGTCGTTCTTCACCGGCCCGTCCGCGGCGATCAGGCCCCAGCTGTGATGCGTCCCCTTGGCAAAGCGCTTGTCCCGGCAGAGCGCGGCGACGACTGCCTTGGCCGCATCCGCGTCGCGGGCCGGTGCGCCGGTCACGGCATAGCGGCTTCCGCGGTCGTTGATGTCGAGATGGAGCGTCCTCACCCCAAAAGACGATCCAGCGCCAGCGCCATGACCTTGCCGCTATCGACCATGTCCTCCACCCCGATCCATTCGTCGGGCTGATGCGCGAGGTCGAGCACCCCGGGACCGTAGGCGATGCAATTCTTCAGCCGCCCGATGCGGTCGATATGTTTCTGGTCGTAGGTGCCGGGGCTGACGACATGCTCGGGCGCGCGGCCGAGCACCGCCTCCACCGCCTCGCCCACGACGCGGACGATGGGCGCGTCGGTGGGCGTCATCACCGGCATCACCTCGAAGAGATCGCGGATCTCGTAGCGGAACTCGGGCCGCTCGGCGCGGACCCGTTCCATCATCTCGGTGACCTCGCGCTTCACGGCAGCGATGTCCTCCTCCATCAGGAACCGCCGGTCCAGCGTCAGGACACAGCGGTCCGGCACGCAGGCCGACGGGAGGCCGGTATAGTCCTCCGCCTGCACCGGCTCGCCGCCATGGATCGCGTTGATGTTGAGGGTGGATTGCCGCGCCCCCTCGGGCACCACCGGCATCGCGGTGCGACGTCCGGCGAGCAGCGGGAAGAGCGTCCGCTCCATCTCGTCGATGACCGCGCCCATGTGGCGAACGGCGCAGTCGCCGAGAAACGGCATGGAGCCATGGGCGATGCGCCCCTTGGTCTCGATCTCGGCCCACCAGACGCCGCGATGCCCGAGGCAGATGCGGTCCTTGTTCAAGGGCTCGGGGATGATGACGTGCTGGACCCGGTCCGGGTCGAAGTATCCCTGCTCGGCGAGGTAGGCCACGCCGCCATAGCCGCCCGATTCCTCGTCTGCGGTCGCGGAGATCTCGATCGCGCCCCGGAAGTCGGGGCGCATCGCAGCAAACGCCTCGGCGGCGACGATGCTGGTCGCCAGCCCGCCCTTCATGTCGCAGGCGCCGCGCCCGTAGATCCGACCCCCGTCGAGTTCGCCCCCGAAGGGCTCGCGCGTCCAGCCCTCGCCCACGGCGACGACATCGTGATGGCTGTTGAAATGGACGCATTCGCCCGGCTCCGCCCCCTCCAGGCGGCAGATCACGTTCCAGCGCGGATAGGCCGTGCTGTCGCCCAGCGCGCCCTCGGCCCGCACCATCGTCACCTCCCAGCCGCGCGCGCCGAGCCGTTCGCCGACGAAGGAACAGATGTCGCGGTAGTGCCGTCCCGGCGGGTTCAGTGTCGGGATGCGGATCAGCGCCTGCGTCAGCGCGACGAGGTCGCCCTCGCGCTGCTCGATCTCCTGCAACAGCCGATCCATCCGGGCCTCCCTTGGCGTGCTCCGGGCGACACAGTGGGGGGAAACCGGGCAGGGGGCCAGACCATTCCCGGCCGGCCTGCGGCGCGGCGCGGATAGGATAGGACCGAAACGGGACGGAGCGTGATGTGACAGGGACGCAACCGAATGGCGGCGCGTATCGGCGGCCGCGCGCATCGGATCACGCGGCGTGACACTCGTCCTGCCGGTCCTCGCCCTGCTGGTCGTCGCGTGGCTCGTGCCGTGGGGATTGGGAAAACTCCTCCCCGAAGGGGTCGGCTGGCTCGTCGCCAACGGCGTCATCTCGTCGGTCCTGCTAGCGGTGCTCGCCGGGCTGGGCTTCGTCTTCCTCTATGGCGAGGCGGGCGGCGTCGTCTGGCGCGAGGCGCCGTGGCATTTCGCCGTGCTCAGCCTGCGCAGCGCGCTGATCTGGGGGCCGATGATGGTCCTGTCGCTCGCCAATCTGCCACGCCACTGGACGACCGAGACGTGGTGAGGCCGGGGCGCGCAACCGCCTGTCGCGCCTCGCGCGCGGAGCGGCTAGGATGCGCGGGATGGCGACGGCGGAGCGATCCGGCACGCGAGACGAGGGAGCAGGCATGATCGGACTTCTCAGACTGGCTGTGATGCTGCTGATCGCGCTGACGGTGATCTACTGGGCGCTGGTCTTCTACTTCCGCGCGGGCGAGCGCGACCGCCTCGAGGAAGAATGGCAGCGCGACCAACCCCCCCTGCCGCGCGACACCTTCGTCGAGAACGGGCTCCGCCACTATCAGGGCAGCCTGCGCCGCAAATTGCTCTGGGGGGTGTATATCCTGCCGATCGGGGCCATCTGCACCCTGATCTACGTCGTCAACTACGCCTGAAGGGGGCCGACATGCGCGTCTTGAAATGGGTGCCGCTTCTGCTGGTCGTCGGCATCATCGCCGCCTTCCTGCACTACACCCTGCCACAGACCGATATCGTCCGGGTGGTCGACACCGATGTCCGGCGCGTCGATTTCGGCGAGAACTCGATCTTCTGGGCCGATGGCGATGTCGGAAGCGGGGCGACCGCTTCCAATCGCGACGTCCGGTTCATCGAAACGGTGCGTCCGTCGGGCCGCGTCTCGGTCTATCGCAACGAGGATACGGGATGGGGCTGGCCGCCCTATTTCAAGCTCGACAGCTCGAACCTCCAGACCGAGGCGACGGATCTCGTCTCGACCGCCGCCGCGCCGCGCTGGGTCGCGTTGCGGCACTACGGCTGGCGCTCGGAGTTCCTTTCGATCTTTCCGAACGCGGTCAGCGTGCGCGAGGTCGAAGGCCCGGAGGCCACCACGATCCCCTGGTTCAACATCATCTTCCTGACGATCCTGGCCGCGATCGTCTGGGCCATCACGGTCCGCATCATCCGCTTCCGCCGCAACAGGATCGACCCGGTTCTGGAGGACGCGGGAGAGCGGTGGGACGCAGTCGAGGACAACGTGGCCGAGCGACGCCGCGGGATGCGCGCCTGGTGGGCGCGGCTTTGGGGCAGGGGCTAGTCGCCCGGCTCCTGCACGCCGAGCTTGGCCTTCGCGGTCGGGTCCACCTTGGTCGGCGCCCAGAGCGCCACGCCCGAACGGAAGGCCGCGCGCCCGATCATATGCGCACCGACCGGCGCGGTCAGCAGCAGGAAGACGACGATCGCGACCGACTTGGCGATGGTCGGCGGGTCGGCGAACCCGATGGCGACCGCCAGCATGATGAGACCCGAGGCCAGCGTCCCGGCCTTGGTCGTCGCGTGCATCCGGATCAGGACATCCGGCAGGCGCAGGATGCCGAGGCCCGCGATGAAGGCGAAGAAGCCGCCCAGCAGGACGCAGATCGCGAGGACGATCTCGATCATCGCGGCGCCTCCTCGACCCGGATCGCGTCCTCGGGGCGGGCGCGGCGGACCTTGCGCTCGACGAAGCGCGCCAGGGCCACCGTCGCCAGGAACCCGATCAGCGCCAGGACGACCGCCACGTCGAGAAACGCCGCCGATCCCGTGTCCAGCGCGAAGAGCCCGCAAAACGCGACGATCAGAACCGTCATCGTGTCGAGTGCCACCACGCGGTCGGGCAGGGACGGCCCCTTGATGAGCCGGATCATCGCGAGGATGACGCCCAGCATCACGAGGACGAATCCCGTCTGAACGGCGAAGTTCAGGATCGGCATCTGTTCGGTCAGGGTCGGGGCCATCCGCGCCTCCTTCTCGTCATGCCAACGCCTCGCGCACCCAGCGCTCCATGCCGTTCTCGATATCCGAGGCGATCCTCTCGGGATCGTCGGCGAACATCGCGTGTACGAAGAGGGTGTTGCAATCCTCGGTTACGTCGAGGCTGAGCGTTCCGGGGGTAAGCGAGATGAGGTTCGTCACCAGGAGGACCTCGGCCTCGCCCTTGGCCTTGAGCGGCACCGCGACGATGCCGGGCCGGGCACGGTGGCGCGGCGTCAGCACGTCCCAAGCGACCGAGAGCGACGAGACGATCAGCTCCCAGTGGAAGAGCACGATCAGCTTGAGCCAGCGCCAGACGCGGACGAAATATCCGCCGCCGCGGTTCTCGAAGAGCGGCTGAATGATCCAGAGCGCGAGGAAGCCCACCACGAAGCCCACGGCGAGACCCGGCAGCGTGAACGTGCCCGTCAGGGCCGCCCAGGCGATCGCGAGGATCAGGTTCATCAGGAACAGGCTCATGGGCGCTCTCCCAGCACGGCCGTGATATAGGCGCTCGGGTCCAGAAGTTCACCGGCTGCGCGTGTCGCAACCTCGACGAAGGGCTCGGGGTAGAGGCCGATGAACACCGTCATGGCGGCCAGCCCCGCGATCGGCAGCAGGAGGGCCGCCCGCTCGCCCGCGGCCAGATCGCGAAGGGTGGGGGTCACGCCCGAGGGATGCGGCGTCCAGAACGCGCGGCCCCAGATCTTCGTCATCGAGTAGATCGTCATCAGGCCCACCGCCAGCGCCGCGAAGGCGACGAACCAGAGTTCGAGATCGAGCGACGCCTTCACCAGCACGTATTTCGCCCAGAACCCCGAGAGCGGCGGAAAGCCGGCGAGCGAGAAGGCGGGGATGAGGAACAGGAAGGCCAGGAGCGGCGCGCCCTTGTAGAGCCCGCCGATCCGGTCGAGCTCGGTCCCGCCCGCGATCCGGTTCGCCACGCCGGAGACGAGGAACAGGTTCGCCTTCACGATGATGTGGTGCACGAGGTAGAAGACCGCGCCCATCACCGCCAGCGGCGTCATCAGCGCGAGGCCGAGCACCATGTAGCCGATCTGGCTGACGATGTGGAACGACAGGATGCGGCGGAAATCGGTCTGTGCCGCCGCCCCGAGGACGCCCGTCACCATGGTCGCCACCGCGACCCAGAGCATCAGCGTATGGGTGAAGGCGACGTCCTGCGTGAAGACCAGCGTGAACATCCGCATCAGCGCGTAGACGCCCACCTTCGTCAGCAGGCCAGCGAAGACCGCCGACACCGCGAAGCTGGGCGTGTGGTACGAGGCGGGCAGCCAGAAGAAGAGCGGGAAGACCGCGGCCTTCACCCCGAAGCCCACGAGGAACATGGTCGCGATCACGGTGATCAGGCCGGTATCCGCCTCCTGCACGGCGAAATGCAGGTCCGCGAGGTTCAGCGTACCGGTCGTCCCGTAGAGCAGGCCGATGCCCGACAGGAACAGGATCGTCGAGATCAGGTTCAGCGTGACGTACTTGATGCCCGCATCCAGCTGCACCCGCTTGCCGCCCATGATCAGGAGGCCGAAGGACGAGATCAGCATGACCTCGAACCAGACATAGAGGTTGAAGAGGTCGCCGGTCAGGAACGCGCCGGTCACGCCCGCGATCAGCACCTGGAAGAGGGCGTGGTATCCCAGCTCCTCCATGTCGTGGGTGACATCCGAGACGGCATAGATGCTGACCGCCAGCGCGGTGATCGCAGTGATGACCACCATGATCGCCGAGAGCGTGTCCGCCACCAGCGTGATGCCGAAGGGCGCGGGCCAGTCGCCCATCTGCGCCGCGACCGGTCCGTTCGCGAGCACATGGCTCAGAAGGAGACCCGCCGCGACCAGCGACATCGCCGAGCCGAGAACCGAGATCCACTTCCCCTCGCTGCCGCGGCGGAACAGGAACGCGAACACGGCCGTCACGAAGGGCAGGATCAGCGGCAGGGGCAGGAGAATTTCGGGCGTCATTCGCGGGGCTCCGCGAGGCGCATCTCGTCGCTGTCGAGCGTCCCGAGGTTCTGGTAGCCGCGGTAGACCAAGACCAGCGCGAAGGCGAAGAGGCCGAAGCCGATCACGATCGCCGTCAGCACGAGTGCCTGCGGCAGCGCGTTGGCGACGCCCTCGGGCGGCACGCTCTCGCCATAGGCGATCAGTGGCGGCGCCTCGGGGGTCAGACCGCCGGAGGCGAAGATCAGGAGGTTCGCCGCGTTCGAGATCAGGATCAGGCCGAACAGGAAGCGCAGCACGTTGCGTGCCAGCATCAGGTAAACTGCGGCCGCGACCAGCGCACCAACCATGAGGGCGATCAGGGTCTCCATCAGACCTCCTCCTCGAGGGCGAGCACGATGGTCAGGACGGATCCCAGCACCACGAGATAGACGCCGATATCGAACACGAGCACCGTCGACAGGGGCAGGCCCTTTTCGGTCTCGGTTGCCCCGATGAAGAGCCATTGCCCGGTGAAGAACACGTCCCCGAAGAGATAGGCCGCCACGCCCGCCGCCAGCGCGATCCCGAGGCCCGCGACCGCGATGGTCTGGGGCTGGATGCGTAGCGCCTCGCGGGCGGCGCGGCAGCCATGGGCGATCGCGTAGAGGATGAACCCGGTCGCCCCCGTCAGCCCGCCGATGAAGCCGCCGCCCGGCTCGTTATGGCCGCGGATCAGCATGTAGAAGCTGAACACCAGCAGAAGACCCACGAGGATGCGCGTCGCGGCGCGGACGATCAGGGACGACTTCACGACCGCGCCCCCCGCGTGCCCCTGAGAAGCGCGTAGGCCCCCAGCGCCGCGATCACGACCACCGCCACTTCGCCGAAGGTATCCAGCGCGCGGAAGTCCACGAGGATGACGTTCACGATGTTGCGGCCATGGGCGATCGGCACGGCGGTCGCCTCGAAGAACTCGGTCAGGCGCAGGTCCAGCGGGGCGGCCATCACGGCAAGCAGGACGAGCGTCGTCATCGCCCCGATCGCCAGCGCAAGCGCCAGGTCCCAGGCCCGTACGCGGCTGACATGCTCGGGCAGGATGTGGGGCAGTTTCAGCATCGCGACGGCAACGAGCACGACCTGCAGCACCTCGACCAGAAGCTGGGTGATCGCGACGTCCGGCGCGCCGAACATGATGAAGACGAGGGCCACGCCGATTCCGACCGTGCCCAACGCCGCGATAGCGGTCATCCGGCTGTTGGTGAAGGCAGTCAGCAGCGCGCCCGCCATGATGAAGATGAGCACCGACCAGTGCTTGGTGCGCAGATCCTCCAGCGGCGGGATCTCGGGCAGCACGCGACCATGCCACATGGCCGCGCCGATCGCAGCGGCGAGCGTCAGGAAGGTGACGAAGATATAACGCCGGAGCTGTCCCGTCTGGATCGCGGCGGTCAGGCCGTGCGACCCGGCGGCGACCCCGTCCATCACGCGGTCGTAGCCCGGATCGAAGCGCGGCTTGAACCGCGCGAGCCCGTCCCGGAGCTTCGGATGAAGCGCATAGAGGACGAGGCCGAGGGCGAAGGTCGCGAGCGACAGCAGGAACGCGGCGTTGACCTCCTTGAAGAGGTAAAGATCGGTGTCGGCGGGTGTGCCCAGCACCGCGACCGTCGCGGGGGCGACCATCGTTTCGGCCCAGTCGGGCACGAGACCGAAGGCGAGGCCCAGCGCGGCCAGCACGACGGGACCGGCCAGCATCGGCCATGGCCCCTCGTGCGGGGCGACCGGGGTCTCGGCCAGTTTGCCGGTGAAGGGCCGCCACGCCGCGATGCCGGCGCACGCGAACATCAGGGCCGAGGCGACGAAGGCACAGCCGGTCACCCACCAGATCGCGGGTCCGTCGAGCGACGCCTTGTAGAGAAATTCCTTGCCGATGAACCCGAAGAGCGGCGGCAGCCCCGCCATGCTCAGCGCCGCCAGCATGCCGGCGATCATCGTCACCGGCATCTTGCGCCCGATGCCGCGGAGGACCGTGGCATCCCGCGTGCCCGTGCCGTGATCGACCAGCCCGATCATCAGGAACAGCGCCGCCTTGTAGAGCGAATGCACCACGAGGAAGGCCATCGCGCCCAGGATCGCCGCCTCGGTCCCCAGCCCGGTGAACATCACCAGCGTGCCCAGCGCCATCAGCGTCGTGTAGGCCAGCACTTGCTTGATGTCGGTCTGGCGGATGGCGAGGACGCTGGCGAAGACCGCCGTAACGCCGCCGAAGATGACCAGCGTCCAGAACCAGACGTCGCTGCCCCCGAGCGAGGGGTTCATCCGCGCTAGGAGGTAGACGCCGCCCTTCACCATCGTCGCGGAATGCAGATAGGCCGAGACCGGCGTGGGCGCGGCCATCGCGTTCGGCAGCCAGAAGTGGAACGGCACCTGCGCCGACTTGGTGAAGGCCCCCGCCACGACCAGCAGGAAGATCGGCAGGTAGAGCGGGTGATCCGTCAGCGTGCCCTCGATCTCGGAGATGTTGAACGTGCCCGCCGCCGTCCCGATCAGCACGATCCCCGCGAGGAACGCGAGCGCGCCGGTCCCCGTGACGACCAGCGCCTGCAGCGCGTTCCGCCGCGACTTGGCGTCGTCGGCATTGTAGCCGATCAGCAGGTAGGAGCTGATCGTCGTCACCTCCCAGAACACGAAGAGCGCCAGGAGGTTGTCCGACAGCACCAGGCCCAGCATCCCCACCATGAAGGCCATCAGGTACCAGACGAAGCGCGAATAATGCGCCTCGCCCCCCAGATAGGCCGTCGAGTAGAGCGTGATGAGCGTCCCGATCCCCGTGATCAGGAGCGCGAAGGTCAGCGAGAGCCCATCGAGCAGCAGCCCGATCTCGACCCCCAGCGACGGCACCCAGTCGAAGGTGAAGGTGACGACCTCGCCCGCGGACACGGCCGGCAGGAACTGCAGAAACCACGCGAACAGCGCCGCCGGGATCAGGACGGAGATCCAACCGGCGGGTCCCCCCAAGATCCGTCCTTCGCGCGCCGCCATCGGGTCCTCTACGTCAAGTTGAGGCGATACATAGAGGGAGGGTTTGATTGTTCAACCCATGGCGTTATCTGTTTTAGGATAGATACTGTCTATCGAGGTGCAAATGCCTACGCTGCAACAGTTCCGCTACCTCGTGGCCGTCGCGGACACCCTCCATTTCCGGCGCGCGGCTGAGACGGTGCACGTCACGCAGCCCACGCTGAGCGCACAGATCCGCGAGTTGGAGGGCAAGCTCGGGGTGCAGTTGGTCGAGCGGTCACGGGCCGGGGTCTCGCTGACACCGGTGGGGGCGGATGTCGCCGCACGCGCCCGCACCGTCCTGCGCGACGTGGCAGACATCGTCGACCTCGCCCGGACCGGGGCCGATCCGCTCGGGGGCACGATCCGCGTCGGCGTGGTCGGCAGCCTCGGAAGCTACTTCCTGCCGCTGGTGATCCCGGCGCTCCATACCGCCTATCCCAAGCTCAAGTTCTACGTCCGCGAGGGGATCGCGACCGACCTGATGCGGCGGCTCAACGACGGCGCGCTCGACGCGCTCTTCTTCCCGCTGCCGCTCGAGGAAGCCGCGCTGCATGTCGAGCCGCTCTTCCACGAGCCCTTGCAGGTCGTCCTTCCGTCCGATCATCCCCTGGCCGAAACCCCCGTCATCGAACGCGCTGCGCTGGCGGGCGAGACCGTGATGACGCTCGAGGCCGGGCACCGGCTGCACGACACGGTGGCCGCGCTGGCCGAGGAGGTCGGCGCGCATCTCTCGCTCGATTACGAGGGCACCTCGCTCGACACGCTCCGCCAGATGGTCGCCACGGGCCTGGGCCTTTCGGTTCTGCCCGCGCTCTATGTCCGCTCCGAGGTCGCGCGGGAGGCACTGGTCGTGGCCCGCCCGCTCTCGAACCCCGCGCCGGGGCGCGATATCGGCATGGTCTGGCGCAAGACCTCCGCCGGTCACGCCGCCTATGCGCAGATCGCCGACCTGATCCGCGACACGCTGTCGAAAGAGGCGCCCGAGGTCACGGTGATCGGCTAGACGCGCCGATCGCCACCCGTCTCGCTGCAATTTTGCCATGGTTGCGGCATCACCATGTCCAGATTGCGCCTTAACACACGTTCCCACCCCCATCCGATCGGAGGCGTGCCATGAAGTGCATCGATCTACCCTATATCGGCGGCGTCTGTGCGCCCGACCTGCATGTCAGCATCGCCGGAAGCACCTACGACCTCACCAGCCCGGGCGGCTTCGCGATCCTTGCGCTGATCGTGGCCTTCGCGCTCTTCCTCTTCCGCTCGCCGGCCTGAGCCGCGCTCAGACGCCGAAGGGCACCCAGACGGTCTGGATCTCGGTCGCCGCCGCAAGGAACGGGGCGGCCTCGCTCGCCCGCCAGTCCCGCCCGCGCCCGTCATTCACCCAGGTCCGCTTCAGATCGGCCGCGGATTCGCGCTCGATGACGTCCGAGATGTCCGCCTCCGAAAAACTCCAGACCGCATCCACGCCCAGGTGGCCCGCCATCTGCGGCGCAAGCTCCGCGTGGTCGCCGGTTAGGATGTTGACGACCCCACCCGGCACGTCCGACGTGTCCAGCACCTGGTAGAGATCCGTGGCACTGAGCGGGGCGGTCTCGGGGGCCACCAGCACGAGCCGGTTGCCGGTCGCCAGCGCCGCTCCGATCACCTGCGCCATCGCGGTCAAGGGATGCGCCTCGGACGCGAACGCCCCGATCACGCCGACCGGTCGGTTCAGCGCCAGCGCCAGCCCGCCCATCGGCACGCCGAGCGTTCGACCATCGTGCTTGTCCGCCCAGGCCGCCCAACGGAACAGATGCCGCGCCGCATCTCCGGCCGCGTCCGTCGCACCCTGCGCCGCGAGCCGCGCGTCGAATTCTGCGCCCCGCGCGGCGAGGTTCTCGGCCAGATAATACAGGATCTGTGCGCGCATATGCCCGGTCGTGCGCGACCAGGACGCGGCCCCCCGCGCCGCCTCGACCGCGTTCCGCAGGTCCTTGCGGTTGGCGACGCCGACCTCGCCCACGATGCCCTTCGGCCCCGCAACGCTGCGGGAATAGCCACCATCGGGTCGCGCCTGCTTGCCGCCGATATACATCTTCGCGGTCCGGTCAATGCCGCCCGGCCCGTCGCCCTTGGCCGCGTGCCGCTTCACCGGCTTCAATGTCGCACCCGAGGCGGGACGCAGATAGGACGCCAATCCGGCCACGCCGCCCTCGCGCCCGAACCCGCTTTCCTTCATGCCGCCGAACGGGGCGGCGGCGTCCATCATGTTGGTGCCGTTCACCCAGACGATGCCCGCGTCGATCCGCGGCGCGGTGTCCAGTGCCACGTCGATATCCTGCGACCAGACGCTCGCCGCGAGGCCGTAGGTCGTGTCGTTGGCCAGCATCACGGCTTCGGACGGCGTGCGGAAGGTGGTCATCGCGATCACCGGGCCGAACACCTCCTCCTGCATCACCGGATCGGCGGAATGGACATCCGTCACCAGCACCGGCGGCAGGAAGCAGCCCTCGGGCGCCGTGCCGCGATGGATCGTGCCCCCGGTTCGCGCCAGCATGGCCTCGATGCGCGCCTTCTGTTCGGTATGGACCAGGGCGCCCATGTCGACCGCCTTGTCGAGCGGGTCGCCCACGCGCACCTTCGCCATCCGCGCCAGGAGCTTCCGCTCGAACGCCTCGGCCACGCCCTCCTGCACCAGGAGCCGCGAGCCCGCGCAGCAGACCTGCCCGCCGTTGAACCAGATCGCGTCGACGACGCCCTCGACCGCGCCGTCGATATCGGCATCCTCGAACACCACGTAGGGCGACTTGCCCCCCAGCTCGAGCGTCAGGCCCATGGCGCGTCCGGCGGTCTCGCGGCGCAGGTTGCGCCCGACCTCGGTCGAGCCGGTGAAGGCCAGCTTGTCGATCTCGGCGGCGACCAGCGCGGCCCCCGTCGCGCCGTCGCCGGTCACGATATTGACCACGCCCGGCGGCACGCCCGCCATCTCGCAGACGTCAGCGAACAGGAGGGCCGTCAGCGGCGTCCACTCGGCGGGCTTCAGGACCACCGCGTTCCCCATCGCCAGCGCGGGCGCGATCTTCCAGGCCAGCATCAGCAGCGGGAAGTTCCACGGCACGATCTGGCCGCAGACGCCCCAGGGCTCCGCGCCCGGATGGGTCTCGCCCCGCAGCGCCGCGTGGCCCGCATGGTGGTAGAAATGCCGCGCGGCCAGGGCCACGTCGATGTCGCGGCTCTCCCGGATCGGCTTGCCGCTGTCGAGGGTCTCCAGGACCGCGAAAAGGCGCGCATGCTTCTGGAGGCCGCGGGCGATCGCGTAGAGCACCTCCGCCCGCGCGTGATCGGGCGTCGCGGCCCATCCCGCCTGCGCCTTGCGCGCGGACTTCACCGCCGCGGCCACGTCCGCCGCGCTGCCCTGCGTCACCTGCGCCAGCTCGGCTCCATCGGCGGGGTTCAGCGTGGCGAAGGTCTCGCCCGGCTTGGTGCGCTTGCCGCCGATGTAATGGCCGAACGCGCGCCCGTGCTCGTCCAGCCAGGCATCCGCCTCGCCGCGTCCCTCGGGGGCGGGGCCCCAATCCATGCTTTCGAAAATCTCAGCCACGCGGGTCATCTCTGTCCTGTCTTCCTCTGGCCATAAGTACCTCGGGGGTCCGGGGGCTGGCCCCCGGCCTCACCCCACGGCGTGCCGGTGCCCGACCGAGTAGCGGCCGGTCACATGATGCTCCAGCTGGCGCTCGATATCGGCCAGCAGCGACGATGCGCCGAAGCGGAAGAGATCGGGCCGCAGCCAGCGGTCCCCCAACTCCTCCTTCAGAAGCGCCAGGTAGGTGATCGCGTCCTTCGCCTTCGACACGCCGCCCGCGGGCTTGTAGCCGACCTTGAAGCCGCTCATCGTTTCGTAGTCGCGGATCGCGCGCATCATGATCAGGCTGACCGGCAGCGTCGCATTCACCGACTCCTTGCCCGTCGACGTCTTGATGAAATCCGACCCGGCGGCCATGCAGACCATCGAGGCCTTCATCACGTTCTTCAGCGTGCCGAGCTCGCCCGTCGCGAGGATCGCCTTCATATGGGCGTCGCCGCAGGCCTCGCGCATGGCGCGGGTCTCGTCGTAGAGCGCCTGCCAGTTTCCCGTCAGCACGTGCCGCCGCGAGATCACGATGTCGATCTCGGACGCGCCGGCCTCGACGCTCGCCTCGATCTCCGCCAGTCGGAAGCGCAGGGGCGACAGCCCGGCCGGAAAGCCCGTGCTGACCGCTGCGACGGGTATTCGACCGTCTAGCGCGGCGACGGCGGCGGGCACCATCTCGTGGTAGACGCAGACCGCGCCCACGGTCAGGTCGGGCAGGCCGATCGCGTCCAGCAGGTCGGCGCGCACCGGGCGCAGCGCCTTGGCACAGAGCCGCCGGACCCGGCCTTCGGTGTCGTCCCCCGCCAGCGTCGTCAGGTCGATCATGCTGATCGCGCGCGCCAGCCACGCGGCCTGCCAGTCCTTCTTGACCGACCGGCGGCCGGGCAGGGTCGCCGCACGCCGCAGCGTCGCGGGCGTGTTGACGCGGACGCCATCCACCACCGAGCGGTCGAAGGGCAGTCCGGCGTTGCGGGGAAGGTCGTGCGTCACGGGCGGGCCTGGGGTCTGGTGGCGGATCGAGCGCCGGCGGACGGGGCCGCGGGGCCCGTTCAAGCGCCTCAAAACCGTTGCATGCGGTCGACCCGGGTGCAACCATGACGCCAAGGTGCCTGGGGGCACCGATCGATCAGGAGCGATCCTTTTGACAGACGCGACCCCCGGCGCGCATCCCCCCGGATCCATCGGCTGGCTGAAGGCCGCGACCCATGCGCTGACGGGCCGGACGGTCCTGCGCATCAGCGCGCCGGGCGGCCCAGCTCGGGCCTCGATGCGGGTCGAGCTGGACGACGGCACGACAGTGATCGCGACCCGTCGCGCCAGTGCCGCGCGCGCGTCGGCTGAACATGCCGTGCTCGGCGCCCTCCATGCCGAAGGCGCGCCGGTCCCCGAACCGCTGGGCGTCGCCGATGGGCTCCTGCTGCAGGGCGATGCCGGGTCCGCGCGGCTTTCGGTCGAGATGACCGAGGCCGATCCGAAGCGGCGCGTGGCGTTGGCGGCGGGGGCGCTGGCGGCGCTCGACGGGTGCCGGGCCGCGATGATGCGCAACCCCGAGCTTGTCGCGCGACTGCCCGGCCTCGGTGTGGAACCGGCCTGGGCCGAGGAGTTCGTCTCGCGCCCCGTGTTCCTGTCGGGTGATCTCGGCATCGCGCAGCCGGTTATGGATTTCGAGGCCGTCGCCGCAGCGCTCGCGGCCCCGCCCGCCCGCTTCGTGCGCTGGAACGCGCCGCTTGCGAAGGCTGCCGTGCAGTCCGACGGCAGGGTGATCTGGTACGACTGGTCGCTGACGGGTCGCCGTGCCGGGGTCGAGGACTTGGCATGGGCGATCTCCGACCCTGCATGGGACCTGAACCGGGCGACGACGGATGGGTTGATCGAGGGCCCCTGCAATGGCGCGCCCGAGGCGATGGCGCTGGTCCGGCGGATGGCGACGCTCCTGGCTGCGAACCGCCTCGCCCGCATGACGGGGGTGCTACGCGCGGAGGGTTGGGCGGATGCGGCCACCGCGCTCCGGCATGGGCGAGACGCGCCGGTGGCCGAGACGTTGCCCGGCTGGACCGCGCGCATGGCCGAACTTTGTGCCGAGGACGCGCATCTGGGTGGCTTCGCGCCTTGGTTCGCGACCGTGCCGGACGCCATGACGCGGTTGGGCCAAATGGGTCAGCGCCGCGATGCGGTGGGCGCGGCCTAGCGCGGTCAGTCGCGCTCGCGCAGCGTCCCGGCGAGCCTGTCGAAGATCGACCCCGAGGCGGCGACGACATGCCCGTCCTCCAGAAGCGTCTGGTCGCTGCGGATCGGCTCGGCCATGCCACCCGCCTCACGCACGATCAGGATGCCCGCCGCCAGGTCCCACGGCTTCAGTCCGCGCTCCCAGTAGCCGTCGTAGCGGCCGGCGGCGACATAGGCGAGGTCGAGCGACGCGGCCCCCCAGCGGCGCACGCCCGCACAGGCCGGCAGCAGGCGCCCAAGATCCTTGAGCGTCGCCGGCAGGTAGCGGTTGGACGCGAACGGGAGCCCCGTCGCGAAGACGCAATCGGCCATCGTGCTGCGCCCCGACACCCGCAGGCGCACCTTGCCGTCGAGCCAGGCGCCCGCGCCCTTCTCGGCCCAGAAGAGCTCGTCCTTCGCGGGGTCGTAGACGACTGCGGTCACCACCTCGCCTTTGTGCTCCAGCGCGATCGACACCGCCCAATGGGGCATCCCGTGCAGGAAGTTGGTCGTCCCGTCGAGCGGGTCCACGATCCAGCGCCGCGTCGGATCCTTGCCCTCGACGGGATCGCTCTCCTCGGCCAGCCAGCCGTAATTCGGCCGGGCCTCGGTCAGGTCCTCGCGGATGATCTCTTCGGCGGCGCGGTCGGCGCGGGTGACGAAGTCGCCCGGGCCCTTGCGGCTGACCTGCAGGTTCTCGACCTCTCGGAAGTCCTTCACGAGGCTGCGACCCGCCTTGCGGGCGGCCTTGATCATCACGTTGAGATTGGCGCTGCCCTGCATGTCGGCCCCCGGAGTTCGGTCAGGCGCGCCGTGTAGCGTCTGGCGCGCGGCGGGGCCAGCCCCGTTTCCGCGACCGTTAACGTCGCGTTCACATCTCGTCCCCTAGGCTCAACCGCAAGTGGAATCGCGGCGGGAGCGGACATGCGGAGGAGATCGGCGTTGGTATGGGACCGGCTGCGCGCGCTTCTGCCCGGACAGGGCGACGACGACGCAATCCCCGTCTACCGCGAGGTGGAGGCCCCGGCCTCGGGCGGCTTCTCGGAGGCGGCCCATCGCGGCGCGATGGAGCTGGATGCGCGACTGCCGCCGCCCGGCACGCCGACCCGCCCCGCCTGTACGCCGAAGCCTAAGCCTGGCGGCCGTCTGCATCCCAGCCAGGCGGCGGGCGGCGGCATGGTCACCGGGCCGGACGGGTGCGCACGGCCGCATTACCACGGGCATCGCGCGCGCCTGCGCGACCGCTTCCTGTCGGGCGGCCACGCGGCCATGCCGGAATACGAACTGCTCGAGCTGCTCCTCTTCAACGCGATCCCCCGGATCGACGTCAAACCCCTCGCCAAGCGCCTCCTGGCGGAGTTCGGCGATCTCAACGGCGTCGTCGCGGCGTCCGAGCGGCGCCTCCTCGGGGTCGAGGGCGCGACCGACCGGGTCTATCTGCAACTCCGCATCGCCGAGGCCTTCGCGCAGCGGATGGGGCAGGCGCGCGTCCTCGACCGCTGCATCATGTCGTCCTGGTCCGATGTCGTCGCCTATTGCCGGACGACGATGGCGCATCGCGACACCGAGCAGTTCCGCGTGCTGTTCCTCGACCGCAAGAACGTCGTCATCGCCGACGAGGCGCAGGGTGAGGGCACCGTCGATCACGTCCCCGTCTACCCGCGCGAAATCGCGCGCCGTGCGCTGGAATTGAACGCCTCGGCGCTGCTGCTGATCCACAACCACCCCTCCGGCGATCCCACCCCGTCCGACGCGGATATCGAGATGACTGCCCGGATCGAGATCGCCTGCCGCGCGCTGGATATCGTCATCCACGACCACATGATCGTCGGAAAGGACCGCGAGGTATCGTTCCGCGCGCTGGGGTTGATGGAGGACCCGGCGGCCACCTGAGCCATCGGGACGCGCCGTTGCGCGCGACCCGCGCCCGCAGCTCTCAGGTCAGTGCATCGGTCCGCTGCAATTTCACCGGCTCCGTCCGCATCAGGCGCAGCACATGGGCCATATACGGCTTGGCGGCATCGTCGGAACGCACCGCTGCGAACAGCCGCCGCGTGACGCCGGAGGCGGTCAGCGGGCGGGTGACGTAGTCGGAGTTGTAGCGGACCTCGCGCACGACCCAGTCCGGCAGCACCGACACGCCCCGGTTCGACGCCACCAAGAGCAGGATCACCGCCGTCAGTTCCACCTGCCGGATCGCCGCCGGTTCCACCCCGGCAGGCGTCAGAAGCTGGCTGAATACGTCCAGCCGTGGCCGATCCACCGGGTAGGTGATGAGCGTCTCGCCCGTGAAATCCGCCGCCTCGACGAAGGGCTTCGCCGCCAGAGGGTGCGCGGAGGAGGCGAGGAACACCGGCTCGTAGTCGAAGAGGGGCGCGAACTCGACGCCGGGTAGCGCCTCGGGGTCCGACGACACCACGAGGTCCACCTCTTCCTTCTGGAGCGCGGGCAGGGCCTGGAACTGGAGACCGGGTCGGATGTCCACATCCACCTCGGGCCAGGCGCGGCGGAACTGCTCGAGCACCGGGAAGAGCCATTCGAAACAGGCGTGGCACTCGATCGCGATGTGCAGCCGCCCGGTGCGGCCAGACTTCAGCCCGGCGAAATCCTGTTCCACCGCCTCGATCTGCGGCAGCACCTGCTCGGCGAGCCGCAGGAGGCGCTGGCCCGCCGGCGACAGCGTCATCGGCTTCGAGCGGCGCACGAACAGCTCCACCCCGATCTGGCCCTCGAGGTTCTTCACCTGGTGGCTCAGCGCGCTCTGGGTGATGTTCAGCCGATCCGCCGCGCGCGCGAGGCCACCACATTCCGCAATCGCCTTGATCGTGCGCAGGTGCCGGAACTCCAGATGCAGCTTCATCGCGTGCGCCTCATGTCGAACTTGAAGATTATGAGCCTGTCTCACGAAACCGGATCGCGGCACAAGGGTTGGACCCCGAAGGAATCACGTCATGCCCACGCCCACCGTCTCGTTCGAATTCTTTCCGCCGAAGTCGTTGCAGGGCAGCTTCCGGCTCTGGGACTGCGCCCGGACGCTTGCGCCGCTGGCCCCCGAATGGGTCAGCGTGACCTACGGCGCGGGCGGCACGACGCGCGAGTTGACGCGCGAGGCCGTGGGCGCGCTCGGCGCGGAGTTCGACCTGCGCGTCGCGGGCCACCTGACCTGCGTCGATGCCAGCCGCGCCGAGACGATGGAGACCGCGCGCGGCTTCCGGAAGGCGGGCGTGTCGGACATCGTGGCGCTGCGCGGCGATCCCCCCGCGGGGTCCGACGGCTTCGTGCCCCACCCGGACGGCTTTTCCAACTCGGTCGAGCTGATCGAAGCGCTGGCCGCGGACGGCTTCACCATCCGCGTCGGCGCCTATCCCGACCGCCACCCCGAGGCGACGTCGGACGCGGCCGACGTCGAATGGCTCAAGCGCAAGATCGACGCAGGCGCCTCCGAGGCGATCACCCAGTTCTTCTTCGATCCCGAGACCTTCCTTCGCTTCCGCGACCGCTGCGTGGCGGCGGGCATCGACGCCCCCATCGTGCCGGGCCTCCTGCCGGTCGAAAACTGGTCGAAGACGCGTGCTTTCGCCGCCCGGTGCGGTGCGTCGATCCCCGACGATCTGGCCGCTGCCTTCGACGTGGCCGAACGCGACGACCGCGCCGAGCTCTTCGCCGTGGCGCAGGCCGCGGAACTGGCCGACGCGCTGGTCACCGAAGGCTGCGATCACCTGCATTTCTACACGCTGAACCGGCCCGACCTGACGCGCGATGTCTGCACCGCGCTGGGCCGGACGTCCCGCGCCGCCCTCAGCCGGGTGGCCTGACGCGCGGCACGCGGCTAGGGTCCGCCGACGACCCCAGCCGCAGCGGAGCCACCCGATGTTCGCCGACCGCCCCGAGGATCTCGCCTCCCGCGAGACCGTCCTGTCGATGTCCGGCCTCGAATTCATGCGCGCGATCCGCGACGGCACTTTGCCGCAGCCGCCGATCGGCCGGACGCTGAACTACCGCGTGACCGAGGTCGAACCGGGGCGCGTCGTCTTCACCGGTGCGCCGACCTTCGAGCATACCAACCCGCTCGGGACCGTGCATGGCGGCTGGTACGGAACGCTGCTCGACAGCTGCATGGCCTGTGCCGTCCAGACGACGGTGCCGCGCGGGCGCATCTACACGACGCTCGAATACAAGGTGAACGTGACGCGCAACCTGCCCATCGGGACCGAGATCGTGGCAGAGGGCGTCGTCAGCCACGCGGGCCGCAGCACGGGCGTGGCCGAGGGCACGATCCGGGGCGTCGCCGACGGCAAGCTCTACGCGACCGGCTCGACCACCTGCATCATCATGGACGGCGCATGAGTGATATCGCCGACAGGATCGCCGCCAGCTTCGCGCGGCAGGGCCTGATGCGGACGCTGGGCGCGCGGCTGGTGCATGTCGCAGCAGGCGAGGTCCGGATCGAGGCCGCGGTGCGCCCCGAGACCGCGCAACAGCACGGGGCCGGCCACGCGGGCCTGACTTTCGCGATCGCGGATTCGGCGGCGGGCTATGCCGCGCTGACGACCCTCGATCCCGGGTTGGAGGTCGTCACCTCCGAGTTCCGCATTTCCCTTCTGGCCCCAGCGACGGGGCGGCTGGTAGCGACCGGGCGGGTCGTGCGGAGCGGATGCCGCATCATCGCCGTCGCGGCGGACGTGCATGGCGACGACGGCGCGCATGTAGCCACGGCGCTCGGAACCATGGTGCCGGTCAAGGTCAGCTGAGACGCCGTGAGGCCCGGGTCAGCCCCCGTCGCGCACCGCGTCGATCATGTCCAGCATCTGCGCCGCCTCGACGAGGCCCGGCGCCGTCTGGTCGCCAATGACGAAGCTCGGCGTGCCCGAGAACCCGAGGCTCTGGGCCAGCCGCATCGATTGGTCGATATGCGCCTGTACGGCCTCGCCCTCCATGTCCGACCGCAGCCGGTCGGTGTCGAGCTCGAGCTCGGCGGCGATGCGCATCACGCTGTCCTCGTCCAGACGGCCCGGGGCGCTCATCAGCGCCTCGTGCATCCGGTCGTAGGCATCTTGCTCGCGGGCGGCGAGGGCGGCGCGGGCCGCGAAGATCGACGCTGCGCCAAGGATCGGCCATTCCCGCATCACCACGCGCACATCCTCGTCGAGCGCCAGCACCTGCTTCACCTCGTCGCCCGCGCGGCGGCAATAGGGGCAGTTGTAGTCGAAGAATTCCACGACGGTGACGTCGCCATCGGGATTGCCGAGAATCGGCGCGTTCGGATCGGCCTCGAGCGCGCCGCGCCCATCGTCCAGCGCCGCCTGGGCGGCGGCAGCGGCAGCCTCGGCCTCCTCGGCCTGGATCAGGCCGACGGCCTCCATCACGATCTCCGGATTCTCGCGGATGGCCTCGAGCACGAGGGCCTTGATCTCGTCATCGCTGCGCTCGGCAGCGGCAGGCAGGACCGTCAGGAGCGCAAGGGCGGTGGCCGTCATCGTAAGGGTCAGGGGGCGCATGGCGGGATCTCCGGGTGCAGGTCGGGCGCGAGGGTGCCGCGCGCGCCCGCCGGACACAAGGGGCGCGGGCCGGTGCGGATCGGTCACGATCCCGTCACCACGCCGCTTCCGATCTGTCGCAAGCCCCGCTGCGCGGCCTATCTGGCAGGATGATCCGCCGCGTCGCCCTCCTCCTTGCCGCCCTGTCGGCGCTCGCCCTGCCGCTGCGGGCCGCCGAGTCGGTGCCCGCGCTGGGCAACCAGCTGACGGCGACGTTGCTGACCGCGACGGACGGGGTGACGGGCGAGACCATCTCGGCCGGGCTGCGGGTCGATCTGGCGCCCGGCTGGAAGACCTATTGGCGCAGCCCCGGCGAGGTCGGCCTGCCGCCGGAGCTCGACTGGTCCGGTTCGGTGAATGTCGCGGACGCGGCGCTGGCCTATCCCGCCCCGACCCGGTTCGAGGCGTTCGACATCCAGAATTTCGGCTACGAGGGCGCGGTGACCTTCCCGCTGACCATCCGCGTGGGAGACGCCACGGCGCCCGCGCGGCTGGACGTCGCGGCGAACCTCCTCGTCTGTGCCGAGATCTGCATTCCCGAGACCGTGACCCTGACGCTCGACCTGCCGGTCGGGGGCGGGATGGACGAAGGCGCCGCCGCCCGGATCGCAGAGGCCGTGGCCCGTGTGCCCGGCGGCGAGGAGACGGGGATATCGGTGAGGAATGCGCATCTCGATGCGACGGCGCTTACGATCATGGCGCGCGCCGAGACCCCCTTCGCGGTGCCCGACCTCTTCCCCGAGCGCGGCCCGCAAGCCAGCTTCGGCGCGCCCGACATTCGCCTTTCGGACGGTGGCCGGACGCTCTGGGCCCGGCTGCCCGTCCTGTCCGCGGGCGAGGGGCCGTTATCCGTGACGCTGACCGACGGCGCGCGGGCCGCGACTCTGGACGCGCCGCTGGCCGCCGCGGCGCCGCCGCCGCCGACTGGGGCGGCAAGCCTCTGGTGGATGATCTTGATCGCCGCGCTGGGCGGGCTGATCCTGAACGCCATGCCCTGCGTTCTTCCAGTCCTGTCGATCAAGCTGGCCTCGGCGCTTCAGGCGCAGGACCGCGCACCCGCGCGCATCCGCGCCGGGTTCCTTGCGGCGGCAGCGGGTGTGCTCGCCTTCTTCCTCGCGCTGGCCGCGGCGGTGATCGCGCTTCGCGCGGGCGGGGTCGCGGTCGGCTGGGGCATCCAGTTCCAGCAGCCCGCCTTCCTTGCGCTGATGATCGGGCTGATGGCGGTCTTCGCGGCCAACATGTTCGGCTGGTTCGAGATCGGTCTAGGGCAGGGCGCGCAGACGAGGATGGCCAAGGCGGGTGGCCCCGGCCTCGGCGGCGATTTCGCCACCGGCGCCTTCGCCGCTATCATGGCGACGCCCTGTTCCGCGCCCTTCATCGGCACGGCGGTGACCTACGCACTGACCCACGGCCCGGTCGAGATCGTGGCCCTGTTCGCCGCCATGGGGGTCGGCCTCGCGGCCCCCTATCTCCTCGTCGCGGCGCGACCCGGACTCGTGCGCCGCCTGCCGCGGCCCGGCCGCTGGATGGGCACGGTCCGCGCGGTGCTGGGCGGTCTGCTTCTGCTGACCGCGCTTTGGCTTCTCTCGGTGCTCTGGGCGTCGGCGGGCATGCGCGTGGCGCTGGCCACCGGGCTTGTCGCAGTATTGCTGCTCGGAGCGCTGGCGCTGCGACTCCGGCCGACCCTAGTCGCTGCGACCGGTGTCACGGCGCTGGTGGCGACCGCCCTCCTCCTGCCGCCAGCCCCCGCGAGCTCTGTCGCCGACGGCCCGTGGCACCCCTTCGACCGCGCCGGGATCGCGCCCGCGGTCGCCGCAGGCGAGGTCGTCTTCGTCGACGTGACCGCCGATTGGTGCCTGACCTGCAAGGCCAACAAGCGCCTCGTCCTCGACAGCGCGGAGGTGACCGAAACCTTGTCGAGCACGGTGCGGATGCGTGCCGACTGGACGCGGCCCGACCCGGCGATCGCCGCCTACCTGCGCGAACACGACCGCTTCGGTATCCCGTTCAACGCGGTCTACGGCCCCGGCGCGCCGGGCGGCATCGCCCTGCCGGAATTGCTGACCGAAGCGGCGGTGCTCGACGCCATCGCCGCCGCGCGGAACTGAGACCGGATCAGGCTTTTCCCGGAAAAGCCTGCACAAACTCTTCAGGAAGAGTTTGGCGCCGCAAGCCAGCCATCGACCAGCGCGGTCACCTCGCCCGACACCCTTTGCGCGCGCGGGTAGAGCGGCGCGTCACGGTCGTCGCGGATCGGCGCGTCCCAGCCATCGGTCGTCGCGAAAAACTGCGCCACCCCCGCCGGGCCGAACTCGGCCAGGTATCCCTGCACGACGACGTCGAGATAGGACCGCAGGATCGGATGCGTGTCCGTCGCCGGGCCATGGAGGCCGTCGGGGATGTGATAGATCGCCGGGCCCTCGGGCAGCGATGCGCGCAGATAGGCCGCCTCGCGGTCGTCGAGCGCCAGCCAGTCGCCCGCCGGAACCGCCGCCGTCAGCCCGTCGATCCGCGTGCCGGGATCCGGCACGGCGGTCAGGAATGCGACGGGCCGCAGGGGCGTGTGCCGCCACGCGCGCCGCCAGCCGCCCACGGTCAGCGGAGCCGCATCTGGATAGGCATGGGCCAGCCGGTTCACGAGGCTGCCATAGCCGAAGAAGCGGGGCGGTGCGGTCTCCATGTGGCCCGTGATGCCGGGCGCCGGGCGCGCACGCCACCCCTTGCAACGCGGCGGCGAAGTTTCCTATAGGAAACGCATCACGACTCGGGAGACGCTGCCCCATGCGGGCAGGGCCGAAGGAGCAACCGCCCCGGTAAACTCTCAGGCGCAAGGGACCGGTCGTGACGAAGACTCTGGAGAGAGGCCCGAACGGGTCCGCCGAAGGGATAGCGATCTCAGGCGCACGGGACAGAGGGGGCGAGGAAACCGCATCGCGGAGGCTCGACCCATGGCCGATGACACCACACCGCCCCTGCCGCTCCCGCTGGCCGATCTGCACCATGATCTCGGCGGCAAGATGGTCCCCTTCGCGGGCTATACCATGCCGGTTCAGTACCCCATGGGCGTCATGGCCGAGCATCTGCACACCCGCAGCGATGCCGGCCTCTTCGACGTCAGCCATATGGGCCAGGTCATTCTGCGCGGCGATGGCGCAGCGGATGCGCTGGAGCGCCTGATCCCGATGAACGTCGCGGGGCTGGCCGAAGGGCGGCAGCGCTACGGCCTCCTGACACTGCCCGACGGCGGCGTCGCGGACGATCTGATGTTCGCCAATCGCGGCGATCACCTCCTCTTGGTCGTGAACGGTGCGATGAAGCATCTCGACATGGAGATCCTGACCGCGGGCCTGCCGGATCACGAGGTCACACTCTTGGACGACCGCGCGCTTCTGGCGTTGCAAGGGCCGAGGGCGGCCGAGGCCCTGGCCACCCTCGTGCCGGGCGTCGCAGACATGCGCTTCATGGATGTCGCCACCCACGACTGGGACGGCGCCCCGCTCTGGATCAGCCGCTCGGGCTATACCGGCGAGGACGGTTTCGAGATCAGCGTGCCCGCGCCCCGCGCCGAGGCCTTCGCGCGCGCGCTTCTGGCCCATGACGCCGTCGCACCCATCGGGCTCGGGGCGCGCGATTCGCTCCGGCTCGAGGCCGGGATGCCGCTTTATGGGCAGGACCTCACCGCCGAGATCACGCCCGTCGAGGCCGATCTCGCCTGGGCTATCCAGAAGGTCCGCCGCACGGGCGGCGACCGCGCGGGCGGCTTTCCCGGCGCGGACCGCATCCTCGGCCAGCTCGACGCGGGCGCCGACCGCCGTCGCACCGGCCTTTTGCCCGAAGGCCGCGCGCCGATGCGGATGGGCGTGATGCTTTACGACAGCGAGACCGCCACCGTGCCCGTGGGCACCGTCACCTCGGGCGGGTTCGGCCCGACGATCGGCGCGCCGGTCGCGATGGGCTATGTGCCCGCGGGGTGCGCCGCTGGCACGACGCTCTATGGTGATGTCCGGGGCAAGCGATTGCCCGTGACCGTCACCGACCTTCCCTTCCACGCGCCGCGTTACGTGCGCTGATCCCGAGAGGCCCTCAAATGAAGTTCACCGAAGACCACGAATGGCTCGACGCCAAAGACGAGATCATCACCGTCGGCATCACCGAACACGCCGCGACCCAGCTGGGCGACGTGGTGTTCATCGAACTCCCCGAGGTGGGCCGCACGGTCACCAAGGGCGAGGAGATCGTGGTCATCGAGAGCGTCAAGGCCGCCTCGGACATCACCGCGCCGCTCGACGGGGAGATTACCGAGGTCAACGACGCGCTGTCGGACACGCCCGGCCTCGTGAACGAGGACGCCGAGGCGGCGTGGTTCTTCAAGATGACGACCACCACCCCCGAGGAGATGAACGGCATGATGGACGAGGACGCCTACAAGGAGCTGATCGGCGACTGATCCGGTGGCGTCGGGGCCCGCGCGCGCCGCGCCCGGCCCCGTCCGCCCCATCCGTCCCGCCCGGAGAACCCCATGCCCGCCCGTATCGTCCCCAATCTCGACTGCACCGATCCAGCCCGCGCGGCCGCATTCTATCGCGCCGTTTTCGGGTTGGAGGTTGCGAGGGATCATGGCTGGATCGTGAAGATCCGGGGCGCGGGGTCGCAGGTGTGCAGCTCTCGCTGGCCTCCGAGGGCGGCTCGGGCACCGATGTGCCGGCCCTCTCGATCGAAGTGGACGACCTCGACGCGACCCTCGCCGCCGCCCGCGCTGCCGGGGCGCCGATCCCGTACGGCCCCGCGGACGAGCCCCGGGGTGTCCGTCGTTTCTTTCTCACCGACCCTGACGGCCATCTCGTCAACGTTCTGACCCATTCCGCCTGATCCGGAGCGCTCACCATGACCCTCACCGACTACGACACCTACGATTTCGCCAACCGTCGCCATATCGGCCCCTCGCCGCAGGAGATGGCCGAAATGCTGGAGGTGGTCGGGGCCGAGAGCCTCGACGCGCTGATCGACGACACCGTGCCGCAGAGCATCCGGCAGGCCGAGCCGCTGCCGTGGCCGCAGATGACCGAGCACGCGATCCTGGCCCGGATGCGCGCGCTGGCGGACCGCAACCGGGTCACGACCGCGATGATCGGGCAAGGCTACCACGATACGGTCACGCCGCCCGCGATCCAGCGCAACATCCTCGAGAACCCGGCCTGGTACACGGCCTACACGCCCTACCAGCCCGAGATCGCGCAGGGCCGTCTCGAGGCGCTTCTGAACTTCCAGACGATGGTTTCGGACCTGACCGGCCTGCCCATCGCCAACGCCTCGCTGCTGGATGAGGCGACGGCCTGCGCCGAAGGCATGGTGCTGGCGCAGCGGATGTCCAAGTCGAAGGCGCAGGCCTTCTTCGTGGACGCCGGCTGCCATCCCCAGAACATCGCCGTCATGCGCACGCGCGCCGAGCCTCTGGGAATCGAACTGATCGTGGGCGATCCCGACGATCTAGACCCCGCCGCCGTCTTCGGCGCGATCTTCCAGTATCCCGGCACGAACGGGCACCTGCGGGATGTCTCCGACCTCATCGCGGCGCTTCATGCCGAGGGCGCGCTGGCGGTCATGGCCACCGATCTTCTTGCGCTGTGCCTCCTGAAAGAGCCGGGCGCGATGGGGGCCGATATCGCGGTCGGCAGCGCGCAGCGCTTCGGGGTGCCCTTGGGCAATGGCGGCCCGCATGCCGCATTCTTCGCCTGCACCGATGCGCTCAAGCGGTCGATGCCGGGCCGCCTCGTGGGCGTGTCCGTCGACAGCCATGGCAACAAGGCCTACCGCCTCTCGCTCCAGACCCGCGAGCAGCATATCCGCCGCGAGAAGGCGACCTCCAACGTCTGCACCGCCCAAGCGCTGCTGGCCGTGATGGCCAGCTTCTACGCTGTGTTCCACGGTCCGAAGGGACTGCGCCACATCGCGACCCATGTTCACGCCCATGCCGTCGCGCTGCGCGACGCGCTGACCGGGGCGGGCTTCGACGTCGCCCCGGCCCATGTCTTCGACACGCTGACGGTCGAGACCGGTCCGATGCAGGGCGTCATCTGGCGCGCCGCCCGCGCCGAGGGCATCACGCTTCGCCGTGTGGGCGATACCGCCATCGGCATCGCCTGCGACGAGCTGACCGACGAGGCCGTGCTGGCCCGCGTCCTGCGCGCGTTCGGCATCGACGGCCCGGTCGCGGCCAGCCGCACCGATATCCCCGACGCGCTGAAGCGTCGCTCGGACTTCCTCACCCACCCGATCTTCCACATGAACCGGGCCGAGGCCGAGATGATGCGCTACATGCGCCGCCTTGCGGACCGCGACCTTGCGCTCGACCGCGCGATGATCCCGCTCGGCTCCTGCACGATGAAGCTGAACGCCGCCGTCGAGATGATGCCCGTCACTTTCCCCGAATTCGGCCGCATCCATCCCTTCGCGCCCGCCGAGGACATGGAGGGCTATGCCGGGATGATCGACGAGCTGGCCGCGCGGCTCTGTGTCATCACCGGCTACGACGCGATGTCGATGCAGCCCAATTCCGGCGCTCAGGGCGAATATGCGGGACTTCTGACCATCGCCGCCTATCACCGGGCGAATGGCGACGACCGGCGCGTCTGCCTCATCCCGACAAGCGCGCATGGCACCAATCCGGCCAGTGCCCAGATGGCGGGGATGAAGGTGGTCGTCGTCAAATCAGCCGAGAACGGCGATATCGACCTCGACGATTTCCGCGCGAAGGCCGAGGCCGCGGGCGACGACCTCGCGGCCTGCATGATCACCTATCCCTCGACCCACGGCGTCTTCGAGGACACCGTCCGCGAGGTCTGCGAGATCACCCATGCCCATGGCGGGCAGGTCTATCTCGACGGGGCGAACCTGAACGCGATGGTGGGCCTCTCGAAGCCGGGCGAGATCGGCGCGGATGTCAGCCACCTGAATCTTCACAAGACCTTCTGCATCCCCCATGGCGGGGGCGGCCCCGGTATGGGGCCCATCGGCGTCCGCGCCCACCTGGCACCCCACCTGCCGGGTCACCCCGAGCGGGGCACCGACGGCCCGGTTTCGGGTGCGCCCTACGGGTCGGCGTCGATCCTGCCGATCTCCTATGCCTATGTGATGATGATGGGTGGCGCGGGCCTGACGCAGGCCACCAAGGTCGCGATCCTCTCGGCCAACTACATCGCGCGACGGCTCTCGGGGGCCTATTCCGTCCTCTATGGCGGGCGGCGCGGGCGGATCGCGCATGAGTGCATCCTCGACACGCGCCCCTTCGCCGAGCATGGCGTCACCGTCGACGATGTGGCCAAGCGTCTGATGGATCACGGCTTCCACGCGCCGACCATGTCCTGGCCCGTCGCGGGCACCCTCATGGTCGAGCCGACCGAGAGCGAGCCGAAGCCCGAGCTCGACCGCTTCTGCACCGCGATGCTGGCCATCGCCGAGGAGGTGGCGGCAATCGCCGACGGTAAGATGGACGCGGCCAACAATCCTTTGAAGAACGCGCCGCACACGATGGAAGATCTCGTGCGCAACTGGGACCGGCCCTACAGCCGCGAGGACGGATGCTTCCCGCCGGGCGCGTTCCGGGTCGACAAGTACTGGCCGCCGGTCAACCGCGTCGACAACGTCGCGGGCGACCGCAACCTGATCTGCACCTGCCCGCCGGTCGAGGACTATCTCGAAGCGGCCGAGTAGGGACGCGCGGCGGGCGGCGATCGGTCGCCGCCCGCGCGGGTTCGGGCTCGCCGGGCCTATTGCTCAGCGAGCATCCGCGTCACTTCAGCCAGCCGCTCGGCCGTGAAGTGGGAATTCGGCTCGGCCCAGAAGGGCGCCGCCGACGACGCGGCGAGCCAGAGGCCCCCGGCCAGCAACGCGCCGATCAGCGGGGCGGCAAGGCCAAGGGTCGCACCACGGTGAAGGCCCATCGCCTTCGAGGAACAGGGGGTCAGAACGCTCATCGGTTCTATCCTTCTCTTGAACGTCTTCCATATATGGGCGCGCGACAGCCAAGCGCACCCCATGAATCGGTGCGAATTTGCATAGGTGCCATGCGCGAACGGGGACCACCTGGACAACACGGCCCGACCCCCTGCGTCTGCTCCGCGTTTCCGTTCTTCGATCGTGCGTCGTCTCCGGTGCCCGACCCGCCCGGACCGGCTTGACGCGGCCTCTCCCCAGGGTCATATGCCGCCCCGTTGGGGTCGTAGCTCAGTTGGTAGAGCGCGTCGTTCGCAATGACGAGGTCAGGGGTTCGATTCCCCTCGGCTCCACCATCCCTACTTCGGATCACATGGGCCGCATTGCCGCATTGCCGCAGGGTCGCGCAGGGGTCGGCGGAACACCGCCCGTCCGTTCGCGTTGACTTTCGGTCAGCCACCACGGACCGGACCCATGAAATCCATTGCACTCGCCGCTCTCCTTCTGCCCACCGCCGCCGCGGCCCAGCTCTCGATCGACGAGATCAACGGCGCCGACCCGCTCTCGGGCGAGGATCGGGCTGCGATGATCCGCCTCCAGGTGCTGCTCGACCGGAGCGGCGCATCGGTCGGGTATGTCGACGGCTACATGGGCGAGGCGACCCGCGCCGCGCTTCGGGCCTTCGAGGCGATGAACGGGATGACCGTCGACGGCGAACTCGATCCCGAACTCTGGGCCGTGCTCGAACAGGGCGGACCCGCGACCGAGACCTACACCCTCACCGAAGAGGATGCGGGCTTCGAAGCGACGCCCGAGATCCCCGAGGATTACGAGAAGATGGCCGAGATGGACCACCTCGGCTACCACTCGCACCAGGAGATGCTGGCCGAGCGCTTCCAGATGGACCCCGAGCTTCTGGCCGAGCTGAACCCCGAGGCCGACTTCACTGCCGCCGGAACCGAGATCACCGTCGCCGCTACCCGCGTCGCGCCCGAGGGCGAGGTGATGCGCATCACCGTCAATCGCGATACCGGGCGACTGGAGGCCTTCGACGGCACCGGCGAGGATGGCAAGCTGATCTTCGCGGCCCCCGCCGCCGTCGGCTCGCAGCAGACCCCGTCGCCCTCGGGGTCGATGAAGGTCACGGCCATCGCCGCCGACCCGACCTATACCTATGACCCCGAGAACCTGCCCAACGCCGATTTCGACGAGGTCGTGCAGATCGCCGCCGGACCGAACGGACCTGTCGGTTCGATGTGGATCGATCTCGGCAAGCCGACCTACGGCATCCACGGCACGCCCTATCCGACCGAGATCACCTCGATGGCGTCCCATGGCTGCGTGCGCCTGACCAACTGGGATGCCGAGCATCTCGCCCAACTGGTCAAGCCCGGCGAGACGGTGGTCGAGTTCACCGGCGGCTGAACGGCGTCACTCGCAGATGCGATAGGGCTCGGCGACGCGGAGACCCTCCTTCACCGACCGCCCGAGGTCGAAATGGAAGTGATCAGCATGCGCGGCGTTCGACCCCGGCCCGAGCACGGTCGTGAAGTCGTCGCAGGCCGATTTGCGGGCGACGTCGAAGAAGGCTTCCTCGTCGGCCGATAGATCCTCGCTCTCGGCGACGACGAGCAGGCTGCCGTCGAAGCGGAAGGTCGTGATGTCGATCGCGTTGCCGAACGCGTGCTCCGAGAACTTGCCGTCCGGCGCGCCGTTGCGCCGTCGGCAGACGAAGCCGTTGCCCGTGCCGATCGCGTCCAGCCGGTCTTCCATGTGCAGGGTCGCGGCCGGGACGAGGTCGTCGCGCACGTAGGTGGCGACCGCCAGCGCGAAATCGCACTGGAAGATCGGGTCGCCCGACAGCAGGACCGGCCCCGTTTCGGTCTCGATCGCGGTCATCCGGACGGGCGTCGGAAAGGTGCAGAGCGGATCGTCCGCCTCGGGCACCTCGGCCGCCTCGGCCTGGGCGATCTCCTGAAGCGCGGTCAGGCAGTCGGCCATGGGCCACGCCTCCTGCGCGGTCGCTGGGGACGTGAGGCAGAGGACGAGGGCAGGGGCAAGGCGGGTCATTGCAGGTCTCCGTCATTCGATATGTCGCTGACCTAGCCGGGATTGACGCCGCGCCAAGGCGCGCGCATGGTCTTGCCGCACTGCAGCATGGGGATGCGACATGGCCACGACGATCACCTTCGCCCAGCAGAAGGGCGGGTCCGGCAAGACCACGCTCTGTGCCAACGTGGCCGTCGAGCTGATCGCGCGCGGGCACCGGGTGGCGCTTCTGGACAGCGATCCGCAGGGGTCGATGGGCCGTTGGTTCATGACCCGGCTGGAGCGGATGCAGGGCCAGCCGGATGTCGATTTCTCGACCGCGTCGGCCTGGGGCATCGGATATGAGGTCTCGAAATACGGGCCGACCCACGATTTCGTCCTGATCGACACGCCGCCCAAGATCGACGGCGACCTGCGGCCCGCGCTCAAAGCATCAGACTTGGTGGTCGTGCCCGTCTCGGCCAGCCAGGTTGACCTCTGGGCGACCGAGGGCGTGCTGGAACTGGCCGCGCGCGAGGGCAAGCGCCCATTGGCCGTCCTCAACCGGGCCCGCGCTGGCACGCGGCTGACCGCCTCGATCAAGGCCGCGCTGTCCGATCTCGAGGCCGAGGCCGCCGAGGGCGTGATCGCAAATCGCGTCGCCTATGCCGAGGCGATGGGCCGGGGGCAGGGGGTGCGGGAGTATCCCGGCGCCAAGGCCGCCGCCGACGAGGTGTCGGCCCTCGTGGACGAGATCCTGGCGGCCCTCGAAGCCTGACGCGCGGTTCAGCCGCGCCAGAGCCAGGCCTGCGACGCTAGCAAGCCCTGCGCCTTGGCCAGAAGCCGATTGCCCGGCCCGGGTGATGGCACCGTGCCCGCGGCCAGCCGCTCCACGATGATCTCCGGTGGCGCGGCCGTACCGGTGACCGGGTCGTGATAGCGCGGCACGGCGATCAGCGCCGCATGGACCAGCGCGTCCAGTGACGGACGGGCGGCCCGGCGTCGCGCCGGGATGCGGCCCTTGTCCGTCGTCAGCCCCCATCCGGCATAGAAGGGCGTCCCCAGCGTGGTGACGGGCACGCCGCGCAGCAGCGCCTCGAACCCCAGAAGCGAGGTCAGCGTCCAGACCGCACCCGCCCGCGCGATGAGCGCCAGCGGATCCGTGTCCGACGCGACGACATCCGCGTCCTCGGCCCCGATGGCGCCGTCACGCAGCCCGGCTTCGACATCCGGATGCGGCTTGTAGACGATCACCGCGTCCGGATTGGCCCGCCGCGCAGCGCGCAAAAGGCCCGCATTGTCGGTCACGTCCGACGTGCCCAGCCGGATTGACGCGTCATCCGCCACCTGCCCCGGCACCAGGAGAATCGGTCCGTCGGGCAGATCGGGCAGGCCGCCGCCCTGATTGTACTTCGTCAGTCCCGCCGCGACGATCGCGGCCCGCAGCGCACGGGCGCGGGCCAGTGCCTCCGGCGGCAGCGCGGCGGCGGCGATGATCGCGTCCTCCATGTCCGAGCGCGCGGCCGGGTCGTAATAGATGCCCTGCCCGTCGAGGATCAGAGACAAGGGCGGGATCAGATCGGCCCCGAGCCCGCGCGACCGCAGGAACCCGTCCTCGACGCGCGTCACCGGGCCCTCGGCGGCGGCGGCCCCCCAGACGAGGCGGCGTCGGGCCGGGTCGGCGCGATAGACGACCTGCTTCGACAGGAACCGCCGCATCGGCGCGCGCTTCCAGAGACGCATGCCGGGCGCGGCCCAGCCCTCCCGATCCTCCCGCCACGCCCGCGCCTGCGCCTCGAGGATGCGGATCACGTCGAGCGGGTCGCAAAGCAGGTCGCGATGGGGATCGTACCAGTGCGGGTAGAGCACCATGGCCCCCGCGAAGAGCTGCGTTCGCGTCAGCTTGCGGTGCCGACGGTCGAGCGGGTTGCGGTCGTCGTCGAGCCCCCACCCGGCGTAGAAGGGCTGCCCGAAGGTGATGGGACGGTGCCCGTGCAGCATCGCCTCGAAGCCGATCTGGCTGGACACGGTATAGATCTTCGCCGCGCCGGCGAGCAGCGTGGCAGGCGGCAGGGCGCGGGTTTCGAGCGTGGCCCCGTGGACGGCATCCCCCTCGCCGTAATGGCCCGCGCGCAGGCCCTGCGCGGTCTCGGGATGGGTCTTGATGAGGATGCGCGTGCCGGGATTTTCCTCGCGCGCGATCAGCAGCATCTCGCGGAAGGTCGCCTCGGAGGCGCCGCCGAGCCGGATCGACGCGTCCCCCCGCGTCTGGTCGATCACCAGGACGTAGCCCGGGTCGGGTGGGTCGAGATCGGTCCGCGTGCCGGCGTATTTGGTAACCCCCGACCGGATCATCTCGTCCATCGCCGCGCGGGCGCGGGCGATCAGGTCGCCATCGTCGAACGGGTGCGTGGCCAAGAGCGTCTCGAGTTCCGACGGGGCGGTCGCGTCGTAATGCGCGCCCGCCGCGTCGATGGTCAGGCCCAGCGTCGGCTCGCCCGCGCGGCCGGGATGGAGCGAGCGGAAAAACGCGTCCTCGAAGCGCAGGATCGGGGCCCCCGTGCGGGCGGCCAAGGCGGCGGCGCGGCGGGCCGACGGGCCGTCATGGCCCCAGGCCGCGATCCAGTCGCCGTCGCGGGGCAGGCCGGGCCGCAGGTCGACGCCCGCGAGGGTCGCGATGCGGCGGATGCGGCGCGACAGGAACCCGCCCGAGACGAAGCGCGCGACGCGGCGGGGCGCGGTCATGCCGGCGGCCGCGATCGCGGCGCCGGCGGGAGCGAGGGGGCCAGCCCCCTCGCGCTCCCCCGAGGTATTTCGGGCCAGAGGACGATGCGGGCCGGACCGCACGCGGACGCCCGGTGTCTCATACTCAGTTGACGCCGACGGCCGTTCCCGCTGCGGTGATCTGCCCCAGCGAGCCGAAGATCGCGGCGACCGAGCGGTTCCAGCCGACGATGGGCGCCTCGGTGACATAGACCGTGTCGCCGTCGCGAATGACGAAATCGCGGGCGTTGAACATGCCGTTGGGCTCGGTCAGGTCGAGCACGTAGACCAACCGTTGCGTGCCGGTCAGGTCGTCGCGGCCCATCACGGCCTCGGCGATGGCCTCGGGCTCGTTGCGGAAGACGAAGACGCCCGTGGGGTTGGCGAGGAGGGGGTTCAGGCCGCCCACCTCGGCCAGCGCGTCGATGGCGGTGATGACCTCGCTGTCGAATTCCAGACGGCTCTGGCTGCCGGTCGCGCCGAGCACGGTGAAGGAGCGGGTGTCCTCCTCGATGAAGATCGTGTCGCCGTTGCGCAGCGCGATATCCATCGCCGGGTTCTTGTACAGATCGGAGAGATAGGCCGTCTCGGTCCGCCCGCCGCGCGTGACGGTGACCAGCGCCACGTCGGGCGAGATGGCCACGCCCCCGGCGGCGGCGATCATCGCGGTCAGCGTCCGCGTCGGACGCTCGATCGGATAGACGCCCTGCGCGCCCGCGCCGCCGACGACGCTGACCGTCGCGCCGTCGCCAGCGAGGCGACGTACGACGACCTGCGGGTCGGGCGTCTGCTCGTCGAGGCGGCGCGTGATGACCTGGCGCAGCGCTTCGGGCGTATTGCCCGCGGCCCGCAGGCGGCCTGCATAGGGGATGAAGATCATGCCTGCGCTGTCGACCTGCACCTCGTCGATCAGCGAGGCCGAGGCGCCCGCATTGGTCAGGAGCCCGTCCTCGACATTCTCGTAGATGATGAGGCCCAGCGTGTCGCCCGGCCGGATCGTGTCCGCGCCGACCAGGCCCGCATGGCGGAAGGATGGGCTGAAGCCGAGGGCGGGCGTGACCGCCGTGGCGCGCGCCACCCGGTCGTTGACCGAGACGATGAAGGCATCGCCCTCGTTGAGGACGGAGCCCGCGAAGATCTCGCGCTTGTTCGGCCCGGATCGGGGCAGGGTGCCGCATGCGGCGATAGCGGAGGCCAAAGTGGCCAGCACCGCGATGCGTGCGGCGCGTCCCAGAGCGATACCCATGGTGCCTGTCCTTCTCGATCTGCCTTCGGTGCCTCGCTCGCCGGGGTTGTCCCCGATCCGGCGCGTGTTTCCGCGCGGGCGGTGTTGTGGTCGACGGTAGCCTAGCCGGATACCAGTTTCAAATTCTGCCGGGGCGCGGGTTTGCCCGCCTCCAGCCTGTCATAGGGGTCCATGTCCGACAGCATCATGTCGACGACCTGCCGCAGGAGTTGCCGGCGTCCGCGCGCCGAATAGAAGCCGCCCGCCACCTGGGATGTCTCCAGGAGGTAGTGGCGGTAATCGCGATAGGCGCGGCTGTCGGGGCGTTCGGGATCGGCGAAGAATGCCTCGACCGACTGGTCGCTGACGAATTCGGGCTTCGAATAGACCGACCGCCCCAGCGCCAGCACCGGCAACCCGCGCCAGAGCGCCTGCTGCGCCGCCGTCGAGTTCACCGTGATCGCCGAGCGGGCCTCGTTCATCAGCCCGGCGAGCTTGCCGCCCCGGAGGTAATGGACGCGGTCGCGCAGCCCGTATTCGGCCACCAACCGCGCGACCGTCGCCTTGACCGGCGCGCGCCCGTCCTCGAGCGGATGGGCTTTGAGCACGAGATGGTGGTGCGACGGCGCGCCCGCGGCGAAGCCCGCGATCACCTCGGTCAGGAACTCGGTCATCGACGCGTAGGGGGAATGCGCCTGGAAGCTCGCGTCATGTTCGAGCTGCATCAGGCACAGGTGATAGGGAAAGCCGCCATGGACGATCCGGCGCGTCTTCCAGCGCCGCTCGAGCGCGGTGAAGGGCATGGTCACGAGGCGGCGCAGATAGAGCCGGAACTCCTTGAGCACCGTGATGTCGCGATGCGGCCGGTAGGCGCGGTAGGCACCGGGCCGCGAGACCACGAACCAGTGATAGAGCGCGCCGTAGAAGACGTGGTGTCGCATGTCGCCCCAATGGGCGGGCGCATCGGGCAGGTCGAGATCGAGCTGGGCCAGCGCGGCCTGCATCTCGGGGACGGTCTTGGTCATCAGCCGCGAATGGGCGTTCGAGCCGTCGCGCTCGTAGCTGATCCACCAGGGCCGCAGGTAACCTTCCTCGAAGACGTGCACGGTCAGGCCGCGCGCCTTGGCCTCGGCGACCGCTTCGGCGTGGATCGCACGGACGTCGCCATAGATCACCAGATCGGTGATGCCGCGCGTCTCGACGATACGCGCGAAGGCGGCGGGCCATGCCTCGGGCGCATCCTGGAATGCGATGTAGCTGTCGCGGTGGAACCAGAACGCATCGTCGCCGCGATTGAACCCCACGCGCCACGCCTCGCAGCCCGCCGCCCGGAGCAGCCGCCCCAGATGGTGGAAGAAGGGCCCGTGGGGCCCCTGCAAGAACAGGAATCGGCGCGTTGGACGCATTTCGCCCTCCGATAGACAGGTCCGTGGTGCCCCGCCGCGGCGGCACGGGAAAGGCGCGATTGTGGCACGTTCGGGGCACTTGTGGCCAATGCGCACTGGCTTTACGTCACGTTCGAGCGACGGAGGCACCATGTTCACGGGCATTATCACCGATATCGGAACGATCCGCGCGCTGGATCGGCGCGGCGACCTCAGGGTGCGGATCGGCACGGCCTACGACGCGGCGGGCATCGACATGGGCGCGTCCATCGCCTGCGACGGATGCTGCCTGACGGTGGTGGATCGCGGCACGGACGCCGAGGGGCACTGGTTCGACGTCGACGTCTCGGGCGAGAGCCTGTCTAAGACGGCGCTGGGCGCCTGGACCGAGGGCACGCGCGTCAATCTCGAGCGCAGCCTGCGGGTCGGCGACGAGCTGGGCGGGCATATCGTCTCGGGCCATGTCGACGGCGTGGCCGAGATCCTGTCGGTCGTGCCCGAGGGCGACAGCATCCGCTACCGTTTCGCCGCCCCAACCGCGCTCGCGCGCTTCATCGCGCCCAAAGGCTCGGTGGCGCTGAACGGGACGTCCCTGACCGTCAACGAGGTCGAGGGTGTGGAGTTCGGCGTCAACCTGATCCCGCACACGCAGGAGGTCACGACCTGGGGCACCGCCGCCCCCGGCGACCGCGTGAACCTCGAGATCGACACGCTGGCGCGCTACGTCGCGCGGCTGGCCGAGGCGGGGTGACCGTCCAGGCGCCGATCGAGGATGCGACCGGCGACCGCTGCGTCGACATCCTCGTAATCGGGACGGCGCGGGCTGGGTCGAATGCCGCCGCGATCCCGAGGACGCCCATGGAAGGCGCCGCCTGCACCCGCCCCGGATGGGGTTCGCCGACGCGGCCCGCGCCCGTAGCGACGCGTGCCGCGCGGTCGGTTGGATCGTCCAAGGTTGACCCGGATCAAGGTGGCGCGCGCCGATGCGGGTCAGGGTGCCCGCGACCCGAACCCGGCAACGGAGCCCGCCCCATGTCCCATGTGCCCCACGAACTGACCGAGGAATTTCCCGATCAGGCCGAGACCATCACCCGTCTGAAGGCCCAGGCGCCGCATTTTGCAAAGCTCGCCGAGCGCTACCACGTGCTCAACCGCGAGATTCACCGCGCCGAAACCAACGTGCAGCCGTGCTCCGACGTCCATATGCTGGAGCTCCGGCGCCAGCGGCTGACGCTCAAAGACGAGATCGCGGCCATCCTCCGCGACGCGGCCTGACGCGACTTGCCCGGCACGCGCCGATGGCCCATGCCTTGGTGCGTGACGCATGGCATCGGGCATAATTCCGGCACGGATCCCGCGGGCTATCGCGGGCGGCTCCATCAGTGGCGCCGCGCGCGTCGCGCGGTGATGGGGAACGTCATGCCGGTCGAGGTCGTGCGCCTGCGCGTCCGGCGGGCGGCGGCGCTGGGGCTCGATTACGGCACCTATGCCAGCGTCCGGGCGGCCACCGGGCGGGACATCGTGGCGCTCCTCTTCTCGTCGAACGCCCTCGGCATGATCCGCCGCGCCGAACTCGAGGCCGTGCGGGCCGCGAAACTCTCGGACGTGGCCGCGTCGCGCGGCGTTCTGGTGCATGCGCCGCTGGCTGCCGAGACGCCAGACCCGCTCGACTGGGCCGCGCCCGCGCCGCGTTTCACCGATAGCTGGGGCGCGATGCGGCGGCATCTGCGCGCCGTGCTGGCCGACCGGAAGCTGCCCTCGGACGCCGTCCTCATGATCGGCGACACCGCGTTCGAGCGCGAATGGTGCGCCGCAGCACGCGCCGCAGGCTACGTTCCCGCCGCGCGATATTTCGGCTGACGCCTTTCAACGCGAACCGTTCGGTCCAATATCCGAAGGGACCCAGACGGAGACCGACATGACCCTCGCATTGATCACCGGCGCCTCGGGCGGCATCGGCCGCGCGCTTGCGACCCTTCATGCCAAGCGCGGCGGCGACCTCATCGTGACCGCCCGCCGCCTGCCGGAACTCGAGACGCTCGCCCGCGAACTGAAAGACGCGCACGGCGCCACCGTCACGCCGGTCGCCGCCGATATCGGCACGCAAGAGGGGCTCGCCACCATCCTCGCGGCGACCGAGGGGCAGGAGATCGACATCCTCATCAACAACGCGGGCTTCGGCGGGCGCGGACGGTTCGTGGAGCGCTCGCTGGCGGATGACCTCAACATGGTCGACGTGAACATCACCGCCGTGATGACGCTCTGCCACGCCATCGGAACGCGCATGGTCGCGCGGGGGCAGGGGCGGATCCTGAATGTCGGATCGACCGCAGGCATGCTGCCCGGACCGCTCCAAGCGACGTATTTCGCGTCGAAGGCCTTCGTGAACAGCTTCAGCCAGGCCCTCGACGAGGAGATGCGCAAGGACGGGGTCACCGTGACCGTCCTCGCGCCCGGCTACGTCGCGACCGATTTCGCCGCCCGCGCCGACCTCGAGGGCACCCCGCTGACCAAGGGCGGCAGTACGCCCGAGGCCGTCGCCAAGGTCGGGTACGACGCCATGATGAAGGGCGAACTCGTCGCGATCAACGAAGGCCAGCTCAAGGTCGCGACCCGGCTCTTGGGACTGCTGCCGCGGCGTCAGGTCCTGAAGATGGCGCGCCGGATGCAGAGCAAATGAGCGCAGGCGCACTGGCCCCCGTGCGCACCGCCCGCTAGGAAGCCATCCGACAGGAGGTGCCCCATGGCAGACCCCATTCCCTTCGAGGCGCCCGGCCCGGTGGAGCGCGAGAATTCCGATGTGATCTCGGCCATCGAGGACATTCTCGAGGATGCGCGCAACGGCCGGATGTTCATTCTCGTGGATCACGAGGACCGCGAGAACGAGGGCGACCTCGTGATCCCGGCGCAGATGGCGACGCCGGACGCGATCAACTTCATGGCGACCCACGGGCGCGGCCTGATCTGCCTGACGCTGCCGGGTGAGCGGATCGACGCGCTGGGCCTGCCGCTGATGGCGTCGCAGAACTCCTCGCGCCACGAGACGGCCTTCACCGTGTCCATCGAGGCTCGCGAAGGCGTGTCGACCGGCATCTCGGCCCATGATCGCGCCCGCACCGTTAGCGTCGCCATCGACGCTTCCAAGGGGCCTCAGGACATCGCGACGCCGGGCCATGTCTTTCCGCTCCGCGCCCGCGACGGCGGGGTCCTCGTGCGCGCGGGCCACACGGAAGCCGCCTGCGACATCGCGCGGCTGGCCGGGCTGAACCCGACGGGCGTGATCTGCGAGATCATGAAGGATGACGGGTCGATGGCCCGGTTGCCCGACCTCATCGCCTTCGCGCAGCTGCACGGGTTGAAGATCGGCACGATCAGCGACCTCATCTCCTACCGCCGCCGCCACGACAACCTCGTCAACCAGACGGCGAGCCACCCGGTCACGTCGCGGATCGGGGGCGAGTGGCTGATGCGCGTCTTCACCGACGAGACGCAGGGCTCGGAACATATCGTCCTTACCAAGGGCGACATCGCGCAGGCCCCCGTGCTGGTGCGGATGCACGCGATGAACCCGATGGAGGACGCGCTGGGCATCGGCGACAGCGACCTGGCCGGTGCCATGCAGGTCATCGCCGAGGAGGGGCGCGGCGTGGTCGTCTTGCTGCGCGACACCGAGATGAAGCTCGACCCCGGCGGGGTCAGCCCGCAGAAGCTCCGGCAATACGGGCTGGGCGCGCAGATCCTCGCTGCCCTCGGCATCCACGAGATGGAACTGGTGACCAACTCGGGCGCGCCGAAGGTCGTGGGGCTCGATGCCTACGGCCTGACGATCACCGGCACGCGCGCCATCCCCAAGGAGGCCTGAACGATGGCCGGACATTCCGACAACGTGCTCGACCTGCCGCGCTTCGACGAGGCGCCGAAGATCCTGATCGTCATCGCGCCCTATTACGGCGCGATTTCGACGGCGCAACTGGCCTCGGCCCGCGCCGTGATCGAACGGGCCGGCGCGACCCACGAGACGATCGAGGTGCCCGGCTCGCTGGAGCTTCCGACCGCCATCGGGATCGCGCACCGACAGGCGGATTTCGACGGCTACGTGGCGCTCGGCTGCGTGATCCGGGGGCGGACGTCGCATTACGACGTGGTCGTGAACGAGAGCGCGCGGGCGATCGCGACGCTGGGGCTGGCCGGGGCCTGTATCGGCAACGGGATCATCACCGTCGAGAACATGGAACAGGCCGAGGAGCGGGCCGATGCGGAGCGGCTGGACACCGCCGGCGGCGCGGCGGCGGCGGCGTTGCACCTGGTCCATCTGCAGCGCGTGCTGACGACGGAAACGAAGGGCATCGGTTTCCGACCCGGCAGCTTCCAGCACGATGCGGCGCGGAAGGGTCCGACAGTCGCCTGAGCAGCGTTTGCGATTTCGAAAGGTTTGGCGGTTAGGCCGTTGCGCGGGAAGACGTTCCCGACGGACGAGCATGCGAGGCCGGTGCGGCCGCCGCAGGCGGTCATGCATGCGCCGACCGCCCCGATCCGAGAAACGTTCCTGAAGATTATTCGTACGAATAATCTCTCCTTTCCTTCGTACGAAGGAAAGGTGCTTGGGCTGGCGTGCAGAATGGCCCGCGATCCGACCCCACGCTCTCGCTTGACCCGCCCCGCGGCGGGCCATAGGTCGCCGCCATGCCGAACACCTCCGCCGACGACAGACGGGCGCTTCGCCGCCGCATGAAATCCGCCGCCCGCCTCTACGCGGTGCAGGCGCTGTTTCAGATGGAGGCCATGGCGCAGACGCTCGACGCCGTGCGGGTCGAGTTCGAGGACCATCGCTTCGGCATGGTCACGGACGAGGGCGCCTTCTCGGAAGGCGATGTAGATCTCTTCCGCGCGCTGCTCGAAGCCGCCGTCGCCGAACAGACGCGGATCGACCAGCTCACCGACCGCGCGCTCGTGGCCAAGTGGCCGCTCGGGCGCATCGACCCGACGCTCAGGGCCGTGTTCCGGGCCGCAGGGGGCGAGCTTCTGGTGACGCAGACGCCGCCCAAGGTCGTGATCAACGAGTTCGTCGAAGTCGCGCGCGCGTTCTTCCCCGAGGGCAAGGAAGCCGGCTTCGTGAACGCCGTGCTCGACCACATGGCGCGCGAGGCACGCCCCGAGGCGTTCTAGGCGGGCCGCCGCGGGCGACGTACGGCCAGTACCGCCGCCGTCAGGCCCCATGTCACGAGAAGGAGCGTGGCCACGCCTGCAAGGAAGAGCGCAAGCGCCTCCGGCACGCCCTCGACCGGCAGCGGCACCGCCGTCGTCCCCGTCGCCAGCGTCCAGCCCAGCGTCGCCACGCCCCAGCCGATGATCGCCGTGCCCAGCGCCAGTCCCAGAAGGCCGACGCCCCGGCCCCTGCGGCGCGCGGGCAGGCGGGCCATGCGGCGCAGCGCCGTGCCCATCCGCGCGGCATCGTGGCCCATCGCCAGGATCGCCGGAACGAGCACCAGCACGAGCACCATTCCGAAGCCCAGCCCGTAGGCCAGCGTGATGACCGTCGGTCGCAGGAACTGCGCCTGGCTGGAGGTCTCGTAGAGCAGCGGGGCGAGCCCCAGGACCGTCGTCAGCGTCGTCAGCAGGACCGGCCGCAGTCGGTCGCAGACCGCGTCGACGATGGCGGGCCGGATCGCGCGGTCCTGCGCGTATTCGTCCACCGTGGTCACCAGCACGATCGAATCGTTGATGATGATCCCGGTCATCCCGATCAGCCCGACGATCGAGAACATCGAGAGCGGCACGTCCCAGAACCAATGTCCCCAGACCGCACCGATCAGCCCGAAGGGGATGACGGCCATGATCACGCCCGGCCGCGTCCAGGACGAGAAGATCCAGGCCAGCACCAGGTAGATGCCCAGAAGGCAGGACACGAGGCCGACTGTCGCGTCGGTCAGGAACTGGTTCTCCTGCTCAGCCAGCCCCGAGACGCGCCACTCGACCTGCCGGAGCGACGCGATCTCGGGCAGGATCTCCTCGGTCATGATGCTGCGGATCTCGGCGGCGCGTGCGGCGTCGTCCTGGTTCAGCTCGCCCGCGACGCCGACGAACTGGACGCCGTTCTCGCGGTTCACAGACGCGAAGCCCGAGCGCGTTGCGACCGTGACGATGTCGGCGAGCGCGACGGCCCCGCCGCCCGACGGTGCTGCGAGGCGCAACTCGTCGAGGAAATCGGCCCGGATCTCGCCCTCGGGCAGCTCGACGCGGATCGCGCCGGTGCGCGGCCCGTCGGGGAAGGTCGCCGCCTCGATCCCGCCCAGCCGGTCGCGCAGCACGCGGCCCAGCGCGTCGATATCGAAGCCCAGCGCCTCGCCTTGCGGCGTCAGCTCCAGGATCAACTCGTCCTTGTCGTAGGGCAGCGTGTCCTCGAGGCCCGACACTTCGGGAAAGCGCGCCATCGCGGCTTTCAGGTCCTCGGCGGCACCCTTCAGCGAGGCGGAATCGGCCCCGAAGAAATTCACGCCGAGCGCGTCGCCGCCGGGCCCGGACCGCCAGCCGCGAAAGCTGATCTCCTCGGTCAGGGGCAGCTGCCGCGCCGTCTCCTGCAACTCGCCGACGAACTGGAAGCTGGAATAGGGGCGCAGATCCGCGTCGATCAGCTCGATCGAGATTGCGCCAAGCTGGTCGGCATCCTTCTCGTCCGCCGAGGCCAGCGGGCGGCCGGTATTGCCGCCGATCTCGGCGATGACATAGGCGAGCGGATCGACGCCATAGCGTTCGGCATAGGCGGCGCCCAGATCGGTCGCCGCGCGCTGCAATTCGCGCATCTGCGCGATGGTGTCGGCGCGGGTGGCATTGTCGGCCATCGCAAAATTGCCCGTGACCGAGCCGCGCTCCGGGGCATTGAAGAAGCGCCATTGAACGTCGCCGCGCATGAAGAGGGCGGCCTGCGTCGACAAGAGCACGATCGCCGCCGCCGCGACCGGGTAGCGGGCATGGATGGCGAGGCGGACGAGGGGGCGGAACATCCGCTCGCGCACCCATTCGAAGCCCGAATTGACCGTGGTCGAGACGACGTCGATCCCGTGCCGCAACAGCCGCGACCAGAGCGCCTGCCGGTCGCCGATCAACCCCGTCAGCCGTGCGAAGGCCAGCGCACCGCCAGCAGCCAGCGGCAGCGACAGACCGGCGGGCGTCAGGCGCGGCCCCGCCTCGGTCAGCCCGGCCCGCCAGGCCACGAAATGCGCCGCCACCCAGAGGAGCGTTACCCCCGCCACGGTGAACACGGTCAGTGCGACGGCCCCCACGGTGGCCCGCGTCCGGTCGAAGCCCTTCGGCTCGCGATGCTTGAGCGCGCCGGCCATGTGATGCGGCAGGATCAGGAAGCACTCGATCAGGGATGCGATCAGCACGACGATCACGGTGAACGGGATATCCGCGATCAGCGATCCGAACCGCCCGCCGATGGCGACGAGGCCGAAGAACGCGATCACGGTCGTCAGCGTGGCCGAGAAGACCGGCGTGAACATCCGGCGGGCGGCGTTCTCGGCCGCCGTCTCCGGGTCCTCCCCCAGCCGCCGGGCGCGGAAATCGGCGTGTTCGCCCACCACGATGGCGTCGTCGACCACGATCCCCAGCGTGATGATCAGCGCGAAGAGCGACACCATGTTGATCGTCAGCCCGGCCAGCCACATCAGCGCGATGGCCGAGAACATCGCCACCGGGATGCCCGCGGCGACCCAGAAGGCCGTGCGCGCGTTGAGGAACAGGAAGAGCAGGATCACCACCAGCCCCAGCCCCAGCACCGCGTTGTCCACGAGGATGTCGATGCGCCCGGTGATCGCCTCGGTCCGCGTGCGGATGAGGTCGATGCGCACGCCGTCGGGCGCGGCCGCGACGATCTCGGCGGCGACTTCCTCGACCTGCCGTTGCAGTGCGATGGCATCGCCCTCGGCGCTGCGGTCCACGCGCAGGCTGATCGCGGGGTCGTCGCCGACGAAATAGGCCCGGTCCCGGTCCACGCCCTCGGACGTCACGCGCCCGACATCGCCCACGGTCAACGCGGTTCCGTCGCCGTCGCGTCGGATCACCACGTCCTCGATCTGGGCGGGGTCGCGGCGATCGGTGCCCGTGCGCACCCGCGCGTTCGCCCCCGAGACGTCGCCTGCGGGATCGGCCCGGCTCTGGGCGGCGATGGCGTCCGCGATCTCCGACAGGGTCACATCGTAGCGCAGGAGCGCGACGGTCGGCACCTCTACGACGATTTCGGGGGCCGCCACGCCCCGGATCGTGGTCCGCGTGACCCCCGCCGCAAACAGCCGCGTCGTGAACGCATCCGTCAGTCGCGCCAACTGATCGACACCCACCGGCCCGGTCAGGATCACGTCGGTCACCCGGTCGGTCCAGCCGCCCTGACGGACATCGGCATCCTCGGCCCCGTCGGGCAGCGTCGTCAGCGCATCCACCGCCGCCTGCACGTCCGCCGCCGCATTCGCCATGTCGCGGCCCGGCTCGAACTCCAGCGTCACCGAGGCGCGGCCCTCGCGGCTGGTGGCACGGCTGTCGGTGACCCCCTCGACGGCGAGAAGCGCGGGCTCCAGCACCTGCGCGATCCCCAGGTCGACATCCTCGGCGCCGGCCCCGTCCCAGACCACCGTGACGTCCACATCGTCCACGACCACATCGGGAAAGAACTGCGCGCGCATGTTCGGCAGGGCCAGCGCACCCGCGGCCAGCATCAGCACCAGCAGAAGGTTCGCCGCCGTCCTGTGGCGCGTGAAGTAGCCGAGGATGCGCATCAGCCGCCGGACCGCGCTTCGAGGCGCTGGACCATCTCGGCGGGTACCTCGGCCTCGTCCAGCCGCGCCAGCATCCGTGCCTTGACCGGGTCGGGCAGGCGGGTGTTGGCCTCGACCACGGCCTTGAGACGGCTGCGGGTCTCGTCGTCGAGCGTCACCATCTCCTCGGGCTCGGGCGGCGCACCGTCGCGCAGCGGCCGGACGCGGATGCCCGCGCCCAGTGCCGGGCCGCGCTCGACCACGACCTCGCGGCCGTCGATCTCGCCGCGGACCAGCACGTCGTCGCCCTGCCGCCGCAGGAGCGTGACGTCAACCGCCTCCAGCCGGTCCTCCGCGCCGAGCACCAGCACGCTGCCCTGGGCCGACAGCGCCGTCGACGGCAGCAGGACCGCATCGACCAGCGCCGGCTCCTCGACCTCGACCCGGACGAAATCGCCGGGTCGGAAGCCGTCCACCCCGGCCAAGCGTGCAAAGACCAGTCGCCCGGTCTGTCCTTCGCCGACGGCCGGGCTCTCGCGCGTGATGGTGCCTGCGGCCTCCAGCAGCAGGCCCTGCACGTCGAGCACCGCGCGCACGGGCGCCCCGACCAAGGCGCCGGTTTCCGAAAGAAGCCGCGCGTGCTGTGCCGCCGAAAGACGGAACGCCACCTCCAGCTCGGAGGGGTCGATCAGAGTCGCGACCTGCTCGTTGGCGTTCACCAGCCCGCCGCGCAGCACCGACACGTCCGAGAGCTGGCCCGCGAATTCCGCCCGGAGCGAGCGGTCGTCGAGGTCGCGCTCGGCCTGGGCCACCGCGATCCGGCCGCGCTCGACCGAGAGGTTCGCGGCGTCGATCCGGGTCTCGGCCTGCGCGATGGTGCCTTGCCGCGACAGGATCGTCTGTTCGGCCGCCGACAGCGCAAGCTCCGCCACTTCAACCGCCGCGGTCGATCCGACCCCGCGTTGTGAGAGGTCCGCCTGCCGATCCAGCGCCTGACGCTGCAGGTCGCGCTGCGCCTCGGCCCCGGCCAGCTCCGCCCGTGCGAGCTCCAGCCCCCGCGCAGCGTCGCGCAGTTCCGCCTCGGCCCCGGCGAGATCGGCCCGGGCCACCGACAGGTCGGCCTCCGCGGCACTCGGGTCGATCCGCATCAGGATCTGCCCGGCCTCGACCGTGCCGCCTTCCTCGAACCCGTCGGCCAGTTCGACGACACGGCCCCCGACCGGCGCACGCAGCTCCAGCACGCGGCGGGCGCGGACCTCGCCGAAGGCGGTCAGGGTCGGCACGATCCGACCGGCCTCGGCGGTGACGACATTGGCGGCCAGCACGCGCTCACGGGCTGGCGGGCCATCCCCGTCGCGCGCGGCACGATCCTCGAGCGCCGACAGCGTGATCTGTGCCGCCCAGCCCAGGAGGCCCACCGTCAGCGCGGCGAGGAAGAGGGCCGTCAGGCTGCGACCGAGAAAGCGCATGTCATCTCCGGGTTTCGTACCACGTCATAGATAATGCGACCGCTGCGTTATCCAAAGTCACACGCAGGCGCGCATCACTTCCGTCGCAGGTGCTCGTCGAGACGCGGCATGATCTCGACGAAGTTGCAGGGCATGTGGCGGTAGTCGAGCTGGTGGACGAGGATCTCGTCCCAGGCGTCCCGGCAGGCCGAGGGCGAGCCGGGCAGCGCGAAGAGATACGTCCCCTGCGCCACCCCCGCGCAGGCGCGCGACTGCACCGCGCTCGTCCCGATCTTCTTCATGCTGACGAGGGTGAACATCGTGGCGAAGGCGTCGATCTCCTTCTCGTAGACGTCGCGATGCGCCTCGACCGTCACATCCCGCCCCGTTAGCCCCGTCCCCCCGGTCGAGATCACCACGTCGATCGCGTCCTCGCCGCACCAGCGCGCCAGATGCTCGCCGATGGCCACCCGGTCGTCGGGACAGATCGCCCGGTCCGCCAGCACGTGCCCCGCCGCCTCCAGCCGCGCGACCAGCGTGTCGCCCGACCGGTCGTCCTCGGGCGTCCGCGTGTCGGACACCGTCAGCACGGCGATGCGGCAGGGCAGGAACGCGCGCTCGGTCATGTCTTCGATGTTCCTCAAATATGCCGGGGGGTGCGGGGGGCTGGCCCCCCGCCCGGTCGCCGCATTCGCGATGCGGCGATCCGTCAGATCAACGCTCGAAATCCTTCGCCGAATGGCGCTCGGGCAGCTTCAGGCTCTCGTCGTCGCCAAAGGCGCGGTTCACCATCCGGCCCCGGCGCACGGCGGGTCGCGCGTCGATCCGTTTGGCCCATTCCATGACGTGCTCGTATTCACGAACCGCGAGGAACTCGGCCGCCTCGTAGAGCCGCCCGAGGCAGAGCTGGCCGTACCACGCCCAGATCGCCATGTCGGCGATGGAATAGCTGCCCGCCATCCACTCGTTGTCCTCCAGATGCTGGTCGAGCACGTCGAGCTGGCGCTTGGCCTCCATCGCGTAGCGGTCGATCGGATATTCCAGCTTCTCTGGCGCATAGGCGTAGAAATGACCGAAGCCGCCGCCGAGGAACGGGGCCGATCCCATCTGCCAGGACAGCCAGGACAGCATCTCGGGGCGCGAATCGCCCAGGAAGGCCCGGTGACGTTCGGCGAGGTGAAGCATGATCGCGGCGCTCTCGAAGACGCGCACGTTCGCGCCTTTGGTGCGGTCGAACAGCGCGGGGATCTTCGAATTGGGGTTCACGTCCACGAAGCCCGTCGAGAACTGGTCGCCCTCCGAGATGTCGATCAGCCAAGCGTCGTATTCGCAATCATGCCCGGCCTCCAGAAGCTCCTCCAAAAGGACCGTTACCTTCACGCCGTTGGGGGTCGCCAGCGAATAGAGCTGCAGCGGGTGCTCGCCCACGGGCAGGTCCTTGTCGTGCCGCGCGCCGGCCGTGGGGCTGTTGATGTTGGCGAACTTGCCGCCGGAGACGGTGTTTTCCCAGACGGCGGGGGGCGTGTAGGTCATCGGTGATCCTCGGTCGTAGACGTGGCCCGTAACAGGTAGCACCGCGCCGCCGGGGTCAATGCGCAGCCGTCCGTGTCGACAGGACGCGTCAGGCGCGCAGCCGCGCCGCGAGCGACAGAAGATCCGCCCAGGCGTCCCGCTTGGCGGCGGGCTGGCGCAGAAGGTAGGCCGGGTGCAACATCGGGAGCGCCGGTCGCCCCTCGGCCTCGGCCCAGTGGCCGCGCATCCTCGTGATGCCCTTGCGGCCCAGCAGCGCGCCGCAGGCATGGTTGCCCATCAGCACGAGGATTTCGGGATCGGCCAGCGCGATGTGACGCCGCACGAAGGGCAGCATCATCGCCGTCTCCTCGGGTTCGGGATCGCGGTTCGACGGCGGCCGCCAGGGCAGGACATTGGTGATGTAGACCGCGTCGCGGGCCTCGCTGTCGCGCGACATGCCGATGGCGGCCAGCATCCGGTCCAGAAGTTGCCCCGCCTGCCCGACGAAGGGGCGGCCCGCGCGGTCCTCTTCGCGGCCCGGTGCCTCGCCCACGATCATCACGCGCGCCGCAGGGTCGCCATCCGAGAAGACGAGGTTGCGCGCGCCCAGCCGCAGGTCGCACCACGGATAGGCGGCGAGCGCGGCCTGGAGCGCGGCCAGGTCGCCCGCCTCGGCGGCCATTCGCTCGGCTTCGGCTACGGGATCGGTGGCGGCGGGCGCGACCATCGGGGCGGAGGCAGGGCCCGGAGCGGTGACGTTCGCTGCGGACGCGGCGGGCGGCATCCGATCGGGCAGGGCGTAGCGATTGAGCGGCGCCTCCCCGATCGCCTCGTCGCAGCCCATCTCGAGCTGCCATTCGAGTGCGGCACGCAGCGCTGCGGGGGAAATGGGCTCGAGCATGGGCGGAGTGCTAACGGGTCTCGTCCGCGGGGGCCAGTCGGACTGGCCGGCGGCCGCGGCGGTCACCCGGTCGAAAATCTCCCGGCACGCCGGCGCCACCTGCGCAGACGCCGTCCGCGCGAACGTCCGGCGGAACACCAGAAAGACTTCGCCGACCCCCGCTACGATAAAATCTTCGGGCGGGGTCGATCGCAAACCGGAGAAGCCGGTCATCCATCGCGAAAGCGATGTCCATCCCGGTCCCCCCCTTGGCCCGGGACGCGGCCGGGCATGCCGATGTCGGGCGATGGGGGCTTGATCGCATCGGTCCGTCGCCGCAGTAACCGCCCATGTTCACCCAACGCCACCTCCTCGGGATCGAGCCGCTGCATCCGGTCGAGATCACCACGCTGCTCGACCGCGCCGACCATTACGCCGAGGCGACGCGGGCCGGGGACAAGCATGGCGATGCGCTGGCGGGGCTGACGCAGATCAACATGTTCTTCGAGAACTCCACCCGGACGCAGGCCAGCTTCGAGATCGCGGGCAAGCGGCTGGGGGCGGACGTGATGAACATGGCTATGCAGGCCTCGAGCCTGACCAAGGGCGAGACGCTGATCGACACGGCGCTCACGCTGAACGCGATGCGCCCGGACATCCTCGTGGTGCGCCATCCCCATTCAGGCGCGGTCAACCTTCTGGCCGAGAAGGTAAACTGCGCCGTCCTCAATGCGGGCGACGGGCGGCACGAGCATCCGACGCAGGCCCTGCTCGACGCGCTGACCATCCGCCGCGCCAAGGGCCGCCTGCACCGCCTGACCGTGGCCATCTGCGGCGACATCGCGCACAGCCGCGTCGCGCGCTCGAACCTGCTCCTGCTGGGCAAGATGGAGAACCGCGTGCGGCTCGTTGGGCCGCCCACGCTGATGCCCGCCGAGGCGAGCGCGCTGGGCGTCGAAGTCACCGACGACATGGCCGAGGGGCTGGCGGACGCGGATGTCGTGATGATGCTCCGCCTCCAGCGCGAGCGCATGGATGGCGGCTTCATCCCGTCCGAGCGCGAGTATTACCATCGCTACGGCCTCGACGCGGCCAAGCTGGCCCATGCCAAGCCCGACGCCATCGTCATGCATCCCGGCCCGATGAACCGCGGCGTCGAGATCGACGGAACGCTGGCCGACGACATCAATCGCTCGGTGATCCAGGAACAGGTCGAGATGGGCGTCGCCGTCCGCATGGCCGCGATGGACCTTCTGGCGGCGAACCTGAAGTCCGAGGCATGATTGCCACAACCTGGGACGACCTTCTGCAGAAGGGCGAGACGATCCTCTGGCAGGGGCGGCCCGATCCGCGCTGGCGTCCCGATCTGCCGATAGTCGCGATGGCGTCCCTCGGCCTCGTCTTTGCCGGGGTCGCCGTCGCCGTGATGGTGATCGGTTCGCGAACGCCCGGTCCGTGGTGGCTGATCGGGGTGATCTTCCTTCTTCCGGGACTTGGACTGACGCTCTGGGCGCTGATCGGCGACAGCGTTCGTCTGGCGGGCACGGTCTACACGCTGACGAACCGACGCGGGTTCATCGCCACCGAACCGCGGATCGGCGCGCGTCGACTCAGGAGTTATGCGATCACGCCCGAGGAGGAGGTCGAACTGATCGACGGCGACCCGCCCACGGTCCTTTTCGCCCGCGAGGCGTGGCAACGTCGCGATCCCGATGGCCAGACCCGGACGCGGCAGCGGCGGATCGGTTTCGAGCGCATCGCCGAGGCGGCAGCCGTCCACCGGCTGATCGTCCGCGAGCGCGACGCGATGCTGCGCGACTGATCCTACGGGTTCGGCCCGCTCGCCTTGCTTTCACCTTTCCTTAACCGCTCGCCCCAAGAACGATCCCGTCGACGACATGAAGGACAGGTTCCATGGGTCGGGCGGGTCACGCCGCCGGACACGGGGGAATCGCGCGATAGGCCCGGACGCCGGGGGTTGAACGCCCCGGCAGGCCCGAAGGAACCGCCCCTCGACCGAGGGCGGCGCCGTCCTCACCCTCGACCCCGCGTCGAACCCGAGCCCACTCCAAGCCCCGCGGGACGACCCGCCGGGGCCGCGTCCCGTGGCCGCGAATTCGCCCGAATCGCGCGCTAGCCCACCGGGTATGGAGACCGAGTGGCACGACGTGATCGGACCGGGTGAGCGGATCCTCTGGACCGGCGCGCCGGGGTCGCGTCCGATGCTCACCTGGGCGACGCTGTTGATCGCCGCGTTCGGCATCCCGTTCCTCGCCGCCGGTATCGCGACGCTGTCCACCGCCGCCGCATTCCTCGCGCCGAACCCGTGGAACGTCGCCGGCGCGATCGCGCTCGCCTGTTTCGCGCTGCCGTTCCTCGGCGTGGGCCTCGCCATGATTCTTGGCCCGGCCCTTCACCACCGCCTCGGCCCCCGGCGCATCCGCTACGCGCTGACCGACCGGGCGGCCTACGTGGCGACCCGCTGGTTCGCGCTCAAGCTGACGCGGATCGTCCTCGATCCCGAGGCGATCACCCTGACCGACGGACCGGGCGGCGGCGTGCAGTTCATCAACCGGGTCGAGCGCGACAGCGACGGCGAGACCTCGACCCGCCGCCTGGGCTTCGACGCGCTGGACGACCCCCGTGCGGTCTACGGTCTGGCCTTGCGCGCGATGGCGTCCGAACCCTGACGCGGGCTCGTGCGTTGGGTGGGTGGAACACCCGCACCCCACGAGGCCCGACATGACCCTGACGCTGCCCCCGAACGACCCGCGCATCCACGTCTTCTCCGTCTCCGACGGCCCCCTGCGTCTCGCGCATCAGACCTATCTGTCGCAGCTCACCGACCCGCCCGCCGATGCCCTGCCGCTGGAGACGGCGCTGGGCGCATCGGTCGACGCGACCTATGCCGAGGTCTTCGCCATCGACGATATCGCGCCGATGACGCTTCGTGATTATCTCGCGCAAGCCCATGACATCCCCGCAGACGCGCTCTCCGCCGATGCCGCCCGGCTGGACGCGCTCTCGGGCGACGTGGTCGTGCTGGCGCCTCGCGCGGTCGATGGTGTCGCGACGCTGACCCCGCGTCCCGAGCTGACCCATATCGGCAGCTACAGCACCGCGCAGGCCGACGACACGCCCGTCACCCTGCCGCCCGCCGCGCGCGAGCCGCGCATCGCCACGCCCGGCGCCGCGACCGGAACGCCGCTCCAGCAGAAGACGATCGTCTGGATCGTGCTGGGCGCGCTCGTCCTCGCGGGGCTGCTGGTGGCGATCCTCTGAGGCGTTGCGCGGCGGGCGCGGCCCCGCTAGCACCGGCGGCATGGCCGCCACGCTCTTCACCAATGCCCGCCTGATCGACCCCGTCGCGGGCACCGACACGCGCGGCGAACTCCGGATCGAGAATGGACGCATCGCCGCCGCCGGTCCCGCGGCCGAGGTAATCGATTGCCGGGGCCGCTGCCTGGCACCGGGTCTCGTGGATGTCGGCGTCAAGGTCGGGGAGCCGGGCGAGCGCCACAAGGAGAGCTTTCGCACCGCTGGCGCCGCTGCCGCGGCAGGCGGCGTCACCACAATCGTCTGCCGCCCCGACACTCAGCCCCCGATCGATAGCCCGGAGATGCTGGACCAGGCCCGCGCCCGCGCCGCCGACGCCCCGGTGCGCGTTCGGCACATGGCCGCCCTGACGCGGGGCCGCGCCGGTCGCGAGATGGTCGAGATCGGGTTTCTCATGGATGCGGGCGCGGTCGCCTTCACCGACGGCACGCATGTCACCGCCGACACCAAGGTCCTGACCCGCTGCCTGACCTATGCGCGGTCGATGGGCGCGCTGGTGATCGGGCACCCGCAGGATCCGGGCCTGTCGGCGGGGGCCGCGATGACATCGGGCAAGTTCGCGTCGCTGCGGGGTCTTCCCGGCGTCTCGCCCCTGGCCGAACGGCTGGGGCTGGAGCGTGACCTCGCCCTGGTCGAGGCCACCGGCGCGCGCTGGCATGCTGACCAGATCACCAGTGCCACGGCCTTGCCCGCGCTGCGGCGTGCGCGGGACGCGGGCCTCGACACAACGTTCGGCACCTCGATCCATCACCTGACGCTCAACCTGATGGACGTCGCCGACTATCGCACGTTCTTCAAACTAGTCCCGCCCTTGCGCGAGGAGACCGATCGCATCGCCATCGCCGAGGCGCTGGCGGCGGGCGAGATTGACATCGTCTCGTCGATGCACACGCCGCAGGACGAGGAATCGAAGCGCCGCCCCTTCGAGGAGGCGGCCCCCGGGGCCGTCGGCCTCGAGACGCTGCTGCCTGCCGCGCTCCGCCTCGTCCATGCGGACATGATCGACCTTCCGACGCTCTGGCGCGCGATGTCGACCGCACCCGCCCGCCGCCTCGGGCTGGAGGGCGGGACGCTGGCGCCCGGCGCGCCCGCCGATCTCGTGCTCTTCGACCCCGATGCGCCCTTCGTGCTGGACCGCTGGACGATGGCGTCGAAGTCGAAGAACACGCCCTTCGACGGCGCCCGGATGCAGGGCCGCGTCCATGGCACCTGGGTCGGCGGCACGCGCGTCCACGGCGAGGCGACCGCCCATGCCTGAGATCGTCACGCCCCCCGTCCTCCTCGCCGTGACGGCCGTCCTCGCCTACCTGCTCGGGTCCGTCCCCTTCGGCATCGTGATGGCGCGGCTCTTCGGGCTGGGCGACCTGCGGGCGATCGGGTCTGGCAATATCGGCGCGACCAACGTGCTCAGGACCGGCTCGAAGCCCGCCGCACTCCTGACGCTGATCGGGGATGCCGGGAAGGGCGGGGCGGCCGTGCTGATTGCCCGCGCACTCCTGGCCGAGGACGCGGCCCAACTTGCGGGTTTCGCGGCCTTCCTCGGGCACTGCTTCCCGATCTATCTGCGCTTTCACGGCGGCAAGGGCGTGGCGACCTTCCTCGGGACGCTGCTGGCGCTGGCATGGCCGCTGGGCCTCGCGGCCTGCGCGACGTGGCTCGCGGTGGCCGCCGTCCTGCGCATGTCCTCGCTCGCGGCCCTCGTCGCGGCGGCTTCGACCCCGCTCTGGGCATTCTGGATCGACCCGCGCGCGGCGCTTCTCTGCGCGGCGCTGGCGGCCCTCATCTTCTACCGCCACACCGCCAATATCAGCCGAATCGCCGCCGGGACCGAACCGAAGATCGGCCAGAAATGATGTCCCTCGACCGACCGGACCCGGGCCCACCGGACTTTGACAACCGCGCATCCTCTGACATGATCGCGCGCATTCGGCTCGGAGATTGAGATGACCTTCACGGACGCGGTGCGCACGGTCCTGCGCGAGAAATACGCCACCTTCTCGGGACGCGCGGCCCGGTCGGAATTCTGGTGGTTCTACCTGTTCACGCTCGTGGCCGGGCTCGCGATCTCTCTTATCGACCGTGTAATCTTCGGCGTGAACGAGGACGGCGACGTGAACGGCCTGTTCGGCTTCGTCTTCGCGCTTGCAATCATCGTCCCCTCGATCGCCGTCGCCATCCGCCGGCTCCATGACCGGGACCGGAGCGGCTGGTGGATGCTTCTCTGCCTCGTGCCGCTGATCGGTGGGCTGATCCTGATCTTCGCGTTCTGGATCCGGCGGGGCACCGAGGGGCCGAACCGCTTCGGACCTGATCCGCTGGCACCCGGCGCGCTGGGCCAGGCCGAGACCGGACCCGTCGCGTCCAGTTCGATCCCGAAGGTCGACCGCTGAGCGACGCCGCGCGCGCCGCCGATCTGTTGGACACGCTTCCGGTCGGCGGATTCCGTGGGCGTGCCTTGGGGCGCGACTGGCTGGTGACGCGCGCGCTCCATGCGGGCGGGGCGTCCGAGAAGCTGGTGGCGCGCAGTCTCGATGGCGCGGATTACGTCTCGCTCAACCTCTACCGGCTGGAGGCGGGGCCGCGTCTGCGCCCCTGCGAAATGCCCGCGGCCAAGGTGATGGCCTTTCTCGACGACCTGGCGGTGACGTCAGCCCCTCAGTAGCTCCGCTCGGCATAGATCCGGTCGAGGTCGCCGCCCCACTTGCCGTGATAGTCGTCCAGAAGCTCGTCGGCGGGGACCTTGCCGGTCTCGACACTCTCCTTGAGGGCGTTGAGGAAGTGCGTCTCGTCGGGCACCAGCCCGCCGGCCCCGGCCTTGCCCCGCGCCACGAGACCTGCTTCGGCGATGGCGAGGCATTCGCGCGCGAGGTCGTGCATCTTCACGCCGCCCGCCTCGGCCTGCAGCCCGTCTTCGCTGGCCGCCACGCGAAGCGCCAACCGCGTCTCCTGGTCCCAGTTCTTGGCCAGGTCCCAGGCCGCGTCGAGCGCGCTTTCGTCGTACATAAGTCCGACCCAGAAGGCCGGCAGCGCGCAGAGCCGTCGCCACGGCCCGCCATCGGCGCCGCGCATCTCCATGTATTTCTTGATCCGTGCCTCGGGGAAGAGCGTCGTCAGGTGATCGGCCCAATCCGACAGCGTCGGCACCTCACCCGGCAACGCGGGCAGCTCGCCCCGCATGAAATCGCGGAACGACATGCCCAGCGCGTCGATATACGTGCCGTCGCGGTAGACGAAGTACATCGGTACATCGAGCGCGTAATCGGCCCAACGCTCGAACCCCATCCCGTCCTCGAAAGCGAAGGCGGGGATGCCGGTCCGCGATGCGTCGAGATCGCGCCAGACGCGGCTTCGCCAGGACTTGTGACCGTTGGGCTTGCCCTCGAAGAAGGGCGAGTTGGCAAAAAGCGCCGTCGCGACCGATTGCAGGCTGAGCGCCACGCGCAGCTTCTTGACCATGTCCGCCTCGGAGGCGAAGTCGAGGTTCACCTGCACCGTCGTCGTGCGGCGCATCATGACCTTTCCCATGGTGCCCACCTTGTCCATGTAGGCGTCCATCAGCTTGTAGCGGCCCTTGGGCATCAGCGGCATCTGGTCATGGGTCCAGACCGGCGCGGCGCCCAGCCCGATGAACTTCACGCCGATCTCGTCGGCGATGCTGCGCACCTCGCGCAGGTGGTCGTTCACCTCGTCGCAGGTCTGGTGGATGGTCTCGACCTGCGCACCCGACAGCTCCAGCGCGCCGCCCGGTTCCAGCGAGACATTGGCGCCGCCCTTCTCGAGCCCGATCAGGTGGCCGCCCTCCTCGACGGGGGTCCAGCCGAAGCGGTCGCGCAAACCCGCGAGCACGGCGTGGATCGAGCGGTCGCCGTCATAGGGCAGGGGCTTCAACGTATCGACGCAGAAGCCGAACTTCTCGTGCTCGGTCCCGATGCGCCACGTGTCCTTCGGCTTGCAGCCGGAGGCCATGTATTCGGCCAGTTGCGCGGGGTCGGTGATCGGGCCGCCGCCGGATTGGGGAATGGACATGGGGCAGGGGCCTTTCGGTCGCATCTCGTCCCGGACGAGTGAGCGCCGGGCGGGGTCAAGTCAAGGCGGCCGCGCCCCGCCTGCGCCACAGGATCGCGAGGCCGGGTGTGCGCCCCTGCACCGCGCGCACCATCGCGCCGCCATCGAAGCCGGGCAGCGGGGCCAGCGCGTCGAGCAGCGCCTCGGCCCCCTTCGCGCCCTCGGGGATGAAGACGGCCGCGCCCGACAACGGGGTCAGCCGCCAGAACGCTTCGCCCCCGGACGAGCGGCGAAAGGCCAGCTCGGCCAACTCGTCCAGCGCGACCGTCCCGCCCATCACCGGCCCGAGATAGGTGATCCGACCCTCTACGACCTCGACGATGCCCGGCGCCTCGGCCTCGGTCCGGAACCGCGCGTGGCGCACCCCCGAGAGCGCCAGGACCGCGCCCACGAGCACCAGCGCGATCCCGAAAAGCGCGGGCAGCCCCGATGACGCCGCCACCAGCCAGCCGCCCCAGAGGATCGCCGCGCCGCCCAGCACCGCCTCGCGCCAGCGCAGGATCGTCGCGGTGGCTTCGGGGCGGATCATCGGGGCACCTCGGGGCGGTCGTCATAGGGCGCGCGCACGGGCGGCGGCAGGGGGCCGCCGAGATCGTGCAGCGGGGCGGGCGGCGCGTCGGGCGCCTCCATCTGCCAGATGTGGCCCCCGGCCGTGACGTGCAAGCCATCGCCCCAGGGCTCGGCCCAGTCCCAGTCCGGCTGGGGCATTGCCGCACCCGAGGGATCGACGAGGTCGTAGCGCGCCGTAATCTGTGCGCGGTCTTCGGTCCCGAGCACGAAACGCTGCCCCAGCCGCCAGCCGCCAGCGAGGTCGCGGGTCAGCACCGCGTCGTAGCCCGTGCCCGAGACATGGACCCAGCCGCGCCGCATGAGTTTGGTCACCTGGAGGTTGCCCATGTGAAATCCGTCGCTCGTAGGCGGGTAGGCCCGCGCGTCCTCCGTCACGCGGATCTCGCGCGGGCAATCGGGCAGGGCCCCCGTTCCGTTGAGCCAGAGCGCGCCGTCAGCCGTGAAGGCCCCGCCGCCATGCCAGCCGTCGGTCTGCGTCACCTGCGCGATGGCGTGGAGATAGGGCGCGCGGCTGACCACCGTGCGGTAGCCCGTCGCCCCGCCATCCACGAGATAGACCAGATGCGCGCCGTCCGGCGCGAGATCCGAGCGGAAGGGGAAAATCCGCCCCGAGAGCCATTGCCCGAAGCTGAGCGTACCCGTGGCGCGGTTCCAGCCCCAGCTTGCCACACGATGCGACGGGCCGCGCCGGAGAACGACCGCGTGGACGCTATTCGTCGCGGTCAGCACGAGGAGGCGCGGTGCGCTCACCAGTCGCCCCGCGCCGATTGCCAGAGCGTCAGGGCCGCGACCGCCGCCGTGTCGGCGCGCAGGATGCGGGGGCCGAGCGCGATCGGCGCGGCCTGCGGCATGGCGCGGATGCGGGCGCGCTCCGCATCCGCGAAACCGCCTTCGGGTCCGATCAGGATCGCTGCGGGCGCCGGCGGTATCGCCGCGGCCGTACCGTCGCCGGCCCAGTCGGGATCGTCCGACAGTGCCTCGTCCGCGAAGATCAGCGCGCGGCCCTCGGGCCAGCCGTCCAGCAACCGGTCCAGCGTGACCAGCTCGGCCACCTCGGGGACGAAGGTGCCGCCGCATTGCTCGGCCGCCTCGACGGCATGGGCCTGCAGGCGGTCGCGGCGGATGCGCTCGGAATTGGTGAACCGCGTGGTGACGGGCTGGATGCGCGCGGCACCCAGCTCGGTCGCCTTCTCGACGATGAAATCCGTCCGGGCCTTCTTGATCGGCGCAAAACACAGCCAGAGGTCCGGCGGATCGCGCTGCGGGGCCACCGGGTCCTCGCAGATCAGCACGCCGCCGCGCTTCGACACCGTCTCGATCCGCGCGCGCCATGCGCCCGAGACGCCGTCGAACACGGTCAGCGTGTCGCCCGGCCCCAGCCGCATCACGCCCGAGAGGTAATGCGCCTGCGCCTTCTCGATCCCGACCGATTGCCCCGCCCCGAGCGGACCGGCTATGTGCAGCCTGACCTTGCTGTCCATCGGGGGCCCTCCATGACCGACACGTCCGATCAAGGACAGGTGGCCGACGCCGTCAAGGGCAACTGGGTCGACACCCGTGCCCCGGCCTGGTCGCGGCCCTATCTGCGGCTGAGCCGCGCCGACCGTCCGATCGGCACGTGGCTTCTGCTGCTGCCGTGCTGGTGGGGCCTGACGCTGGCCGTCGCGGCGACCGGGTTCCGGCCCGTCGCGATCTGGATCGCGCTGGGCTGCGCCATCGGCGCGTTCCTGATGCGCGGCGCGGGCTGCACCTGGAACGACATCGCAGACCGCGACATCGACGCTTCCGTCGCGCGCACCCGGTCGCGGCCGATCCCGTCGGGGCAGGTGGAGGTGCAGGGCGCGCTGACCTGGCTTGCGGCGCAGGCGCTCGTGTCCTTCGCGATCCTCCTGACCTTCAACGGGAGCGCCATCGCGCTGGGCATCCTCTCGCTCCTGCCGGTCGCGGTCTATCCCTTTGCCAAGCGGTTCACATGGTGGCCGCAGGTCTTCCTCGGGCTCGCGTTCAACTGGGGCGCGCTGCTGGCCTGGGCGGCCCATACGGGCGGCCTTGGCTGGCCGCCGGTCCTGCTCTATCTGGGCGGCATCGCCTGGACGCTGTTCTACGACACGATCTACGCCTACCAGGATGTCGAGGACGACGCGCTGATCGGCGTGAAATCGACCGCCCGGCGCTTCGGCGACACGCCCGCGCCGTGGCTGCGCGCGTTTCTCGCGGCGACGGTGCTTCTGGTCTCGGGGGCGGTGCTCCTGGCACTCGATCCGCTGCCGGCGCTGGTGGCGCTCGCGGGCGTCTGGGCGATGGGCTGGCATCTGGCGTGGCAGTTGGCGCGGCTCGACATTACCGATCCGGCGCTCTGCCTGCGCCTTTTCCGGGCCAACCGGACGACCGGCCTGATCCCCCTGCCGTTTTTCGCCATCGCCGCATTGCTTTGATTGTGCCCGGCGCGGGCCGGGTCTATCACGCAGGCGGGGATGGACAGGACACCGATGAGCCGCAGGACGACGATCGCCACATCCGCCGCATTCGTGCTGGCCGCCGCGGGCGCCGCGAGTGCCGCGTGGCTGGCCGCCGGCGTGATCGAGGAGCGGTCGCGCAACGCGGTCGCCGCGACGCTCGCCACATCCGAAATGGGCTGGGCCGGGGTCGAGACCGACGGCCTCCAGTTGATCCTCACCGGCCTTGCCCCGAGCGAGCCCGCGCGGCTGCGTGCCGTGACCCGCGCCGGAACGGTGGTCGACCCCCGCCGGATCGTCGACGGCATGGATGTCGAGGCGTCCGAGCCGGTCGCGGCCCCGCGCTTCTCGCTCGAGATCCTGCGCAACGAGACGGGCGTGTCGCTGATCGGCCTCGTGCCCAGCGCGGGTGGCCCCGAGATGCTGTCCGAATTGCTGGCCGAGCTGAACGCCAACATGGCCCTCGACGTCACGTCGATGGTCGAGAATGCGGATCACGCCGTGCCGCCCGCCTGGGACGAGACGCTGCGCTTCGCCTTCGCCACGCTCGAGGACCTGCCGCGCTCGAAGATCAGCATCGTGCCGGGCCGCATCTCGGTCACCGCCGTCGCCGACAGCGCCGAGCAGAAGACCCGGCTGGAGACCGAACTGGCGCGCGCCCGCCCCGAGACGGTCGCGCTGGAACTGGAGATCGCGGCCCCGCGCCCGGTCATCACGCCCTTCACGCTGCGCTTCGTGATGCCCGACGGCGCCGCGCCGCGCTTTGAGGCCTGCGCCGTCGACAGCGCCGAGGCCCGGACCCGCATCCTCGCGGCCGCGGGCGATGCCGGATTCGAGGGCAAAGCGCGCTGCGAGATCGGGTTGGGCGTACCTTCGGCCTCCTGGGGCGAGGCGGCGGCCCTGTCGATCCGTGCGCTGGCCGAGCTGGGCGGCGGGTCGGTCACGCTCTCGGATGCGGATGTCACGCTGGCGGCCCATGAAGGCGCGCCGCGCGACCCCTTCGACCGCATCGTCGCCGAGCTGGAGACCGCGCTGCCGGATATCTTCGCGCTGACCGCCGTCCTGCCCGAACCGGCCGAGACCGACGGCACCGGCACGGCGACCGGCACGCCGGAATTCGTCGCCACGCTCTCGCCCGAAGGGCAGGTGCAGCTGCGCGGGCGTCTCTTCGACGAGGCGCAGGAGAATGCCGTCCTCAGCTACGGGCGCGCGCTGTTCGGCGTACAGCGGACCTATATCGCGACCCGCAACGACGCGACGCTGCCGCAGGGCTGGCCCGCGCGCGTGCTCGCCGGGCTCGACGCGCTGTCGCGGGTCGAGAACGGGTCGGTCGTGATCCGCCCAGACCTCGTGGTGATCCGCGGGATCACCGGCAATCCGCGCGCCGAGGCGGATATCTCGGGACTGCTGTCGTCGAAGCTCGGGGCCGAGGCCGAATACCGGATCGAAGTCGATTACCGCGAGGAGCTGGACCCCGTCCTGAACATCCCCACGCCCGAGGAATGCGAGGTGGAGCTGAACGCCATCCTCGTCGAGCAGAAGCTGACCTTCGCGCCGGGCGAGGCCGTGATCGAGGAGGCGGGCGACGGCCAGCTCTCGCGGCTGACGTCGAAGCTCGACGACTGCAAGCGCGCTGCCTTCGAGATCGGGGGCCACACCGACAGTCAGGGCCGCGAGGAGATGAACCTCTCGCTCAGCCAGCAGCGCGCCGAGGCCGTGCGCGCCGCCCTTCTGTCGCGCGGCGTGCCGCCCACGCAGCTGGTCGCGACGGGCTTCGGCGAGGCCGATCCGATCGCCGACAACGATACCGAGAGCGGCCGCGAGGCGAACCGTCGCATCACGTTCACGCTGCTCGGCCGCCGCGACGCCGACGCACCCTCGCCGCTGCGCGAGCGGGCGAATGCCGCCGAGACCGAAGGATCGACCGAATGAACCGCACCGAATTCGTAATTGCCATCGCGGTGATCCTCTTCGTCGCCTTCGTGCTGGGCTGGTTCGCGTCCTGGCTGGTCTACCGCTTCAGCCGGGTGACGACCTCGGACGTGGCCGAGCTGGAGGACATGGCAAAGTCGCTCCACGAGGCCGAGGAACAGCGCGACGAGGCGATCACCTACCTGCAATACCGCGAGCAGGAGCTGTCGACCAAGCTCAGCCAGACCGAGGCCGAGCTGAAGGCCACGATGGACGGCCTTCGCGAGGCCCGACAGGAAGCCTCGGAGCTGCGCGGGTATATCGAGAGCCTGAACGCCTGACGGGCCCGGATACCGAAATAGCGGCTAAGGGCTCGAACCCGACCTTCGCCGCACTGCATTGACCCGCCATGCGACCCTGACACCGGGTCTCCCGGTACCCCGAGCCGCGCGTCCCCAGCACGGCCCGGACTCGGTGCCTACTTGTCGTCGTCGTTGTCCTCGTCCTCGGGGAGGTTGAAGAAGCTGTCGGCGTCGCGGACGTCGCGGGTGTCCTTGGGCTCGTCATCCTCGGCATTGCCCGAGAGCGTGAAGGTCTCGAGACCGGCCATCGAGGCGGGCATCGCGGGGCCGTCGGGGTCGGCGCCCAGCGACTGCTCGGTCGACACGAGCTTGCGGCGCTCGTCATCGGACATGACTTCGCCCTCGGCGGCGGTCTTGGCGGCCGCCTTCTGGACGGCGGCGTCGAGCTCGGACTGCTTACAGAGACCCAGCGCAACGGGGTCGATCGGCTGGATGTTCTGGATGTTCCAATGCGTCCGCTCGCGGATCGCCTGGATCGTCGGCTTGGTCGTGCCGACCAGCTTGGAGATCTGCGCGTCGGTCAGCTCGGGGTGGAACTTCACCAGCCAGAGGATCGAGGCGGGCCGGTCCTGGCGCTTCGACAGGGGCGTGTAGCGGGGGCCGCGGCGCTTCTGCTCGCCGTCGGAGGCGGGATTGTGCAGAAGCGTCAGCTTGCGCGTCGGGTCCTTCTCGGCGGCGTCGATCTCGTCCTGCGTCAGCTGCTTGTTGGCGATCGGGTCGAAGCCCTTGACGCCCACGGCCACGTCGCCATCCGCGATGCCCTGCACCTCCAGCTCGTGGAGATCGCAGAAATCGCCGATCTGCTTGAAGCTGAGGGTCGTGTTGTCCACCAGCCAGACGGCGGTGGCCTTGGCCATGATCGGTTTGTTCATCGCGTGCGCTCCTATGCGGACCAGTTGCCGGATCCCGATCTGCGGACGGACCTTCCCCGTCGCCCGGATCAGGGGCTGCGGCGGGGTCGCCGTGTTCTCGCTTTCGGGGAACTTGGAGCGCTATATAGGCAAGGCGATCCTGATCGGAAAGACCTCAAATGCGCCTGACTGTCCTGCTCGGCTTCCTCCTTGCGACCCTGACGTCGCCCGCCGCCGCCGAGGGCGAGGCCGCGGGCGCGTTCGATTACTACGTGCTGTCGCTGAGCTGGTCGCCGACCTGGTGCGCGCTGGAAGGCGACGATCGCCGCGCGCCCGAATGTGCGGCGGGTGCAGGCCGGGGCTTCTCGCTCCACGGGCTCTGGCCGCAATACGAGACCGGCTGGCCCAGCTATTGCCGCACCCCCCACCGCGAGGCGACGCGCGGCCAGACGGCGGCGATGGCGGACGTGATGGGATCGGCGGGGCTGGCCTGGCACCAGTGGAAGAAGCATGGCCGATGCTCGGGGCTGACGGCGGAGGACTACTTTGGGCTGGCGCGGCTGGCCTATGAGCGGGTCGAGCGCCCCGCGATCCTGCGCGAGTTGGGACGCGCGGTGACGCTGCCGGCGCATGTGGTCGAGGCCGCGTGGCTCGAGGCCAATCCCGCGCTCGAGGCGGACGGGATCACGGTGACCTGCCGCGCGGGCCGCATCCAGGAGGTGCGGCTCTGCCTGACACGGGATCTCGCGCCGCGGCGCTGCGGGGCGGACGTGGTGCGCGACTGCACGCTGGACGCGGCGCTGCTGGCGCCGCTGCGCTAGGCGTCGGAGCCCGTCCCCAGCCAGTTCATCGCGCGCGCGGGGCGCCCGAGATGGTAGCCTTGGCCGAAGTGGATGCCGAGATCGCGCACCGTCTCGACCTGGCGCTCGGTCTCGATGCCCTCGGCGACGATATCGGTGCCCAGCCGCTCGGCCAGCGTCACCAAGCTGGCAAGGATCGCCTCTTCGCGGCCTGCGCCGCCGAGGCCGTCGACGAAGCTGCGGTCGATCTTGAGGATGTCGACCGGGAAGCGGCGCAGTCGTTCGAGGTTCGACAGTCCGGTGCCGAAATCATCGAGCGCGATGCGCAAACCCTGCGCCCGCAGCTTGTCGATCAGGTCGGCGGCGCGCGCGGGGTTCACGACGATCGCCGTCTCGACGATCTCGAACACCATCCGGTCGGGTGGTAACGTGTCGAGCAGGTGCCGCATCCAGCGACAGCCGGGACTGTTTTGCCCGTCGAGCACGGCGCCGGTGATGTTGAACGTGACGTAGTGGGCGCCGTCCTCAGCCAGAAGGGGGCGGGCGGCGGCGCAGGCGAGATCGGCGAGCCGTTCGGAGCCCGCCTCGGGGATGCGGTCCAGGGTGTCGACGAAGGGGGCGGGCCCGACCACCGCGCCATCGTCCTTGCGCCAGCGCAGCAGCGCCTCGAACCCCGCGACGCCGCGGTCGCGCAAATCGGCGATGGGTTGCAGGTGATACTCGATCGCGGCGCTGTCGATGGCGGCCTCGACCTCGGCGCGGGTCGGCAGGATCGAGGGCGAGGTGATCGCGCGCGCGGTCTCGGTGCGGTTGCCGCCGAGCGCCTTGGCCCGCGCGAGCACGCTGTCGGCGTGGAGAACGGCGCGGTTGCGGCTCTCGTCGGTGCCGATCCGCACGACCCCGGCCGAAAGCGTGCGGGCCATGAGGCCGGTCGTGCCCTCGACCACCACGGAGGCCGCGAGATGGCGCAGCCGTTCGGTCAGGGCCGCCGCATCGTCGAGGCCGAGCCCCGGCAGCCAGAGCACGAAGCGCCCATTCTCGGAGCGCTCCACCCCGAGCCCTTTCGGAAGCGCGCGGCGAAGCGTGTCGTCGATGGCGTTCAGCAGGCGGTCGCCGGTGTCGAAATCCGACGAAGCGTTGAGCCCCTTCAGGTCGTCCACATCGAGCAGACCCAGCGCGCCGCCTTTCGAGGCCGCGCCCCGAGGGCCCGGCCCGGCTGCCCTGCCGCGTCCCAGCCCCGGCAGGCGGGCGAGCCCGCGCCGGACCATCGCCAGGACGTCAGATTGCGCCATGTTCTCAATCCTCGTGACGGCCCGTGGCGACCGCGCGGCATGTACGAGACAGCCCGTTCATCCGCGCGGGGATAGGCGGCCAATGGGGCGACAGCATGGCCTCAGAATGCCGTGCGCGACGAGAGGGCCGCCTGCAGCGTCCCGCCATCCAGATAATCCAGCTCTCCGCCGACCGGAACCCCCTGTGCCAGGCCGCTGACGACGACGTCGAGGCCGGCAAGCTCGTGGGCGACGTAATGCGCGGTGGTCTGCCCCTCGACCGTGGCGTTGAGCGCGAGGATGATCTCGGTCAGCCCCTCTGCGGTGACGCGGTCGCGCAGCTTGGGGATGTGCAGATCCTCGGGGCCGATATCGTCGAGCGGCGAGAGTGTGCCGCCGAGCACGTGGTAGCGCCCGCCGAAGACCTGCGCGCGCTCCATCGCCCAGAGATCGGCGACGTCCTCGACGACGCAGACCTGCCCGTTGGCACGCTTATCGGAAGCGCAGATGGCGCAGATGTCGCCGGTCGAGAGGTTGCCGCAGTTGAGGCAGGTGCGCACACTGCGCCCGACCTCGTCCAGCGCCCGCGCGAGCGGCAGGAGCTGCGCGTCGCGCTTCTTGAGAAGGTGAAGGACGGCGCGGCGCGCCGAGCGCGGCCCGAGGCCCGGTAGACGCGCCATCATGTCGATCAGGGCGTCGATGTCGCGATGCCCGTCCATCGGCGTCAGAACGGCAGCTTCATGCCCGGCGGCAGTCCGAGCCCTTCGGCCATCTTGCCCATCTCCTCGCGCGATTTCTCGGCGGCGCGGGCTTGTGCGTCCTTGATGGCGGCGAGGATCAGGTCCTCGACCATCTCCTTCTCGGCGGGCTGGAAGATCGAGGGATCGATATCGAGCGCCACGAGATCCCCCTTGGCGGTCGCGGTCGCCTTGACGAGGCCTGCACCGCTCTCGCCGGTGACCTGGATGTCAGCGAGCCCGTCCTGCATCTCGCCCATCTTGGCCTGCATCTCCTGGGCCTTCTTCATCATCCCGGCCATGTCGCCGAGGCCGCCCAGTCCCTTGAACATCTTCTCGTTCCTCCTTGGATCGCGTTCCCCCTGAGGTAGCGACGACGAGCCTGTGGTGCAACGGGCCGCTTATCCGACAAACCTTGTCGGAAATATGTTGACTATTTTTGTCAGGTTAGCGACGGATGGGTTATGGAACCCACCGGAGGACGCCGCCATGCCTGATCGCAAACGCCACCCGCTCGTGCGGATCATCATCACCGCGTTGACGCTTCCTGCGGCCGCACAGGCCCAAACCGTCACGCCGGAGACGCTGGTCGAGCGGCTGCAGGAGGGGGGCTATGTCATCTATATCCGCCACGCCGCCACCGAGAGCGACTATGCCGACCAGGTGACGGCCGATCCGGGCGACTGCGCGACGCAGCGCGTCCTCAGCCGGTCGGGCTGGGCCGAGGCCCGCGGCATCGGCGAAGGGTTCGAGCGGCTGGGCATCCCGGTCGGCGAGGTGCTGTCGAGCGAATATTGCCGCGCGTGGCAGACGGCCGATCTCGCCTTCGGTCGCCGCGAGGAGGTCGAGGCGCTCAACTTCCTGCCGTCGGAGGAGTATTCCGAGGCGCAAGTGGCCGAGATGCGGGCGCGCGTCGCGCCGCTTCTGGTCATGCCCGAGGCCGGAACGAACCGGGTGATCGTCGGCCATGACGATCCGTTCGAAGCGGTCACCGGTATCTATCCCGAGCCGCAGGGCGTCGCGTACGTCCTGTCGCCCGCGGATGGCACGTTGGAGGTTCTCGGGTCGATCCCCCCCGATGCCTGGCCCGGCCTCTGACGCGAAGCGCCCGCCCCGCGGTCACGGGGCGGGCGCGGACCCGTGGGGCAGCGCGCATCAGGTGGCGGCGTTTGCGCCGATGAACCAGGTGTCCTTCTCGACCATGCGGCTGACCTCGGTCAGCAGGTCGGCCGTGTCCTCGTCGCCCGCTTCGTCCGCGGCGTCCATGCTCTCGCGGACGGCCTTGCCGTAGACCTTGAAGCGCGACACGAGCTCCGAGATGTGATCCTCGATATCCGTGAGTTCGACCGGATAGGGATCGAGCCCCGATTTCTCCGCCACGACCTGCGTGGTGCCGCGCGCGAACCCGCCCATCAGCGCGACGCGCTCGGCCATCATGTCGGTGCCTTCGCCGAGACGGGCGGAGACTTCGTCCAGGAGCTCGTGGACGCCGATGAAGCCGCGGCCACGCAGGTTCCAATGGGCCTGCTTGACGGCGAGGCGAAGGTCGATGCCCTGGGCGAGGCGGGCGTTGAGCTCCTCGCACATCTGTTCCTGGGTCTGTTGGTCGATACCGGTGACGAAGCTGTCGGGCATGGGAGATCTCCTTGGCGCTGCGGTTGCGACGGGCCAACACGGAAGGGGACGATTCGGTTTCAGGCGAAGGCGCGGGGACCCGCGGGCGGGGCCGGGGGACGCCCCCCGGACCCCCGGCGGTGGGGCCTGCGTCATGCGGCCGGGCCGTCGCCGGTCGCGGGCGCGGAGGGGGCGCTGCCCCCGCCCTTCGGGCCCCCCGAGGTATTTCGGGCCAGAGGATCGAGGAGACGTGTCCGTATGCCGAAGCGCGGTCAGTCCTCGTCGAAGGGATCCCATTCGTCCTCGACCTCGCCCAGCGCCTCCTCGGCGGCGGCTTCGGCGATCGCGGCGCGGGAGCGGACCTCGACCAGCTCGGCGCCGGGGAAGGCATCGAGGATGGCCTGCGTCGTCGGGTGGGCCAGCGCCTCGGCCTCGATCCGCCGTGCCTCGCCGTCGCGGGTCTCGGCGATGCTGGGATCGCCGCCATCGGTCACGACGGACACGCCCCAGCGTACGCCGGTCCAGCCCTGAAGCCGCCCGCCGAGCCGCGCCGCGAGATCGGTCGCGGCGCCAGGCGCGGGCTCGAACTCGATCCGGCCGGGCCGGTAGCTGACGAGGCGGACGCCCGTCTCGACCTCGACCAGCAGCTTGACGTCGCGATTGGCCCGGATCAGCTCGACGACCTCAGTGAAGGTGCCGAACCGGGCGAGGGCCTTTTCGGCCCCGGCCTGCGGCGCGGGCTGCGCACCGCCCCGTGCCACGCGGGCGACGGGCGCGCCGCCGGGGTCGGGGGCGGGGCGCGGGGCCGGGGCGCCGGGACCGGCGGGCGGCGCGTCGCGGAGCTTGCGGACCAGCTCGTCCGGGGAGGGGAGATCGGCGACATGGGTCAGGCGGATCACGGCCATCTCGGCGGCCATCATGGCGTTGGGGGCGGCGGCCACCTCCTCGAGCGCCTTCAGGAGCATCTGCCACGTCCGCGTCAGGGACCGCATCGGGAGGCCAGTTGCGAAGGCCTGGCCACGGGCGCGTTCATCGGGGCTGACCGTCGGGTCCTCGGCGGCATCAGGGGTGATCTGGATGACGGAGACCCAATGGGTGATCTCGGCCAGGTCGCGCAGGATCGCCATCGGGTCGGCGCCATCGGAATACTGCGCCGAGAGCTCGGTCAGGGCAGCGGCGGCTTCGCCTTTCATGACGAGGTCGAAGAGGTCGAGCACCCGGCCCCGGTCCGCGAGGCCCAGCATGGCGCGGACCTCGTCGGCGGTGGTCTCGCCCGCGCCGTGGCTGATCGCCTGGTCGAGCAGGGACATCGCGTCGCGGACCGATCCCTCCGCGGCGCGCGCGATCAGGGCGAGGGCGTCGCCCGCGATCTCGGCGTCTTCCTTCGTGGCCACGCCGCGCAGGTGCGCGATCATCACCTCGGGCTCGATCCGGCGCAGGTCGAAGCGCTGGCAGCGGCTGAGGACCGTGACGGGGACCTTGCGGATCTCGGTGGTGGCGAAGATGAACTTCACATGCGCCGGCGGTTCCTCGAGCGTCTTCAGGAGCGCGTTGAACGCGCTGTTCGAGAGCATGTGCACTTCGTCGATGATGTAGATCTTGTAGCGCGCCGAGGCGGCTCGGTAATGCACGCTGTCGATGATCTCGCGCATGTCGCCGACGCCGGTATTGGACGCGGCATCCATTTCGAGCACGTCGACATGGCGGCCCTCGGCGATGGCCACGCAGGGCTCGCAGACGCCGCAGGGATCGGTCGTCGGCCCGCCGGTGCCGTCGGGGCCGACGCAGTTCAGCCCCTTGGCCACGATGCGCGCGGTGGTCGTCTTGCCGGTGCCGCGGATGCCCGTGAGGATGAACGCCTGCGCGATGCGGTCGGCGGCGAAGGCATTGCGAAGGGTGCGGACCATGGCGTCCTGGCCGATCAGGTCGGCGAAGGTCGCGGGGCGGTACTTGCGGGCGAGCACCTGGTATTCGGGTTTGGTCTCGTCGCTCATCGCGGCCCCTCTCGGTCAGGGGGCCTGTGTAGCGCCCGTGCGGTCAGAGCGTCCAGAGGATGCCGCCGACGAGCACGGCGCCGACCGAGAAGATCGAGGCGAGGAGGCCGAAGGTGCTGGTCGATTGCTCTTCGGTGTCGTGGGTGTCGAGGCGGCGTTGGCCTTTGCACGAGTTGCGCCACGCGGCGTAGAATATAATGAGCGCGGCGCCGATGAAGACGGTGGCGACGCCCTTCGGGAGCCAGGTCGGCTCGGCCTCGTTGAAGACGGCCTTGAGGCCGACGGCGATGGCGATGGCGGCCATTCCGGTGCGCATCCAGCCCGCGAAGGTCCGCTCGTTGGCGAGAACGGTGCGATCCTCGGCCCAATCGGTGCGGTCCTCGGCCCATTGCGTCTTGGTGTCGGCGTCGGACTTGTCGGGGTGGGTATCGGCCATGTCGCCTCAACCCCCGGTGGCGGGCGCGGTTCCGAGGAGGGCCGGCAAGGCGCGGAGGGGGGCGGGGTCGTCCTCGGCCCGCGCGAGGGTCCAGACGCCGATCAGCATCGACCAGAGGCGGCGCGCGGCCTCGGCGGGCGCGGGATGGCCGAGACGGGCGGCCTGGCGCGCGGTGGCGTCGATCCAGCGTTCGAGATGCGCGAGCCCCGCGGCCCGGCCCTCGGCGCTCGGCCCGTCGAGGAGGAGCGTCTGGACGGGGCAGGTGCGCCAGTGGGGATGGCGCTCGAAGAGGCGGGCGAACTTCTCGGCAAGACGCAGCGTGCCGGCGTCGAAATCGTCGGCGGGGTCGAAGGCCCGCGCCACGATGTCGAGAAGGAGGTCCGAGGTGGCGTCGGTCGCGGCGCGCGCGAGGTCGGCCTTGCCTTGCGGAAAATGGTGGTAGAGCGAGCCCTTGGGTGCCCCGGCCCGCGCGAGGAGATCGGCGACCGACGTGCCGTGATAGCCGCGCTCCTGAAAGAGCGTGATGGCCGCATCGATCAGACGCGTGCGGGTGTCGGGCGGCTGGGTCGTCATGACCCGGGACTGACATGGCTTGACCGATCGGTCCAGTCGTGCAGATTAGACCAAACGGTCTAGACCATTTGGTCTAAGGAGGCGCGCATGCTGGCGGAGACGGTATCGATCCCGTCCGGGGACCGCAGGTTGGTCGGGCGGCTGATGCGCCCGGAGGCGACGCCATGTGCGGTGGCGGTGCTGCACGGAGCGACGGGCGTTCCGGCCCGGTTCTACGCGGACTTCGCGGATTGGCTGGTGGCGACGCGAGGCGTCGCCTGCCTGACCTACGACTACCGCGATTTCGGCGCGTCCGGCACGGCGCGCGGCAGCGACGCGACGATGACCGACTGGGGCGTCCTCGACCAGCAGGCCGCGCGGGACTGGCTGCGGGGCGCCTTGCCGGGGGCGCCGCTCTGGGTGATCGGGCATTCGCTGGGGGGCATGATGCTGCCGTTCCAGACCGGGCTGGACGGGATCGATCGGGTCGTCACCGTGGCGTCGGGTGCCGTCCATGTCACCGATCACCCCTGGCCATACCAGACGGTGGCGCGGGCGTTCTGGTCGCCGGTGCTGCCGCCGCTGGCGCGACGGCTGGGGTATCTGCCGGCGCGTGCGATGCGGGTCGGCCACGACCTTCCGGCGGAGGTCTATGCCCAGTGGCGCATCTGGTGCACCTCGCGCGGGTTCCACGCGGCCGACCCGGCGCTGGGGCGCCCGAACCCGCACGCGCTGACCTGCGAGATACGATGCGTCGCGGTGGCCGATGACGATCTCTGCCCGCCGCATTCTGTCTGGCGGCTGATGCGGGCCTATCCGCAGGCGCGGAAGCGTCAGGTTACGATCGTACCGCGCACCGTAGGATTGGGCCGGATCGGGCATCTTGACATCCTCGGGGCGCGGGGCCGCCCCGCCTGGGACAGCGTGATGGGCCCGTCGGACTGACTTGCCGGGCGAGGCGTCTCGGCGCAGCCTGTGACCCGGAGGTGACCCGATGACCGACGCAAACCGGAACTGGCCCGAGATCCCCTATGCCCCCTGGGCCGAGACCTGCACCGCGCTGCATCTCTGGTGCCAGATGCTGGGCAAGGTCCGCCTGTCGCAGACGCCCTGGGTGAACCATTCGTGGCACGCGACGCTCTATGTGACACCGCGCGGGCTGACGACGGGGCCGATCCACGGTGGCGGCGCAGGGTCGGGGCCGGGCGATTGCGTCACGTTGACGCTCGACCTCCACGATCACCGGCTGCTGGCCGAGGCGGCCTCGGGCCAAAGGGACGGGTTCGTGCTGGAGCCGATGTCGGTCGCGGCGTTCCACGACCGGCTGCGGCGCGCGGTCGAAGCCGTGGGCGGGCGCTTCGACATCCACGGCGCGCCGAACGAGCTGCCCGATCCGGTGCCGTTCGCCGAGGACGGGGTCGAGCGGCCCTATGACGCCGACGCGGTGCGCCGCTTCCACGAGGCGCTGTTGCGGATCGTGCCGGTCTTCGAGCGGTTCCGGACGGGATTTCTGGGCAAGGTCAGCCCGGTGCATCTCTTCTGGGGGTCGTTCGATCTGGCCGTGACGCGCTTTTCGGGGCGGGGCGCGCCGCCGCATCCGGGCGGCATCCCCGCGTTGCCCGACGCGGTCACGCGCGAGGCCTATAGCCACGAGGTGTCGTCGGCGGGGTTCTGGCCCGGCGCGGGGGCGGGCGAGGCGATGTTCTACAGCTATGCCTATCCCGGGCCCGAGGGGTTCGCGGACCGCACGGTGGCCCCGGAGGCGGCGCGCTGGGACGCCGATCTGGGCGAGTTCCTGCTGCCCTACGCGGCGGTGCAGGCGGCCGACGATCCGGCGGGGACGCTGCTGGCGTTCTTGCGCTCGACCTACGACGCGGCGGCCGAGACGGGCGGCTGGGACCGCGCGGCGCTGGATTGTGCCGAGGGCGAGGTGGGACGACCGCGCCCGGTCTGAGCGGCCTTCAGTCGTCGATGCGGCGGAACGCGACCGAGAACCACGGCGCCTTGTCGGGCTGGTCATTGGCCTTCAGGACGCAGACGAGCTCATCGCCGACCTGAAGCTGGGCGGCCTCGGCGGCGGCGTGCGGGATGAAGACCTGCTCGTCGGTGTCGCTGCGAATGGCGAAGGCGGGGGCGTTCTCGTTCGCCTTGGTGACGAACACGGTGGTCTTTTCGGCCATGGGCGGAGCGGTCCCGAACCTTGAAAGCTAAATGATCCTGCGCCGGGGACGGCGGGGGTGAGAGGCTGGACGACGACCCAAGTGGGACTCGTTGTGGCTGCTTCCTTCCGGACCTGACCAGGTTGGCGAGGCACCTGCCCGCGCCAACCTCTCGAGGCCCGAGATAAGGCCAGAGCCGGCCTGATGCAAGCCGGGGGCGGAAGGGTTTGACGGCGACGGCGACCCGGGACTAGCCTTTCCGGCATGACCCGGACCCGCGCCTTCTGTCCCAGCCGGACGCCCGGCCTGCCCTACGGCAAGACCCAGCTCTGGTGGCCGCCGGGCGGCTGACCCGCCCCGCCCCGCGACCCTGCCTGGACCGAAGACCCGAAGGACATCCGATGACCCCCACCGTGAACGTGCACGGCGACGCGCTGCGCGTCGTCTGGGCCGATGCGCCCGTCGACTATCCCTTGATCTGGCTGCGCGACAACGCGCCCGAAGTCTTTCACCCCGTGACGCGCGAGCGGACGGGCGACCTTTTGGCGGTGCCGCCCCGCCCTGTTGCGACCGGGGCCCGCGTCGATGCGGGCCGCCTTGTGATCGGCTGGGCCGATGCGGCCGAGACGGCGTTCGAGCTGGATTGGCTGTCGCGCCACCGACCGGGCCTGTCGGAGGACGCCGCCGAGATCGCGCGCCGTCCCTGGCCCGACGGGTTCGTGCCTGAGCGGTTGGCCGTCGACACGCTGGCCGGTGACGACACCCTGCGGGACTGGCTGCGTCGGACGAAGATGGACGGGTTGACCATCGTGACGGGCCTCGAGGGTGCGGAGGCAGGGATCGACCTCGCCCGCCGGATCGGGTTCCTGCGGCGGACGAATTTCGGTACCACCTTCGAAGTCCGCTCGAAGAAAGTGCCCAACAACCTCGCCTACACGTCCGATGAGTTGCCGCTCCACACCGATCTCGCCAACCAGGAGGTCCCCCCCGGCTACCAGTTCCTGCATTGCATCGAGAATGGGGCGGTGGGCGGCGGCTCGACCTATGCCGACGGGATCGCGCTGGCCGAGGCGCTCCGGGCCGATGATGCGGCAACGTTCGAGGTGCTGGCGACGGTGCCGATCCCGTTCCGCTTCCACGACGAGACGACGGATATCCGGGTGCACCGCCCGGTCATCACGCTGGGGCCCCGCGGCGACGTGATCGAACTGCGCTGGAACGCCCATCTGGCCGATATCTTCGACATGGAGGCCGAGGTCCTGCGCGACTATTATCCGGCCTACCGCGCCTACATGGCCCTGACGCGAGACGCGAGATGCGCGGTTCCGGGTCGAGACGCGGCTGGCGCCGGGCGAGATGGCGGTGTTCGACAATCGCCGCATCCTGCATGGCCGCGCCGCCTTCGACCCGAGCACAGGCGCGCGGCATTTGCGGGGCTGCTATGTCGATCGGGGCGAATTCGACGCGCGGCTGCGGATGCTCGGTTGACCTCTAGCCCGGCGCGCGTTCGGCCCAGCCCGCGAAGATGCGTTCAAGGAAGACGACCACGTAGAACAGCGCGATGCCGAGGACGGCAAGCGCGATCAGCACGGCGAACATCAGCGGGTAATCGGCATTGGTGCGCCCGGAATCGAACAGCGCGCCAAGGCCCTTCCCGTGGGGCGACACGATCTCCATCAGGTTGGTCCCGATGAAGGCCAGCGTGACCGACACCTTCAGCGCGCCGAAGAACTCCGGCAGGGTCTTCGGCAGCGCGATCTTCCAGAAGATCGTTGTGTTGGAGGCGCCGAGCGAGCGCAGGATGTCGCGGTATTCCGGCTCGAGTGTCGAGAGGCCGATCGAAATCGAGACCGCGATCGGGAAAAAGGAGATCATGAAGGCCATCAGCACCGTGTTGAGGTCGTGCTGTCCGATGAAGAGGAGTGCCACGATCGGGACCACAGTCGCCTTGGGGACGGCGTTGAAGCCGACGAGGAGGGGATAGAGCGCCTCTCGGGCGAGGCGCGAGAACCCCATGATCATGCCGAGGACCACGCCAAAGATCACGGCGAGCGCGAGGCCCAGCATTGTCCGCCAGAGTGTCTGCCAGCCGCCGATCAGGAACAGCTCCCAATAGCGGGCATAGGCGGGCGGCAGGTCCGAGGGCGAGGCCATAACGAAGTTCGGCCAGCTATTGGCCCAGACGAGCAGTTCCCAGAGCAGAAGGAAGATCAGCATCGCGGCGGCGGGCACGGCGATCTGGCGCAGGGTGCGGGTCATCGCGGGCTCTCCGTGGCGGTGTCGCGGGCCGTGGCGGCAACGTCGCGGTCCGGCGCGGGCGGATCGGGGGCCTCGACCTCGCGGCCCTGGGCGATCTGGATCTCGCGGCGAAGCGTCGCCAGAAGCTCGACCGCGCGCGGCGCGTAGAGATCGTCGAGCGAGCGATGGTCGCCGAGGTCGATCTCGACGATGCGCTGGGCGCGGGCGGGGCGGGCGCTGAAGACGACGGTGCGGTCCGAGAGGAACACCGATTCCCGAAGGTCGTGGGTAATCAGGACGCAGGTCACCCGCTCCTGCCGCCGCAGATCGTGCATCGTCTGCCAGAGATCTTCGCGGGTGAAGGCGTCGAGCGCGCCGAAGGGCTCGTCGAGGATCAGGACCTCGGGACGATGCACGATCGAGCGGCAGAGCGAGGCGCGCTGACGCATCCCGCCCGACAGCTCCGACGGCTTCTTGTCCTCGAACCCCTCGAGCCCGACCAGTGCCAGCAACTCGCGGGCGCGGTCCTGCTGCTGGGTCTTCGACATGTCGGTCGAGACGATCTCGAGGGGCAGCATCACGTTCTGCAGGATCGTGCGCCATTCCAGAAGGACGGGGTTCTGGAAGGCCATGCCGACCGTGCTGCGCGGGCCGGTCACCGGCTCGCCCCCCAGCCGCACGACGCCCTGGTCGGGTTTCATCAGCCCGGCGACAAGCCGGGTCAGCGTGGACTTGCCACAGCCCGAGGGCCCGACGACGGCGGTGAAGCTGCCCTCGGGCATCTCCATCGAGAGGTCGTCCAGCACCGGCAGTGGCCCGGCTGCCGTCGCGTAGGCATGGGTGACGTGTTCGAGGGCGATGGGCAGGGACATGGGCGGGGGTGTCCGGGGATTGGGGGCCGCCCCGGATCGGGCCGGGGACGGGACATGCGCCCGGCGAAGGCTTGGCCGGGCGCGGGGATCGGGGGGCGCGCGACGAAGCACGCGCCCCGTCGTGTCACTTCAGCATGCGGTCCGCTGCATCCGGCAGGTATTGCGGATCGAAGTAGAGGCTCGCGTCGGGCTCGTTCTGGAACTCGTAGACCAGCTTCGTCTGCTCGATCGCCGCGGCCATCCGGGCGTCGTCGATGCCCCCCATGCCGTTCTCCATCGCGAACGGCGTGGCGACATTGGCGTCGATGGCCAGTTGCAGACGGCGCTGTTCGAGGTCCACGTCGCCCGCGGGGTTGCGGTCGATCACGGCCTGCGCGCCCATCGCGGGATCGGCGATGACGTCGGCCCAGCCCTTGGCGACGGCCCGCAGGAAGCCCTTCACGGCGTCGGGGTTCGCAGCGGCGAAGTCCGTGTTCACGATGATCGCGTTGCCGTAGAGATCGACGCCGTGATCGGCCATCAGGATGGTGACGATATCGTCCTCGGGCACCCCGAGGCGGACGAGGTTCAAATAGCTCGAGAAGCTGAAGCCCGTGACGCTGTCGACTTCGCCCTCGGCCAGCATCGGCTCGCGCGTCGGAAAGCCCACGGGCTCGACGGTGATGCTGTCGACATCGAGGTCGTTGGCGGCGGCGAAGATCGGAAACTGCGCCCAGGCGCCGTCGGGCGGCGGCGCGCCCAGCGTCGAGCCGTTGAGCGAGGCGACGTCCGTGATGCCCTGGCTCTTGCGGCCGACGATGGCGAAGGGCGGCTTGTCATAGACCATCATCACGGCGGTGACGGGCGCGCCGGGGTTCTGGTCGAGGAAGCGCATCAGCGAATTAATGTCGGCAAAGCCCACGGGGAAGGCGCCGGTGGCGACCTTCGGGATGGCATCCAGCGACCCCTGGCCCGCGGTGACCTCGACCGACAGGCCCTCGGCTTCGAAATGGCCGTTGTCGATGGCGGCGAAATAGGCGGCGGACGGACCCTCGAATTTCCAGTCGAGCGCGAAGGGCATCTCGGTCTGGGCCCAGGCCGGGACGGCGAGGGTCAGGGCGGCGGCGAGGCCGGACAGACGTGCGAACATTGGTTTCAACTCCCCAGTTGGATCGGCGCCCGGTTGTGCGCGGGCGGCCCGGCAGGGACCAGCCGCGGGGCCGTCGCCGTTCAGCCTGCGCGTGTCGTTGCCCGGTTTTCAAGCGATTCCCCGAAGCGGCGCCTGATTTCCGGGCAACGCGACGGGGCTTGCCCGGCCCGGCGGCATCGCCCATTCAGGGCGGATCGCGACGGGAGGGGCCATGAAGATCGCCGAAACGGTTACATTCGGCGGTGGTGGGCTCGACCGCGCCGAGGACCTGCGCCGCCATCCCGAGCTTCTGGCCGAACTGCCGGTGCGCACGCTCCTGCTGTGGCGCGGCAAACCTCTGGTGCGGGGCGACGCGCTGCATGTGATCGACGGGCCGGCGATGACGGATCACGGGCATCCGGTGCTGGTCGGCAAGATCGACGGCCACGCCCTGATGGCGCGGGACGTGTCGGGGCTGGCGGTCGATGGCGTGGACGAGGAGACGGGCGCCTTCCGCGATCCGACGCGCCAGACCCATCCCGACCTGCCGGACGGCACCGAATTCGCCGAGCTGCGCCAGCTCATGACGCAGCTGACCCCGATCGAGGCGGAGATCGGCGCGACCGCCAAGGGTGTGCTGGAATGGCACCGGACGCACGGGTTCTGCGCCAATTGCGGGACGGCGACGCAGCCCGGCAAGGCGGGATGGATGCGCGGCTGCGCGGGCTGCGGGCGGATGCATTTCCCGCGCACCGATCCCGTTGTCATCATGCTCGTGACGCGGGGCAACCGCGTGTTGCTCGGACGGTCGCCCGCGTGGCCCGAGGGGTTCTTCTCGTGCCTCGCCGGGTTCATGGAGCCGGGCGAGACGATGGAGGCCGCCGTCCGCCGCGAGGTCTGGGAGGAGACGGGCGTGCATATCGGACGGGTCGGCTACCTTGCGTCGCAGCCCTGGCCCTTTCCGGGCTCGCTGATGCTGGGCGCCCATGGCGAGGCCACGTCCGATGCCATCGAGATCGACCCCGAGGAGATCGCCGAGGCCATCTGGCTGGAGAAGGAGGAACTGATGGACGTCTTCGCCGGTACCCACCCCCGGATCACGCCGGCGCGCGAAGGCGCCATCGCGCATTTCCTGTTGCGGAACTGGCTGGCCGACCGGTTGGACTGATCCCGCGGCGAACGCCACCTCCGCGATTGACCCGATCGCGCCCTTCGCAGTATCGGCCCAGCCAGCCCAGCCCCGCACCAACCCCGGAGTCGCCATGAAATTCGTCGCCGTCGAAGACATCGCCGCCCCGATCGAGCACGTCTGGGCGCGGGTGTCCGATCTCGACCGGTTCGAGGCGCGGATCGCGTCGCGCGTCGGCCGCATGACGCGTAGCCCCGACGGCGAACCCCGGCCGGGCACCGCGTGGTCTGCGCGGGCCGAGGTGGCGGGCAAGAAGCGCGACGTGACCGTCACGCTCAACCAGCTGGACGGGCCACAGCGCATAGACCTGAGCGCCGCGACCGACGGAATGGACGTGGGCATCGACGTCGCGCTCGAGGCGATGTCGCCGACGCGCACGCGGCTGACCGTGACGACGGAGGCCAAGGCGCGGTCGCTGGCCGCGCGGCTGATGCTGCAATCGGCCAAGCTGGCGCGGCAGACGCTGGCCAAGCGCTACAAGGGCCGCGTGGCCGAGTTCGCGCAGGCGATCGAGACGGGCTACGGCGCGGGCTGAGGCGGCTGCGGCAGGCCGGGATCGGTTGCCGCGAGTGCGGGCCAGTCGGCGATCGCCGTCCACCAATCGGCCAAAGCCGGGCGGCGCGCCAGACGGTCAGCTCCCTTGGCCGCCTGCACGAAGGCGGCGATCATCGGCGCGAGATGGCAATCGGCCAGCGTGAGCGCCGTGCCGTCCAGCACCAGCCCTTCGGCGGCCACGGCGTCCAGCGCGTCGAGCACCGGCGCGGCGGCGGCCAGACCGTCCGCGACGGCGTCCGGGTCGGCGGCCATGCCCATCGCGGGGCGGAAGACGGCATCGGAATAGACGCCGCGCACCAGCGGGCGGTACGCATAGGCATCCACGATCGCGACGACCTGCGCCATCCGCGCCGCGGCACGGGCGTCGGCGGGCACCATCGGCGGGCCGGGAAAGGCCGCATCGACATAGCGCGTGATCGCCGCCGTCTCGTAGATCGTGGTGTCCCCATGGACGAGGATCGGCACCCGCCCGAACGGATGCAGCCGGGCCAGCGCGGGGTCGGGCGGATCGGCGAAGGGGTCGATCTCGGCCGCGGCATGATCGACGCCCTTGGTGCAGAGCGCGAGGCGGGCGGCGCGGGTATAGACGCTGTAGCGGTAGCCGTGCAGAACCACCGCGCCCGTCACGCCGTGCCGCCGCCTTCAAAATGCTCCGGATCGGCGGGATAGACCCCGAGGATGTCGAGCGCCGAGGTGAAGTAGCGCAGCTCCTCGAGGGCGCGGGCGACGGGCGGGTCGTCGGGATGCCCCTCGATATCGGCATAGAACTGGGTCGCGGTGAAGACGCCGTCGACCATGTAGCTCTCGAGCTTGGTCATGTTGACGCCGTTGGTCGCGAAGCCGCCCATCGCTTTGTAGAGCGCGGCGGGGATGTTGCGGACGCGGAAGACGAAGGTCGTCTTGATCGGGCCCGAGCCGGGCGCGGCGCGGGTCGGATCGCGCGACATGATGAGAAAGCGCGTGGTGTTACGGTCGTGGTCCTCGATATGCCGTGCGAGCACGTCGAGCCCGTAGATCCGGCCCGCCATCTCGGAGGCGAGCGCGGCCTCGGCGGGATCGCCGGCGGCGGCGATCTGCTTGGCGGACCCGGCGGTGTCGGCGCCGATCCGCGGGCGGATGCCATGGGATCCGAGGAAGTCGCGGCACTGGCCCAGAAGGACGGTGTGGGATTGCGCGACCCGCACGTCCTCCAGCCGCGTGCCCGGCACGGCGAGAAGGTTGATATGCACCCGCACGAAAGCCTCTTCGATGATGTGGAGGCCGGAATGGGGCAACAGCGAATGGATGTCGGCGACGCGCCCGTAGGTCGAGTTCTCGACCGGCAGCATAGCGAGGTCGGCCGTGCCGTCGCGGACGGCGGCGATGGCGTCCTCGAAGGTCGGGCAGGGCAGGGGATCGTGATCGGGCCGCGCCTCGTGGCAGGCCTGGTGCGAATAGGCGCCCAGCTCCCCCTGGAAGGCAATCGTCGACATCGTTGAACCCTCGCGGCGCTGGTGCGTTTGGTCGCGGGGACGCCACTTGCTTCCCCGGCCCGAGTTCACATACATACCCGCGAGCCCAGACGCGAGAGAGTGCAGCATATGGATACGATGACGATCACCAAGGCCGGCGGCGCGATTTGCGGGTCACTTCTGATCGCACTGCTGGGTTTGTGGTTCGCCGAGGGGCTTTATCATTCGGACACGGGCCATGGCGAAGAGCATGCTGCGGGTTACGCGATTATCGTCGAGAGCGACGACGCCGGGGCCGACGTGGCCGATGCCGTCCCCGAGGCGCCCTTCGAAGAGGTTTACGTCAACGCCTCCGCCGATGCGGGCGAGCGTCTGTGGCGCCAGTGCTCGGCCTGCCACCAGCTGGAGGCCGGGGCGAATGCGACCGGTCCCTATCTCCACGGTGTCGTCGGACGGGCCAAGCATTCGGTTGACGGCTACGACTACTCCGACGCGCTCCTGTCGCAGGACGGCGAATGGACGCCCGAGAACATCTCGGCCTTCCTCGAGAACCCACGCGACTATGCGCCGGGCACCAAGATGGCCTACCGCGGCATGGAAGATGTCGAGGACCGGGCGAACCTGATCGCCTATCTCGCGACCTTCGGCGGCTGAGATCCGCCCGCGACATTCAAACGGGCCGTCCATCGGGGCGGCCCTTTTCGCGCGCCTTTCCCCGTGGCGCCAATGCCCTATCTCACGCACTGGTGAATCGAACGGGTCGCCGCGCCCCTTGCGCCCGGTCGCGCCCGCTCTTTACCTGTTCGCCAACCTTTAGGGAGGGCCTGTCCATGCTCGCACGTGCCGCCGCCATCGCCATTCTCGCCGCCGCCCCCGCCGCGGCGCAGGAGAATGTCACCGTCAGCCACGGCTACACGAATTTCGGCGAGCTCAAATACGGCCCCGACGAGGTGCTGGCCTACGTCAATCCGGACGCGCCCAAAGGGGGCGAGATCAGCCTCGCGACGCTGGCCACCTTCGACAGCTTCAACCCCTATGCGCGCAAGGGCGTGGCGGAATCGACCGCCGCCGATCTGGTTTACGAGCGGATCATGTTCTCGGCCGCCGACGATCCCTACGGCACCTACTGCTATCTCTGCACGACGATCGAGTATCCCGACGACCTCGAATGGCTCATCATCAACCTGCGCGAGGACGTGACCTTCTCGGACGGCACGCCGATGACCGCCGAGGACGTGGTGTTCACCGCCAACCTCTTCCTCGAGCAGGGCATCCCGGAGTTCCGGCAGGCGATCGGCAACTTCTTCTCGAAGATCGAGGCGACCGGCCCCTACCAGGTCCGCTACGAGTTTGGGCCAGACGCCGATTTCCGCACCCGCGTGGCGCAGTCCGGGGCCTGGGTCGCCTGGTCGAAGGCGTGGTTCGAGGAGAGCGGCCAGCGCCTCGACGACAGCGCCGATCGGCCCTTCCTCGGGACCGGGCCCTACGTGCTCGACCGGGTCGATATGGGGCGCAGCGTCGTCTATCGGAAGGACCCCGACTGGTGGGGCGCGGATGTGCCGTCGAATGTCGGTCGGCATAATTTCGACGCCATCCGGATCGAGGCGTTCCTCGACCAGACCGCCGCGCTCGAGGCGTTCAAGGCGGGCGAGTACACCGTGCGCACGCCCGGATCGGCACGCGAATGGGCGGTCGATTACAACTTCCCGGCGGTCGAGCGGGGCGACGTGATCACCGAGACGATCCCCGATGGCGGGATCGACGCGGCGCGCGGGCTGGCCTTCAACCTGCGCCGCGAGAAGTGGCAGGACCCGAGGGTCCGCGACGCGGTGCGGATGCTGTTCAACTTCGAATGGTCCAACGAGACGCTGTTCAATGGTCTCTACGAGCGGCCCTATTCCGTCTGGGGCAATTCCGAGCTGGCCGCCGACGGCCCGCCCACGCCGGGCGAGCTGGCCGTGCTGGAGCCGCTGGTCGCCCAAGGTCTGTTGGACGAAGCGATCCTGGCCGAGGACGCCGTCATGCCGCCCGTCAGCGACGCGTCGGGCAACGCGCCCGACCGCCGCACCCGCCGCGAGGCGACGCGGCTCCTGGCCGATGCGGGCTGGACGGTGGGCGATGACGGCCTTCTGCGCAACGAGGCGGGCGAGACGCTGACGCTCTCGATCATCCAGTTCGACGCCAATCTCGACCGGGTGATGAACCCGTTCATCCAGAACCTGCGCCTCGTCGGGATCGACGCGAGCCTGCGCCGCACGGACACGTCGCAATATGTCGAGCTGCGCCGCAACCGCGACTGGGACCTGTCGAACATCATTCCCGGGCAGGGCTACGAGCCGGGACCGGGCCTCGTGCAATGGTTCGGCAGCGAGACGCGCGAGGACTCGAGCCGCAATATCATGGGCCTCGCCGATCCAGCGGTCGACAGCCTGATCGAGTCGGTCGTCGTCTCGGACACGCTCGACGATCTGCGCGACCGCACGCGCGCGCTGGACCGGGTGCTGCGCGCCCATGGCTTCTGGCTGGCGCAGTGGGAGAACCGGGACATCTGGGTGGCCTACTGGAACCAGTATGGACGGCCCGATCCGCTGCCGCCGCTGGCCGTCGGTCTTCTGGATTTCTGGTGGTACGAGGCCGAGAAGGCCGAAGCCCTGCGGGCCTCCGGGGCGCTGTAACCTCCCGATGGGCGCCTACATCCTCCGACGCCTGCTGCTCATGATCCCGACGCTGCTCGGGATCATGATCATCAACTTCACGCTGGTGCAGTTCGTGCCCGGCGGCCCGGTCGAGCAGATCCTCGCCCAGCTCGAAGGCAGCGGCGACGTGTTCGGCAACATCTCGGGCGCCTCCACCGAATTGCAGGAGGGGCAGGGGCAGGGCAACAACTCGGGCTATGCCGGCGCCCAGGGCCTGCCGCAGGAGTTCATCGACGAGCTGGAGGCGCAGTTCGGCTTCGACAAGCCGCCGCTCGAGCGGTTCCTCAATATGATGTGGGACTACATGCGGTTCGATTTCGGCGAGAGTTACTTCCGCTCGATCTCGGTCGTGGACCTCGTGATCGAGAAAATGCCCGTGTCGATCACGCTGGGCCTCTGGTCGACGCTGATCGCCTATCTCATCTCGATCCCGCTGGGCATCCGCAAGGCGGTGCGCGACGGCTCGGGTTTCGATACCTGGACCTCGGGCGTCGTGATCGTGGCATATGCGATCCCCGGCTTCCTCTTCGCGATCCTGCTCCTGGTGGTCTTTGCGGGCGGCAGCTACCTGCAATGGTTCCCGCTGCGCGGCCTGACGTCGGACAATTTCGAGACACTCTCGCCGATCGGCAAGGCGCTCGATTACCTGCACCACATCGCGCTGCCAGTGCTGGCCTCGACCATCTCGGCCTTCGCGGGGCTGACGCTCCTGACGAAGAACTCGTTTCTCGACGAGATCCGCAAGCAATACGTCGTCACCGCCAAGGCCAAGGGCCTGCCGGAAAGCCGCGTCCTTTATGGCCATGTCTTCCGCAACGCGATGCTGATCGTGATCTCGGGCTTCCCGGCGCTCTTCGTCAGCGTGTTCTTCGGCGGCTCGCTCATCATCGAGACGATCTTCTCGCTCGACGGGCTGGGCCGGCTCGGGTTCGAGGCGGCGGTCAGCCGCGATTACCCGGTGATGTTCGGCACGCTCTTCACCTTCTCACTGATCGGGCTGGTAATGGGGCTGATCACGGACCTTACCTATATCTGGATCGATCCGCGCATCGACTTCGAGAGCCGGGAGGCCTGAGGCGATGGCCCTCTCCCCCCTCAACCAGCGGCGGCTGCGCAACTTTCGCAAGAACCGGCGCGCGGTCTGGTCGCTGGCGATCTTCGCGGTGCTGTTCGGACTGAGCCTGATCGCCGAGCTCATCGCCAACGACAAGCCGCTCCTCGTCTCGTATCGGGGCGAACTGCACGTGCCGGTCTTCGCCTTCTACCCCGAGACGGCGTTCGGCGGCGATTTCCAGACCGAGGCGGCCTATACCGATATCGAGGTCCAATGCCTGATCGTATCGGGCGGGCTTGAGGATTGCTTCGACGATCCCGAGGGGGTCATTGCGGATGTCGAGGCCTCGGGCACCGTCGCGGGCAACCCGGTCGAGGCGGGTTGGATCCTCTGGCCGCTGATCCCCTACAGCTACAACACGGTGAACGACATCGACGGCGCCGCGCCCTCGGCCCCCGACGGCCAGCACCTTCTCGGCACCGACGACACCGCGCGCGACGTGCTGGCGCGGGTGATCTACGGCTTCCGCCTGTCGGTGATGTTCGCGCTGATCGTGACGCTGCTCACATCCGTGATCGGCATCGCGGCCGGCGCGGTACAGGGCTTCTTCGGTGGCTGGACCGACCTCATCTTCCAGCGGATCATCGAGATCCTGGGTGGGGTGCCGAGCCTCTACATCATCATCATCGTGGCCGCGATCATACCGATGAACTTCTGGCTGCTGGTGGGGCTGTCGGTCCTGTTCGGCTGGACCGCGCTGGTCGGCGTGGTGCGGGCCGAGTTCCTGCGCGCGCGCAACTTCGAATACGTCCGCGCGGCGCGGGCGCTCGGCGTGGGCAACGGCACGATCATGTTCCGTCACGTCCTGCCCAACGCAATGGTCGCGACGCTGACCTTCCTGCCGTTCCTCGTGACGGGCTCGATCGCGGGCCTCGCGTCGCTCGATTTCCTCGGCTTCGGCCTGCCGTCCTCGGCGCCGTCGCTGGGCGAGCTGACCTTGCAGGCCAAGCAGAACCTTCAGGCGCCGTGGTTGGCCTTCACGGCCTTCTTCACCTTCGCGATCATGCTGTCGCTGCTGGTGTTCATATTCGAGGGTGTCCGCGACGCGTTCGACCCGCGAAAGACCTTCGCATGACCCGCTGCCCGTCCCGCCAAGCGCCAAGAATTTTCGCCGGAAAATTCTTTTCCCCCGTGGCTGCCTTGGGCGCGCGGTCGGAGGGCGGGGCATGACCGCGCTTCTGGACGTCCGCGACCTGCGGATCGCCTTCCGGCAGGACGGCGTGACGACCGAAGCCGTGCGCGGCGTGTCCTTCAAGGTCGAGAAGGGCGAGACCGTCGCGCTGGTCGGCGAGAGCGGGTCGGGCAAGTCGATCACGGCGCTCTCGACGGTCTCGCTCTTGCCCGACAGCGCGCAGGTTTCGGGGTCGGTGACTTACGATGGGGCGCAGATGATCGGGGCCGACGAGGCCGAGCTGCGGCGGGTGCGCGGCAACGATGTCAGCTTCATCTTCCAGGAGCCGATGACCTCGCTCAACCCGCTGCACACGATCGAAAAGCAGCTGGCCGAGTCGATCCGCCTGCACCAGGGGCTGGAGGGCGATGCGGTGCGCGCGAAGATCCTCGATCTTCTCGACAAGGTGGGCATTCAGGACGCGGAGAGCCGCTTGTCGTCCTATCCGCACCAGCTGTCCGGCGGGCAGCGGCAGCGGGTGATGATCGCCATGGCTCTGGCCAACGGGCCGGAGCTTCTGGTCGCGGACGAGCCGACGACGGCGCTGGACGTGACGATCCAAGCGCAGATCCTCGAACTCCTCGCCGATCTCAAGCGCGAGGAGGGCATGTCGATGCTCTTCATCACCCATGACCTCGGGATCGTGCGTCGCTTCGCCGACCGTGTCTGTGTGATGGAGAAGGGAGTCATCGTCGAGACTGGCCCCGTGGCCGAAATCTTCGACCGCCCGCAGCATCCCTATACCCGCAAGCTTCTTGCCGCCGAGCCGACCGGGCGACCCGACCCGGTGCCCGCGGGCGCGGCCGAGATCGTGACGACCGAGCATCTGAAGGTCTGGTTCCCGATCCAGAAGGGCCTCCTGAAGCGGACGGCGGGCTACGTGAAAGCGGTTAACGACGCGACGCTGAGCGTGCGCGCGGGTGAGACCGTGGGCATCGTCGGCGAGAGCGGGTCCGGCAAGACGACGCTGGCGCTGGCGATCATGCGGTTGATCTCGTCGGAAGGTGCGATCACGTTGGAGGGCCGCCGCATCGATGGGCTGAAGTCGAAGGCCCTGCGCCCGCTGCGCCAGGCGATGCAGATCGTGTTCCAGGATCCTTACGGCTCGCTCAGCCCGCGCATGACGGTTGCCGAGATCGTGGCCGAGGGTCTCAAGCTGCACGACACGGGCGACACGCGGCCCCACCGCGAGCAGGTGGCCGAGATCCTGACCGAAACGGGCATCGACCCCGCCGCGATGGACCGCTACCCGCACGAGTTCTCGGGCGGTCAGCGCCAGCGGATCGCGATCGCGCGCGCCATGATCCTGCGCCCGAAGCTCGTGGTGCTGGACGAGCCGACCAGCGCGCTCGACCAGACGGTGCAGGTGCAGGTGGTGGAGCTGCTGCGCGACCTGCAGGCGAAATACGGGCTCGCGTACCTGTTTATCAGCCACGACCTCAAGGTCGTCCGCGCGCTGAGCCACAAGGTGATGGTGATGAAGCGCGGCGACGTGGTCGAGGCGGGCGATGCGACGCAGGTCTTCGACGCGCCCGCCGATCCCTACACGCGCGCGCTGATGGCGGCGGCGTTCGATCTGAAGGCGGCGGAGGCGATCCCGGCCTGATGGGCTTCTGACGAGGTGCTAGCTGCCCTGGACCACGTCGCAATCGACTTCGCGGGCGCGCAGCCGGGTACATGCGCGCTCGGCTTCGCGCTCCGACAAGCCGACGAAGCTGGGGTCGTAGCCGCCACTCGCCTGGTTCACCTGCCGCAGCGCATCGTCGAGCGTGTCGAGCTCCTGCAAGGCTGTCCGCAGCAGAAGCTTGTCGGCCGCCGAGCGCGACGGCTGGCGGCTGAGCGAGATCGCGAAGACGCGCCCGCCGGATGTCGAAGCGCGGGTGACGACCTCGCGCGGGGCGGGGGGCGCGGCCTGTGCCTCGATCGCGGCGGGGCGCGGCGCGGGCGTCACCGTCGAAGGAAGCGTCGCCGAGGCGAAGAGCTGCACACCGAGCGTGCCGCGCATGATCGGGCGGACCGACACAGCCGGCGCCGACGGGCCGGGCCGTGATGCGCCGTTATAGACGGGCAGGGCGGGGCGCCGTTCCGTCACGTGCCGGGGGGCGCGGTCGAAGCCCATGTCCAGAAGCTCGGCGATACGCGCGTTGCGTGCCGCCGTCGAGCGGCCGCCGAAGACCGTCGCGATGATCCGCACGCCGCCCCGCTCGGCCGAGGAGACGAGGTTGAAGCCCGCCGCGCGGGTGTAGCCGGTCTTGATGCCGTCCGCGCCGCGATAGGCCGCCAGGAGCTTGCGGTTGGTGTTGCGCACCTGGGTGATGCCCGCATCGGTCGAGACCCGCGAGAAGAGGTTGTAATACTGCGGATAATCATAGAACAGCCGCCGCCCCATCGTGGTCATGTCGCGGGCGGTACTGAGATGGCCCGACTGCGTCAGGCCGTGCGCGTTGTGGAAGGTCGTCGATCCCATCCCGAGGGCGCGGGCCGTTCGGGTCATGCGTTCGGCGAAGGCCGACTCCGAGCCGCTGATCGCCTCGCCGATGGCGGTCGCGGCATCGTTGGCGGATTTCACTGCGGCGGCGCGGATCAGGTAGCGGAAGGCGATCTTCTGGCCCGCGCGCAGGCCGAGCTTCGAGGGTTGTTCATTGGCGGCGTTGCGCGAGATGCGAACCTCGGTGTCCAGCGTGATCTCGCCCAGCCGCACGGCCTCGAACGCGACGTAGAGCGTCATCATCTTCGTCAGCGAGGCGGGATGCAGGCGCGCGTCGGCATTGCGCGACCGGAGAACCTCGCCGGTGCGCGCGTCGATCACCATCTCCGCATAGGGCGCGGCCTGCGCCGGAAGGGCCAGGAGAAGGGCGACGATAAGCGGCATCAGGCCCGCAAGGGCCCGGTTTATCCTGATCATGGTGCGACTGCTCTGTCTGCCGTACGGGCCGACTTTGCGCCGGTCCCAATTGCCATGAGGGTAACCGCAGGCGGGTCCGGGAATCCAGCCTCGAACGGCCTTGCCCCGAAATTACCCCGATCTGTTGCGGGATCCCCAGATGTGGGGGCTGGGCGGCGTTCGGCCTACCAATCCCGGCGTGGAATGTGGCAGGATCGTGGCACCGGATGCCGCTCCTGTGGCCCGGGCGACGCTACGCACGAATGGACCGACCATGACCGAGACCTCGACCCCCCGCGCCGCCGCGGCCCCCGACCATGCCAGGCGCGAGGCCGCGGCCTGGTTTCGCACGCTGCGCGACCGAATCGTCGCGGCCTTCGAAGCGCTCGAGGACGTGGCCAGCCCCCATGCCGACCTGCCCGCAGGCCGGTTCGAGGTGACGCCCACGACCCGCAGCGCCGAGGACGGCTCGGACGCGGGCGGCGGAATCATGTCGGTGATGCGGGGCGGTCGGCATTTCGAGAAAGTCGGCGTTAACTGGTCCGAGGTGCACGGGACGCTCGCCCCGCGCGCGCAGAAGGCGATGGCGGCGCGCGGCGTGCCGGGCATGGCCGAGGATCCCCGCTTCTGGGCCAGCGGCATCAGCCTCGTGGCGCATATGCGCAACCCGCACGTGCCCGCCGTCCACATGAATACGCGGATGTTCTGGACGCCGCATGCGTGGTGGTTCGGCGGCGGGTCCGACCTGAACCCCGCGATCGAGTATTCCGAGGACACGGCGCATTTCCACGCCGAGATGCGGGCCGCCTGCGACGCCCACGAGGCGGGGCGCTACGAGCGCCTGAAGGCATGGGCCGACGAGTATTTCTACGTACCCCACCGGGGCCGGGCGCGAGGCGTGGGCGGGATCTTCTACGACGATCTGAACACCGGCGACTGGGACGCGGATTTCGCCTTCACCCGGTCGGTGGGCGAGCACTTCCTGCCCGCTTTCGAGCCCTTGGTGACCATGCGCCGAGACCAGCCCTGGACCGAGGCCGACAAGGACGCGCAGCTGGTGCATCGCGGGCTTTATGCCGAGTACAACCTCGTCTATGACCGCGGCACCAAGTTCGGGCTCGAGACGGGACACGATGCGAACGCGGTGCTGATGAGCCTACCACCGCTGGCCAAATGGATCTGACCTAGGCCCAGACTGCCCTGAAGTCGCAGGCGTAGCCCTCGCCGTCCAGCCGCCCCCCGGTGGCGGCGATCGCGCTCAGCCGCCCCCATTCGTCGCCGCATTTGGCCGAGGCGCCGTTGCCGCCGCAGAGCACGGTCACCCGGTCCGAGAGCCGTTCGATGTAGGGATAGCCTGTCGCGCTCCAGACCACGGCGCAGGGGCCGGGGGTACTGCGCTCGATCGCCAGACCCGGCAGCACGGCGCGCATTTCCGTCATCAGGCGGTCGGCGACGGCGGCATCCCCGCCCGAGCGGAACCATGCGGTCATGTCCGCCGCGCTCTCGATCCGGGGGCTGTCCACCTGCCCGCCGATCTTGAGATAGAGCCGCCCGTCCGGGTAGCGCACGGGCGGCAACATGTAGAGGTCGTAATCCCAGCCCTCGGGCACCCAGATGACCGACGGCATGTCGGCAAGGCGCGCGCCTTCGGCCTCTGAAAGTTCGGCGAATGCGATGGTGCGGGCCCAGACCTTGAGTGCGGGCCGCGCGGGCAACAGCCCGTCCGATGCGGTATGCGGGCCGGTGGCGACGATCACATGATCCGCGCCGATCCGCGTGCCGTTGGCCAGCGTGACGGTGCTGTCCTCCCGTGCCGTGGCGTGGAGCGGAAGGATGGTCGCCCCGCCTTCTGCGGCGAGGGCCTGGCTCGCCTGCCGCATGGCGCGGGGATCCATCCAGCCGCCGCCGGTCGCCTCGTGGCTCACGACCGAGCCTGCGGGCAGCGCGAGGCCCAGACGCGACCGCGCGTCGTCCGTGTCGATCAGGGTCGCGCCCGTCACGCGCGTCGCCACGTCCCGGAAGCCGCGCGTCCAGTCGGCGAGTGGCCCCTCCACCGGCCCGGCCATGAGGGCCCCGGTCTCGTGGAAGATGCGAAGGTCGGACCGCGCCTCGAGATCGGCGTAGCGCGCGATGGACCGCGCCGAGGCCAGCGCCCAGTCGGCGTCTGCCGCGACATGGCGGGTGATGCGGGCGGCGTCGAAATGGCTCCCGAGGGGACCGGTCCAGCTTTGGACGTCGGCCGGTTCGGGCGCGGCGATCAGGGCGACGGAATGTCCCGCCTCGGCCAGGTAGCGGGCGCAGGGCGCGCCCATCATGCCGCCACCGATGACGATGAAGTCGTAGATGTCCATGGCGCCTCAACCGATCGCTTGCCCGCGCGCCAGCCTGCCACGGCCGGGCGGGCCGGTCATCCCGTCCTCTGGCCGGAAATACCTTCGGGGGTCGGCAGGGGGCAGACGGCCCCCTGACCGGGGAGCGCGAGGGGCTGGCCCCTCGCCCCCGTTCAGCTTGCGGGGACGGAGGCCGTTTCGCGCAGGGTCTCGATCATCAGCGCGACGTTGTCGGGATCCGCGTCGGGCGTGATGCCGTGCCCGAGGTTGAAGACATGCGGCCCGCCCGAGAGCGCGTCGCGGATGCGCCGCACCTCGGAGACGAGCGCGTCGCCCCCCGTGACCATGTGCGACGACTCGAGGTTGCCCTGAACGCAACCATCGGGCTGGACATGCTCGGCGACCCAGGCGGCATCGACACTGTCGTCCACGGCAACGCAATCGGCCCCGGTCGCGGCGTGAAAGCCGATATAGCCGTCGCCCGCCTCGCGCGGGAAGGCGATGACCGGCAGGCCCGGATGGCGGGCCTTCAGCTCGGATATGATGCGCTTGGCGGGCGCGACCGCGTATTTCGCGAAATCGTCGCCTTTCAGCGACCCGGCCCAACTGTCGAAAAGCTTCACCACCTCGGCCCCGGCCTGCACCTGCTGGTCGAGATATTCGATCGTGGCCTCGGTGATGCGGTCGAGAAGCGCCTCGAAGGTGGCGCGGTCGCCGTCCTTCAGGGCATGCGCCGGAGCCTGGTCTGGCGTGCCGCGCCCGGCGATCATGTAGGTCGCGACGGTCCAGGGCGCGCCCGCGAAACCGATCAGCGCCACCTCGGACGGCAGCGCCGAGGCGAGGTTGCGCACGGTCTGGTAGACGGGGGCGAGCGTGTCGTGGATGTCGTCGCGCCCCTTCAGCGCGGTCACGCCTCCGGGGCCGGTGATGGTCGAGAGGCGCGGGCCCTCGCCGGTGACGAACCAGAGGTCGGCCCCCAGCGCTTGCGGCACGAGCAGGATGTCGGCGAAGAGGATCGCGGCGTCGAACCCGAAGCGGCGGATCGGCTGCAGAGTCACCTCGGTTGCAAGGTCAGGATTGTAGCAGAGCGACAGGAAATCCCCGGCCTCCGCCCGCGTCGCCTTGTATTCCGGAAGGTAGCGGCCCGCCTGTCGCATCATCCAGATCGGCGGCACGGGCAGGGTCTCTCCGGCGAGGGAGCGCAGCAGGGTTTTCATGGGGGCAGGGCCTTCGGTCGGTGCGTCTTGTCAACTGTCCCATGCGGCGCGTAGGTGTCAACCGCACTAGACAGACCGGACGCCGCCGATGACGACCTTCTCCCCCGATCGCCCGCTGAAGATCGGCACGCGCGGCTCGCCGCTGGCGCTGGCTCAGGCGTATGAGACCCGCGCCCGGCTGATGGCCGCGATGGACCTGCCCGAGGCGGCGTTCGAGATCGCGATCATCAAGGTGACCGGCGACGCGGTGCAGGACCGCCCCCTGAAGGAGATCGGGGGCAAGGGGCTGTTCACGCGCGAGATCGAGGAGGCGCTGCTCGACGGCGGGATCGATATCGCGGTGCATTCGATGAAGGACATGCCGACGCTGCAGCCCGAGGGGTTGCTGCTCGATGTCTATCTGCCGCGCGAGGATGTGCGGGACGCCTTCGTGACGCTGGATGGCGGCTCCATCGCGGACCTGCCGGACGGCGCGCGGGTCGGCACGTCGAGCCTGCGTCGCCGCGCGCAGCTGACCCTGCGGCGGCCGACGCTGGAGGTGGTCGAGTTTCGCGGCAACGTGCAGACCCGGATGGGCAAGCTGCGCGACGGCGTGGCGGACGCGACCTTCCTTGCGATGGCCGGCCTGAACCGGCTGGGAATGGAGGATGTGCCGCGCCGCGCGATGGACCCGGGCGACATGCTGCCCGCCATCGCGCAGGGCGCCATCGGGATCGAACGGCGCGCCGACGACCACGTAGTGGGCGACGTGCTGGCCGCGATCCACGACGGCGATACGGGCCTCCGTGTCGAGGCGGAGCGCGCATTCCTGCGTGAGCTCGACGGCTCCTGCGAAACTCCCATCGCGGGGCTGGCGGTGCTCGATGGCGGCAGGTTGCGCCTGCGCGGCGAGGTCTTGCGGCCCGATGGCTCCGAGGCGCTGGAGGAGGCGGGCGATTGCGCCCCCGAGGACGGGCCGGCGCTGGGGATCGAGCTGGCGCGCCGCCTGCTGGACCGCGCACCGGACGGGTTCTTCGACTGGCGCGGGTGAGCGCACGGGTCCTCCTCGTGCTATGCTGACCGGATGATCCAGGCTCCGGTCTACACGTTCCGCCCTGCGACGATGGACGATATCGATCTGCTGGCGGGCTGGCGGGCGGCGCCGCATGTTCGGGAGTGGTGGGGCGCGGACGATCCCTATGGCGCGGCGCAGCTGGCCGATCCGCGCGTGGCGCGCTGGATCGTCTCGGTTGGAACGCACCCCTTCGCCTACATGCAGGACTATGCGGTGCACGGCTGGGACGACCACCATTTCGCGCATCTGCCCGAGGGGTCGCGGGGCATCGACCAGTATATCGGGGATCCGGCCCTGCTCGGGGTCGGGCACGGGAAGCGGTTCATCGCGGCGCGGGTGCGGACGCTGTTCGTGGGCGGGGCGCCGGTCGTGGCGACCGATCCGCACCCGGAGAACGCGCGGGCGATCGCCGTCTATCGAAAGGTCGGGTTCGCCGTGTCGGGTCCGCCCGAAGAGACCGCGTGGGGACCCATCCTGCCGATGCTGGCGCGGCGCTAGCCCGCCCAGGGCCCGTGCTGATCGGTCTCGCCGTTGATATGGACGAAGCCGTGCAGGCCGAAGAAGTCGCGCTGCGCCTGGATCATGTTGGCGGTGCCGCGCGCGGTGCGCATGTTGTCGAAATAGGCTAGCCCAGAGGAGAGCGCGGGCGTCGGGTGTCCGTTCAGCGTCGCCTCGGCCACGACCCGCCGCAGGGCGTCGTGATTGTCCTTCAGGATCGCCGAGAAGGTTTCGGTGCGCATCAGGTTGGTGCCCGGCTGCGCGTCGAGGGCGGCGGCCATGTCGTCGAGCATCGTCGAGCGGATGATGCAGCCCTGGCGCCAGATCTGGGCGATCCGGCTCATGGGGAGATCCCAGCCGAAATCGCGTGTCGCGGCCGACAGCATCTCGAACCCCTGCGCGTAGCAGAGCACCTTGCCCGCGATCAGCGCGCGCTCCAGCGTGGCATGGTCGAGCGTGTAGAAGGCTTGCGGCGCGGGGCCGAACACGTCCTCGGTCGCGGCCCGCTCGTCCCGCCGGGCCGAGAGGTTGCGGGCGACGACGGCGGCCTCGATGGCGGGCACGGGAGCGAGGCGGTGCTGGCTCTCGATCGCGGTCCAGCGGCCGGTGCCCTTCTGGCCCGCTGCATCGACGATGACCGAGAGGAGCGGCTCGCCCGTGGCCACGTCGCGGGCGTGTGCCACCTTGCCCGAGATCTCGATCAGGTAGCTTTCAAGCGGGCCGCGGTTCCATGCGTCGAACACGTCGCCGATGGCATCCGGACCCATGCCGTGCCCGTCGCGCAGGATGCCGTAGACCTCGGCGATCATCTGCATGTCCGCGTATTCGATGCCGTTATGTACCATCTTCACGAAATGGCCCGCGCCGCCCGGACCCATCAGCGCGGCGCAGGGGTCGCCCTGATGCTTGGCGGCGATGGCGAGCATGATGTCCTCGACCCGGGCCCAATGCGCCGGGTCGCCCCCGCCCATGATCGACGGGCCGTGCCGCGCGCCCTCTTCGCCGCCGGACACGCCGACGCCGAGGAAGGGTCCGCGATCGTCGGCGACGCGGCGGTCGGTGTCGTGGAAATTGGCGTTGCCGCAGTCGATGATCAGATCGCCATCGTCCAGAAGCGGGCGCAGGGCATCGATCTGATCGTCGACCGCCGCACCCGCGGGCACCATGAGGATGATGGCGCGCGGAGTGGCGAGGGCTGCGACCAGCTCCTCGAGCGTCTCGGTCGGAGTGATGCGGGGAGCTAGGTCGCCGGCACCGGCGGCGAAGTCATGCGTGACCTGCGTCGTGCGGTTGAAGACGGCGATGTCGAAGCCCTTCTCGGCGATGTTCGAGGCCAGCGCGGCCCCCATGGTGCCGAGGCCGATCAGCCCGATCCGTGATGTGTCTGACATGCCGTGCCTCCCGCGCCGTACCGGGCCGACCTAGCCTGCCGCCGGTCCGGTGGAAAGGGAGGGCGCGCCGAACCGCGCCCCGCGCGCAAGGGTTGGAAACGGTTTCCAGAGAATCTGGGCCCTCCGACATGCGCTTACGTCGTGGAGAGGACGGCCCCGTCCACGTCTCGTCACGCGTCGGATCGAACCTTTCGGTGATGCTCATGGGCTGTGGTCTCGAAGATGGCGAACCAGTCATTCGCGGCGCGCAGGATCCGGTCGGGGTCCGGGCCGCGGGCGGGCATGTCCTCGGCCTCGGTCGAGAAGAGCCGCCACTCGCCGCGATCGGGATCCTGGCCGAGATAGGCATCCGCCGCGCGCACCGCCGGGTCGGTGGCGTCGCGCCAGTGCCGGGTCAGCATCCGTGTCCCGAGCCGGGAGGCGAGCCAGACATAGCGGCGCGCGACGGGATCGTCGGCGGCCGGACCGGCAGGCGGCGCGGCGGGCGCGTCATGGCCCAGCGCGCCGAGATCGGCGTCGAGTGCCGCGAGGGCGGCGTCGAGTGCGGGTGCCAGCTGGCCGGATCCTTCGGCCTTGCGCAGGCTGGTGACGGCATCGCGATGCGCGGCGAGGAACCCCCGGACGCCATCGGGATCGGTGAGGTCGAATCGGGCGAAAGCACGGTCGGACGCGTCATGGGCCCGCCGCGTCTCGGCCCGAAACCGTTCCCGCAGATTGATAATGACCATTCGTGCGATCCGCCTTTTCAGTTACTGAAACGCGGAAAATTCCGACGTTTCAAGGTGTTCGCGCGCGCTCCGGCCTTCGTCAGGGAACCGTCCGACCCGCGCCGGGGTTTCTGCACGACTCATTTGAAAGGAACTCACCATGAACGCGCCAGCCATTCCGCCGCAATCCCAGGATGCCATGCCCGCCGACGAGTGGAAGATGGATCCTGCCCCCGACTATACGCCACGCCATCCCGGTGCAGGCAAGCTCGACGGCAAGGTTGCGCTCATTTGCGGCGGCGACAGCGGGATCGGGCGCGCGGTGGCAGTGCTCTATGCGCGCGAGGGCGCGAAGCTCGCCATCGCCTATCTCGAAGAGGATCGTGACGCCGAGGAGACCAGGCGTCTGGTCGAGGCCGAAGGCGGTCAGTGCCTGCTGATCCCCGGCGATCTCGGCCAGAAGGCCCATGCCACCGAGGCCGTGGAGAAGACCGTCGCCGAATACGGCCAGCTCGACGTGCTGGTGAACAACGGCGCGCAGCAATGGCTGGACGAGGACTTCGCCGATCTCGACGAGGAGAAGATCCGTCGCATGATCGACTCGAACATCATGGCCTACATGTTCACCACGCAGGCCGCGCTGGCGCACCTGAAGGAGGGCGCCGCGATCATCAACACGTCGTCGGTCAACGCCTTCGCCGGGATGGGATCGCTGATCACCTATTCGATGACGCGGGGCGCGTCGCTGGCCTTCACTCGGTCGATGGCCGGGAACCTCGCCGACAAGGGGATCCGGGTGAACTCGGTGGCACCTGGCCCGATCTGGACGCCGTTCATCCCCGGCACCATGCCCGCGGATCAGGTCGAGGGCTTCGGGTCAGAGACGCCGATGGGCCGCGCGGGGCAGCCGTGGGAGGTGGCGACCGCGTTCCTGTTCCTCGCGTCCGACGACAGCAGTTACTACACCGGCCAATGCCTGCATCCCAATGGCGGCATGGTGGTCGGCGCCTGATCGGGCATTAGATCGACGTATCGAAGCGGGGCGCCTTGCGGGGCGCCCTTTTTGCCATGCGGGAGCCGATCCATGACCCAGTCCGACCTCCCCTGGCCCGACGCGCCCGTCATATACCAGGTCTATCCACGCTCGTTCCGCGACACGCGGGGCACGGGCATCGGCACGATCGACGGGATCGTCCAGAAGCTCGACCACATCGCCTCGCTGAACGTCGACGCGCTCTGGCTGTCGCCCTTCTATCCCTCGCCGCTCTCGGACGGGGGCTATGACGTCGCCGATCACTGCGACGTCCATCCCGCGATGGGGACGCTCGACGATTTCGACAAGTTGATCGAACGGGCGCACGGGCTGGGCCTTCGGGTCGTGATCGACCAGGTTTTCAATCACACGTCCATCGAATGCCCGTGGTTCCAGCGCGCCGTGATGGGCGACCCCGACTACGAGGATTACTACGTCTGGTCGGACCCCAAGCCCGATGGCACCCAGCCGAACAACTGGCTGTCGCAATTCGGGCCGCCCGCTTGGACGTGGAACCACAAGCGGCGGCAGTACTACTTCCACAATTTCACCGCCGATCAGCCCAGTCTCAACCTCCGCTGCGAGGGCGTGCAGGACCAGATGAAGCGCATCATGCAGTTCTGGCGCGACCGGGGCGTGGACGGGTTCCGCATCGACGCGATCACGTCCTTCCTGTTCGACCCGTCCCTGGCCGACAACCCGCCCGCGAGCGCGGAGGTGCAGGACAAGGTCTCGGGCGAGAACTTCGTGCCCTATACCTATCAGGACCATGCCAATGACATCCTGCCCGGTGACGGGATCGAGTTCGTCAACGTGGTGCGCGGCTGGGCCGGGGACGAAGTCTACCTTCTGGGCGAGGTGACGTCCGGCAACCAGTCGGTGGAACTCGCCGCGCAGCTGGCCGAGGACGGACGGCTCGACGCGGCCTACACGACCGATTTTCCCGAGAACAAGGGCACGGCCGAAGCCTATGCGGACGTGCTGGAGCGGGCGGGCGATCCGGGGCGGATCGGCTGGTGGCTGTCCTCGCATGACCAGCCGCGCCATGCGGGCAACTCCGGCGACGGGTCCGACCGGGACGTGCGGTTCCTTGCGACGGTGCTCGCGACTGCGCCGGGCCCGACGATCCTCTACCAGGGCGAGGAGCTGGGTCTCGTCCAGCCGGACCTGCCCAAGGCCGCGGTGACCGACCCGCTCGATCTTCTCTACTGGCCCGACGGGCCGGGCCGCGAGGGCGCGCGCGTGCCGATCCCCTGGGCCGAGGGCGACGACCGGGGCTTCTCGACCGGCCGTCCGTGGCTGCCGATGGACTGGCCTTCGGGCGTCTCGGTCGCGGTGCAGGATATCGGGGCGGATACGAATCTCGCGTATTACCGCCGGGTCTTCGCGTTTCGGCGCGACAAGATGGGCGAGCGGCGGCTGGAAGACTGGTCGCGCGACGGCGAGGTGATCCGGCTGAGCTATCCCGGCGCGCGGGTCGTGCTGAACTTCGGAACCGATCCCGTCGATGTCGAGGGGAAGCCGGACCTGACATCCGCCCCGTTGGACGACGAAAGCCTGCCGGGCCGGACGGCGGCGATCTGGCTGACCTGACCGGTCCTCCGGCCAAAAAGGGGGGCCGCTTGGCCCCCCTCGTACCTTCGATATCCGGCGCCCGTCAGTGACGGTATTCCACCGGCCGCGCGTAATAGGGCGCGTCCACACCCCACGGCGTGTCGTCGCGGTCGTCCCGGATCCTCTCGCGGGCCGCAGAGGCGGGCTTGGTCGCGCGACCGAGCATCGTGCCGATCGCCAGAAGTGCAGCCGCGCCGCCGAAGACCAGCGCCTTCCGCGTGCGGTCGCCATCGACGATGATGCCCGTCGTTTCGGCGCGGTGATCGTAGGAGCCGTGGGCCTTGGACGGATATTCCGCAAGCGGCCCGTCGAGATTGTCGTCACGCCCGAAATCGATCTGTTCCGACTGCTGCGCCTCGACGCCCGCATCCTCGAGCTGGTTCTCCACGAGGTTCGGGAAGAGCATGTTGCCGAACATCAGCTGCAGCACCGAGCGCCCGACGATGACCTCGCGGGAACCCTCGTCGATGGCCTTGAGGATCGCGCGGGCGGCGACCTCGGGCTGGAAGATTGGCGGCGCGGGCTGGGGCTTCCGGGCAAGCCGGTTGCGGGCCCAGTCGAATTGCGGCGTGTTGATCGCGGGCAGCTGCACCATCCCGAGCGTCAGGTCGGGTCGCGTGCGCGCCAATTCGATCCGAAGCGCCTGCGTGAAGCCCTCCATCGCGTGCTTCGCGCCGCAATAGGCGGTCTGCATCGGCACCGACGTATAGGCGAGGCCCGAGCCGACATTGACGATATTGCCCCCGTCCATTACCCGCATCGCCGCCCGGCAGCCGTTGACGGTGCCCAGATAGGTCGTGTCGGTGATCTTGCGGAACTCGGCCTCGTCCACCTCGGTAAAGGGCGAGAAGCTGGTCAGCATGGCGCTATTGATCCAGACATCCGGTGCGCCCCAATGGGCGACGATGGCGTCGGCGGCGGCCTCGACCTGCGCGGCCTCGCTGACATCCGCGGCGTGGGTGAAGACCCGGTCGCCATGGGTGGCTTCGATTTCGTCCAGGCGGGCCTGCCCGCGCGCGAGGACCGCGACGCGGTAGCCCCGGTCCAGCAGGGCATCCACGGTGGCGCGGCCCACGCCAGCGCTTCCTCCAGCGACGACGGCAATGCGGCTCATATTCATCTCCTTCACGAATTCTCTTGTCGAAGACACAACGAATGCGGGGCGCCCCCGGTTGCGGAGACGCCCCGATAATCTGGTCCGTCGGGCGTGGCGTTACGCCGCGAGGTCGCGGCGGGTCTCGAGCTGGGCGATGGCCTGCTCGAGCGAGGCATGCTGCTCCTTGAGGAACATGTATTCCGGGTCCGTGCCGCCCGACGCGGTCAGCGCCTCGTCATAGGCGTCGAGCAGGACATTCTCGCCGCGCACGACCTCGGCCAGCGTGGCCGCGTCGTCGGCGGCGGTGACGGCATCTTTCAGCCCGACGAATGTGCGATGGGCGGCACCCAGAAGCGAGCCGTCGGCATCGACGCTGTGACCCTCGCGGGTCAGGTAGGCACGGATTTCGGAGGCGTTGCGGTCGCGGCGGGCGAGGAAGCCCTCGAAGATCTCGCGGATATGCGGGCTTTCGACATGGTCGAGACTCTCGCGGTAGCCTTCGCGGGAATCGATCAGGCGGGTCATCAGCGTCTTCAGCGCGTCGATACGGTCGGTCATTCTGGGCAAGTCCTTATGTTTGCAGGTACTCCCCGCCCCAACGCGCGGCGGCGGGGGAAATGTTCCACGCGGATCGAGCGACCTCGAAAGGAACGGGCGGGGGGCGGCGGACGTTTGCCAGGGGTATGACACCTGCACCAAGGAGAGACCCCATGGACACCCTCAAGGACCTCTATGTCGACCAGCTTCAGGACATCTATTCGGCCTGCAAGCAGTCGCGCGACGCCACCATGAAGATGGAGAAGGCGGCGACCGATTCCGACCTCAAGGATGCGCTTCACGCGGGCCACAAGGGCATCGAGACGGGCATGAGCATGATGGCCGAGATTCTGCGCGGCCACGGCGCCGACCCGGACGGCGAATTCTGCAAGGGCATGGAGGGCCTCGTGAAGGAGGTCAACGCCCATGTGTTCGATGAAGAGTTCGGTGACGATGCCGTCCGCGATGCGATGATTATCACGCAGTACCAGCGGATGGCCCATTACGCGATCGCGGGTTACGGCTGCTGCAAGGCCTTCGCGCATCGCCTCGACCTCGAGGACGAGGCCTCGAAGCTCGATAAGCACCTCTCGAACACCTATGACGGCGACGAGACGATGACCGCGCTCGCAATGGGCGGCATCAATCGCGACGCCGCGGCCTGATCACGACGGGCGGCGCCGGAAATCGGCGCCGCCCCGGACGACAACGAAGAAAGGGGGCGCGATCAAACCGGATCGCGCCCCCTTTTTGCTCGGCGATGCTCGCCGCGTCAGTTGAGATTGCTGCCCAGCTTCTGGCGCTGTGCCTCGGCTTCGGCGGCGGCCTTAACGCGGTCGGCGGCCGAGGTTGCGGCGTCTTCGGCGCGGTCCACGGCGTCCTGACCGGTGGGCGTGTTGCCCTTGGCGGTCTCGATTGCATCGGATGCGACGTTCTTCGCCTCGTCGACGGCGGCTCCGGCGACGGCCTTCAGCTTGGCGCTCTCCTCGCGGAAGACGCGGTCGGCTTCGTCAAAGGCGCGATCGCGATAGCTGCCCAGCATCTCGTTCTCGCGATGGGTGCGCGGCAGGGCGGCGCCGATCGCGGCCCCGATCCCGGCGGCGATGAGGCCCCCGATCAGCGGCTGCGAGTCGAAGACACGGCGGCCTTCGTCGGCATAGTCACCCATGCGCTCCTCGATGCGGCGCTGGGCTTCGTAGGCGGTCTGGCGGGCGCGCAACACGCGCTCTCGGGCTTTGTCGGACATGGATTGGGTCCCTTCGCTGAAGGTGGATCTGAGTTCGGTCGAGGACTTGTAGCCTCGACCGCGTGCGGACGGCGCGGACACGGCGGCATCGCGATACCGGGCGGCGGCGTAGCCCTCGCGGGCGCCAGTCAGCCATGCATCACGATCGCTTTCCGCTCGGTCGTCGTCATCGTCATCATCGCCGTCGAAAAGATCTTCGATTTTCTCCCAGGCGTCGGCGGCGCTGTGCTTGAGGTCGGACCAGCCGCGCGCGGCAGCGTCCCCGAGATCGTCGGCCGTATCCGAGATCTTGTCCCACGCCGAAGGGTCATTGCGATCGCCGGCGGCATAGGCCACCCGCTCGTCGAACCCGGCCATGCGGGGCGCGTCGTCCCGCAGACCCGGCGCGGCGCCGTAGCTGCGGTCGTCCCAGGCGGGACGGGGCGCCGCGACGGCCGGTGCGTCCCGTTCGGACGAGAAGTACGGGGCGTGGTTGTCATGGGTGGCGGCCCAACGGTCGTAGGTCGGAGCCTTCCGGCCGGACCCGGCCATCAGCCACGCCACGCCAATCCCGGCCAGTGCGGCCGCGATTGGGTTGTCCTTGACCTGGCGCGCGACGTTCTGCGCGAATTCGCCACCATGTTCGCGGGCGTAACCCGTTGCGGTGTCGATCAGGTGATCGGGCGAGAACTGGCGCTGAAGATCTTCGAGCGAACGGGCGAGCGCACCGCGCTCGGCCTCGATCTCGCGCTCGATCTCCGCGGGGGAGCGATCGTCTGACATCAGAGTGTCTCCTTCACCGCCTCGGCGTCGCGACGCACGTTCTTGACCGTGCGCGTCGGCGCGAGACTGCTGAGTTTGAGGTCGTTGATCCCCTTGGCGACCATGGCGAAGGCCACGACCGCAAGCAGACCACCGACGATGAGAGCGGACCAGCCGGCGTCGATCCCCAGCTCGGTGATCGCGGCCACGAGGGCTGCGGCGAGCACGTTGAGCGCGACGAGGGCAATCACCAGCGCCCCGACGAGCAGGCCGATGGCGATGCCCGCGCGGGTCAGGTTCTCGTTGATTTCGGAGCGCGCGAGGTCGACTTCCTTGCGGATCAGGTTCGAGACGTGACCGAGCACGTCCCCAATGATGCCCGTCGCGCCCTTGGCACGCGGTTCATCGGTGTGTGCGTCGTCCTTCATCACCGAAACTCCCCGTTCGGGCGCTCGTAGGGCGTGTGGCGCACGCCGGCGGGCGGGGCGTCGAAGCGGGCGTCGCGACGGGTCGTGTAGCGCGGAAGCTCAGCCCGCTCGGACGCCTTCATCAGGCGCGCGGCGGCGAAGCCTAGAAGCGCGGCCCCGCCGAGGAAGACGGCCGGATTGCGGCGCGCGAACTGCGTCAGGTCATCGGCGACCGAGGAGAGGTCCTTGTCGCGAATGGCGTCGGCGGCATAGCTCAGGTTCGAAGCCAGGTAATCGGCGGCCTGCGCCTGATAGCTGCTCTCGCCGAACTGGCGGCCGGCATCGCGGATCTGCTGCGCGGTGCGGTCGATCTCGCCGGAGGCATAGCTCTTGGCTTCGTCGACCTTGGCGTCGGCCATGCCCTTGGCTCGGTCGGCGGCGGCGCTGGCTTCGGCCTTGGCGCGCTCGGTCAACTCGGCGGCGCGGGACTTGGCGGCGGCGCCGGTCTCTTCGGCGAGCTTGGCGGCGTCCTTGTCCTTGTCGGCCTTGGCGGTGGACGTGGCGGCCGCGGTCGAAGCCATGTGGGCTTCGGGCGCGGGCGTCTTGGCGGCGGTCGTTTTATTGGTGCTGCTGTCGGACATGGGGTCCTCCTTCAGGAATGGCTATGGCGGTGGCGGTCAGGTCGGGGGCGATCCGTTCAGGCGATGAACGAGATGACCGCCAGAGCGACGACGACGACACCGATGACGTAGAAGATGCTGTTCACGATATTTCTCCGGCTTTTGAATCACATGGGCGGGAACCGGTGATCGGTCCCTGATGCAGCCTCAACGCCGGGTCCCCCCCTCGTTGTTCCACACGCCCCACGTGTATTTTCCGGCCCGCCCCTTGCCGAGCCGAGACGTGGAACGTATGAAGAACAGATGGGAAAGATGTCGATTCAGCAGAAGCTTGCGCTTCTTTCGGATGCAGCGAAATACGACGCGAGCTGCGCCTCGTCGGGCACGACCAAGCGCGGGTCGCGCGACGGCACCGGGCTGGGATCGACGACCGGGTCGGGCATTTGCCACGCCTATGCCCCCGATGGCCGCTGCATCAGTCTTCTGAAGATCCTGATGACGAACTATTGCGTTTACGACTGCGCTTATTGCGTGAACCGGCGCTCCTCCAATGTCCCCCGCGCCCGGTTCACCGTGGACGAGGTGGTGTGGCTGACGACCGAATTCTATCGGCGCAACTATATCGAGGGGCTGTTCCTGTCGTCGGGCATTATCGCCTCCTCGGACTACACGATGGAGGAGATGGTCCGCATCGCCGAGACGCTGCGCGCTCAGGGCTTTCGCGGCTACGTCCACCTCAAGACCATCCCCGAGGCCAGTCCCGAACTGATCGAGCGGGCGGGGCTCGCCGCCGATCGCCTGTCGATCAATATCGAGCTCCCGACCGATGCCAGCGTGAAGGCCTACGCGCCCGAAAAGGACGCGGGCAATATCCGGCAGGCGATGGGCAAGGTCCGTCTGACCAAGGAGGACTATGCCGACCGGAGCCATACCGGCCGCCGGCGGGGCAGGTTCGCGCCCGCGGGCCAGTCGACCCAGATGATCGTCGGCGCCGACGCATCCGACGACGCGACCATCCTAGGCAACGCGGATCGGCTCTACGGTGCCTACGGGCTGAAGCGGGTCTATTATTCCGCCTTTTCGCCGATCCCCGACAGCAGTGCGGTCCTGCCGCTGGTCGATCCGCCCCTGATGCGCGAGCACCGGCTTTACCAAGCCGACTGGCTGATGCGGTTCTACGACTTCGACCTCTCCGAGATCGTGACCCGCGACAATGCGGGGATGCTCGACCTCGACGTGGACCCCAAGCTGGCCTGGGCGCTGGCCAATCGCGACCGCTTTCCCGTCGACGTGAACCTCGCGCCGAAGGAGATGCTGCTGCGGGTGCCGGGCTTCGGCACCAAGATCGTGCAGCGCATCCTGAATGCGCGCCGCAGCGGGGCGCTGGGCCTCGAGGATATTCGCCGGATGGGCGGGCGCGTGAAGGCGGCGCGACCCTTTGTCGTGACGCGCGACCACAATCCGGGGGCGAAGCTCGACGCGGCGGACCTGCGACAGCGCTTCGTCAAGCCAAAGCAGATGGAGCTGTTCTGACATGGGCCGCGCGGGCCGCCGCTCGTCGTGACCTACGCGCCGCGTCTTCCCCGGCTGGGCACCCATGCCGCGTGGCGCGACGCCGCGCGTCGCCTCGTCCACATCTCCCCGGAGGAGATCGCCTGGGGCTGGGAGGACGCGGCCCCGTCGATGTTCGACGCACCCTTGCCGGAGCCGATCTCCGATCTGAAGGTGCCCAAAGCCTTCGCGAACCTGTCGTCGACGCTCATGGCCGAGCGGTCGGGACGCGGCTTCGCGCTGGCCCACGCGCTTCTCCACCGGATCCAGTCCGAGCGCGGCCTGCTGTCGAACCGCGCCGATCCCCACGTGGCCGAGGCCGAGCACATCGCCAAGGACATTCGGCGCGACATCCACAAGATGCATGCCTTCGTCCGCTTCCGCGAGGTGGGTGACCAGAGCGCGCGCCGCCGCTTCGCCGCCTGGTTCGAGCCGTCCCACCGGATCGAGGAGACGACCGCCGATTTCTTCGTGAACCGCTTCGGCGACATGGATTGGGCCATCGTCACGCCCGAGGTGACGCTGACCTACGCCGAAGGGTCGCTGTCGATGCGGGCCGTTGCCTCCGTCCGGCCGGATGCCGAGGACCCGCTCGAACAGCTCTGGACGACCTATTACAGCAACATCTTCAATCCCGCGCGCCTGAAGGTCGATGCCATGCGGGCCGAGATGCCCAAAAAGTATTGGCGGAACCTTCCAGAGGCCCGCGCGATTCCCGGTCTGATCGCCAACGCCCGCGCCCGCGTCACCGAGATGCGTGAGGCCGGACCCACCGTGCCGCCGCCGCAGGCGCGCCTTCGAACGGAGCCCGAAGAGAAGATGACCAGCCAGACCGACCTTTTCGGCGGCCAGACCGTCGCCGACCTGCGCCAGGGCGCGTCCGCCTGCACCCGCTGCCCCCTCCATGGCCCCGCCACCCAGTTGGTGTTCGGCGAAGGCCCGCCCGATGCGCCGGTGATGATCGTGGGCGAGCAGCCGGGCGATCGCGAGGATCTGGCCGGGCGTCCCTTCGTCGGCCCCGCGGGCCAGCTCTTCGACGAGGTGGCCGCGGCGGCCGGGCTGGACCGGGACGCCTGCTACGTCACCAACGCGGTCAAGCATTTTAAGTTCGTGCAGAAGGGTCGGCGGCGTATCCACCAGAAGCCCGCGACCTCCGAGGTGAATGCCTGCAACTGGTGGCTGGAGCAGGAATTGGGCGCCGTCGATCCCGAGATCGTCGTGGCGATGGGGGCCACGGCGCTGCACGCGCTGACCGGCAAGGGCGCGGGCATCCTCAAGCGGCGCGGCACCGTCGAGGAGACGAAGGACGGGCGTCCCGTGCTGATCACCGTGCACCCGTCCTACCTGCTGCGACTGCCCGATGCCGCGAGCCGCGCGCGCGAGACCGAGCTGTTCCGCGCCGACCTCGCCCGCGTTCCCGACCTGCTGGCCAAACGCGCATCCTAGATGCGTTTCGGCGCGTCTTTCGGCGTTCCCGCGTTCGCAAGGGAATTCAAGGGGATGATTTACGGCATCGGCGGGAACCCCCGCTGAACGGCCTTGGTTGTGAGGGCCGATATCCCTCCCGACCTGCAACCCCGGAGCCTCCCATGACCCGCATCGACACCGTCATCTTCCCCGTCGCCGGCATGGGGACGCGCATGCTACCGGCCACCAAGGTCACGCCGAAGGAGTTGCTGCCGGTCTACGACACGCCGCTGCTGCAATTCGCCATCGATGAGGCGCTCGCGGCGGGTGCGCGGCGGATCGTGCTGGTCTCGCACCCGAAGAAGACGGCCATCGAAGCCTATCTCGCCGCCGAGCCCGAACTGGAGGACACGCTGGCTGAAAAGGGCAAGTCGGACCTCCTCAGGGCGGTGCGGACGACCCGGCTCCCCGAGGGGGTCGATCTGAAGGTCGTCATGCAGGAAGAGCCGCTGGGCCTCGGGCACGCGGTGCTCTGCGGCGGCGCGGAGGCGCTCGACGGGCCCGTCGGGGTCATCCTGCCCGACGATCTGATCCTCGGGCGCCCCTGCCTGGCCGAGATGGTGGCGGCCTACGACCTCCGCGCCATGAAGAGCCTCGTCGCGGCGCAAGACGTCGCGCGTGGGAAGGTGTCGAGCTACGGCATCTTCGACTGCAACGATGCCTCGGGCTCCGGCGCGATCCCGGCGCGCGGCATCGTCGAGAAACCCGCCCCCGAAGACGCGCCATCCACGCTCGCCGCCGTCGGTCGCTATATCCTGTCGCCCGAGATCTTCGACGTGCTGGAGGGTATCGGGCAGGGGGCCGGGGGCGAAATTCAACTGACAGATGCGATCGCCGCCCTAGGTTCTATCTCGGCCTTCCGGTTTTCCGGCGACCGCTACGATTGCGGCAGCAAGGACGGGCTGGTCGATGCCACGCTCGCGGTACAGGCGTCCCGCGCGCGCCACCACCTGCGCGTCGCCGCCGAATAGCGGGGCGCCATTCTCACGGGAGGACGGATGCAGTATTACCAGATGACCGGCTTCCTCGGGGGCCCCGATCCCTGCACACAGAAAGCCGACGACATCGACCTCCCCCATCCCGACACGGCCGCGCTGCTCCTCGATTTCGACGGCACGCTGGTCGATATCGCCGACCGGCCCGACGGCATCACCGTTCCCGACGATCTGGGCGACCTTCTGGCGCGCGCGATGGACCGCACCGATGGCGCCGTGGCGCTGGTCAGCGGGCGGACCATCGATGATCTCGTGCAGTTCCTGCCGGGCTTCGACGGCACGCTGATCGGTGCCCATGGATCCGAGTTCCGCGTCGCGGGCGAGCGCTTCCCCGCCGCCGACTTCGACCACGACACGATCGAACGTCTGCAACGGCTGGTCGAGGATTTCGGCGCGCTCCGGCCCGAATTCCTGGTCGAGCCGAAGCCGACCGGCGTCGTCCTACATTACCGCCAGGCCGAGGCCCTGGGCGCGCTGGCGCTGCACTTCATGGAAAGCCTCGCCGACGCGGCCGAGGGCTTCCGACTTCAGCCCGCGCTCATGGCCTACGAGATCAAGCCCGAGAGCGTCGGAAAGGACATCGCGCTCGACCGGCTTCTAGACGACGGGCCGTTCGCGGGACGCACCCCGATCTATGCGGGCGACGACCTGACCGACGAGCCCGCGCTCAAGCTTGTGCGTGCGCGGGGCGGGGCCGCGATCAAGATCGGCGATGCCGAGACGGTCGCCGCCCATCGGCTCGCGGATCCCACGGCGCTCCGCACGCTGCTGGACGGCTGGCTTGGCTGACAGACCTAAGGACGGACGGCTGATCGTCGTCTCGAACCGGATCCCCAAGGGCGACGTGCCCTCGGGCGGTCTGGTCTTTGCGCTGCACGAGGCCCTGATGGGCGCGGGCGGCCTCTGGATCGGCGCGGCGGACGTGACGGAGACGGCCGAGGACGGGCTGACGCCGATCGGCTCCGACGCCTATGACCGCGCAACCTTCGCGCTGACCGAGGCCGAACACGAAGGCTACTACCTCGGCTACGCCAATTCGGTGCTCTGGCCGCTCTTCCACCATCGGCCCGACCTCCTGACCTTCGCCGAAGGCGATTTCGACGCCTATGTCGCGGTCAACAAGCGGGTGGCGCGGGCCATTGCCAAGATCGCCGGATCGGACGACCTGATCTGGATCCACGACTATCATTTCTTGATGGTCGCCCACGAGTTGCGGGCCCTCGGCGTGACGAACCGGATCGGTCTCTTCCTGCATATCCCCTTCCCGAACCCCAACGACATCATGGCCTTGCCGCAGGTCGCGATGCTGCCCTCCTGGCTGGCGGCGCATGACGTGGTGGGGGTCCAGACGCGGCGCGACGTCGTCTCGGTCCGCGAAACGATGCGCCACGACCCGAAGGCGCAGATCCTCAACGACGGGACATGGATCCGCGACGGGCGGACCTTCGCGGTGCTGAGCTTCCCGATCGGGATCGATGCCGAGGGGTTCGAGATCGCCGCACGCGAGGCGCCGACCGTCGACCTGCAAATGGCGCCCGACGCGCCGCTGCTGCTCGGGGTGGACCGGCTCGACTATTCCAAGGGGCTCGTCCACCGGTTCGAAGCCTTCGATGCCTACCTGTCGGCCCGCAAGCCCGGCATGCCGCGCCCGACCTTTATCCAGATCGCCCCCGGCTCGCGCGAAGACGTCGCCGCCTACAAGGAGATCCGCGAGGACCTCGAGCGCGCGGCCGGTTCGATCAACGGCGCCCATGCCGATCTCGACTGGACGCCGATCCGCTACATCCGGAGGCATGTCGACCGCGACCGGATCGCGGGGCTCTATCGCCGCGCCGATGCCGCGCTGGTCACGCCGCTGGCGGACGGCATGAACCTCGTGGCCAAGGAATTCGTCGCCGCACAGGACCCGGACGATCCCGGCGTGCTGATCCTGTCGCATTTCGCGGGCGCGGCCGAACAGATGGAGGCAGGCGCGCTTCTGGTGAACCCGTTCGACCGTGCCAGCTTCGCACGGGCGATCCGGCAGGCGGTCGAGATGCCCCTGGAGGAACGCAAATCGCGCCACGCGGACCTCAGGGCGGGCGTCTTCGCACAGGATATCGACTGGTGGACGACCAACTTCATCGACCGGTTGCGCGCGGCCCCTGGACAGGGACCGAACCGCGGCGCGGCCTGACGATCATATCGTCCCGAAGGATGGGTCGAGGGGATGGTGGTGGCGGTGCAGGGGCTTGAACCCCGGACGCAGCAGTGCCCGCGGCGCGTGTCGGTCCGACGCGGGTTCCGGAGCGTCCAATCGGCGTGTGGCGATAGCGGAGATGGTGGCGGTGCAGGGACTTGAACCCCGGACACGCGGATTATGATTCCGCTGCTCTAACCAACTGAGCTACACCGCCACTGGCGCGCGAGATAAGACGGTGGGCGAGGGGCGTCAATAGTCGGCGGCACGACTTCCGCGCCGCCTTCGCGCGTGCCACAACCGCCCCATGACCGATGCACTCTCCGACCTCTCCTGCCTTCTGGGTGACGCCCATGTCCTGACCGGGGCGGACACCGACCGCTTCGCGCGCGACTGGACGGGCAAGTGGCGCGCCGATCCGCTGGCGGTGCTGCGCCCGGCCACCGCCGACGAGGTTTCGGGGATCGTCCGCATCGCGGCGGCGCATGACCTCGCCATCGTGCCGGTCGGCGGCAACACCGGCCTCGTCGGCGGGACGGCCAACGAGGGCGCGCTGATGATCTCGTTCGAGCGGATGACCGCCATCCGCGAGGTGCGGCCCGAGGCGGGCATCGCCATCGTAGAGGCGGGCGCGATCCTGTCGGACGTGCACGATGCCGTGGCCAGGCACGATCTGATCTTCCCGCTGACGCTGGGCGCGCGCGGATCGGCGCGGATCGGCGGGCTGCTCTCGACCAATGCGGGCGGGTCCAATGTGGTCCGCTATGGCCCGACGCGGGGCCTCGTGCTGGGGCTGGAGGTGGTGCTGGCGGACGGGCGCGTCCTCGACCTGATGACCGAGCTTCGCAAGGACAATTCCGGCTATGACCTGCGCGACCTCTTCATCGGGGCCGAGGGCACGCTGGGGATCATCACCGCCGCCGTCCTGCGCCTGACGCCCGCGCCCAAGCACCACGCTGCCGCCTTCGCCGCCGTGGCCGACCTGCCCGCCGCTCTGCGCCTGCTCCGCGCGTTGCAGACCGCGTCCGACGGCGCGGTCGAGGCATTCGAATACATGCCCCGCTCCTACATGGCGGAGTTGGAGCGCCACCGCCCGGACCTGCGCCCGCCCTTCGAGACGCGCGACCACGCGGTGATGATCGACATGGGCGGGCTGTCGCGCCCGCTCGACGACGTGATGGAGGAGGTGCTGGCCCGCGCGATGGAAGCGGGCGACGTCCTCGACGCGACGATCGCCCAGAACGAGGGACAGCGCGCCCATATCTGGGAGATGCGCGAGGCCGCCGCCGAGATCACCTTCACCCGCCTGCCGATCGTCGACAACGACGTGGCGCTGCCGCTCGACGGGGTCGAGCCCTTCATCGAGACGATGCTGGACCGCCTGCGGGAAATGGATGACGGCGCCGATCACCTGATCTGCGCCCATCTCGGCGACGGAAATATCCACCTGACGGTCTATCCCACCGACGACAGCCAGCTCGACGCCGTCCGCGAGATGATCGAGGGCGTGACCGTGGGCTTGGGCGGCTCGATCAGCGCCGAACACGGCATCGGCCTGTCGAAGCTGTCGACGATGACGCGCCGCAAGGACCCCGTGGCACTCGACGTGATGCGGGCGGTCAAACAGGCGCTCGACCCCGAGAACCGCCTCAACCCCGGCAAGGTCGTGCCACCGGCCTGAGACGGTGCTTGCAACCTGCGGGCGATCCGCGTCCCATGGCGCCGTCACTCAGGAGGGATCGACATGGGTATCTGGAATTTCGTCAAATCCGCGGGCCGCAAGCTGTTGCCCGGCGCCGCCGAGGCCGCCGAGGCCCCCGATGCCGACACGCTGCGCAAGGAGATCGACGATCTCGGGCTCGACGCCAAGGACGTGCAGATCGAGGTCGCGGGCGACACGGTCAAGGTCTCCGGCAAGGGACTCGATCAGGAGACCAAGGAGAAGGTCATCCTCGCCGTGGGCAATGTCGAAGGCGTGGCCGCGGTCGAGGAGGATATCGACGGCGACGATCCCGTCTTCCACACCGTCGAGAAGGGCGACACGCTCTGGGCGATCTCGGAGAAGACCCTCGGGAGCGGTGCCCGCTACAAGGAGATCTTCGAGGCGAACCGCCCGATGCTGTCGGATCCCGACAAGATCTATCCCGGCCAGAACCTGCGCATCCCGCAGGGCTGAATGCCGCGCACGGCCTTCGGGTCGCGCGCCACCCGCTCAGCCGCGCCCGGCCAGCTGCGTCAGCGCGAGGCCGCCGGCCATCGCGACGAGGCCCAGTGCGCGCAGCGGCGAGAGCGGCACGACCTTCGCGCCGAAGAGACCGAACTGGTCGATCACCGCCGCCGAGATCAACTGGCCCAGCAACACGAAGAACACGGCGTTGCCCACCCCGAAGACCGGCGCGATCCACGTCACCGACAGCACGTAGAACGCCACGAGCCCGCCCGCGAGGAACAGGTGCGGCGGCTGGCCCGCCATCCGCGCGAGCGCGCCCGGCCCCGTCAGGATCGTCGCCACCCCCGCGACCGCGAAGGCCACGGCAAAGAGCACCAGCGCTGCCGCCGCCGGTCCCCCGACATTCGCGCCGAGCCGGGCGTTGAGCGCGGCCAGAACCGGAATGCCGATCCCCGCAGCCAGCATGATGAGCGCATGATGCGTCAACGGCCCGCCTCCTCGGTGTCGACGCGCGAAAGCCATGCGGCCAGCGCGGTATTGACGGCGTCGGGCCGCTCCAGCGTGGGCAGGTGGCCCGCGCCGGGCACGATTTCCAACACCGCATCGGGCAGCAGTCCGGCCATCCGCTCATGGCGATGCACCGGGCAGAGCGTATCCTCGGCCCCGCAGAGAACGAGCGACGGCACCGCCATGGCGCGCAACCTGTCCTGTCGGTCCGCACGCGTCATGAGTGCCCAGGACTGCCGCAGGAACACCTCGGGGCCCAGCGCTTCGGCCATGGCCATGCAGAGATCCAGCACCGCGGCGCGGCCCGGCCCCTCCGCGAGATAGTTCGGTTTCATCTCGTCGCGCATCACGGCGCGCAGCTCCCCCGCCGCAACGCGCGCCATCTGCGGCACACGCCGATTGGCGACGGCGGCAGCCTCGGCCTCGGAATTGGTGTCCATGAGACAGAGGCCCGCGATCCGATCCGGCGCCTGCGCGGCCATCTCCATCGCGACGATCCCGCCCATGCTGAGCCCGCCGAGCGCAAAGCGCGGCGGGGCCTCGACCAGCACCGCGCGCGCCAGATCGGACACGCGATCCGCGCCACCGATCGCGGCGACCGTCACTGGGCGATCGGTGATCGCATCGCGCTGCGGCGCAAAGAGCCGTTCGTCGCACATCATGCCCGGCAGAAGGATCAGCGGCGTGTTCATGCCGGCACCACACCCTGCGGTTGACCGCTGCGCAAGCCCCGGCCTACCGTCGATCCCAGCCATTCGTTTTCGTGGGAGGAACGCATGACTGACTTCTTCATCCTCGCCGTCGCGGTGTTCGCCGCCGTCGTACTGGTCCGCATGCTGACCTCGCACTGGGTCGCCGTCGAGAAGGACGTGGACGAGCCGCAGATCCGCTGACGCGGAGCGCCGCGGGTCGCCGGACGGCCCGCGTCAGGTGCCATCCGCCCCGAGATGCCGTGCGCCCCGGTCTTCGGCCAGGCGCATCTGCCGCATCCGTTCGCGGTAGCGCGCGCGGTCCGCGTCGGAATAGGTCCCGATGCAAAGATGGCAGGACACCCCCGCCTCGTAGTCCGGATGGTCGCGGTCGCCCGGCGTGATCGGTCGGCGGCAGGCGTGGCAAAGGACATGGTCGCCGACCGCCAGCCCGTGAGTGACGCCGACTCGGCTATCGAAGACGAAACAGTCGCCGCGCCAGAGGCTTTCGGCTTCGGGCACCGTCTCCAGGTAGTTCAGGATGCCACCCTCGAGATGCACGACGTCTTCGACACCCTCCGATCTCAGATAGGTCGTCGCCTTCTCGCAGCGGATGCCGCCCGTGCAGAACATGGCGATGCGCTTGCCCGCGAAGCGCTCGGCGTTCCCGTCCCACCAGCCCGGAAAATCGCCGAAGGCCTCGGTCCCCGGATCGAGCGCGCCCGCGAAGCTGCCGATCGCGACCTCGTAGCCGTTGCGCGTGTCGATCGTCACCGTATCAGGGTCCGCGATCACGGCGTTCCAGTCCTCGGGCGCGACGTAGCGGCCGGCGCCCGCGCGCGGATCGACACCGTCGACGCCCATGGTCACGATCTCGCGCTTGAGCCTGACCTTCATCTTGCCGAAGGGCGCGGACGGGGCCTCGGACCAGTTCGGCTCCAGATCGGCGCAACCCGGCAAGGCCCGGATCGCCGCCAGCGCGTGCGCCATGCCGGCGGGCGGTCCGGCGATCGTGCCGTTGATCCCCTCGGGCGCGAGCAGAAGGCTTCCCGTGACGCCGTGCGCGCGGCACACCTCCAGGAGCGTGCCGCACAGGGCGGCCGGGTCCGCGAAGGGTGTGAACCGGTAGAGGGCGGCGACTTGGAACATCGATGCGTCCTATCGCGGCATCCGCGCCGCCTCAATCGGGGTCCGCGCGCCCTACACCTCGGGCCCCGATCAAACTAGACCAGTGGCGAAGCACCCGCAGGAGGCCCCATGTCCGACGCCCTCATCGTGATCGACGTCCAGAACGGCTTCTGCCCCGGCGGCCAACTCGCCGTGCCCGGCGGGGCCGATATCGTGCCGGGCATCAATGCCCTGATGGCCGAGTTCGACCATGTGATCCTAACGCAGGACTGGCACCCGGCGGGCCATTCGAGTTTCGCGTCCAGCCACGCCGACCGTGCGCCCTATGACGTGGTCGAAATGCCCTACGGCCCACAGGTCCTCTGGCCCGACCATTGTATCCAGGGCTCAGACGACGCGGCCTTTCATCCCGACCTCGCCACCGACCGCGCCCGGGCCGTGATCCGCAAGGGCATGAACCCGGCCGTCGACAGCTACTCGGCCTTCTTCGAGAATGATCGCGCGACGCCCACCGGCCTAGACGGCCTGCTGCGGACACTCGGGGTCGAGCGGTTGACGCTCGTGGGGCTGGCCACGGATTTCTGCGTCAACTTCTCCGCCGTCGACGCAGCGCGCCTCGGCTACGCCGTCACCGTCCGCGAAGACCTCACCCGCGCCATCGACCTCGACGGCTCGCTCGCCGCCGCCCGCGACGGCATGCGCGCGGCGGGGGTCCTGCTGTCGTGAGGCTCCGCCCCCTCGTTCTCGGATGCCTTGCAACGCTCGCCGGGGCCGCCCCGGTGCTGGCCGACCGGGCGACCGGCTCGGCCTTCTGGGTCAATGGCGTCGGTTGGGCCTTGACCAACGCACACGTCGTCGATGGCTGCGATGCCCTGAACGTCCCCGGCCACGGCCGCGCCGAGGTCATCTTCGCGGACGCCGCGCTCGACCTTGCGGCGCTCCGGATCGAAAGCGCGACCAGTACCCCGTCCCTCGCTTTCCGCCGGCGGCCCGCACGCTTGGCGGAACCCGTCACCGCGCTCGGCTATCCCCTGACCGACCAGCTCGCACCGGGCATCAAGGTCACAACAGGCAGCGTGAACGCGCTACGAGGCTTCCAAGGTGCCGAGAGCGAGTTGCAGATCTCCGCGCCGATCCAGCCAGGAAACTCGGGCGGGCCGCTTGTCGACCGCGACGGGGCGGTGGTGGGGGTCGTCGTCGCGCGGCTCGGGGGCGCCGAGACCCAGAACGTCAACTTCGCGATCTCCGCTGGCGCAGCCCTCGGGTTCCTCGCGGCGAACGGTATCGCGCACGCGGAAAGCCAGCCAGACGTGCCGGGCCCCGGCCCGGACCCGTCCGATGTCGCCGAGGCGGCCGCCGCAGCGACGATCATGGTCGAATGCAGCCTAGCCGCATCCGCGCCGCCGCCGGATCGGTCTGCACCCGCGTTAACCTCTTCCGATGCGGCGCTGTCGGGTTTCGTCGTGACCGAGGGGCTTGACGTGCTCGGCGACGATCTGCGGATTGTTCCCGATGTAGACCTGCCGCGCTGCGCCGGGCTTTGCGATGCGGACCAGCAATGCGTCGCATTCACCTACAATCGGGATGTCCGCGCGTGCCTCATGAAGGACGACGCCCGCTTGGGCAGCCTGCATGCGAGCGCGGTGGGCGGGGTGCGGCCTTGGCTCATCCCGGAGTTCCATCTCTCCGACATGGCCGTGATCCAAGGGACCGACAGCCCGGGCGGAGATTACGCACGGCTGCGCCGGGTCGGCTATCTTCAATGTCATCTCGAATGCGCGACCGATCCACGCTGCCGCGCGTTCGCTTGGATTGAGCGCAATCGGGACTGCTGGCTCAAGGACCGGCTCGGACCGCTGACGGAGATCGGCGGCGTGTCGTTCGGGTATCGGCGATGACGCCCGCATTGCTCCGGCGCACTGGCGCGCGTGGGATGCCGTCTTGATGACGGCCCGCGGGGGCCCGCCGCGCGATGCGGCCGCCCTCCGTGCCGCCCTGGCGCGCGCCCGCGCGCCCGGCACGCCGAAGGACATTACCGAGCGGGCCCGCGCGGGCCTTCTGGCCTGGCTCGACGCGTCGGCCATGCGGCCGGTGCCCGAGTTGATCCGCGACCTCGCCTCCGGCGCCGTCGCCACGCAGATCGGGCACGCCATGCTCGGGCAGGTTGCCGCGCCGCCGGGTCTCGCCTGTGCCGCCGGCTGCGCGTTCTGCTGCATCCTGCCGGGCGCAGACGGGGCGACGATCACCGGCATAGAAGCCACGGCCCTCCACGACGCGCTTGCTCCGCTCGACGGGCCGGACGGCACCGCCTGGCACCCAGAGGCCTGCCCGTCGCTCGATCCCGTGACCCGGATGTGCCGGGCCTACGACGCACGCCCGATGATCTGCCGCACCTATGTCAGCACCAGCGCGGAGGCCTGCGCCGCCATCGCCGAGGGCACGCCCGCGCCCGGCCCTATGACCCATCCCGCGCAGATCACCTACCTGACGGCCCATGCGCTGGCCCGCGATGCCCTCCGGGGCGCCGCCGCCGTCCCGACCTATTCGCTCAAGCGCGTCGCCGCCGCCGCGACCCGTTCCACGCCCGATCCGCTGAAGCAGGCGCGCCACGCTCCGAAGGCGCTCGAGGCCGAACGGCGGCGCCTCGCCCGTGGCCTGTCCCGCGCGCGCTAGACACCCCCGGTCGGCCATGCCTTAAACCCGAAGGGCAGGGAGGCCGGAATGATCGACATCGCCACGCGCGTCTGGAACCACAAGTGGAAGATCGACCCGATCGTCCGGTCCCTGATCGACACCGATTTCTACAAGCTGCTGATGTGCCAGTCGGTCTTCCGCAACCGGCCCGACACGCAGGTCACCTTCAGCCTCATCAACCGGTCGACCCACGTGCCCCTCGCCCACCTTATCGACGAGGGCGAGCTGCGCGAACAGCTCGACCATATCCGCACCCTCTCGCTCACCCGCGGCGAGTCGACCTGGATGCGCGGCAACACCTTCTACGGCAAGCGCCAGATGTTCACGCCCGCCTTCATGGACTGGTTCGAACAGCTCCGCCTGCCGCCCTACCATCTCGAGCGCGTCGGCGACCAATACGAGCTGACCTTCGAGGGCGCCTGGCCCGAGGTCATGCTCTGGGAGATCCCGGCGCTCGCCGTCATCATGGAGCTCCGCTCGCGCGCCGTGCTCCGCGACATGGGGCGCTTCGAACTCCAGGTCCTCTACGCGCGCGCCATGACGCGGGTCTGGGAGAAGGTCGAACGCCTCCGTCCGCTCGAGGGGCTGCGGCTGGCGGATTTCGGCACCCGCCGCCGCCATTCCTTCCTCTGGCAGGACTGGTGCGTGCAGGCGCTGCGCGAGGGGCTCGGCGCCAACTTCACGGGCACGTCCAACTGCCTCATCGCCAAGAACCGCGACCTCGAGGCGATCGGTACCAACGCCCACGAACTCCCCATGGTCTATGCCGCGCTGGCCGAGGGGGACGCCGCGCTGGCCGCCGCCCCCTACGAGGTGCTGGCCGATTGGCACGAGGAGCACGAGGGCAACCTGCGCATCATCCTGCCCGACACCTACGGGACCGAGGGCTTCCTCGCCCACGCGCCCGACTGGCTGGCCGGCTGGACCGGCATCCGCATCGATTCGGGCGACCCGGCCACGGGCGCCGAGACCGCCATCCGCTGGTGGCGCGACCGGGGCGAGGACCCGCGCGAGAAGCTGGTGATCTTCTCGGACGGGCTGGACGTGGACGTCATCGAGACCCTCCACCGCCAGTTCGCCGACCGCGTGCGCGTGTCCTTCGGCTGGGGCACGATGCTGACCAACGACTTCCGAGGGCTGGTCGAAGACGACCGCCTCGCCCCGTTCTCGCTGGTGTGCAAGGCCGTGTCGGCCAACGGACGCGCGACGGTCAAGCTCTCGGACAACCCCAACAAGGCCATGGGGCCCGAGGCGGAGATTGCCCGCTACAAGCGGGTGTTTGGCGTTGGGGGACAGGTGCCAGTGGAGGTGGTGGTTTGAAAAAAGACATAAAATCGGTGAAAAAATATGGCTACTAACCCAGGGTTTCATAACAGTACATCATTTAACGATTATCCTCGGTCGTGCGTAGCCGCGATACAGGCCTTTGCGAAAGAGTTTTATGTTTCTCGATCTTTCCAATCGGAAGACATTGGGAATAGTCGTTATTGGGCGCTACTTGCTCGTCCATCCGATGATTTTTCTGTGCATCTGAACGCCGACCGAGAGCTGCTTGTCTTATTTTCAGATTATTCGAATTTTGAAATTCGCACATTGGAGGCATATGATGAGTTCTACGCGCAACTTGATCAGCAGCGAGTTGATAAAAGTATTCGATTTCTAGTATCAGCTGATCCAAGAATAGAAGAGATCATCCGGCACTATTTAAATCAGAACCCCGAATATCCGATAATAATACCGATATATCTAGGGTCATTTAAAGGCAGGTCTGATATAATTCTCACCTCCCTTCGTCGCAACTATGTGCTCCGCGATCTATTTGGGTACCAAAACCCTCTTAGAGAGGAAACCTTTTTCTTCGGAAGACAAGCTATTGTCAATGCGGTTTTAGATTCAGCAAAATCTGGTCAAAGTTCAAGTATATTGGGCCTTCGGAAGAGCGGAAAGACTTCGGCAATCTACGCTATAATGCGCCGTGCAAAGTCTTTTGGAATCATACCCATTATGATTGACTGTCAGAACCCGGCAATACATGGTCGACAATATGAGGAGCTTCTTCGCTATATCATTGGAGAGATTAGAAAATCTCTTGGCCAGAAGCAGAAGATAGAAATTCTGGGTGATAATGATGTCGAAGTATCAGAATCGTTCTCTCAGCAAATGAAGTCGGCTCTTGGGCATGCATCGCGGAATATTCTTTTGATTTTTGATGAAATTGAGAATATATCTCCAGATACTGCCGCTTCGGAGCACTGGAGGAATGGACGAGATACGCTTCTGTTTTGGCAGAACATCCGTTCATTCGTGCAAGCGGAGAGTAAGGGCGCATTATCTCTCTGCCTTGTCGGAACAAACCCGCACCTGTTAGAGGTTCAGCGGATAAGTAGTGTGGCAAATCCTATGTATTTATTCGCTCAGAAAAGCTTTATACCCCCATTCTCATATGATGAAACAAGGTCAATGATTGACCAGTTGGGCTTTTTCATGGGGCTTTCGTTTTCACCTGAGCAGATCGCTACTTTGGTGCGTGTGTACGGAGGGCATCCGTTTTTTATGCGACAGGTTTGTAGCCAGGTTCACAGCGGCATTTCGGAAAAAAGGCCGATTACTATTTCGGATGCAAGGCTCGAGGAGGCGATTCTATCCTCTGCTGGTCAGCTAGATCGATATATGACCGAGATCATTCATGGGTTGAGGGGTTCATATCCGGAGGAATACGCGCTCCTTGAAGCAATTGTGAACGACGATACGGATGAAGCGCGAGAGTATGCTAAGGATGCCCCTGAACTTATTGACCACCTACTTGGCTATGGGCTCGTGGCGCGCAGAGGGGAAGACGTAGAAATATCTGTAGGTGCCATTAAGACCGCTCTGATTAGAGTTTTCCAACCTGTTGATGATGCAGCTCAGCGATGGGCCGAGATTTCTCGTCGGCGAAACAAGTTGGAGACGGAACTTCGGCGCGAACTTCTATCGTGGTCGAGATATATTGAGGCAAGAGAATTCGAGGGAATACTTGAGAGATGTCTGTCAAAAAAACGATTTGAAGCTCTTTCGTCTCTTGTCCCTAGATTTCTATTTAGCAACGATACCAGTGAGCTGTTCTTTTCTGATATTATGATGCTTCTTAAGGACCCGGCGGTTTGCAGCTACCTTGGTGAAAGGCGACAAGACGTGGTGATTGCAAGTGCACTCATTAACAAAGTTAGGACAGATGCGCATGCCAAGAATATGACCAGCGATGATATGGCAAAATGCAGAAAGGCGTTTGATCTCCTTGAAGCTGAATTTGTTCAGTAGCAGCTAAAACTCCACCCCACCCCTCAACGCCTTAACCTCCCCCCGCTTCTTCTTCGCCTCCACCCGCTTGCGCTTCTGGTTGAGCGACACCTTCGTCTTCACCCGCCGCTTCGGCGTCACCGTCGCCGCGCGGATCAGTTCGACCAGGCGGTCGCGGGCGATCTCGCGGTTGCGGGCCTGGGAGCGTTCGTCGGAGACCTGGAGGACCAGCGCGCCGTCCTTCGTCCAGCGCCGTCCCGCCAGACGCCTCAGCCGCGCCTTGACGGGCCCGGGCAGGGAGGGCGAGCGCTCCGCCTCGAACCGCAGCTCGACCGCGCTCGACACCTTGTTGACGTTCTGCCCGCCGGGACCGCTCGCACGGACGAACTGCTCGGTCAGCTCCCAGTCCTGGATCTCGATCTTTGGCGTCACGGTCAGCGGCATGGCTCGGTCCTCGGGCGCGATACTTCCACGGCGGGCCCCAAAGAAGAAGGCCGCCCCTCGACAACGGGACGGCCTTCCGAAAGTTCAGGAGGTGTGTCGGTTAGAGTGACCTCACCTACGAAGTTCTCATGCCTCAGGGCTGCCTCAGGCACGGACCTCCGAAGTTGTCCCGACGCTCTTCTCCACCATCTTTCTTGACACTGGATCACCTCCTTTCGAATGTTGCCGATAGATTGGAGGTTGGCACGGATTTTGTGTCCGTCAAGCCCCTTCACGCAACCCGTTGTGCCAAATTCCGCGTGATGACGCGAAACGGCACCAGGGCGGCCAGCGCGACCGTCAGCTTCACCGCCCAGTCCGCCATCGCCAGCCCGAGCCAGAGCGGGCCCACGGCGGTCGGATCCTGGGCCCAGGACACGTCGCCCCAGGCCGCGGGAAACGCAAGGAACGCGGCGAAGGCGATGGTGAAGAAGAGCGCCGTGTCGACGGTCGATCCCACCAGTGTCGACAGGAGCGGCGCGCGCCACCAGCGGGCCTCCGAGATGCGCGCGAAGATCGCCACGTCGAGGAGTTGCGCCACGAGGAACGCGGTCCCCGAGGCGAGCGCGATGCGGAGCGTGACCAGCGGGCCGAACTCACCGATGATCTGCGTCCCGATCAGCGAGCAGAGAAGCCCCACCGCGAAGCCCCAGAGCACGACGCGCCGCGCGCGGTCCGGGCCATAGAGCCGGTTGGTCACGTCGGTCACGAGGAAGGCGAGCGGATAGGAGAACGCGCCCCAGGTCAGCCAGCCGTCGGCGATCAGGAACTGGACGCCAATATTCGAGGCGACGACGATCGCCCCCATGGCGAGGATAGCGAGGATCATGGTGTGTTAACCCGTTTTGACATGGTGGTCGGAGACATGGCCCGGTGGGGCAGGCGGGCCGTCTAGTCCTACCCGCGCCGCGGCGCAAGGGTGTCGGTGCGGAAGGCCTCGGGGATGCGGTCGGTGCCCTCGAGGATAAGGTCGGCCATCGTCTCGGCTACCTTCGGGGCCATGCCGAACCCGATCTTGAACCCGCCATTGGCGATGAAGTTACCGGGCCGGCCGGGCCAGGTGCCCATCAGCGGCGCGCGGCTGCGGGCGCGGGGCCGGAGCCCGGCCCATCGACGCAGGACGGGCGCCCCCGTCAACACCGGCAGGGCGGCGCGCGCGCGCTCGAGAAGGTCCTCGGCCAGCACGTCGGTGTGGTCGTGATCGAACTCCCGTTCGGAAGTCGAGCCGATCGCGGTGGTGCCGTCGCCATGGGGCACGACGTGCAACCCGTCGACATAGAGCTGCGGCGCGTCCCGTCGGTCGAGATCGAGAAGCACCGCCTGTCCCTTGATCGGCGCGCCCGCAGGGCGGCCCCGGTCGTCCCGCATCTCGGCCAACCCCTGCCAGCCGGTGGCATGGAGGACGGGGCCGCGCTCGGGCGCGTCGGTATCGATCGAGCCGCCGAGGGCACGGATGGCCCGCGCCAGGGCATCGCAGGCCCGCGCGGGATGGATGCGGGCGCTGAGCGTGTCGTGAATCACCCGGCCGCCACCGGGGGGCCAGTCCGCCGGCGCCTTTATCACCTCCCATGTCGCGGCGCCGCGCCAGAGCGTACGCGCCTCGACGCCCCGCGCCTCCGCCCGTTCGAGCGCAGCGTTGTCGGCGATCGGCTGCAATCGGCCGGTGCGCGCGTAGCCGGGGTCGCCGCCGCCGATCTCGGCGACGGCCGCCCACCAGTCCTCGGCCATCAGGAGACTGTCGAGCTGGAACGCTTTTTTGTCGTTCCACTGTTCGGGAACATGGGGCGCCAGCGCGCCGACGATCCCGCCCGACGCGCCCGCGCCGACGCCCGCCGGATCGATCACCCGGACCCGCGCGCCGCGCCGCGCCAGCGCCCAGGCACAGGAGAGGCCGAACACGCCCGCGCCCCGGATGGTGACGTCCATTGCCAAGCCTCGATCCCTCCGACATCTGTCGGCCATGGGCATAGGGCAGGGCAGGTCGGACGGGAACACCCCGGTGCTGGAATGGCAGGGCGACACGCCGGTGGCGGTCGCGTTCGGCGACCCGTATTTCACCCGCGCCGACGGTCCGGCCGAGACGCGGCATGTCTTCCTGGGTGGCAACGATCTGCCGGCGCGGTTGCGGGCCGGGTTCCACGTGGCCGAACTGGGCTTCGGCACCGGCCTGGACGCGGTGGTTCTGGACGCCGCGTGGCAGGGGCCGGGGCGCATCCGGATGACCAGCTTCGAAGCCTTTCCGATGGCGCGGGACGACATGGCGCGCGCGCTCACCGCGCATCCCGGCCCTGCGGCGGAGGCGCTGCTAGCCGCGTGGCCCGCGCCGCGCATCGCGCTGCCGCATATGGACCTCGAGGTTGTGTTCGGAGACGCGCGGGAATCCCTGCCCGCCTGGGAAGGAACTGCCGACGCCTGGTTCCTCGACGGGTTCGCGCCTGCCCGGAACCCCGAGATGTGGGGGCTCGACCTGATGCGCGCGGTGGCCGACCGCACCGCGCCCGCCGGTACCTTCGCGACCTATACCGCGGCGGGCCATGTGCGGCGCGCGCTGGCCGAGGCGGGCTTCGCCGTCGAGCGGGTCGCGGGTTACGGTCGCAAGCGCCACATGACGCGCGGGCGGCTGACATGAGCGGCAACGGGCGCGGCATCGCGCTGATGTGCCTGACGATGTTCGCGCTGGCCGTGCAGGACGGCTTCTCGCGCCACCTCGCTGCGCAATACGACGTCACGATGGTCGTCATGCTGCGCTACTGGTTCTTCGCGGTCCTTGCCGTCGCCATCGCGTGGCGGAGAGGGGTCTTGCGCCACGCCTGGGCGACGCCCCGCCCGGGGCTGCAATTCGCCCGCGCCGCGATCCTCGCGCTCGAAATCGTGGTCCTCGTCTGGGCCTTCGTCGCGCTGGGCCTGACCGAGAGCCATGCCATCTTCGCGCTCTGCCCCCTTCTGGTCGCCGCCCTGTCGGTGCCGCTTTTGGGCGAGCGGGTGGGACCGGCGCGCTGGGCCGCAATCGGCGCGGGCTTCGCGGGCGTCCTTGTGATCCTGATGCCCGATGGCGGCGTCTTCAGCCCGCTGGCGCTGGTGCCGCTGGGGGCGGCGTTCCTCTTCGCGCTCTATGCGGTGCTGACGCGGCTCGCCTCGCGCACCGACACGGCGCTGACCTCCTTCGTCTGGACCGGCGTCGTCGGGGCCGTCCTGCTGGCGCCCTTCGGCCTCGCGGCGTGGGAGCCGATGACTCCCGCCGACTGGGGCTGGATGGCCGGTCTCTGCATTATCGCGGCGGCGGCGCAATGGCTGTTCATCCTGACCTACGAGGCGGCGGAGGCGAGCGCCGTGCAGCCCTTCGCCTATCTCCAGCTCGTCTTCGCGGCGGCCATCGGGGTGACGGTCTTCGACGAGGTGCTGCGCCCGAACGTGGCCGTCGGCGCGAGCATCGTGATCGCGGCCGGGCTCTTTGCGCTGTGGCGGGCGCGGCAGGCGACGGCGGCACGCTGATCGTCTATTCCCCCCGCGTGGCCTTCAGGCCTTCGGACACCAGTTCGCCGTATCCGTCTTTCAGCCAGTCGAGCAGCCGCACCTCCTCGGGGGCGCCGCCGAGACGCGCGTGGTAGGGCAGCAGGCTTTCGGAGACACGCATGATGTAGTTCCGCGTCTCCGAGAAGGGTACGTCCTCGATCCAGTCGATCACGTCGACCGACGGGTCGGACGGGTCGCCGAACTCGGACGACCAGCGCCGCGCCCGGCTGGGGCCCGCGTTGTAGGCCGCGGGCACGAGCACGGGCGACAGGCCGAACTCGGCCTCCAGCTCGCCCAGATAGGCCGTCCCGAGCCGCGCGTTCAGCAGCGGATCGCGCGTCAGGTTGCTCTGCTGGTAATCCTCGACGCCGATCAGGTTCGCCATCTCCCGCGCCGTGCCGGGCATCAGCTGCATGAGGCCGCGCGCACCCGCCGGGCTGGTGACGATCGGGTCGAACTCGGATTCGCGTCGCGCGATGGCCAACGCCAGTTCGGGGGCCACGGGCGAGGGCAACGCGGCGAGGTCAGTCACCGGGAAATAGCCCGCATGCATCTCGTGGCCTTCGCGCGCGGCGCGCTTGGCGATGATCAGGGCGATATGCGGCTCGTCCCGGTCGAGCGCGAGGTCGACCAGCGTGCCGATCTCGGCGCGGGGCAGGGTCTCGGCCATATGCGCCATGAACCGCTCGGCCAGGTCCCGCTCGCCCAGGTCGTCGAGCGCCAGCGCCGCTCGCAACACAGTGCTTTGGGGCAGGGAAGTCGCGGCGAGCGGCGGGAAGGTCTCGGTGCCGGCGAGGTCGGGATCGGCGGGAAGGCCCGCGCGCTGGGCGGCGAGCTGCCCGTAGAAGCTGGTCTGGTATTCGGCCCCGGCCGCATAGGCCGCCGCCGCGCCCTCGGCATCGCCCGCGCCTTCCAGCGCGCGGCCCAACCAATATCCCGCGCGCCCCTTCGAGATCGGCGAGGCGACATGCGCGTCGAAGGTGCGGAAATGCGCGGCGGCCAGCACCGGATCGTCCGCAAAGCGCAGCGCCATGTACCCCGCGAGCCACTCGAGCTGGGCCACGTCCGGATGGCCATCGGGCAGGTGGTGGTTCGCGGCCACGCGGTAGCCGTCCTCGCTGCGTCCGTCCTGCATCAGGCCTCGAGCCAGCCGCTGGCGATGCCCGCTCCAGGCATCCGGTGCGCCCAGCGTGTCGGCGCTCTCGTCATAGGCGAACAGAAGCTCCAGCGCCTCGTCCCGGCGCCCCCGATCGAGGCGCCAGCGGAACCGCTCGTAGGCGAGGCCTTGGTGGTCTCGCAGATCCTCGGGGACGGCCTCGATCAGGGCGTCCACCCCGTCGCGGTCGTCGCGAAGCGCGATCCGGGCGCGGGCCAGCGCGTTCTCGGGCCCGTCCACGAGAGGCAGCATGCGATCCGCGCTGGAGACGTCTCCCGACCAGGCCAGCGCGTCGAGCCGCGCGGCGTGATAGGGTTCGAGCACGTCCGAGAAAAGCTCGAGAAAGCCCGCATGGCTCGCCGGGGTCATCGGCTCGCTCAGCCAGAATTCGATGGCCGCGATCTCCGCCTCCTCGGCCCGCCCCTTGGCGCGGAGCGCGATCGCCTGCATCAGCGCCCCCTTCGAGCTGCGCGGCGGGCGCGCGTCGAAGAAATCGAGGATGCGGTCGGGCGCGGTCGTGGCCGGGATCGCCGCCTCGACCCGCGCCTGCAACAGGGCCAGCCCCGGCCAGTCGGTGTTGCGCGCCAGAAACGCCTCGGCCTCGGCGAAGGTGCCGTTCCGGTCGCGGATGAGATACCAGAGCACTACGTCCGCCAGCGCCGGGTCGTCGATCCGGTCGATGGCCGCGAGCGCCGCGTCCCGGTCACCCGCGCGCGCATGGGCGAGCCCCACCGCGAGATTGGGGTCGGCCGTGGCGGGAACGGCCAGCAGAAGGGCGGCGCAGAGCGCCAGGACGCGTCTCAACATGATGTCGTAACCTCGGTGGCGGCGGACCCGTTCCCCACGCTCCTGGCAGGACGGTCCGATCCGATATAAGCATCGCCTTGCCGCGCGGCAGGGGCTTGGCTAGTTTCCGCTCGATTTGGCCCCACAGGAGGATGCGTCAATGTTGAAGGGTTCGATGGTCGCCCTGGTGACGCCCCTGAAAGGCGGATCGGTGGATTTCGACGCGCTCGACGCGCTGGTCGACTGGCAGATCGAGGAGGGCACCAAGGCGCTCGTCCCGGTCGGCACCACAGGCGAGAGCCCGACGCTCAGCCATGACGAACATGATGCCGTCGTCGTCGCCGTCGTCAAGCGTGCCGCGGGCCGCGTGCCCGTCATCGCGGGGGCCGGGTCGAACAACACCGCCGAGAGCCGCCGCCTCGTCGAGCATGCCAAGCAGGCGGGCGCCGACGCGGCGCTGGTGGTGACGCCCTATTACAACAAGCCGACCCAAGCCGGCCTCATCGCCCATTTCGCGGCGGTGGCCGAGGTCGGGCTGCCGATCCTGATCTACAATATCCCTGGTCGCTCGGTCGTGGACATGACGCCCGAGACGATGGGCAAGCTGGCCAAGAACCCGAACATAATCGGTGTGAAGGACGCGACCGGCGACCTTGCGCGCGTCAGCCAGCAGCGGATCACCTGCGGGCGCGAGTTCGTGCAGCTTTCGGGCGAGGACGCGACCGCGCATGGCTTCAACGCCCAAGGCGGCGTCGGCGCGATCTCGGTCACCTGTAATGTCGCGCCGCGGCTTCTGTCGGACATGCACGAGGCAACCGAGGCGGGCGACTACGCCACCGCGCTCGACATCCAGGACCGGCTGATGCCGCTGCACCTCGCGATCTTCGCCGAGCCGGGGCTGGTCGGGGCCAAAACGGCGCTGTCGCTCCTCGGGCGCTGCGATCCGGAAGTCCGGCTGCCGCATGTCCCCTCGACCGAGGGCGCGCGCGGCCGGATCGCCGACGGCTTGCGCCACGCCGGATTGCTGAACTGACCGCGGCCATGCCCCGGGGCCTCGTCCCCATCCTGTCGATGGCCAATTTCGTCATCGGGATGGGGGCGTTCCTCGTGATCGGGGCGCTCACGCCGATCGGGCAGGGCCTGTCACTGACCCCCGAACTAGCCGGCTGGATCCTGACGGTCTACGCGCTGGCCTATGTCGTGCTCTCGCCGCTTCTCGTTGCGCTGACCGGCGCGTTCGGGCGACGGCGCGTGATGGCTGCGGGTCTGGCACTCTTTGCGCTGGGGGCCGCGGCATCCGCGCTCGCGCCGTCGATGGGCTGGCTTCTGGCGGCGCGCGTCCTCGCCGCCGCGGGGGCCGGGATGACCACGCCGGTCGCTGCCGCCACCGCCGCCGCGCTCGCCCCGCCCGAGGCACGGGGCCGCGTCCTCGCCATGGTATTCCTCGGGCTGACGCTGGCGCAGGTCGCGGGCGTCCCCTTCGGCAGCTGGATCGCCTACAGCTTCGGCTGGCGCGTGGCGTTCTGGATCGTCGCGGCCCTCTCGATCCTCGCCGCCGCCGCGATCTGGGTCCGCGTCCCCGCTGGCCTCAGGTTCCAGCCCGTGCGGCTTGCCGATCTCGGCGCGGTCCTCGCCGACCCGAAGCTGATGCTCGCCATCCTCTTCACAGCGACCTTCCTCGGCGCGATCTACATCCCCTTCACCTACGTCGCCCCGCTCCTGGAGGAGACGATGGGCATGGGCCGGAACGGCGTGACAATCGCGCTGGTGATCGCGGGGCTGGGCGCCGTGGCGGGCAATCTCGCGGGCGGCGCGCTGGCCGACCGGCTGGGCCCGGTCCGCACGCTTTTGATCCTCGCCTGCGCGCAGGTCGTGCTGATGCCGCTCCTCTCGGCACTGCCCGTCCCGATCCTGCTCCTCTACCTGCTGATCTTCACATGGAACGCCTGCGGCTACGGCTTCAACGCGGCCCAGCAGCTCCGCCTCGTGGCCCGCGCGGGCGCCCGCGCGCCGGTCGCGCTCTCGCTCCATGCGGCGTCGATCTATCTCGGGGCGGCGGTCGGGGCCGCGATCGGCGGCTGGGTCATCGCGGGCTACGGCGTCCGGGCCGTGGGCGTCGCCGGCGGCATCACCGCGCTTCTGGCCATCGTCCACCTGATCGCCTCGCACCGGCTGGACAGGGGCGCGGGCCGCACTTAGGTCCGGTCCATGGCCAAGAAAGACGACGACAAGAACTACAAGGTGATCGCCGAAAACCGGCGGGCCCGCTACGATTACGCGATCGAGGACGATATCGAATGCGGCATCGTGCTCGAGGGTTCGGAGGTGAAATCCCTGCGCGAGGGCGGCGCCAACGTCGCCGAAAGCTATGCCGCCGTCGAGGGCAGCGAGCTCTGGCTGGTGAACGCCTACATCGCGCCCTACGCGCAGGCCAAGACCTTCGGCCACGAGGAGCGCCGCCGCCGCAAGCTCCTGGTGTCGAAGCGCGAGATGTCGAAGCTCTGGAACGCGACCGCGCGCGAGGGCTATACGCTCGTGCCGCTGGTGATGTATTTCAACCATCGCGGCATGGTGAAGCTGAAGATCGGCGTCGGCAAAGGCAAGAAGACCGAGGACAAGCGCGCCGCGACCGCCAAGCGCGACTGGCAGCGCCAGAAGGCCCGGCTCCTGAAGGAACACGGGTGAGCACGGCTTTGGTCTTCGCGCCCGCCACCGCGTCGGCCCGCTGAATGTCCGTCCTTTCCGCCCTGCGCCTCAGCCGCGCGCCCGTCGCGGCCTTCATGGCGGTCGGCCTGACCTGGGGCTGCGTCGCGGCGATGGCACCGGTGCTGAAGGCGCGGATCGGGGCGGATGACGCGACGTTCGGTCTGCTGCTTCTCGGAACGGCGATCGGCCTGTCGACCACGCTCTACGTGGCGCCCCGCTGGGACCGGCGTCTCGGCGCGCTGGCCCTGCCGGCCGGGTCGGTGATGCTGGCGGTGGCCGCCCTTCTGCCCATCGGCGCCGTGACCGTGCCGCTCTTCTTCGCCGCACTCCTCCTGATGGGCGCGACCAGCGGCCTGACGGACGTGGTGATGAACGCCCGCGTCTCCGAGATCGAGGCGCGGACGGGCCGCAGCCTGATGAACGTCAACCACGCGATGTTCTCGGTCGCCTATGCCGCCTCTGCACTGCTGACCGGCGCGATGCGCGAGGCGGGCTGGGGGCCCGAGGCGATCTTTCCCGTGATCGCCGCGCTCATCCTCGCGTCCGTCCCGTTCCAGCGGATGGACGTCGCACCTGTCGCGGAGGGCGATACCGGCGCCGGCCGCCTGCCCGCGGGGCTCATCGCCGCCTGCGCCGTGATCGTCCTGATCGCCTTCATGGCCGAGGCCACGGTCGAAAGCTGGTCGGCGCTGCATATCGAACGCACGCTGGGCGGCGGCGCGGCCGAGGGCGCGTTCGGCCCGGCCATGCTGGGCCTGACGATGGCCGTCGGACGGTTCTCGGGACAGGCGGTCTCGGCGCGAATGTCCGAGATCACCGTGATCCGCATGGCGACCGGCCTCGCCGTGATCGGCGTCCTTGTCGCGGCGGCGGCCCCGTCACCGGCCATCGCCTATCTCGGCTTCGGCCTTCTGGGTCTGGGAATTTCGGTGATCGGACCGATGGGCCTCGCGCTCGCGGGCCGTCTCGCCGACCCGCGCCAGCGGACGGCCGTGATCGCGCGGGTCGCGGTGATCGGCTTCACCGGCTTCTTCATCGCGCCCGCGCTGATGGGCCTCGCCTCCGACGCGTTCGGGCTCCGTTGGGCCTTTGCGGCGGTGGCCGTCGTGACGGCCGCCGCCTGGCCGCTCAGTTATTCCGGCCGGTTGGCTCCCACTCGCCCCTGAAGCCTTTCGGGATCAGAAGGTTGTGCGGTCCGACATCGTGGATGTCCTTCTCGCCACACAGCGCCATAGTGGTATCCAGCTCCTTGCGGATCACCTCGAGTGCGTGGCCGACGCCCTTCTGCCCCATTGCGCCCAGCCCGTAGATATAGGCGCGCCCGATCATCACGCCGCGCGCACCCAGCGCCACGGCCTTCAAGACGTCCTGACCCGACCGCACGCCGCCATCCATCCAGACCTCGATCTTGTCGCCCACCGCGTCCACGATCTCGGGCAGCATCCGGATCGACGAGAGCGCGCCGTCGAGCTGTCGTCCGCCATGGTTCGATACGATGATCGCGTCCGCACCCACATCCAGCGCCAGCCGCGCGTCTTCGGGGTCGAGGATGCCTTTCAAGACGACCTTCCCCTTCCACTTGTCGCGCAGCATCTTGATCTTGTCCCAGTCGAGCCGGGGATCGAACTGCTCGGCCGTCCAGGACGACAGCGACGAGGTATCGCCGACCCCCTTCGCGTGGCCCACGATATTGCCGAAGGTTCGGCGCGTGGCCTGCATCATCTCGAGGCCCCAGCCGACCTTCGTGGCCATGTTCGCGATGCTGGCGGGCGTCAGCTTTGGCGGCGCGGAGAGACCGTTCTTGAGGTCCTTGTGGCGCTGCCCGAGGATCTGGAGGTCGAGCGTGATGACGAGCACGTCGCAGCCCGCCGCCTCGGCGCGGCCGATCAGATTGTCGACGAATTCCTCGTCGCGCATGACGTAGAGCTGGAACCAGAACGGGCTCGCGGTCTTGCGGGCGACGTCCTCGATCGAGCAGATCGACATGGTCGACAGGCAGAACGGCACGCCGAAATCCTCGGCCGCGCGTGCCGCGAGGATCTCTCCATCCGCATGCTGCATCCCCGTCAGCCCGACGGGGGCGAGCGCCACGGGCATCGACACGTCGCGGCCCGCCATCGTCGTCGCGACCGAACGGCCTTCCATGTCCACCGCCACGCGCTGACGCAGGCGGATCAGGTCGAAGTCGGTCTCGTTCTCGCGGAAGGTCTGCTCGGTCCAGCTGCCCGACTGGCAGTAGTCGTAGAACATCTTTGGGACGCGCCGGCGGTAGAGGGTGTGGAGGTCGTCGATGGTGGTGATGACGGGCGACATGGGCGCGAACCTCCGGCTGGCCACGAAATTGGTGAGGACTTCTAACCAATTTGGGAATTGCCCGCAATCCGGTGCCAGTGCAGACGCGGGGTTGAAAGTAATGCAACATTGCACTAAATAGTGCAACATTGCATTAAAGGAGCCTGCTATGCCCGACCTGTCCCGCCGCAAGACCATCGCCCTGATCGGGGGTGGAACGATCCTCGCCGCGACCGGCGGCCTCGCCACCTTCGCCGCCACCCGAACGCCGCATGCCGCACTCGCCCCCTGGGACGCGGCCGGGAACTACGCCGATCCGCGAATGCGGGCGCTGAGCTACGCGCTGCTGGCGCCCAACCCGCATAATAGACAGCCGTGGGAAGCCGAGCTGACGGGTACGGATGGCATCGCGATCTGGCGCGATCCGGCGCGCGACCTGCCGGTGACCGATCCCCATGGCCGTCAGCTGACCATCGGCATGGGCTGCTTTCTCGAACTCTGCCGCATGGCCGCCGCCGAGGAGGGCTATGCGACCGACACCGTGCTCTTCCCCGAGGGCGAGGACGGGCCGGTCGCACGGCTCACCCTGACCGATGGCGGCACGCCTGACCCCCTCTTCGCCCATGTCATGGCGCGCCGCTCGCACAAGGAGGCGTTCGACCCCCGGCCCGTCGGCCCCGAGGCCTCGGCACTCGCCGAACATGCGGACCTCCATCTCGACGGCGAAACGCGCGACGCGCTTCGCACCATCGCCCATGATGCCTGGATTGCCGAGGTCTCGACCCCCGCCGCCCTGAAGGAGAGCATCGACCTGCTGCGCATCGGACGCGCCGAGATCGAGGCCAATCCCGACGGCATCGACCTCGGTGGGCCGATGATGGAAGGACTTGCCCGCGTCGGCCTCCTGACGCGCGAGGCGGCGATGGATCTCGACAACCCCGGAACCCGCGCCAATGTCGAGGCGACGGCCGAGGCGATCCTCGGCGCCCCGGGCATGGTCGTGCAGACCACGGCGACCAATACGCGCGACGACCAGATCGAAGTCGGGCGACGCTGGCTGCGTCTCAACCTCGCGGCGACCGGGGCCGGTCTGGCCCTCCGGCCCGTGAGCCAGGCGCTTCAGGAATATCCCGAGATGGCCGTGCATCACGACGCCATTCACGCCATCGCCGCGCCCGACGGAGGCACGGTTCAAATGCTGGGTCTGCTGGGCTATGCCGAGCCGACGCCGCGCACGCCGCGCTGGCCGCTGGACACCCGCATGAGGGCCTGATGGACGAGCCGCCGACCGAGACCGACGACCCGCGACGCATGTTCGCGATCTTCAACGAGATCGGCATTATCGCGCAACTCAGCCGGGCCCTGTTCGAGGACCGGCTGCCCGACGGGGTCCTGCTGCCGCATTTCACGCTGGTCAATCATCTCGTCCGGGTGCGGGATGGGCAGACGCCGCTGGCCATGGCGCGGGCGTTCCAGCTTCCGAAGACGACGGTGTCGCACATGGTGTCGGTCGCCGTCCGCCACGGATGGGTCGAGCTTCGGCCCAATCCCGATGACGGCCGCTCCAAGCGCGTCTGGCTGACCGAGGCGGGCCGCGCCTTCCGCGAGAAAGCCATCACCGACCTGATGCCCGAACTGACCGAGGTCGGGGCCGCCCTGAAGCCTCAGGCGCAGGAGAACCTGCTGCGTCACCTGACGGGTCTGCGCATCTTCCTCGACGCTCAGCGCGATCCGCCGAACGGGTCCGACGGGTAGCGCACGCCCGTCAGGACCAGCCCGTCAGGCGGTGCGACCGGCCCGCAGGCCGCGCGGTCCCGCGCCGCCAGCGCCTCGGCCACGCGCGCGGGCGCCCAGGCTCCGGCGCCGACCCGCTCCAGCGTGCCCGCGATCGACCGGACCTGGTTGTGCAGGAACGACCGCGCCCGCAGATGCAACCGGATGTCCTGTCCGCCCGGATAGGGGCGCGCCTCGACCGTGATCGCGTCCAGCGTCTTCACCGGCGACTTCGCCTGGCAGATCGACGCGCGGAACGTCGTGAAGTCGTGCTGCCCGATCAGATGCGCCGCGCCGGCCTGCATCGCCTCGGGGTCGAGCGGCCCGATCACGCGCCACGCCTGGCCCGCGTCGAGGGTCAGCGGCGCGCGGCGGGCGATGATCCGGAACGTATAGCGCCGCTCGACCGCATCGAAGCGCGCGTGCCAGTCGTCCGCGACCCGCGCACAGGCCGTCACCGCGACCGGCGCGGGCTTCAGGTGCCAGTTCACCGCTTCCGACAGGCGGAACGGCTCCCAGTCGCGCGCCATGTCCGCGTGGGCGACCTGTCCCGTCGCGTGGACACCCGCATCGGTCCGGCCCGCCGCCGCGATCGACCCCATGTCCGGCTCTAGCACCCGGAGCGCCTCCTCCAGCGTCTGCTGGACCGACGCCGGGCCGTCCTGTCGCTGCCACCCGGCGAACGGGCGGCCATCATATTCGACGCGAAGGGCAAAACGGGGCATGGGCGGCGCTTACCGCGCGGCGGCGAAGGGGGCCAGCCCCGACCGGGCGGACCCGTCCGCCGGACCCCGCCACCCATCGCCGTGCTTTCCCTACGGCGTCCCGCCGCCTATCTGGTGCGGGAACGGGGGGTGCGCGATGGTGATCGGACGGCTGGCGGATGCGGTGACGCGCGGCGTGGGGGACATGGCGGCCTCGGTCACGGACGTGTTCGACCCGACGATCCGGCTCGGCGTCACGGGGCTCAGCCGCGCGGGCAAGACCGTCTTCATCACCTCGCTGGTGGCCAACCTGATCGACCGGGGCCGGATGCCCGGCTTCGCCGCCGGTGCGCGGATCGAGACCGCGTTCCTCCAGCCGCAGCCCGACGACACCGTGCCGCGCTTCGATTACGAAGCGCATCTCGCCGACCTGACCGCGCGCGACCCCCGCTGGCCCGACGGCACGCGCGCGGTTTCCGAGTTGCGCCTCTCGCTCAAGGTGCGGCCCGCGGGGCTCCTCTCGGGGATGCGCGGCGTGCGGACGGTGCATCTCGATATCGTGGATTATCCCGGCGAATGGCTCCTCGATCTCGGCCTGATGGAGAAATCCTACGACGCGTGGTCCGCCCGCGCGCTGACCCGGTTGTCGGACTGGGGGGCCACCGACTACGCCGTCGCGATGGAGGCGGCCGACGGCGCGGCCAAGCTCGACGAGCCGCAGGCCCAGTCGCTCGCCCGGGCCTACACCGCCGCGCTGCAGGCGGCGCGCGCCGCCGGGGCCTATGACCTGACGCCGGGGCGGTTCCTTCTGCCGGGCGAACTCGAAGGCTCGCCCGTCCTGACCTTCGCGCCCCTGCCGCCCGGCGACGCGCCTCGCGGCTCGCTCCGCCGCGAGATGGAACGCCGGTTCGAGGCCTACAAACGGCAGGTCGTCGAGCCCTTCTTCCGCGACCATTTCGCCCGGCTGGACCGCCAGATCGTGCTGCTCGACGTCCTCGGCGCGATCCGGCGCGGGCCCCGCGCGGTCGAGGAGATGCGCGCCGCGATGGCGGACCTGCTTGCGGCGTTCAAACCCGGCGCGCTGGGCTGGCTGATGCAGCTTCTGGGCGCGCGACGCGTCGACCGCGTGCTCTTTGCCGCGACCAAGGCCGACCACCTGCACCACGCGCAGCATGCCAAGCTGACCGCGATCCTCGAGGCGATGGTGCGCGAGGCGCGGTCGCGCGCCGATTTCGCCGGTGCGCAGACCCGCGCGATGTCGATGGCCGCGCTGCGTGCCACCGTCGAGGAGGAGCGCGGCCATAATGGCACGACGCTTCAGGTCGTGCGCGGACGTCTGCTGCAGCCAGACGGGACCGCCGGCCGCTCCGCCGCGCTCTATCCCGGTGCGTTGCCCGACGACCCCGCGCATCTTCTGACGCCTGCGCGTGCGGGGGCCGAGGCCTGGCTCGACGGGGAGTACGACCTGATGGATTTCGCCCCCGCCCCCCTGACGCTTCGCCCGGGCGAGGGGCCGCCCCATATCCGGCTGGACCGGGCGGCGGAATTCCTGCTGGGCGACCGGCTCTGACGCCCGCCCGGACGCGGTGCCATTGCATCGGGGCCGGGGGGGCATAGGTTCGGGGGCGACCCTGACGCGAGACGCCGATGCCCGCCGACCCGAGCCCCCGCCGCGGGGCGATCCTCTACGACGACGCCCCGGATGCCGCCGCACCCGATCCCGCCGCCGCGCCCCCGGTCCCCGAACCCGAGGTGGCGCCGCCGCCCTCGGGCCGCGCGATGCAGACGGTCGCGGTGCTCGCCGCCCGGCGCGGCCGCTCGCTGGCAGGCTGGTTCTGGGGGACGCTCGGCGCGCTTCTGACCTTCGCGATCTCGGTCGCCGCGTGGAACTTCGTGACCGGCCTGATCGAGACGCGGCCGCTGCTGGGCCTCGTCGCACTCGCCCTGACGGGCGCGTTCGTCCTCGTCTGCCTCGTCATTGCCACCCGCGAGATCGTAGCCCTCTCGCGGCTCGGCCGGATCGACGACTTCCGGCACGACGCCGTGGCCGCCGCAGACGATCTGGGTGCCGCGCGCGCCCTCTCGACCCGGCTGTCGGGCTTCTATGCCGGGCGCCCCGACACGCGCTGGGGGCGCGAGGAATTGGCGGCGCGCGCGGACGACCTCTTCGACGCGGACGCCGTGATGGCCCTGACCGAGGACAAGCTCCTCGCCCCGCTCGACGCCGCCGCCACCCGAGAGGTCGAAGCCGCCGCCCGGCAGGTCGCGCTGGTGACGGCGATCGTGCCGCTGGCCCTGGCCGACGTGGTTGCGGCGCTGACCTCGAACCTGCGGATGATCCGCCGCATCGCGCTGATCTATGGCGGGCGCGGCGGCACGCTGGGATCCTGGCGTCTCGCGCGGACCGTGCTGACCCACCTGGCGGCCACCGGCGCAGTCGCCGTGGGCGACGACCTGATCCATTCGGTCGCGGGGGGCGGTGTGCTGGCCAAGCTCAGCCGCCGCTTCGGCGAGGGTCTCGTCAACGGCGCGCTCACGGCGCGGGTCGGCGTCGCCGCGATGGAAGTCTGCCGCCCGCTGCCCTTCACCCATGCCCGCCCGCCCCGGATCACCGCCGTGGTCCAGCGCGCGCTGACCGGCCTGTTCGGCCAATCGGAGACCTGACGATGGAAAGCCTCGCCCAAGACCTCGAGACGATGATCCGGACCCCGCTGCATGACGACCATGTCGCGCGGATGCGCAAGATCGGACACGAGACCACCTTCGACGCGGGCGACGCCGTGCAGGAGATCGGTGAGGTCGTCGACCGCTTCGTCTACGTGCTCGACGGCGAGATCGAGGCGATCGATCCCGTCACCGGCGAGCGTTACGGCAACGCGTCGCTGGGGCCGTCGCAATTCTTCGGCGATATCACCTTCCTCCATGGCGGGCGCGCGACGCTGGGCGCGCGTGCGGCACAGGACACCAGGGCGTTGGTCGTGGACCGGGTCGAGATGCTGCAGCTGATGTCCGAGATTCCCGAGATGAGCGACATCATCATCACCGTCTTCGCCGCCCGCCGCCGCCGCCAGATCGAGAAGGACGGCGGCAGCCTGACGCTGATTGGCATGGACCGCGACCGCCATATCCGCGCCATCGGGGCCTTCGCGGCGCGCAACCGCATCCCTTATCGCACGCTTGACCTCGACGACGGCGAGGCGGGCGAGATCGCGAAATCCTGTTCGCTGGCCCCCAAGGAACCGGCGGTGGTGTTCGGCCGCGACCAAGTGATCGACGATCCGACGCCCCGCAAGATCGCGGAGCTCTTCGGGCTCGACCTCGACCTGGACGCGGACGAGGTCCATGACGTCCTGATCGTCGGCGGCGGGCCGGGCGGCATCGCGGCGGCGGTCTATGCGGGCGCCGAAGGGCTCTCGGCGCTGGTGGTCGAGGACGCGACGATCGGCGGGCAGGCGGGCACCTCAAGCCGGATTGAGAACTACATGGGCTTTCCGACCGGCATTTCGGGGGCCGATCTGTGCTGGCGCGGCGAGGTGCAGGCGATGAAGTTCGGCGCGCGCTTCGCGGTGCCCCGGCGGGCGTCGAGCCTTGCACCCCAGCCCGGCGGCGGCTTCTGCGTGACGCTGGATGACGGGACCGAAACCTGCGCGCGCGCCGTGGTCATCGCGACCGGCGTGCAATACCGCCGCCTTCCGCTCGACCGGCTGGAGGAGTTCGAGGGCGCGGGCATCTACTACGCGGCCACCGATGTCGAGGCGCGGTACTGCCGGGGCACGGACGCGGTGATCGTCGGCGGCGGCAACTCGGCGGGGCAGGCGGCGATGTTCCTGTCGCGCTACGCCCGCTGCGTCCATCTTCTGGTGCGCGGCGACAGCCTGGCCGACAGCATGTCGAGCTATCTGTCGGGCCGTCTCGACGCCGATCCGGGCATCCGCATCCGCTACAACAGCGAGATCGCCGAGCTCGAGGGAGACAAGAAGCTGACCGGTCTGCGCCTCAAGGGCAGCGGGGTCGAGGAGGGCGACGACCGCATCGACAGCGGCGCCTGTTTCATCATGGTCGGGGCCGCCCCCAACACCGATTGGCTGGCGGGTCAGGTCGAGGTCGACGGCAAGGGCTTCGTGCTGACCGGCGATGCGGTCGGGCGGGACAGTCCCTATGCCACCTCGGCCGAGGGGATCTTCGCGGTCGGCGACGTGCGGGCCGGGTCGGTCAAGCGCGTCGCCAGTTCCGTCGGCGAGGGGTCCGTCGTGATCTCGCGCGTATGGGATCACGTCAACCGTGTGCGCGAGGACGAGGCCGCGTCAGACGCCGCCTGACGGGCGCGCGTCAGGTCGGCGGATCGGCCGCGCGCGCGGCGCGGCGGCGCAGGCGTCGGACCGGATCGTCGGGCTGCGGCAGGCAGAGCGGCGTCAGCACGATGACGGCCGTTCCGAGAAAGGCGAGGGCGAGGGACAGTGTCATGGCAGGGCTCCTTCGCCCGCCATGCTGCGCCCGAGGCATGAAGATAGCGTTAAGCCGCGCCCGCTTGCCCCCCGCACCGGCCCCCGCCTATAAGGCCCGCGACATGACGGACCGCGCGCGGATCATACGAATTAGCCCCCCGGCGCCCTGACCTTCGGGGCGGCCGGGCCAAGGGTGCCGCGCGCGCGCACCGATCTTCATGCAATTCCGATCCGAAGGACGCCTCCGATGAGCGCCGAGACCCCCGCCACGCCCGACTACAAGTCGACGCTGAACCTGCCACAGACCGAGTTTCCGATGCGCGCGGGCCTGCCCAAGCGCGAGCCGGGCTGGCTGGAGCGCTGGGCGCGGATCGGTGTCTACGACCGCCTGCGCGAGCGGTCCGAGGGCCGGGAGCCCTTCACGCTGCATGACGGCCCGCCCTATGCCAACGGCAACCTCCATATCGGCCACGCGCTCAACAAGACGCTCAAGGACATGGTCGTGCGCTCGCGTCAGATGATGGGTCACGACGCGCGCTACGTGCCTGGCTGGGACTGCCACGGCCTGCCGATCGAATGGAAGATCGAGGAGAAGTACCGTCAGAAGGGTCGCGACAAGGATGCCGTCGACATGGTCGAGTTCCGGCAGGAATGCCGCGAGTTCGCCGCCGGTTGGGTCGACGTGCAGCGCGACGAGTTCAAGCGCCTCGGCATCACCGGCAACTGGGCCGATCCGTACCTGACGATGGATTACCGCGCCGAGGCGGTGATCGCGGCGGAGTTCCAGACCTTCCTGATGAACGGGCTGGTCTACCAGGGGTCGAAACCCGTGATGTGGTCGCCGGTGGAGAAGACCGCGCTGGCCGAGGCGGAGGTGGAGTATCACGACCGTCAGGTGGATGCGATCTGGGTGAAGTTTGATGTATTGAGGCCTGTAGCCGAACCGAAGGAGAATGGCCGTCCTCATGAGAGCATCGTTTGGACCGGAATAGATAACGCAAGTGTGGTCATCTGGACCACGACGCCTTGGACTATCCCGCAGAACCGCGCGATCTGCTTCGGGCCGGGCATCGCCTACGGCCTCTACGAGGTCACCGGCACGCCGGAGGAAAGCTGGGCCAAGACGGGCGACCGCTACTTGATCGCGGACGCGCTGGCCGAGGCGACGCTGACCGCCGCGCGGCTCGACACGGACATGTGGACGAAGCTGCGCGACGTCACTGCCGACGAACTGGCGGCCCTGACCTGCGCCCATCCCCTCCGCGGCGCGGAGGGTGCACACGGCGAATGGGACTACGACGTCCCGCTCTTTCCCGGCGATCACGTCACCGACGACGCGGGCACGGGCTTCGTGCACACCGCGCCCAGCCACGGCGACGACGATTATCAGATCGGGGTCAAGCACGGCCTCGCCATGACCCACAATATCGAGGCCGATGGCAGCTTCCGCGCGGACCTGCCGATCTTTGGCGGCGAGGCGATCCTGAGCGCCAACGGCAAGAAGCCCGGCGGGGCCAACAAGGCCGTCATCGCCGCTCTTCAGGCCGGCGACGCGCTGCTGGCCCGCGCGCGCATCACCATCTCGGACGCGCATAGCTGGCGCTCCAAGGCACCGGTCATCCGCCTCAACCGCCCGCAATGGTTCGCCGCCATCGACCGACCCGTCGGCGATGGCCAGGACACGTATGGCGAGACGGTGCGCGCCCGCGCCCTGACCTCCATCGACCAGCTCGTCGAATGGACGCCGAAGACGGGGCGCAACCGTCTCTATTCCATGATCGAGAACCGCCCCGACTGGGTGCTCTCGCGCCAGCGCGCCTGGGGCGTGCCGCTGACCTGTTTCACAAAGGCGGGCGCCAAGGCGGACGACCCGGACTTTCTGCTGAAGGACCCGGCGGTCAACGCACGCATCATCGAGGCCTTCGAGGCCGAGGGCGCGGACGCGTGGTATCAGCCCGGCGCCAAGGCGCGCTTCCTCGGCGCCGACTACGACCCCGAAGCGTGGAACAAGGTCGACGACATCCTCGACGTCTGGTTCGATTCCGGCTCGACCCACGCCTTCGTGCTGCGCGACCGGCCCGACGGGACCGAGGACGGCATCGCCGACGTCTATCTCGAAGGGACCGACCAGCATCGCGGCTGGTTCCATTCCTCGATGCTACAGGCCTGCGGCACCACGGGCCGCGCGCCTTACCGCGCCGTCGTCACGCACGGGTTCACCATGGACGAGAAGGGCATGAAGATGTCCAAGTCCATCGGCAACACCATCGCGCCGCAGGACATCGTGGACCAGTACGGCGCCGACATCCTGCGGCTCTGGGTCGCGACCGTGGATTATACCGCCGATCACCGCATCGGGCCCGAGATCCTCAAGGGCGTGGCCGACAGCTACCGCCGGCTGCGCAACACGCTGCGCTTCATGCTGGGATCGATCACCGATGATGCGCCCGCCGATCCGCTGGAAATGCCCGAGCTGGAGCGCTTCGTGCTGCACCGCCTGTCCATGCTGGATGACGAGGTGCGCGCCGCTTACGCGCGCTACGACTTCGCCGCCGCCTTCCAGGCGATCTTCCAGTTCGCGACGATAGACCTCTCGGCCTTCTATTTCGACATCCGCAAGGACGCGCTCTATTGCGATGGCGACACGCTGCGTCGCCGCTCGGCGCGCACCGTCCTGCGCCTCCTGCACGAGCGGATGACGACCTGGCTCGCGCCGATCCTGCCCTTCACGATGGAGGAGGTCTGGCTCGAGGTGCATCCCGGCGACAACAGCTCCGTGCACCTTGAGGATTTCCCCGCACCGCGCCCGGGCTGGCGCGACGACGCGCTGGCCGCCAAGTGGTCGCGCATCCGCGCCGTCCGCCGCGCGGTCACGGGCGCGCTTGAGGTGCAGCGCCGCGACAAGGTCATCGGCTCCTCGCTCGAGGCGGCGCCCTTCGTGCATGTCGATGACGAGACGGCGGCGCTGCTGGAAGATGTGCCCTTCAACGATCTTTGCATCGTGTCCGGGATCACGGTCACCACCGACCCCGCGCCCGACACCGCCTTCCGGTCCGAGGACGACGCGACCGTCGCGGTCGTCTTCGCCCATGCATCGGGCGGCAAGTGCCAGCGCTGCTGGAAGGTGCTGCCGGATGTCGGGCATCACGGACATGATGGCGTCTGCGGGCGCTGCGACCAGGCGCTAGGATAGGGATGGCGATCCCGGCCCCCGCGCACGCGCCGCTGCTCTACAGTCCATTCGATCCGGGCGGGCGGATCGATGCGCCGAACCGGTTTCTGAAGTCGGCCATGAGCGAGGTCATGGCCGAGCAGGGCGTCCACTTGCCGACCACTGCGCACGAGACGGCCTATCGTCGCTGGGCCGCGGGCGGCACGGGCATCATCGTCACCGGCAACGTGATGATCGACCGCCGCGCCATGGGCGAGCCGGGCAATGTCGTGCTGGAAGATGACCACGGGCTCGACCGTTTCCGGGCCTGGGCCGCGGCCGTCCATGACGGGAATCCCGAAGCGCGCGTCTGGATGCAGCTCAATCATCCGGGCAAGCAGAGCCCCAAGTTCCTCTCGCCCGAGCCCGTGGCGCCCAGTGCCGTCCCGCTGGGGCATGGGCTCGACCGCAGCTTCGCCACGCCCCGCGCGCTGACGGATGCGGAGATCCGCGAGATCGTGGCCCGGTTCGCCCGCGCGGCCGCGCTGGCCGTTCGCGCGGGCTTCGACGGCGTGCAGATACACGCGGCCCATGGTTATCTCGTCGGCCAGTTCCTCTCGCCGCATCACAACCGCCGCGACGACGACTGGGGCGGCTCGCCCGAGAACCGCCGCCGCTTCGCGCTGGAGATCCTGCGCGCGATCCGCACGGCCGTCGGCCCTGACGTGCCCGTGTCGATCAAGATGAACAGCGCCGATTTCCAGACCGGCGGCTTCGGCGGCGACGAGGCCTTCGCCCTGATCGAGGCGCTGAGCGCCGAGGGCATCGACCTGATCGAAATCTCCGGCGGCACCTACGAGGCGCCCGCGATGGTCGGTGCCAAGCAGAAGACATCCGCGCGCGAGGCATATTTCCTCGATTTCGCCGCCGAGGCCCGCGCCCGGACGGATGTGCCGCTCGCCGTCACCGGCGGCTTCCGCTCGGTCCGCGCGATGGAGGCGGCGCTGGCGTCGGGCGCCTGCGACATGATCGGGATCGCCCGCGCGCTGACGCTGGACCCCGAACTGCCGCTGAATGCCGCGACCGACCCCGATTACGTCCGCGATGTCGGTCGGCCCAGCACGGGTGTCCGGGGGATCGACCGGATGCTGATGCTGGCCCTGACCTGGTACGAAACCCAGATCCGCCGCATGGGGCAGGGGCGCGACCCCGATCCGGACCTGACGGCCTGGCGCACGGTCTGGGACAACCTGGTCGCGATGGGTCGGGCGGGCTTTCGGACGCGGCGCGGCTGAGCGGTATGGCCCGCCTCGTGCCCTCCGACGCCACCATCGCCGCCGAGATCACGCGCCAGACCGCCGCCCGCGCACCGAATACCATCTGCCCGTCCGAAGTCGCCCGCGCGCTGGCGGAGGACTGGCGCCCCCTGATGCCGCGCGTCCGAGCCGTCGCCGGGACCATGCCGGAGATCGTCGCGACCCAGCGCGGCGACCCGGTCGATCCCGTCACCGCCCGGGGCGCGATCCGGCTCGCGGCGCAACCACCGTCCGACCCGTCCGCCTGACCGTCTCAAGGCCGCGACGCGATGGGGCGTATGCCGACGCGAACGCCCGGCGCGCCATCAGAATTCCACGCCGGCTTGTGCCTTCACGCCCGAGCGGAACGGATGCTTCACCAGCTCCATCTCGGTCACCAGGTCGGCCAGCTCGATCAGCTCGTCCTTGGCGTTGCGGCCCGTGCAGACCACGTGGGTCATCGGCGGCTTCTCGTCGCGCAGGAACGCGACCACCTCGGCCACGTCGACATAGTCGTAGCGCAGGGCGATGTTGATCTCGTCGAGCAGAACCATGCGGTTGCCCGGGTCGGAGATCAGTTCCTTGGCCTTGGCCCAGGCCGCCTGCGCCATCTCGATGTCGCGCGACTTGTCCTGCGTCTCCCAGGTGAAGCCCTCGCCCATCGTGTGGAACTCGCAGAGGTCGCCGAAATGGGTGGTGATGAGGTCGCGCTCGCCCGTCCCCATGCCGCCCTTGATGAACTGCACGACGGCGCATGGCATCTGGTGGGCGATGCAGCGGAAGATCATCCCGAAGGCGCTGGACGACTTGCCCTTTCCCTTGCCGGTATGGACGATCACGAGGCCCTTCTCGTCGGTCTTGGTGGCCATGATCTTGTCGCGCGCGGCCTTCTTCTTGGCCATCTTCTGGTTGTGCCGCGCGGTGTCGTCGGGGGTCTCGTCGGCCATGTCGGGCCTCCTCGTCTGGGTCGCCGCGGACGTTCCATCGCGGGGGCCGCGGGGTCAAGCGACGTTAAGCCTTCGTTAAGCACGCCATGTACCTTCTGGGGGCGATGCGAATCGTATGTCTCACCGGATGTCTCCTCGCGCTGGCCGCCTGCAACGGGGCGCACCCGCTGGACGGTCTCGATCGTTCGGGCACGGCCAGCGCGGGGGGGCACGACTTCCGCATCAACTGGAACCCGACCACCGCGCAGGCCACGCGCACGAACCCGACCTGGCGGCCAGGGGTGGCGGCGGTGACGGCGGCAGCGGTTCAGGCGACCGAGGCCGCGACCGGCTGCCGGGTCAAGCCCGGCTCGGTCACGGGCGACATCGCGCTGATGAACATGGGGCTCGACTGCACGGGCCGGTGACGGCCGTCACCAGACGCCGCGTGACAAGCGTACCCCCGGACCTGTAGGCCGGAGGGCATGAAGAAAGTGCCCAAGCCGACCACCGATGACGACCTGATCGCGGCCTATCTCGCGAAGGGCGGCAAGATCAGCGTCGGCAAGACGAAGCCGCCCAAGCCCGAGTTGGGGCTGAGTAACAACCAGTGGAACAAAACGCTGACCCGCGACGAGAAGGCCGCGCGCGACAAGGATTGAGCGGCGGCGCTAGCGGTACTCGGCTGCGGCGATGAACTCTGAGAAGGCCTCGCACCAGACCAGAACGGTCGTGTAGGCGTCGAGGTCGATATCGGTCGGCAGGTCGAGCGCGAAGCCCTCGAAGGTTTTGACCGGGCCCACCACGACGCTTTGCGCCTTGAGCGGTGCGAACTCGTCCTCGTGCTCGACGAATTCGGGCACCAAATACACCATGTAATCCGGCCCCGGCGCGAGGCGGCCCTCGTGCACGATCCCGCCCGGGCCCAGGCTGACCGTGCCCTCGCCCCAATGCAGGAGGTCGTGCCCGCGCAGGTCCTGCGCGAAAGCCGCGGTGTAGCGCGCGTCCTGTGCCATCGCGCTGAGCGTGGCGGCGTCGGGCGAGGGCGGCGCGGTCAGGATCGGCAGCAGATAGATGCCGAGCCCGAACCCCAGCCCGAGGGCCACGGCATGGGTCGCGATCCGCCTGAACCATCGAATCATCGCGCCGAACTCCCTTGACCATCCGGCTCCCAATCAACCACGACGACCGGCACTTGGATAGTCGCCGCCGCGCCCGAACCGTTCCACCAGGCCCCGGACCGAGTTCGACCGGGGCGTCCAGAGCCCGCGTGCGATCGCCTCGGCCAGCCGGTCCGCGATATCGGCCAACGCGGGCGCATTGGCCCCGGCGATGAAGTCCCGCGTCGCGTCATCCGCCAGCACGGCATCGGCCACGAGGTCGAAATGGTGGTTCTTCACTGCCCCCGTCGTCGCCGCGAAGGCGAAGAGGTAGTCGACCGTCGCCGCGATCTCGAACGCGCCCTTGTAGCCGTGGCGCTTCACCCCCTCAATCCACTTGGGGTTCACCACGCGGGATCGCACCACGCGGCCGATCTCTTCGTCGAGGGAACGGATGACAGGGCGCTCGGGCCGCGAATGGTCGTTGTGATAGACCGTGGGTGCCGTGCCCCGGATCGCCTCGACCGCCGCCGCGGCGCCGCCCTCGAACTGGTAGTAGTCGTCGCTGTCGAGCAGGTCGTGCTCGCGATTGTCCTGGTTCTGCACCACCGCCTCAACCTGTCCCAGCCGCGCGCGGAGGCCCGCGTGATCCGCCGTGCCCTTGCCCTGTCCATAGGCATAGCCGCCCCATTCCAGGTAGGCCGCGCCCAGATCGGCGGTCTCCGCCCAGAGCCGCTCGTCGATCAGCGCCTGCAGCCCCGCGCCGTAGGCTCCGGGCTTCGATCCATAGACCCGTGCCATCCCTTCACCCGCCCGCGCGCGGGCGGCGGCGGGATTGGCGTCCTCGGGTTCGTCCAGTGCCTGCACGGCCCGCGCGGCGGCATCGACCAGCGCCATCTGCTGCGGGAAGGCGTCGCGGAAGAAGCCCGACACCCGCAGCGTCACGTCCACGCGGGGGCGGCCGAGCGCGGTATGGGGGATGATCTCGTAGCCGGTCACGCGCCGGTTCGCCGCGTCCCACCGGGGCTTCACACCCATCAGGGCCAGCGCCTGCGCGATGTCGTCGCCGCCCGTGCGCATATTGGCGGTGCCCCAGGCGGTCAGCAGCATCGTGCGCGGCCAGTCGCCATGGTCCTGCAAGTGCCGCTCAACGAGGAGCGAGGCCGACTTCCAGCCCAGCTTCCATGCGGTCGGCGTCGGCACTGCGCGGCTGTCGACCGAGTAGAAGTTGCGCCCGGTCGGCAGCACGTCGGGCCGCCCGCGGGTGGGGGCGCCGGACGGCGCCGGGGCGACGAACTGGCCTGACAGGCCGGTGAGGAGCCCCTCTCCCTCGGCCGGACCGCAGGCGTCGAGCGTTGCGCGGAGCGCATCCGCGGCGGTCAGAACGGCGGCGGTCGCGGGGCCGGGGGCGCGGGCCTCGCCCGCCAGAAGGGCCGCGGACAGTGCCTCGATCCGCTCGACCGTATCGCCATGGCTCCGCCAGGTCGCGTCGCCCGCCAGCGCGTCGGGGCGTGGGCCGTCCCACGGCGTGGCCATGTCGCAGTCGAGCGGGTCGAACCCGAGTGCCAGATCGGCGGCAATGGCGCGGGGCAGCGACGCCGCGGCGCCTGTACCGTCCCCGCGCGGCAGCCGCAGAAGCGCCTGCAGCAGGTCGTCGCGCAGCCGTCCCTCGGGCGACTGGCCGAAAACATGCAGCCCGTCGCGGATCTGCGCCTCCTTCAGCTCGCAGAGATAGGCGTCCAGCTTCGCCAGGTCGTCCGAACCGTCCATGCCGGCATCGACGTCCAGCCCGGTGACGCGCGCCAGCGACAGGATCTCGCCCCGCAGGTGGTCGATCCGGCGCGGGTCCACGTTGGCCGCCTCGTAATACTCGTCCACCAGCGCCTCGAGATCGCGGAGCGGGCCGTAGGTCTCGGCGCGGGTCAGGGGCGGCGTCAGGTGGTCGACGATCACCGCCTGCGCGCGGCGCTTGGCCTGCGTGCCCTCGCCCGGGTCGTTGACGATGAACGGGTAGAGATGGGGCAGGGGGCCGAGCGCGATCTCGGGCCAGTCGTCCTCGGCCAGCGCCAGCGCGCGGCCGGGTAGCCATTCGAGATTGCCGTGCTTGCCCATGTGGACGACCGCGTCCGCCCCCCAGCGCCGCAGCCACGCATAGAAGGCGAGGTAATTGTGCGGCGGCACGAGGTCCGGCGAATGATAGCTGTCGGTCGGGTCGACGTTGTAGCCCCGCGCCGGTTGCAGGCCGACGATGGCGTTCCCGAAGCGGTGGATCGACAGGGCGAAGGCGCCGTCCGCGACGAAGGGATCGTCCTCCGGCGCGCCCCATCGGGCCTCGATCTGCTGGCGGGCGGCAAGGGGGAGGGCCTCGTAGACCGCGCGGTAGTCAGCTAAGGACAGCCGTTCGCCCCCCGTCTTCGTCGCCCGGTCGGTCAACCAGTTGGTCGGCCCGGCCAGGAGGCGGTCCATTAGCGCCGCGCTGTCCGCAGGCAAGTCTGTCACGCCATCCCCCGCCGCCGCCAGCAGGCGCAGGACGTGAACGGTCGCGGCGGGCGTGTCGAGGCCCACGCCGTTGGCCAGCCGCCCGTCGCGGTTCGGGTAGTTTGCCAGGATCAGCGCCGTGCGCCGGTCGGCGGGCGCGATGCGGCGCAGGCGGCACCAGTTTGCCACCAGCTCCGCCACGAAGGCGATCCGGCCGCCTTCGGCCTTCCACGTGGCGATCGGGCACTCGGTGGCTTCGTCGTAGAAGGCCTCGCCCTTGAAGCCGATCGCGCGGGTCAGGACGCGGCCGTCGAGTTCGGGCAGCGCGACGTTCATTGCGATGTCCCGCGCCGAGAGGCCGGAGGTGCCGTCGCGCCAGGCCGCCTCGGTTCCCGAGGACAGCACGGCCTGGAAGACGGATGCGGCATTGGCGGCAGGGGCGGTCAGCGGGTTGGCGGCGGCGTCGCCCACTGCGAAGGAGGTGAGGTTCAGGATCGCCGAGGGCGGCGCCTCGGTCATCAGCGCGTCCAGCGTCGCCGCCGAGACCGGATCCTTCAGCGACGCCACGAAGACCGGAAGCGGCGCCAGCCCCTGCCGCAGCAGCGCCTTGACCAGCCGGTTGACCGGGTTCAGCCCCGCCCCCTGCAACAGCGCGCGGTAGAAGATAACTGGCACGACCGGCGCATCCGGTGGCCAGTCGGCGCGCAGATCGGCGAGGGTCGGGGCCTCGGCCCCCGGCCAGTAGAGGCCCGCGCGCAGGAGCGGGACGGCGGCGGCGGGCCGTGCCTCGTCGCGAATCATCGCGCGCGCATGTGTCAGGAAGGTCGTGGCATTGGCCGGCCCGCCCTCGACCAGCGCCAACCAGAGCGCGTCGTAATCGGCCGGTGCGACGGTCGAGAGGCCGCGCAGCTCGGCGTCCGGCTTGTCGTCGCCTGGCAGCAGCGCCAGCGGCACGCCCGCCTCGTGGCAGCGCGCCGCGTATTGCTCGACCCCGTAGCCCCAGTAGCCGCGCCCGCCCAACACGCGCGCCACCACCAGCTTTGAGCGGGTGGCGCAGGCCTCGAGATGCAGGTCCACCGACATCGGGTGGCGCAGGTGCATCAGGCTCGCCAGCCGCGTCTCGGGCGGGTCGTCCATGGCCGCGCGCGCCTGCGATAGGGCCGCAAGTTCGGTATCGGCGGCCGAAATCACGACCAGGTCGGCCGGGCTCTGACCCAGATCGACGGGCTCGCCGTCATCCACGGCGCCGGGCTGGGCGGCTAGCAGGTGCATGGGGGCCTCGCGGTCGGTCGGACCGGGTGTGCCGGGGGCCGGGGACGGGCGCAAGGGGCGTGACGCCGGGGGTGCGACGGGGCATAGGGTCGGCAAACAGGAGACGCCCGATGCTGAAGCCGCAAATGTCCGACGAGGTGGCCACGGCCCTGGCCCAGGGCCGCCCGGTCGTGGCGCTGGAAAGCACGATCATCAGCCACGGGATGCCATGGCCGCGCAACGCCGAGGTGGCGCTCGCCGTCGAGGACGTGGTCCGGTCCGAGGGCGCGGTTCCGGCCACTGTCGCGGTGGTCGACGGCGTGCCCTGCGCCGGGCTGACGCCGGTGCAGGTCGAGCGGCTGGGCCGCGACACGAATGTCGTCAAGGCCGCGTCGCGCGACCTCGGCGCCTGCATCGCGGGCGGACTGACGGCGGGGACGACGGTTTCGGCCACGATGCGGATCGCGGCGCTCGCCGGCATCGGGGTCTTCGCCACCGGCGGCATCGGCGGCGTGCATCGCGGCGATGGCATGGATGTCAGCGCCGACCTGACCGAGCTGTCGGTGACGGATGTTCTCGTGGTCTGCGCGGGCGTGAAGTCGATCCTCGACATCCCGCGCACCATCGAGATGCTCGAGACCCTGCGCGTGCCCGTCGCGGTGTTCGGCGCGGACGCCTTCCCGGCGTTCTATTCCCGCGATTCGGGGAACGTCGCGGGCGAACGCTGCGACGACCCGGCGCGGATCGCGGCGATCCGGGCGGCCAACGCGGCGGTCGGACTGGGGACCGGAATGCTGGTCGCGAACCCCATCCCCGAGGCCGACGCCCTCCCGGCGGACGAGATCGGCGCGACCATCGACGCCGCACTGGCCGAGGCGGACGAGCGGGGGATCACCGGCAAGGAGGTGACGCCCTTCCTGCTCGGGCGCCTGAACGCGGTCACCGAAGGCCGCGCGCTCGACGCGAATATCGCGCTGGTGAAGAACAACGCGCGACTGGCGGCGCGGATCGCGGTCGCCTGATCCGAAGTCTTCCGCGAAGACTTCGGTAAAACCCTTCGAGGAAGGGTTTTCGGCGGCCCCGTCAGGCCGGGGCCGGCGCGTTCTGCAGCGCGGACGCAATGGCATCGCGGTCGAGCCCGGCCTGGCCGATGACGACCATCCGCGACCCGCGTCCATCGCCCCCGAGCGGGCGGTCGAAATAATGGTCCACGCGCGGCCCGACCGCCTGCACCGTCAGCCGCATCGGCTTGCCCGCGACGCTCGCGAAGCCCTTGAGGCGCAGGATGCCGTGGTCGCGAATAACCGCGGCCAGATGCCCGGCATAGAGCGCGGGATCGTCGATCTCGGGGCCGTCGACGACGAAGCTTTCGAAGGCGTCGTGACCATGCTCGTGGTGGTGATCGTCATGGTGATCGTCGTCGTCATCGTGGTGATGATGGTGGTGATGCACCTCGTGGCGGGCCGAGATATCGTCCTCGGCGCCCTGGCCCCGACCCAGCAGCACCTCGACCGGGAGCGCGCCCATCACGGCGAGCACGACCTGCACGCCCGCGCGGGCCTCGCCGCTCAGGCGGGCGACGAGTGCGTCGGCGTCATCCATCAGGTCGGTCTTGTTGACCACGATCATGTCGGCGCAGGCGACCTGGTCGGCATAGAGCTCCGACAGCGGCGTCTCGTGGTCCAGCCCGTCATCGGCGGCGCGCTGGCGGTCGACGGCGGCAACATCTGCGGCGAAGGTGCCCGCGGCCACGGCGGGGCCGTCGAGCACCGTGACGACACCGTCCACGGTCACGCGCGTCTTGAGGTCGGGCCAGGCGAAGGCGCGCACCAGCGGCTGGGGCAGGGCAAGGCCCGAAGTCTCGATCACGATGTGATCGGGTGGGACGTCGCGGGCGAGGAGCGCCTGCATCGTCGGCACGAAGTCGTCGGCCACCGTGCAGCAGATACATCCATTCGACAGCTCGACCACGTCGTCATCCGAGCAGCTCTCGATGCCGCAGCCCTTGAGAATGCCGCCATCGACACCGAGATCGCCGAACTCGTTGATGATGAGCGCGATGCGCCGTCCCCCCGCGTTCTGCAGCAGGTGGCGGATAAGCGTGGTCTTTCCGGCGCCGAGAAAGCCGGTGACGATGGTGGCGGGGATCTTCATCGAAGGCTCCGTCGGATCGGGTCGCGCGTCCGAGGGGGACGGCGCGATGCGGGGGGTTGGGTCAGGAACAGGGTGACGCCGCGCGCGCTGCGGAGAGCGCGCGCGGCGTGTCCGCGTCAGCCAGCGATGGCCGCGACCAGCGGGCCTTCGACCACCTCGAGCGCGAGGAACAGGCCGACGCCGAACACGGCCGCCCCTGCGAGGCGGGCGTTGACGGCCATCGACTCGGACGCGCCCAGAAGGCGGCGCGCGGCCCAGCCGGCGACCAGCGCGATGGCGTATTGCACGGCGGCGAGACCGATGAGGTAGCCGACCATCACGGCGGCGCCGACGCCGCCCTCCTGGCCCAGGATCGAGCCCGCGAAGCCGGCCCCATGGAAGAGACCGAAGCCCGCGAAGAGCGCGATCGCCGTCCCAACCCCGAGGGTCCGGCCCGCGAGGACCACGCCGCCGAGCACCAGGATCGAGGCGACGATGGCGATCTCGGCCAGCGGCAGCGCGAGGCCTGCCGAGACGGCGAGCGTCCCCAGCAGCATAGCGGCTACGTAGGCAAGCGGGGTCAGCAGCCGCGCGGGCGCGAAGGTGGCGGCGATGCCCATGGCGATCACGAAGGCCAGGTGGTCGAAGCCCAGCACGGGATGGCCGACGCCCGACAGAAGGCCGTCGGCGAAACTGGTCATCGGCAGGCCGCCCAGCGGGTGGTGCGCGAACGCGGGCGTCGCGGCAAGTGCGGCGGCGGCAGCGCCGAGGAAGATGCGGTTCATGTCAGGTCCCCTCCGGATCCTATCAGCGGGGTCGGACGAGGGGCGTCTCTCAGGCTCCCCCGACACGGCACACCCCGTCCGTTTGCGGTCTCCGCCCCGGACGGGACGGCGCAGGGCTGGTCTCCTGGCTCGCGGATCGTGGGGTGCGGGCCGCCTTCCCGGATCGCTCCAGTGGCATCTGGCCTCACCCTCACCGCTCACAGTCGCGGGGGCGGCTGCGGCCTCGGGTCCCCGGCGTGGGTCGCCCGCTTCCGCATTCCCATTTCATCCCCACCGGCTTGGCCGGACAGGGGAACCTTGCCCGCCCGTGATGCGCCCCATCCGCCGCAGCCGTCAAGCGCGATTGCGACCGCCCCGGTCGCGCGACCGTCATCCACAGGTCGGCGTCTGCCGCAAAATCTTGTGGATAAAGGCGCGTGACGGGGCAGATATGGCCCCGACCGGTTGACACCGGCGGCAGGGCGACGACCATCGCGTCCATGCAGTTCTCCCGCCTGCGCCTGAACGGCTTCAAGAGTTTCGTGGACCCGACCGATCTGGTGATCGCCGACGGGCTGACCGGCGTCGTGGGCCCGAATGGCTGCGGCAAGTCGAACCTTCTGGAAGCGCTGCGCTGGGTGATGGGTGAGAACCGCCCGACGGCCATGCGCGGCGGCGGCATGGAGGACGTCATCTTCGCGGGCGCGGCCTCGCGGCCCGCGCGCAACTTCGCCGAAGTGACGCTGGCGCTCGACAATTCCGACCACACCGCGCCCGCTGCCTTCAACGAGGCGGACGCGCTGGACGTCGTGCGGCGGATCACGCGCGATGCGGGGTCGGCTTACAAGCTCAACGGCGCGGACGTCCGGGCGCGCGACGTGCAGATGCTGTTCGCCGATGCGTCCACGGGCGCCCATTCCCCCGCACTCGTGCGGCAGGGCCAGATCAGTGAGCTGATCAATGCCAAGCCCCAGCGCCGCCGCCGCATCCTCGAAGAGGCGGCAGGCATTTCGGGCCTCTACCAGCGGCGCCACGAGGCCGAGCTGAAGCTGAACGCGACCGAGGCCAATCTCGCGCGCGTCGACGACGTGATCGAGCAACTGGCCGCGCAGCTCGCCTCGCTGGCACGGCAGGCCCGGCAAGCCGCGCGCTACCGCGAGATCGGGACCGCGCTGCGCCACGCCGAGGGCCTCCTGCTCTATCGCCGCTGGCGCGAGGCGGACCGCGCGCGGCAGGGTGCGGATGCCACGCTTCGGGACCGCCAGACGGCCGCTGCCGGGGCCGACCGCGCCGCCCGCGAGGCGGAGGCGGCCCGCACCCGCGCCGAGGAGGCGATGCCGCCGCTTCGCGACGAGGCGGCCGTGGCGGGCGCGGTGCTGCAACGGCTCGCCGTGCAGCGCGATACCCTGGCCGAGCGCGAGGGTCAGGCCCGTGCCGCCATCGCCGCGCTCGAAGCGCGGATCGCGCAACTGGTGACCGATGCCGACCGCGAGGGCGTGCTCAACACCGATGCGGGCGAGACGATCGCCCGGCTCGAATGGGAGCAGGGGCAACTGGCCGAGGCGACCGAGGGACAAGACGACGCGCTGGAGGCCGCGCAGGACGCGGCGCGCGACGCGGCCTCGGTCCTGACCGAGCGGGAGGGCGAGCTCTCGACGCTGACCGAAGACCTCGCGCGGCTGTCGGCGCGCCACCAGTCGGTCGCGCGGATGACCGACGACGCGACCCGCCGCATCGCCCGCATCGAAGCCGATGCCGCGCAGGCCGCCGACCAGGCCAAGGCCGCGCGGGGCACGCTGGCCGGGGCCGACGACGCGGTGGCGCAGGCCGCCGCCGACCAGGGCCGCGCCCAGGACGCCGCCGCCGCCGCCGAGGACGCGCTCGCCGCCGCCGAGGCCGCGCGCGAGGATGCCCAGACCGCCGAGAGCCGGGCGCGGACCGAACGCGCCGAGGCCGAGGGCGTCGTCAACACGCTGGGGGCCGAGGCCAGCGCGCTTTCGAAGCTCCTGACCCGCGACACGGGCGACGGCGAGCCGCTCTTGGATCGCGTGACCGTGGCGCCCGGTTACGAGGCCGCGCTGGGGGCAGCCTGCGGCGACGACCTGCGCGCCGCCGAACTCGGGGCGGGCGACGGCGAGGAGTCGGGCTGGGCCGCGTTGCCCCCCTATGACCGCCCCGCAGACCTGCCCGACGGGATCGCGGCGCTGGCCCCGCATGTCGATGCGCCCGGTGTCCTGTCCCGGCGGCTGGGCCAGATCGGCCTCGTCGACCCGGACGAGGCCGCGCAGATGCAGCCGCGCCTCGCACCGGGTCAGGTGCTGGTCTCGACCGATGGCGATCTCTGGCGGTGGGACGGTTTCCGCGCCTCCTCCGAGGCGGCCCCTTCGGCGGCGGCGCTGCGGCTTCAGCAGGTGAACCGCCTGACCTCGCTCAGGCAGGATCTCGAAGAAGCGGAGGCCCGCGCCGACGGCACCCGCGCCGCGCACGAGGCGCTGACGACCACGCTGGCGCGCCGCAAGGCGACCGAGGCCGAGGCCCGAGACGCGCGCCGCGACGCGGATCGCGCGCTGACTGAGGCCGGGCGCGCGCAGGCCCAGGCCGAGGGCGCGAAGGGGATGGCGGCATCACGGCTGGAGACGGCGCAGATGGCCGTCGCGCGGTTCGAGGCCGAGATGTCCGAGGCCATTGCGTCCCGCCGCGAGGCCGAACTGGCTGCGCGCGACCTCTCGCCGCTCGATGACGCTCGCGCAGCCCTCGAGACGATCCGCACCAGCGTCGAGGCGGCGCGGATCGCGATGATGTCGGCGCGCGCGCGGGCCGACGAACTCAAGCGCGAGGCCGATGCCCGGACGCGGCGCACGCAGGAGGTGATCAAGGAACTGTCGGGCTGGCGCCTGCGCCTGACCTCGGCGGATGCACGGCTGGCTGACCTGACCGAGCGCCGCGAAATCGCCGAGGGCGAGCTGGAGACCGCGCGCGCCGTGCCCGCGCGGCTGGAGGCGGAGCGCGACGAGCTGAGCGCCGAGATCGACCGGGCCGAAGCGCGCCGGAAGGCCGCCGATGATGCGCTCGCGCTGGGCGAAACCGCGCTGCGGGACGCGACGGCGGGCGCGCGGGATGCCGAGCGCGCGGCAGGCGAAGCGCGCGAGGCGCGCGCGCGGGCCGAGGCGCGGCTGGAAGCCGCCGACGAGGCGCTGGCCATGGCCGAGGCGCGCATCGCCGAGGAACAGGACTGCACGCCCGCCGCCCTTCTGGAGCGGCTCGACGTCGATCCCGAGACCCTGCCGCCCGCCGATACGATCGAGGCCGACGTGAACCGCCTGAAGCGGCAGCGCGACGCGCTGGGCGCCGTCAACCTGCGCGCCGAGGAGGACGCCCGCGAGGTGCAGGAGGAGCATGACGCGCTGGCCGCCGAGAAGGTCGATCTCGACCAGGCCGTGTCCGAGCTGCGCGCCGGGATCGCCGCGCTCAACAAGGAGGGGCGGCAACGGCTTCTCGACGCGTTCGAGACGGTGAACACCAATTTCGGGACGCTGTTCCGGCATCTCTTCCAGGGCGGCGAGGCCCAGCTGGAGCTGGTCGAGAGCGACGACCCGCTGGAAGCCGGGCTCGAGATCATGTGCCAACCGCCGGGCAAGAAGCTCTCGACCCTCTCGCTTCTGTCGGGCGGCGAGCAGACGCTGACGGCGCTCGCCCTGATCTTCGCGGTGTTCCTCGCCAACCCGGCGCCGATCTGCGTGCTCGACGAGGTGGATGCCCCGCTCGACGATGCGAACGTCACCCGGTTCTGCGACATGCTCGACGAGATGACGCGCCGCACCGACACGCGGTTCCTGATCATCACGCACCACGCGGTGACGATGGCGCGGATGGATCGGCTCTTCGGCGTGACCATGGTCGAGCAAGGCGTGAGCCAACTCGTCTCGGTCGATCTGAAAAAGGCCGAGGCACTGGTCGCGTGACGGAACGAAGGGTCGCGGCCCGGCGTCTGTCTGCATGACACTCAAGATCGACGCCCGCCTCGCCTACGACCTCGCCCAGCCGACCGACCTTCTGTTGCAGGTCGAGCTGGCCCGCATCGCCGGCCAGGAGATCCGCGAGGATTCGCTTTCGACCACCCCGGTCGAGGATTTCGTGCGCATTCCTGCCGAGGCCGCGCTGGGCACGCGGGCCTGGATGCAGGCCGACGGCCAGTTCCAAATGACCTATCTCGCCACGGTCGAGATCACGCGACCCGATCCGGCCTTCGCGCAGCTTCAGGCGCCGCCGCCCCGCGCACTGACGGGCGAGGCGACGTCATTCCTCATGCCCTCGCGCTACTGCCCCAGCGACGAGTTCGAGGCCTTCGTCGCGGACGAGTTCGGCGGGCTGACCGGCGGGCCGCTGATCGCAGCCCTCTCCGACTGGGTGCAGGAAACCTTCACCTACACGCCGGGGGCCAGCACCTCGGCCACGACGGCGCGCGAAAGCTTCGTGCAGCGGCGCGGGGTCTGCCGCGACTACGCCCATGTCCTCGTGGCGCTGGCGCGGGCGGGGGGCGTTCCGGCCCGCGTGGCCAGCGCCTATGCGCCCGATGTCGATCCGCCCGACTTCCACATGGTCGCCGAGGTCTGGCTCGAGGATGCGTGGCACCTCGTGGACGCGACCGGCATGTCGACGGCGTCCGAGCTGGCGCTGATCGGCGTCGGGCGCGATGCGGCGGACGTCTCCTTCCTCACAAGCTACGGCCTGGCCGAACTGGTCTCCCAGAGCGTCGAGGTCACGCGGGCCTGAACGGGTCAGGCGAGGCCGAGCAACGCGAGCAGGATCGCCAGCAGGAGGCCTGCTCCCCAGGCCCGCCAGAGCGCCGAGCAGGCATGTTCGATCTCGGCCGCGCCGGCATTCCGGCGACCCGTGGGGTTCACCCAGGGGAACTCGCGCACCTCGCCGTCGTAGCTGCGCGGCCCGGCCAGCGCGACGCCGAGGACGGGCGCGATCGCGGCCTCGGGCCAACCGGCATTGGGCGAGCGGTGCTGGCGCGCGTCGTTGGGCACGCGGTGGGCGTGCCGGATCGCGCCGTTCGCCAGAAGGATCAGCCCGGCCGTCAGCCGCGCGGGGACCCAGTTGAGCAGATCGTCCAGCCGCGCGGCGGCCCAACCGAACGCCTCATGGCGTGGCGTCCGATAGCCGATCATGCTGTCGGCGGTGCTGACGGCCTTGTAAGCCAACATGCCGGGAAGGCCCGCGACCGCGAACCAGAAGGCGGGGGCGATCACCCCGTCGGACAGGTTCTCTGCCCCGCTCTCGATGGCCGCGCGCGCGATCTGAGCGTCGTCCATCTCGGCCGTGTCCCGTCCCACGATGCGGGCTACCGCGATGCGCGCCTCGGCGGGCGAACGGCGGAGCGCGTCCGCCACGTCGCGCACATGGTCCACGAGGCTGCGCTGCGCCAAGAGGACCGCCGCGCCGATGATTTCGAGGAGGCCGAAATCCGGCACCCAAGCAATCGCCGCGCCGATGCCCCAGCCGACCGCGACGAGTAGCGCCGCGGCGGCAATACCCTTGATGCGCCGTGCCGCGCCCCGGTTCAATGTCCGGTCCAGCCAGTCCACCAGCCGCCCCAGCAGGACCGCCGGATGCGTCACGCGCGACCAGAGCCAGTCCGGTTCGCCCAATGCCGCGTCGAGGATCAGCGCGATGGCGAGCATCAGGCCAGCGCCGCTTCGAGGCGATCCCAACCGGATGCGGGCGGCATCCCGAGCCGGACCCAGCGGTCCGAATAGGGAAAGACGCGCGACCAGATCCGGTGCTCGGCCAGCCGGTCCCGTAGCGCCGCAGCGTCCGGCGTGTCGTAGAGGCGGAAGAGCGTCGTTCCTCCGACTGGATCACCATGCGGCGCCAACAGCGCGTCGAGCCGGGCGGCATCCGCGGCCAGCCGCGCGCGCGTCGCGTCGGCCCAGCCTGTATCCGCCAGCGCTGCCGCTCCGATGGCCAACGCGGGGCCTGAGACGGGCCACGGCCCGAGCGCTTCGGCCAGGGGCGCGATGGTGTCAGGCGTGCCGATGGCGAACCCGAGCCGGAGCCCCGCCAACCCGCAGAACTTGCCGAAGGATTTGAGGACGACCGTACCGGGGCGGGCCGCGCGGGCGACGTGGCTGACCTCGGGGCAGACGTCGCAGAAGCTCTCGTCGATGATCGTGACGGCGTTGGGCAGGTCGCGCTCGCCCCAGAGCCGTCCGTCGGGATTGTTGGGATGGACGACGACCATCGGGCCGTCTGGGCCGCCGATCTCGAACCCGTGGGCGCGGAACGCGGCGGCGTGTTCGTTATAGGTGGGGCCGGGGATGCGGACGCGTCCGCCGGGCACCAGCGCGGGCATCCGGGCGATCAGGGCGGACGCGCCGGGGGCGGCAAGGATCTCCGCCCCGTCCGGCACGTCCCAGAACCGGCGCGCCGCCTCGGTCAGCGCGGTCGCCGCCGCCGCGTCGGGCAGGGCGGTCCAGGCGTCGCGGGCCAGCGGAGGCACCGGGTAGGGCACCGGGTTGATCCCGGTCGAGAGGTCGATCCAGTCGTCCCGCGCCCCGCCCCAACGGCTGCGCGCCGCGTCGAGACCGCCGCCATGATCGCGCGGCGCGCTCACTCGGTCAGCGGCGGGTGGCGCGTCACGAAATGCCCCTTGATCGGCAGCGGCCATTCGCGGAACGGGACCACGCCCGTCTCGGCGGCGGCATGCTTCGCGGCATACTCGACGAGGCCCTGCGCCGCCTCTTCGGTCGGGTCGAACCGCCCGAGCGTATAGGCCATCTTGCCCGGCGCCTGCAGCGTCACGTTGCAGGCCCCCGAACACCCCATGAGGCAGGAGTGGCGGCGCGTCGCCACGTCCGCCACACCCGTGGCCGCGGCTTCGATCAGGTCGGCCAACGCCTCGCCGTCGGTCCGGCCCGAGGCCGCGTCCCAATCGTCGCGCTTGCAGGTGTCGCAGATGGTGATCGTCGTGGTCATGGCCGCCTCGGATATGGTTGCCGGGACGGCTAGACCACGGCGCGAGGCCGCGCAATCACTCCGCCGCGATCCCTTGGCCCGGCAAGGCGTCGCGGCCGTGCGGGGCGGTCCAGTCGAGCACCGGATTGATCGGAATGATGCGGTGCGGATTGATGCTCTCGTGGCTGTAATGGTAGTGCCGGACGATGTGGTCGAAGTTCACCGTCCCGGCGATCCCCGGCACCTGGTAGAGTTCGCGCGCGAAGCCCCAGAGGTTCGGATAGTCGATCAGCCGCCGACGGTTGCACTTGAAATGCAGGTGGTAGACCTCGTCGAAGCGCACCAGCGTCGTCCAGAGTCGCCAGTCGGCCTCGGTCATGCGATCCCCGGCCAGATAGCGGCGCTCGCCCAACAGGTCCTCCAGCCAGTCGAGCGCATCGAAGAGTGCGCCCACCGCCTCATCATAGGCGCTCTGCGTGGTGGCGAAGCCGGACTTGTAGACGCCGTTGTTGACGTCGGAATAGACGCGGTCGTTGATCCGGTCGATCTCGGCGCGCAAATCCTCGGGGTAGAAGTCTAGGTCGTTGCCCGTCAGCCCGTCGAAGGCCGAGTTGAACATCCGGATGATCTCGGAGCTTTCGTTCGACACGATCGTGCCCTGCGCCTTGTCCCAGATCACGGGCACGGTCACGCGGCCCGACACGTCGGGTTTGGCGCGGGTGTAGATGTCGCGCATGAACGGCAGCCCGAAGAGGCGGTCGCCGGTGGCGCCGTTGTCATCGGTCTCGAAGGTCCATCCGTCCGAGAGCATGTCGGGATGCACGGCCGAGACGTCGATGAGGTCTTCCAGGCCCTTGAGTTTGCGGAAGACGAGGGCGCGGTGGGCCCAGGGGCAGGCATAGGATACGTAGAGATGGTAGCGCCCGGCTTCGGCCGCGAACCCGCCCTCGCCCGAGGGGCCGGGGCGGCCATCGGCGGTGATCCAGTTGCGGAAGCCCGCGGTCGAGCGGACGAATTTGCCGCCCGACGACTTGGTGTCGTACCAGTCGCCGTGCCAGGTGCCGTCTACGAGCTGTCCCATCAGGGCCTCCGCGAATTGCATCTGCCTGCGGATATAGCCCGGTCCTGAGGCCGCGCCTCCACCGGTCGGCGAACACGGCCTGCGCGCGGGCGCACGGGGCCGCGATCAGGCGGAATCGGTGCCGAAGATCCCCGCGACCCGACCGGTGAGCATGAAGGCCCGCGCGGTCCGCGTGTCGGCCAGCGAGAGAAGGTCGTGATCCGTGGCGTGCTCGGCGAAGCGCGCGACCTCGTGGTCGAAGGTCCGGAGGAAGTGGTGGACCGCGTCGCGGAAGACCGGATCGTCCTTCATGCGGTTGGCCGTCAGCGCGATGCTCGACCGGTCGGTGATGCCGCCCAGGGGTGCGATCTCCTCGCCGCGCCCGCCCTGAGCGAAAACGCGCCAATGGGTCGCGTCGGCATGGGCCGGCGTCAGGTCGTCCATGTAGATGCCGTCCTGGCTCAGCAGGGTCAGAACGTCCTGCGCGGCGGTCACGAGCTGTGCGGTCGCGCGATGTTCGAGCGCGCGGCGCAGGATGCGAAAACCCTCGGTGTCGCGGTCGTTCTTCGGAAAATCGAGCGCGCGGATGAAATCGTCCGCCGGGAGCGGGTCGGGCGCATCGGGATCGTCGAGCGCCAGCGTCGACTGCGGCTCGGGCGCGGCGGCCCGGCCGGGATCGGGCAGGGCGGGGGCCTCGGGCGCATGGCGCAGCGTCGCCAGCTCCGCGCCGAGCACGGCCTGGGCGCGCGCCACCTCGTCGATGCGATCCTCCATGCCGCGCTTCAGCGACAACCCGGCCATGTGCTGTTGGTCGATATAGCTCATCCGCATGGCGTCGATCGCGGCCTGCAAGCGGGCGCTTTCCTCGCGCATCGTGCGCGAAGTCCGCGCCGCGCTCGCGGCGACCCAGATCAGCGCCACGGGCAGGAACACGCCCAAGATCGTCATCATGAACCCCAGAGGGTCGGCCCGCGAGAGGCGCGCCTGCTCGGGCTCCATCGAGCCGAAGAACCAGCCGACCAGCGCCAGCCACCCGAGGCTCATCACGAGGGCCGCGACCTCGCCCAACGAGATACCCGAACGACGCGCGGGCACGGCAGCCAGGTGGCGGTCGGCACTGTGCGCGGCGGGCGGCTCGGGCGGGGCGGGTTCGGTCATGGGCGCGCCGTCAGCGGTACACGACCGCGGTGACCTCGTAGTCGCGCGTGCCACCGGGCGTGCGGACCTCGACGCTGTCGCCCTCCTCCTTGCCGATCAGGGCGCGGGCCAGGGGCGACTTGATGTTGAGAAGACCGCTTTCGATATCGGCCTCCTGCTCGCCGACGATCTGGTAGGTCTTCTCGGCCTCGGTTTCCTCGTCGACCAGGGTCACCGTCGCGCCGAACTTGATGGCGCCCGACATCTTGGCCGGGTCGATCACGTCGGCCAGCGAGATCAGGCCCTCCAGTTCCTTGATGCGGCCTTCGATGAAGGACTGCTTTTCGCGGGCGGAGTGGTATTCGGCATTCTCCGACAGGTCGCCATGCTCGCGCGCCTCGGCGATGGCGCGGATGATGGCTGGACGCTCGACGGATTTGAGCTGCTTCAATTCGGTCTGGAGCGCGGTCATGCCGCGCGGGGTCATCGGGACCTTGTCCATCGGTGTTCTCCTGCGGGCGTCGTCTGCGCCCCTGCTCGTGTCGCCGGTCAGACTAGCAGGGACGGGGACGCGCGCAACGCCGCCGTTGACGGATCGGGTCGCGTCAGGCCGCCGCGCCGAACACCGCCTGATCGATGTCGCGCCCGGCCATGGTCGCATCGCCGAACTCCTGCCCGGCGGTGTTCTCGTTGGGCCAAGCATAGCAGTTCACGCCTGCAGCGCGGGCCGCGCGCACGCCGTCGGGATTGTCCTCGACCGCGACGCAGGCGGCCGCATCCACGCCGAGGCACTTGGCGGCGTAGGCGTAGCATTCGGGATCGGGCTTCGGCTGCTCGACATGCTCGCGCGTGACGATGATGTCGAAGCGCTCCTGCTCGAGCCCGACCGCCGCCAGCAGATGCTCGGCATTCCCGCGCGAGGTGGTGGTGACGACGCCGAGTTTCAGGCCCTTGTCCCGCGCGTGCGCAACCAGGTCCGCCACGCCTGGCCGGAGCGTCGCCGCCCCGTCGTCGAGCGCGGCCTGGAACAGGCGGGTCTTGGTGGCGTGGATCGCCTCGGCATCGACGTCGACGCCCTCGGCCTTCGCCGCCTCGGCGATCCGGGCGCGTCCACCCGCCTGGCCCAGCATCTCGCGGTAGGTGTCGCGGTCCCACTGCCAATCGAGGCCATGCTCGCGGAACGCGTCGTTGAAGGCCGCGCGCTGCAGCTCGGAGGTGTCGGCGATGGTCCCGATGGACCCCAGGAAGACGGCTTGCATGGGCGGGGGCTCCTAAGTCTCTGATGCAGGGCGACGTTTCGAACGTAGAGCCCTGTTTCAGGGGTCAAGCCCGAACGTCCACCCCAGCGTCAGAGACTGCCGCGGACGCCCACGCCGACCGAGCCGCTGATGGTAACGCGATCCTCGGGCTCGACCTCGGAGGGTGGGATCGGCGGGCCGTCGACGCCGCAGGCGGCGAGCAGCAGGACGAGGAGGGGGATCAGACGGATCATGCGAGACGCTCCTTCCAGCGCGCGACCTCTGCGCGGACATTGTCGGGGGCCGTGCCGCCGTAGGAGGTGCGCGACGCGACCGAATTGTGGACGCCGAGCACGTCGAAGACCGCCCCGGTGATGGCCGGATGCACCGAAGTCATGTCGTCCAGGGTCAGGTCCGGCAGGTCGACGCCCCGATCCTCTGCCATCTTGACCAGCGCGCCGGTGACGTGATGCGCTTCGCGGAAGGGCAGGTCCAACTCGCGCACCAGCCAGTCGGCGAGGTCCGTCGCCGTCGAGAAGCCCGAGGACGCGGCGGCCTCGAGCGCGTCCTTCTGGCCCTCCATGTCGCCCACCATCCCGGTCATCGCGGCCAGGGCCAGCATCAGCGAATCGGCGGCGTCGAAGACCTGTTCCTTGTCTTCCTGCATGTCCTTTGAATAGGTCAGCGGCAGGCCCTTCATCACCATCAGGAGTGCGGTCTGCGCCCCGAAGATGCGCCCGATCTTGGCGCGCAGAAGCTCGGCGGCGTCGGGGTTGCGCTTCTGGGGCATGATGCTCGACCCGGTGGACCAGCGATCCGACAGGCGCACGAAGCGGAACTGGGCGCTGGACCAGATCACCAGCTCCTCGGCGAGGCGCGACAGGTGCATGGCGCAGATCGAGGCCGAGGACAGGAACTCCAGCGCGAAGTCCCGGTCCGACACGGCGTCGAGCGAATTGGCGGCGGGCCGGTCGAAGCCGAGGGCGGCGGCCGTCATGTCCCGGTCGATCGGAAAAGATGTGCCCGCCAGCGCCGCCGTCCCCAGCGGGCATTCGTTCATCCGGGCGCGCGCATCGCGGAAGCGCCCGAGGTCGCGGTGGAACATCTCGGCATAGGCCAGCATGTGATGGCCCCAGGTCACCGGCTGCGCGGTTTGGAGATGGGTGAAGCCCGGCATCACCCAATCGGCGCCCGCCTCGGCCTGCGCCACCAATGCTGCGATCAGGCGGGGCAGGGCGTCGATGGCCGCATCGGCCTGGTCGCGAACCCACATGCGGAAGTCCAGCGCCACCTGGTCGTTGCGAGACCGCGCGGTGTGCAGCCGGCCGGCGGCGGGGCCCACGATCTCGGTCAGCCTTGCCTCGACGTTCATGTGGATGTCCTCGAGCGCGGTCGAGAAGGCGAAGGTGCCCCCCTCGATCTCTGACAACACCGTGAGCAGACCTTCCCGGATCGCGGCCGCATCGCTATCGGTGACGATGCCCTGGGCGGCCAACATGGCGGCATGGGCCCGCGATCCCTCGATGTCCTGACGGGCCATCCGGCGGTCGAAGCCGATGGACGCGTTGATCGCCTCCATGATGGCGTCGGGCCCTTCCGCGAAGCGGCCGCCCCACATCTTGTTGGACGATTTCGACATGCCTGACCTCCGATCCCTGATGGTCCCCGCCTACCTGCTCGCCGCCCTGCTCGCCACCCCCGCGACGGCGCTGGAGGAGACGCTTCTGACCGGCACGATGGAGAAGATGCGCGTGCTGGACGCGGGCGCCCCAGCCGCGACGGCCTATGTCCGGGCCGACGGGGGGGCGGGCGACCTGTCCGATCACGCAGGGCAGGTCGTCGTTCTGAATTTCTGGGCGACGTGGTGCGCGCCCTGCCGTGCCGAGATGCCGTCGCTACAGGCCTTGCAGGACAGCTTGGGCGACGAGGGGGTCGAGGTCGTGACGATGGCCTTCGGGCGACACAATCCCGCGCAGATGGAGCGGTTCTGGGAGGAGACGGGCATCACCAGCCTGCCGCTCCACCGCGACCCGGACGCGTCGCTTGCGCGGGCGCTGGGGGTTGTCGGCTTGCCGCACACGGTCATTCTCGATGCCGAAGGGAATATCGTCGCCGAGCTTGCGGGCGAGGCCGACTGGTCCGCGCCCGAGACGCTGGCGCTGCTTCGGTCGCTCCTGCCAGAGTGACGGGCTGACGCCCGACGTCCTTCTTGAAGTCGGATGCAGCGTCGCGCGATGCCGCAGCGCAGCGCTTGTCATCCGGTGGGACACATTGTAGCGCGGAGACAACCCAGCCGCGCAACAATCTGACCCGAGGTCCCGATGAGCTTTCGAGTGCAACCCGCCCCCGCCGCCCGCCCCAACCGGTGCCAGCTCTTCGGTCCGGGCTCCAACCCGAAGCTCTTCCCGAAGATGGCGGCCAGTGCGGCGGACGTCATCAATCTCGATCTCGAGGACAGCGTCTCGCCCACCGACAAGGACGCCGCGCGCGCCAATGTCATCGCGGCCATCGGGTCCGAGGATTGGGGCAACAAGACCCTGTCGGTGCGCATCAACGCGCTGGACACGCCCTTCTGGTATCGCGACGTCGTGGATCTTCTGGAGCAGGCGGACGAGCGGCTGGACCAGATCATGATCCCCAAAGTCGGCTGCGCGGCCGATATCTACGCCGTCGACGCGCTCATCTCGGCGGTCGAGGCGGCCTCGGGACGGTCGAAGCGCATCGGCCTCGAGGTCATCATCGAATCCGCCGCCGGCATCGCCCATGTCGAGGAGATCGCCGCCGCCTCGCCGCGCCTCACCGCGATGTCGCTCGGTGCGGCGGATTTCGCGGCCAGCATGGGGATGCAGACGACCGGCATCGGCGGCACGCAGGACGACTATTACATGCTGAAGGACGGCGCCCGGCACTGGTCCGACCCGTGGCACTGGGCGCAGACCGCCATCGTCGCGGCCTGCCGGACCCATGGCGTGCTGCCGGTGGACGGACCCTTCGGCGACTTCTCGGACGAGGAGGGGTTCCGGGCACAGGCACGCCGCTCGGCGGTGCTGGGCATGGTCGGCAAATGGGCGATCCACCCCAAGCAGATCGCGCTGGCCAACGAGGTCTTCACGCCGTCGGAGGCCGCGGTGGCCGAGGCGCGCGAGATCCTCGCCGCGATGGAAGAGGCCAAGGCCTCGGGCGCGGGGGCGACGGTCTACAAGGGGCGGCTGGTCGACATCGCGTCGATCAAGCAGGCCGAGGTGATCGTGCGCCAGTCCGAGATGATCGCCGCGAACGCCTGATGGCGGGTGCTGCGCGGTGGCCGGACGGGGCTGCCGCGTGTTGCATCGAACCCTGCGGCCCGCCATATCGGGGGCCACCGCCCCGACGGGCGCAGGAGGATCCGCATGACGCAGTATCTCGACTTCGAGAAGCCCCTTTCCGAGATCGAGGGCAAGGCCGAGGAGCTGCGCGCGATGGGGCGCGCCGACGAGAAGGTCGATGTCGAGAAGGAGGCCGCGGCGCTCGACGCCAAGGCGGGCGAGATGCTGGCCAATCTCTATCGCGGCCTGACGCCGTGGCAGAAGGCGCAGGTCGCGCGCCATGGCGAACGCCCGCATTGCAAGGACTACATCGACGCGCTGTTCACCGACTGGACGCCACTGGCCGGCGACCGCAACTTCGCCGACGATCACGCGGTAATGGGCGGGCTGGCGCGGCTGGACGGCCGTTCGGTCGTCGTGATCGGCCACGAGAAGGGTCACGACACGCGCACCAGGCTGGAGCGGAATTTCGGCATGGCGCGGCCCGAGGGCTATCGCAAGGCGATACGCCTGATGGAGATGGCGGACCGGTTCTCGCTGCCGGTGGTGACGCTGATCGACACGCCGGGCGCCTATCCCGGCAAGGGCGCCGAGGAGCGTGGCCAGTCCGAAGCCATCGCGCGCTCGACGCAAGCCTGCTTGCGGCTGGGCACGCCGTTGGTGTCGGTCGTCGTAGGCGAGGGGGGCTCGGGCGGCGCGGTCGCCTTCGCCACCGCCAACCGCGTCGCGATGCTGCAGCATTCGATCTATTCGGTGATCTCGCCCGAGGGCTGCGCGTCGATCCTCTGGAAGGACGCCGAGAAGATGCGCGAGGCCGCCGAAGCGCTGCGCCTGACGGCGCAGGACCTGCTGAAGCTGGGCGTGATCGACCGGATCATCCCCGAGCCGACGGGCGGCGCGCATCGCGACCGGGCCGCGGCCATCGCGTCGGTCGGATCGGCCATCGAGGCGATGCTGGGCGAGTTAGACGGCATGGCCCCAGAGGCGATCCGCGCCGCGCGCCGGACCAAGTTCATCGAGATGGGCGCGCAGGGCCTCGCGGCCTGACGGTCGTGCTCAGCGCCTCAGGTAGACGCCTTCGGGCAGGTCGAGCGCCGCGGCCAGGTCGCGCACCTGTCCCATCGTCAGCGTGATGCGCACCGGCTCCTCCGTGCGCGGGTCGAGCTGGGTCAGCGTCACGCATTCCTCGAAGGCGGTCACGACCACGTCTTCCTGCGGCGGGGTCTGACCCTCGCCCTCGTCGACCAGCGTCACGACCGTCGCGTCGAACCCGTGCTCGATCGAGAACATCAGTCGGCCCTCCGCTGCTGCCGCCGCCGGTGGCTCGCGTAGAGCAGCGGCGCGCCGATCCGGTCATAGATCCAGCCCGCGACCGTCCGGATGCCCGGCAAGCCGCCGATGCGCGCCGCCCAGCGCATCCGCGGCATCTCGGCCCAGAGCGCGAGGAAGGCGGGGAACCCGGACAGCGTCTCGCCGCCCCGCCGGACATGCAGCCGCCGGGCCGCCGCATCCGCTTCGACCCCCCACGCCGCGCGGTCCGCGCCGTTCAGGTCGTCGAAGGCCACCGGAAGCCCGTCGCGGTCGGCCCAGCGGCGGTAGTGATCGATCTCGAACCGGCAGACGGGACATTCGGCATTGTAGAGCACCCGCAGGTCGATCTCGCTTTCGTCACCTGACATCCCGCGCCTCCGATCTATTATCTCCACGGCGAGTGTAGCGGCGGACGGAGAGATTGCCATGCGGACGAAGATGTTGGCGGTGGTCGTGATGGCCCTCCTGGGGGGCTGCGTGGTGGTCGAGACATCGGGCGGCGCGCCCGTACAGCCCGTCGATCGTGGACCCGATCGCGTGTCGGGATCGACTGCGGTGAACAACTTCCGGGCCGCCGTGTCGCGGGTCGAACCCGCCGCCGAGAACCTGTGCCGCAGCAGGACCAACGGGCTGAACTGCGACTTCCTGATCCGCGTCGATCCCAACCGCAACGCGCCGCCGAACGCCTTCCAGTCGCTCGACCGCTCGGGGCGGCCCGTCCTGACCTTCACGCAGGCCCTGATCGCCGATGCCCGCAACCAGGACGAGATCGCCTTCGTCCTCGGCCACGAGAGCGCGCACCACATCGAGCAGCACATCGCCCGCCAGCGCCAGTCGGCCACCACCGGCGCCATCGTCGGCGGCCTGATCGCGACCGTCGCGGGGGCCGATGCGGGCACCGTCGACCAACTCAGCCGGGCCGGGGCGTCCGTGGGCGCGCGGCGCTTCTCGAAGGAGCACGAGCTCGAAGCCGATGCCCTGGGCACGATCATCACCGCCCGCGCGGGCTACGACCCCGTGCGCGGGGCTGCGTTTTTCACGCGCATCCCCGATCCGGGCGACCGCTTCCTCGGGACGCACCCGCCCAATGCCGACCGGATCGCGACCGTGCGCCGCGTGGCCTCGGGGCTCTGACGGGCACGTGACGGAACGGTGATCCGACGCCGCGCGTTTCAGCCGCGACAAGGAGATCCGCCATGCCCAGCCGCCGCGCCGTCCTGACGGGAACCGCTGCCGTCGCCGCCCTTGGGGCCGCAGGCAGCGCATGGTGGCTGGGTTCGGACGCGCCCGCCCCGCGCGCCTACCCCGTTTCGCTGACCGAAGCGGAGTGGCGCGCCCGCCTCTCGCCCGGCGCCTTCGCCGTCCTCCGCCAGGAGGATACCGAGGCCCCGTATTCCAGCCCGCTCGACGACTTTTGGGAAGCCGGCACCTACGATTGCGCCGGCTGCGCCAACCCCGTCTACGCCTCGGACACCAAGTTCGACAGCGGCACCGGATGGCCCAGCTTCTGGGCGCCTCTTGCCGAGGACGCGGTGGGCACCAAGACCGATTACAAACTCGTCCTGCCCCGCACCGAGGTCCATTGCGCGCGCTGCGGCGGACATCTCGGGCATATCTTCACCGACGGCCCCGACCCGACCGGCAAACGGCACTGTCTCAACGGCCTCGCCCTTGCCTTCCGCCCCGAAGGCGAACCTGCGGCCCCGCTGGCGCTTTCGTGACTGGCCGCGCGTCGGGACGCGGCTAATGTCGCTCCATGCGCGCCTGTCTCCTCTTCCTTCTCCACGCCCTGTTGATCGCCATCACCGCCCCGGCCCATGCCTGCGGCGGGCCCGAAGCCTGTGCGATCGGTGACCGCAGCTACCACGTCCGCGCGCCCGCCGGTTGGGACGGCACGACACCGCTGGGCGTGATGCTGCATTTCCACGGGTGGGGTCGACAGGGCCCGGTCCCGCTCGGCAGCCCGCGCACGGGGGCGGCCGCGGATGCCGCCGGGCTCCTCTTCGTGGCCCCGAATGGCCTCGGTCGGACCTGGGATTTCCGGCATCCCGGCTCGCGCGACACGCCCTTCGCCGAGGCGGTTCTGGCGGATGTGTCGGCGCGGTTTCCGACCGACGGGCGCCTCGTCGTGTCGGGCTATAGCTGGGGCGCCTTGATGGCGGCGCGCTTCGCCTGCGAGGGCGAAGCCGAGGTCTCCGCCCTCCTGCTGATCGCGGGCGCCTTCCCGCCGGGCATTCCCTGCGAGGGACGACCCGCCCGCGTCGCCCATGTTCACGGCACCACCGACACGGTGCTCGATTTTCCCTACGGACCCGGCGGCGAAACCACCCACGCCGTCGCCCTCTGGCGCGACCGCCTCGGCTGCGCCGCGCCCGCCCGCGCCTTCGACTGGAACGCGGTTTCCTGGCTGACCCATACGCGCACGGAATGGGATTGCACGGCGGGCCGCGTCACCATGGACGTCCACCCTGCCAGCCACCTCATTCCGCGCGGATGGGTGGCACGGGTTCTGGGTGAGGAACTGGAAGGCGCGCGTTGAGACGCGGGCCGATCCCGATCAGGCGACCGGCGTGCCCCAAAGGTCGTATTCCGACGCCTCGTCCACCTCGACGGTGAGGATGTCGCCCGCCGCCAGCGCTTCGAACCCCTCGTCGATGAAGAGGTTGCCGTCGATCTCGGGGGCGTCGGCCTTGGTGCGGCAGGTGGCGCCTTCGGCGTCGACCGCGTCGACGATCACCTCCAGCCGGGTGCCGACCTTGGCGGCGAGCTTCGCGGCCGAGATCGCCTGCGCCTTCGCCATGAAGCGGGCGTAGCGTTCGGCCTTCACCTCCGCCTCGACATGGTCCGGCAGGGCGTTGGACCGCGCACCGGCGACGTTCTCGTATTGAAAGGCGCCGACGCGGTCGAGCTGCGCCTCGTCCAGCCAGTCGAGCAGGGTCTGGAACTCGGCCTCGGTCTCGCCGGGATAACCGACGATGAAGGTCGAGCGGAGCGCGATCTCGGGGCAGATGCCGCGCCATTCGGCGATCCGGTCCAGCGTCTTCTCGGCATGGGCGGGGCGGGCCATGCGGCGGAGCGTGTCGGGATGCGCGTGCTGGAAGGGCACGTCGAGATAGGGCAGCACCAGACCCTCGGCCATCAGCGGCACGAGGTCGCGCACGAAGGGGTACGGATAGACGTAGTGGAGCCGGACCCACGCCCCGAGCGCGCCCAGGTCCCGCGCGAGGTTCACGATATGCGACCCCGCGCCTGCGCGGTCCTTCCAGTCGGTGCCGTAGGCCGAGGTGTCCTGGCTGATGACCAGAAGCTCGCGCACGCCCGCATCGACCAGCCGTTCCGCCTCGCGGATGACGGCGGCGTGGGGGCGCGACACGAGTTTGCCGCGCATGTCGGGGATGATGCAGAACTTGCAGCTGTGATTGCAGCCCTCGGCGATCTTCAGGTAGCTGAAATGCCTAGGCGTCAGCGTGACGCCGCTGGCAGGCAGCAGGTCGACGAACGGATCGGGCGCGGGCGGGACGGCGGCGTGAACCGCGTCGAGCACCTGTTCGTATTGATGCGGCCCCGTCACGGCCAGGACCGTCGGATGCGCGCCGGTGATATAGGCGGGATCGGCGCCGAGGCAGCCGGTGACGATGACGCGCCCGTTCTCGGCCAGCGCCTCGCCGATCGCCTCGAGGCTCTCAATCTTGGCGCTGTCGAGAAAGCCGCAGGTGTTGACGATCACGGCCTCGGCCTCGGCGTAGTCGGCGCTGATGGCGTAGCCCTCGGCCCGCAACCGCGTCAGGATCCGTTCGCTGTCCACCAGCGCCTTCGGACAGCCGAGCGAGACCATGCCGATCCGGGGCTGACCGGCCCGCGCATCGGTCGGCAGGACGGCACGCGGCGCGAGGTCGGGGCGGAGGTCGGGGGGATTTTCGGGCATGGCGCCCAGATAGGCCTTCGGGCGCGACGGCGGAAGCCCTTGCGGGGCGCGCGCGCGCATTTCATCGTGGGCGGAACAAGGGGGAGTGGCGATGCGAGGATTGGTCCGGGCAGGTGTGGCGCTGATCGCGGTGATCGTGGTCGCCGTGGTGGCGCTGGTGCTGCTGGTCCCGGCCGAGCGGATCGCGGATTTCGCCGTCGAGCGGTTCGAGGCCGAGACCGGGCGCGCCATGACTATCGACGGCGATGTCGGCGCGACGCTCTGGCCCCGGCTCGGCGTCCGCGCCGAGGGCGTCACCGTCGCGAATGCCGATTGGGCGGGCGAGACCCCGATGCTGACGGCCGATGCGATCGAGGTCGGCGTGCCGCTGGCCGCCGTCTTCGGGCGGGTGCTGCGGATCGAGACGCTCGAGATCGAGGGCGCGACACTGGTGCTGGAGCGGGGTGCCGACGGGCGCGGCAACTGGGAGTTCGGGATGCCCGCCACGCCCGGCGGGGCGACGCCGAGCGCGACCCCCGGTCCGGCGGCCCCGGCACCACAACCCTTCGGGATCGACCGCGCGACGATCACCGGGAGCGACATCACTTGGGTCGACCAGCGCGCGGACCGGACGGTGCGTTTGCGCGCCGTGGATGCCGCGCTGGCGCTGCCAGATGCCGACGGCCCGGCGGAGGTCACGATCTCGGCGCTGCTGGCCGGGCAGGCCGTCACCGTCGCGGGCGAGATCGCGCAGGCGCGCGACTTCCTCGGCGGCGCGCTGACGCCGGTGACGCTGACGCTCGAGGCCGGGGGGACGCGCGTGTCGCTGGACGGGCGCGCCGATCTCGACCCGACCGCGTGGGAGGGACGGCTCTCGGTGGTTTCGACCGACCGTCTGGCGGTGATGCGTGCCCTCGGCCTCACGCCGCCGGACCTGCCGCAGGGCCTCGGGCGGGGGAGGTTGGCGCTCGACGCCACGGCGACGCTGGCCCCGGCCGGAAGCCTGCATCTGCGCGACATGGCGCTGGGCCTCGACGGCAATCGGCTGACCGGGGCCGTGGACCTCGTACCGGGCGACGCGCGGCCGACCATCACCGCCACGCTGGCCGCCGACGATCTGGACCTGACGCCGCTCAGCCGCGAGGGGCAGGGTGGGGAGACGGCGATCGTGGCCGAAACCGGCTGGGCGCGCGAGGCGTTCGACGTCTCGGGGCTGTTTCTCGCCGACGGCTCGCTGACGCTGACCGCCGGGACCGTGCAGCTCGGGGATGCGACCCTCGACGAGCTGCGGCTGCGCGCGACCGTCGACCAGGGGCGCGCCGTCATCACGTTGCAGCCGCTCGTGGCCTATGGAAGCACCGTGACGGGCGATCTGGTCGTCAACGGGCGGGGCGGTCTCTCGGCGCGGGCCGATCTCGATCTCAACGGTCTTGAGATGGCGCCCTTCCTGACCGAGTTCGCCGATTTCGACCGTCTCGTGGGGCAGGCCGATGCCAGCATCAGCCTGCTCGGCGTCGGCGACACCAGCGCCGAGCTGATGGCGAGCCTCGACGGCGGGATGACCTTCCGGATGGGGCAGGGCGAGATCCTCGGGCTCGACGTGGCGGGGATGATCCGCAACCTCGATCCGAACTTTCGCGGCGAGGGACAGAAGACGGTGATCGACGGGATGTCGGTGTCGTTCTCGGTGGCCGACGGCGTGGCGCGGAGCGATGACCTGGCGCTCGACGCGCCGCTTCTGACGGCGACGGGCGAGGGCAGCGTCGATCTGGGCGGCCGGACGCTGAGCTACCGCCTGATGCCGACGCTGCGCGTGGGCGGCATCACGGTGCCCATCCTGATCGAGGGGCCGTGGTCCGATCCGCGCATCCGGCCCGATCTGGAATTCCTCGCCCGGCAGGAGCTGGAGATCGAGCGTGCCGAGCTGGAAGCCCGCGCCCGCGCCGAGGCCGACGCCGCCCGCGCGCGCGCCGAGTCCCAGGCGCGCGACCGTCTGGCCGAGGAACTGGAGGTCGCCCCCGAGATCCTGACCGATCGCGGCGCGCTGGAAGACGCCATCCGCGACCGCGTCGAGGAGCAGCTGCTGGACCTCCTCCTCGGGCGCTGAGACGTCACACCGCATCCGCTGGACCCGGCTCGGCCCGCGCGCTATCTGCCGTGGGTTCCAGACGGGAGTGATTGGAAATGGGTGTCAGCCTGCTCGGCACGTTCGTGAAGCCGGTCCATCGCGAGGGGCCGAAGTTCATCGCCATCTTCGCCGCCGTGACGCTGGTGCTCTTCATCCTGTGGGAGCCGCTGGGCGTCATCGGCCTCGCGCTGACGATCTGGTGCTATTACTTCTTCCGCGATCCCGTGCGCGTCACCCCAATGGGCGAGGGCCTGATCGTCACACCCGCCGACGGCGTCGTCTCGCTGATCGAGCCCGCCGTGCCGCCCTCGGAACTGGGCCTCGGCGACGCGCCCCTGACGCGCGTGTCGGTCTTCATGTCGGTCTTCAACTGCCACGTGAACCGCGCGCCGGTCGCGGGCACGGTCACCGCCGTCGCCTACCGGCCGGGCAAGTTCCTGTCGGCCGAACTCGACAAGGCCTCCGAGGAGAACGAGCGAAACGGCCTGACCATCGAGATGGAGGACGGCACCCGGATCGGCGTCGTCCAGATTGCGGGCCTCGTGGCGAGGCGCATCCTCTGCGAGGTCGACCAGGGCGCGCGGCTGGAGCGGGGCGGTCGCTTCGGTATCATCCGCTTCGGCTCGCGGCTGGACGTCTACCTGCCCGAGGGCACCGCCCCGCGCGTGTCGCTGGGCCAGTCGATGATCTCGGGCGAGACGGTGCTGGCCAAGCTCGGTGACGCCACCCCCGCCACCTCGAGGATCGATTGATGGGCGGGCGGCGCGAGCCACGGGACGGCCCGCTTCCGATCGTCTCGCTGCTGCCGAACCTCGTGACCATCCTGGGGCTGTGCTTCGGCCTGACCTCGATCCGCTTCACCTTCGCCGACCGGTTCGAGTTGGCCGCCGGCCTTCTTATCCTCGCGGCGCTGGTCGACGGGATGGACGGTCTCCTGGCGCGGCGGCTCAACGCGGCCTCGCCCTTCGGGGCCGAACTCGACAGCCTGTCGGATTTCGTCTGCTTCGGCGTCGCGCCCGCGCTTCTCGTCTACCATTTCGGGCTTGAGGGGCTGGCCGGGATGGGCTGGCTCGCGTCGCTGGCCTTCGCGATCTGCTGCTGCCTCCGGCTGGCGCGATTCAACGTCGCCGCCAAGGACGAGACGAATGCGTCCGGGTCCTTCACCGGCGTTCCCGCACCCGCGGGCGCGATGCTGGGGATCTTCCCGGTGACGCTGATGCTGTCGGGGCTGTTCGACCTGCGCGGCTGGGACGTGTTCATCGCGGTCTGGATGCTGGGCGTCGGCGCCCTGATGATCGCGCGCTTCCCGACGGTCTCGCTGAAGGCGATGAAGATCAGCCGCGACAACGCGGTCTACGTGCTGCTGGCCGCGGCGCTGGTAATCGGGTTGATGCTCACGCGCCTCTGGATGTTCCATGTCGGCGCGACGTTCCTCTACCTCGCGCTGTTGGCCTGGGGCGTGCTGAAATGGCGGCGACGGGCCTGAGCGCGGCCCGCCCGCCGACGCCTCAGCGGCGCCGGTCGCGGCGCGAGGACATCGGCTGGAACGCCACCGAGACATGCGCCTCGCAATAGGGCTTCCCGGCCTGGACCGGCAGGCCGCAGAACCAGAACTTCGGCGTCGCCGGATCGCCGATCGGCCATTTGCAGGTCCGTTCGGTCAATTCCATCAGGCTGATCTTCTTGGCGGTCTTCTCGACCGCGTTCACCTTGGCCAGCGCCTCGGGCGAGATCTCGTTGGCCGAGGGCTGGGGCGGCAGCGGCTGGCCCGCCATCAGGGGCTTGCGCAGCGACGTGACGTTGGTGCCCTGCGGCACGGCAGCCATCGTCCGCGGCTCGTCGTCGTCATCCTCCTCCTCGGCCTCGGGGGCGGGGGGCGGCGCGGGGTCAGCCTTGGCGGTGTCGGCCTTCGCTTTGGCTTTCGGCACAGGCTTGGCGGGCGCGGCCTCGGCCTTGGCCTCGTCGGCGGTCTGGCGGTTCGACAAGCCGAGGCGGTGGACCTTGCCGATCACCGCGTTGCGCGTCACCCCGCCCAGTTCCTTGGCGATCTGCGACGCGCTCGCGCCTTCGCCCCACATCCGCTTGAGGGTCTCGACGCGCTCGTCGGTCCAGGCCATGGAAATCTCCTAACAACTGCTCGATCGTCCCGGCCGCGAACCCGTTCTGGGGGGTGGCGATCCCGGGAGACGTCCTATTGTATGCACGGCCCGTCCGCGCCACAAGGACGCCCGCCCCTACGTCCCCCCGGAGGCCACCATGACCGACACCGCCTTGCAACAGGACCGCCCCGATCCCGGCACTCAGGGCGTGCGGCGGTTCGGGCGGGTCAACTGGCTGGGCCTGCGCACATTGGCCGAACGCGAGACGCGCCGCTTCCTTGCGGTCTGGACACAGACGCTGCTGGCGCCGCTGGTCACGGCGGGGCTGTTTCTTCTGATCTTCACGCTGGCAGTCGGCACCCGCCGGGGCGAGGTGATGGGCGTCAGCTTCCTGCATTTCCTCGCGCCCGGCATCCTAATGATGACCGTAATCCAGAACTCCTTCGCCAACGTGTCCTCGTCGATCGTCATCTCGAAGGTGCAGGGCAACATCGTCGACACGCTGATGCCGCCCCTGTCGGCGGCCGAACTCGTCGCGGGTTATCTCGCGGGGGGGATCCTGCGGGGCGTCGTCGTGGCCGCCGCGATCATGTTGGTGCTGTTCCCGTTCATCGGCCTCGGGGTGCAGAACCCGGTAATGGCGCTGGTCTGGGTCATCCTCGGCGGCGCGTTTCTCGGATCGCTCGGGATCGTGGCCGGGATTTTCGCCAACAAGTTCGACCAGATCGCGGCGATCACGAACTTCATCGTCACGCCGCTGAGCTTCCTGTCGGGCACGTTCTATTCGCTCGAGACGCTGCCCCCCGTGATGCAGGCGTTGAGCCACGCGAACCCGGTCTTCTACCTGATCGACGGGCTGCGCCACGCGGTGCTGGGCGTGTCGGACAGCTCGCCTTGGCTGGGCCTCGCCGTGGTCGCGACGGCCACGCTCGCGGTGGCGGCACTCGGCTGGTGGATGTTCCGCACGGGCTATCGGCTGAAATCCTGACGCCCGCGGCCGGCGCGGCCCTTGTGGCCGGGCCGGCGTCATCCCACATCCGGATCGACGCCCAATGGCCGGTCGGGTCGTCGCCCCGTCCGCCCGGCTTTCGGATCCCACCTTGTCCATCCTTCTCATCGCACTTGGCTTCGCCGGTCTCCTGATCGGTGGCGAATTCCTCGTGCGCGGCGCGGTTGCGATCGCCGAACGCCTCCGTCTCTCGCCGGTCGTCATCGGCATCACGCTCGTCGGCTTCGGCACGTCGATGCCCGAGCTCCTGGCCTCGGTTCAGGCGGCGCTCGTGGGCGCGCCGGGCATCGCGGTCGGCAACGTCGTCGGGAGCAATATCGCCAACATCCTTCTTATCCTCGGCGCGGCCGCCGCGATCCGGCCCGTCATCGTCGCGCGGGGCGAATTCCGCCGCGACGGCACGGTGCTCGCGCTAGCGACGCTCCTCTGCCTCGCCGCCGTCCTCACGGGCACGCTGGGGCGTGGGGCGGGTCTGGTCTTCCTCGCCGGCCTTGCGGTCTACATCGTCCACACGATCCGGACGGGCGCGGCCGATCCGGCGGACCCGCTGGCCGCCCGCCCGAGCATGGCGACGGCGCTTCTCTGCGTCGTGGGCGGCCTCGTCGCGCTCCTGGTCGGTGCGCGTTCGCTCGTCAGCGGTGCCGTGACGGTGGCTGCCGACCTCGGCGTGTCCGAAGCGGTGATCGGCCTGACCGTGGTGGCGATCGGCACCTCGATGCCGGAACTCATCACCTCCGTCCTCGCAGCGCGGCGCGGGCAATCGGCGCTGGCCTTCGGCAACATCGTCGGCAGCAACCTCTTCAACATCCTGGGCATCCTCGGGGTAACGGCGCTCGTCCATCCGCTCGAGGTGCCTTCAGTCATCGCGGGCTTCGACATCTGGGTGATGCTGGGCGCGACGGCGGTGCTGATGGTGGCCGTGCTGACCGTCGGGCGGATCGGGCGGCCGCTTGGGGCGGCCCTTCTCCTCGGCTATGCGGCCTATCTCGGCTGGCTGGTCCTTTCGGCCTGAGCCGTCAGACCCCGAGGCACCAGCGCATGATCGCCTTCTGCGCGTGGAGACGGTTCTCGGCCTCGTCGAACACGACCGAGCGGGGACCGTCGAGCACCGCGTCCGTGATCTCTTCGCCGCGATGCGCCGGCAAGCAGTGCATCACGAGGGCCTCGTCCGGCGCAGCGTCCAGCAGGCGTTCGTTCACTTGGTAGGGCCTCAGGAGATTGTGGCGCCGCTGGCGCGAGCTTTCGGCATCGCCCATCGAGACCCAGGTGTCGGTGACGATCAGGTCGGCATCGGCCACGGCGCGGGCCGGATCGCGTTCGACCCGCATGTCGCGGCCCGCGCGGCGGATGCCGCCCATCAGCGCATCGGGCGGATCGAGCTGGGCGGGCCCCGAGAAGGTGAAGTCGAACCCGAAGCTGGCCGCGGCGTGCAGGAAGCTCTGGGCGACGTTGTTGCCGTCGCCCATCCAGGCCACGCGCTTGCCCGAGATGGGGCCGCGATGCTCCTCGAAGGTCATAACGTCCGCCATGATCTGGCAGGGATGCGAGCTGTCGGTCAGGCCGTTGATGACGGGGACGGTCGCGTGCTCGGCCATTTCGTGGAGGATGTCCTCGCCGAAGGTGCGGATCATGATGAGATCGACATAGCGCGACAGGACGCGGGCCGTGTCGGCGATGGTCTCGCCATGGCCGAGCTGCATCTCGGCGCCCGAGAGGACGAGCGAGGTGCCCCCCATCTGGCGGACGCCGACGTCGAAGCTGACGCGGGTGCGGGTCGAAGGCTTCTCGAAGATCAGCGCGACGACATGGCCGTCGAGCGGGCGCGCGTCGTCGGGCGTGCCCTTGGGACGGTCGCCGCGCGCGGCCTTCATCTCGCCCGCAGAGGACAGGATCGCGCGCAGCGCGGCGGGATCGGTTGTGTGGATGTCGAGGAAGTTGTTCATCTGGGTCTCCCTGCGGGGAGGCCGGGGGGCCGTCTGCCCCCCGGCCCGCCCGAGGATGTCTGAGAAACGGAGAGGGTCAGGCCGGGACGAGGCTCGCGGCCGCGCGATCGAGACGGACCGCGGCCTCGCGCAGGTCGTCGTCGGTGATGTTGAGCGGCGGCAGCAGGCGCACGACGTTGTCGGCGGCGGGCACGATGCAGGTCTCCTGCCCATAGGCGGCCTGAACGACGTCCCCGGCCGGGACGCGGCATTTCAGCCCCAGCATCAGGCCCGACCCGCGCACCGCCTCGAACACCTCGGGATGGGAGGCGACGAGCCCTTCTAGCGCCTGTCGGAAGGTGCCGGCCTTGCGCCGGACCTCGGCCAGGAAATCCTCGTCGGCGACCGTGTCCATCACCGCGTTGCCGACCGCGCAGGCCAGGGGGTTGCCGCCATAGGTCGAGCCGTGGGTGCCCGCCGTCATACCCCGCGCGGCATTCTCCGTGGCCAGGAGCGCGCCCAGCGGGAAGCCGCCGCCGATGCCCTTGGCGACCATCATCATGTCGGGCGTCACGCCCGCCCATTCATGCGCGAAGAGGCGGCCGGTCCGGCCCATGCCGCATTGCACCTCGTCGAGGATCATCAGCGCGCCGGTCTCGTCGCAGGCGTCGCGCAGGCCCTTGAGGCACTGGTCGGGGACGGGGACGATGCCGCCCTCGCCCTGGACGGGCTCGAGGATGACGGCGGCTACGTCCGGCTCGGCCATCGCGGCGCGGAGCGCGTCGTGATCGCCGAAGGGCAGGTGGCGGAAGCCGGGCAGCAGCGGGCCGAACCCCGCCGTCATCTTCTCGGAGCCGGCGGCGGCGATGCCCGCGGCGCTGCGGCCATGGAACGAGCCGGTGAAGGCGAGGATCACATGCCGGTCGGAGCCTTGGCTCGACCAGTACTTGCGGGCCATCTTGACGGCCAGTTCGCAGGCCTCGGTGCCCGAATTGGTGAAGAAGCATGTATCGGCGAAGGTCGCCTCGACGAGCTTCTCGGCCAGCGTCTCCTGCTGGGGGATGTGGTAGAGGTTCGACGTGTGCCAGAGCGCGCCCGCCTGATCGGTCAGCGCCTTGGTCAGGCCGGGATGCGCGTGACCCAGCGCATTGACCGCGATGCCCGCCCCGAGATCGAGAAAACGTCGCCCGTCCTTTTCCACCAGCCACGAGCCTTCGCCCGAGACGAAGCTCAGCGGGGCGCGGTTATAGGTGGGCAGAACGGGGTCGATCATCTCCGTCATCCTTCTGGTCCGGCGTAAGCGTCCGGCTTGGCCCGAAGGTCACGCGAAGTCAATTCGCCAGGGGCCTACACGCAAACGTCAGGTGACCGTGAGCGCTCGGGGGTGCTTGAACGGGGGTGTCGCCAATCCGGAGGACCCAATGACCCGTCTCGCCCCCCTGACCCTTGCCGCCGCCCTGCTGGCCGCCCCCGCCTTCGCCGAGGAAACCTGCCCGCTGCCGGCGGATCGCTACGACATGGACGCCGCCGCGATCGACGCGATGTATGACTGCATGTCGGCCTGGATGATCGAGGGCTACCAGTCGGGCGGCGACGAGGTGGCGATGGCCTACCGCGACTGGACGCAGGCCTCGATCCGGCCCGCGGTGGCGGGCGTTCATGGCGAGCGCTTCCTCAACACCTTCGTCAACGAAATCGCCGCCGAGCAGTACCTTCAGTTCGCGGAAGGCGAGTTCGAGATGCCGGTCGGATCGGTTCTCGCCAAGGAAATGATCGGCGTGCGCGACAACGGCAACGCGCGCCGGGCGCCGCTTCTGATCATGACCAAGGTCGACGATGCGCCCGACACCGACAACTGGCGTTATTCCGGCGTCCAGCCGACGGGTCAGACGCTGCGGGTTAGCCAGTCCTTCTGCCATGATTGCCACGTCAATTTCGACGCGAGCGACTCGATGGGCTACCCGCTCGAGGAAGTCCGCGCCGCCTCGAACTGACCGCGCGCGCCACGGCCTTCGCCGCCCGTCGGGGACATCATTCCGGTGGGCGGTCGGCGGTAGGACCGGTGGTTCGTCTCATGCGAAAGATGGAGACCGGGGCCTCTCGTGACAGGCGCACGGCTCCGGGGTGCCGCACCCGTTCGGGCACGGCCGGGATCGGGCCCGACCCCGCCCCGCGCGCGTCACCGCTGCGGGACCCCGGGGTCGTGGTCTGCACGGAGCGGGGTGCCACCCCCGCCCCGGTGATGCCGCGACGAGACAGGGTATCGGGGTGATCGGTTAACGAAGGGTTCACGCGCCACCCTCGACAGGCGCGGCGGCAGCGGGCACACCCGGTGCCATGTGGCCCCGAACCCGCGCCCTTTCCGTTCACCTGTTGACCGCCACGGGCGCGGTCTTCGCGATGTTCGCCCTTCTGGCGGCGGTCGAGACGGCGTGGTCCTGGATGTTCCTGTGGCTGCTGGCCGCGCTGATCGTGGACGGGATCGACGGGCCGCTGGCGCGCAAATACGAGGTCACGCTGCACGCGGCGCGGTTCGACGGCGTGCTGCTCGACCTGATCATCGACTACCTCACCTACGTCTTCATCCCGGTCTACGCCCTCTATGCCAGCGGGTTGGTGCCCGGATGGGCGGGCTGGGGCATCCTGATCGTCGTGCCCTTCGCCAGCGCGCTCTATTTCGCGGATGCGCAGATGAAGACCGCAGATGCCAGCTTCGAGGGCTTTCCGGGCTGCTGGAACATGGTGGCGCTGGTGGTCTTCGTCCTGCAACCGAACCCGTGGCTGACCCTGATCGCGTCGAGCCTTCTGGCGGCGGCGATGTTCCTGCCCCTGCGCTTCGTGCATCCGGTACGCACGGCCCGGTGGCGTCCCCTGACGCTGGCGGTGACGGTGCTCTGGATGCTGCTGGCGCTGACGGCGGCTTGGGGAGAGTTTGGGCTGGGCTACTGGAGCGGTTGGGTCTTCGCGGCGGCGACGGGGTACCTCTTGCTGGCGGGGCTGGTGCAGCAGGTGCTGGAGCGGCGCGCGCCCTGACGGCGCGCGGTGTCAGAGGTCGATCGAGCCGTCGGGATTGAGGTCGGGGGGCGGCAAATCGGGATCGAGAGGCGTCTTCCGCCGGATCACGATGTCGCCGTTGGGCAGGAATTCGGGCGGATGGTAGGCGTCGAGCTCCGACAGGCTCTCGCCCAGCTGCTCCTGCAGGTCCTCCAGCAGCGGCGCCGCATTCCGCGCCAGCCCTTCGAGATCGCGCAGCGCGGGCTCCATCTCCTCCATCAGGCCGTCCATAAAGAGCCGCAGGCCCCGCTCCATCAGCGAAGGCGGCTCGGCCTCCTGCGCGGCGGCGGGCAGCGCCAGAAGCGCGATCATCGGAAGGGCCACGAGACGGGTCATGGCATAAAAGCTGGGGCGGGACGCGAGGTTGGTCAAGGCGCCGCGGGCCGGTCGGGCAGGTCGAGGATCACCGGGAAGTGGTCCGACGCGTCGAGCAATGCGCGTTGCAGCACTGGGTCCGCGACCGCATCGGGGTCGTCATAGGGGTGCAGGATGCGCCACGTCGCACCGGGCACGAGGTCCGGCGACACCATCGCGAAATCCAGAAGCGCGTTGAGATAGCGCTTGTTGGCGTTGTCCCAGAAGCGCGCGGTGGTCGGGATCGCGGCGCCCAGCCGCGCCGGTTGAGCATGGGGGTCGTGGAGCGCGGCGTTCCCGTCGCCGAGAACGATTTCGACGCCCGAGCGGCCGAACAGCGCCTCGAACCGGTCGAGGCCCGGCCCGTCGTTGAAATCGCCCGCCACGATCAGCCGCGCGCCTTCGACCAAGCGCTGATCGACGCGGCGGCGCAGCCAGATGCATTGCGCGAGCTGCTTGCGGCGGTTGAGGATGCTGATCTTGAGTGCCTCGGCCCCATCGGTGCCGCGCGTCCCCTTCGACTTGGCGTGGACGCCGATCAGATGGAGGGGGCCCGCGGCGGTGTCGAGCGCCAGCTCCAGCGGCGGCTTCGACCAGACCAGCTTGTCGGCGCGCAGGTCCTGATCGAGATCGAAGCCGAAGACGCGGTCGAAGCGGGGCGCGTCGTCGGATTCGCCGGGATCGTGGCGCGCCATGACCTGGCCCGGATCGTAGAGGAGCGCGATCTCCTGCCGGGTGTCGTTCTCGAAGCCGAGAATGGCGGACCGGGTGCGCAGGCCCGCCCAGCCCGCGAATTCCTCCAGTGCCACGCGCGCGGATCGTCTAAGCGATGCGTCGGGGGCTTCGATCACGAGGATCGCATCCGCATCGACGCTCCGCAGCACCGTCGCGATCGCCTCAAGTTGCCGGGCCTTGCTGACCTGGTATCGCGCCGACCGCTCGCCCGTCGCGTCGAGCGTGCCGTCGTCGCGGAACAGCCGGTCGAACCACTCGACGTTCCAGGTGGCCAGCTTCACGCGGTTCCTGCCTGGATGTTCTCCCAGGCGCGGTTGATGGCCACGAGGCGCTTCTCGGCCAGCTTCACGGCCTCCTCGGGCAGGCCACGGGCGATCATCCGGTCGGGATGGGTATCGCGCACGAGTTGGCGCCATCGGTCGCGGATCTCGTCCATACCCATGTCGGGCGTCACCCCGAGCACGTCGTAACAATCGGGGGCCGCGTCGACGACGAACTGCGCCTTGACCGAGCGGAAGGCGCGGTCGTCGAGCCGGAAGATGCGCGCGACCCGGTGCAGGAAATCATCCTCGGCCGGGTGATAGTCGCCATCGGCCAGCGCGATGTGGAACAGCCCCTCCAGAAGATCGCGCAAGGTCTCGGCATCGTCCTCGAACATGGCGGCGATGCGGGCGGCGTATTCCTCGAACCCCGCGACATCGGTGCGGGCGAGGTCGAAGACGCGGGCGGCGTTCTCCTCCTCGTCGGGCGGGATGGTGAAGACCTCGCGGAAGGCCGCGACCTCGGACCGCGTCACCGTGCCGTCGGCCTTGGCCATCTTGGCGCCGAGCGCGATCACGGCGATCGTGAAGGCGACCGAGCGTTCGGGCGGCGCGCGCAGGTAGTCGAAAAGGCTTGACAGGCGTTCGCCGGGCGCGAGCCGCGACAGGGCTTCGAGGATGCGGGACCAGAGCGTCATGCCGCGACCCTAGCGCGCGGTCAGCGCGGCGAGAATGGCGATCTCGGAGAGTTGTTGCGCGGCCCCGAGCATGTCCCCCGTCTGGCCACCGATCTTGGCGCGCGCCAGCCGGGCGAGACCAAACGCCGCCACGCCCGCCAGTACCGCCGCGAGAAGGGCCGTGGCGGGCCCGTGAAGGAGGAGGGCGGCGGCAGCAATGGCCAACCCGATCCAGACCGCGCGCGCCTGGGGGACGCCCGCGCCTTTCGAGAGCCCGTCCGTCCGCGCCGGCGGCAGCCACCGCATCAGCGCCGCCATGGGCGCGCGGCTGGCCACGGCCGCCGCGACCGTCACGGCGAAGAGCGCACCCTCCGCCGCCGCCTCGGCCAGAAGGAGCCACCGCAGGAGAAGAGATAGGACCAGCGCGATCACGCCATAGGTCCCGATCCGGCTGTCGCGCATGATCACCAGCCGCCGCTCGGGCGTGAAGCCACCCCAGAACCCGTCGGCCAGATCGGCCAGCCCGTCTTCGTGGAGCGCGCCCGTCACCACGACCGCCACCACAAGCGTCACCGCCGCCGCAAGGCCCGGCGTGAAGCCCAGCGTGCCGAGGATCCATCCAGCCCCGCCCGCGAGAAGCCCGACCGCGAGGCCCGCCAGCGGCCAGGCCCAGGCGGCGTGGGCCGCGGGATCGGTCGGCGTGCCGCGCACGGGCAGCCGGGTCAGCAGCATCGCCGCCGAGGTCAGGTCGGATTTCACGGACATGTCGCACCTTGACGGCGGGGGGGCGGCTCTGGGCATAGCCGCGGTGCGGCGCCCGGTAAAGACGGGGCCGAGACCCAGACCGGAGCCCCCATGACCGACCTCTCCTCCTTCGCCGCCATCCGCGATGCCCTTGCCGCAGCACCCGCCCCCGACCGCGCCGCCCGCGTCGGGGCCGCCGAGCGCAACGGCCAGCTGACCAAGCCGCCGGGTGCGCTGGGGCGGCTTGAGGACTTGGCGCTCTGGTATGCCGGCTGGCGGGGCGACGCGCGGCCGAGGCTGGAACGCCCCCAGATCCTCGTCTTCGCGGGCAATCACGGCGTCGCGGCCCAGGGGGTCAGCGCCTTCCCGCCCGAGGTCACGGTCCAGATGGTCGCCAATTTCCGCGCGGGCGGTGCCGCCATCAACCAGCTCGCCGATCTGGCAGGGGCGCGGATGGATGTCCACGCGCTCGACCTCGACCGCCCGACCGCCGATTTCACCCAAGGCCCCGCCATGTCCGAGGCCGAGATGGCGGGCGCCTTCGCGACCGGCTGGACGGCCGTGGACCCCGAGGCCGATCTCGTCGTGACGGGCGAGATGGGCATCGGCAACACGACCGCGGCCGCCGCCATCGCCGCCGCCCTGCTCGGCGGGACGGGCTGGGCGGGTCGGGGCACGGGGGTCGACGATGCCGGGCTTGCCCGCAAGGAGGATGCGGTCACCCGCGCGCTGGACGCCAATTCCGGGCGCACCGGTCTCGAGGTGCTGGCGGCGCTGGGCGGGCGCGAGCTGGCCGCGATGGCGGGCGCGATCGCGGGCGCGCGGGCCGCGCGGATCCCGGTCATCCTCGACGGGTTCATCTGCGGTGCCGCGGCGCTCTGCCTCGGGGCCGAGGCCGAGGATGCGCTGGATCATTGCGTCGCCGGCCATCTTTCGGCCGAAGGTGCCCATGCGCGGATGCTGGAGGCGCTCGGGATGACGCCGCTCCTGTCGCTGGGGCTACGGCTGGGCGAGGGGTCGGGGGCGGCGCTGGCGATCCAGGTGCTGCGCGGCGCGCTCGCCTGCCATTCGGGCATGGCGACCTTCGCCGAAGCGGGCGTCGCGGACGGCTAGCCTGCGCGCGCGTCCCGCTCGGCCACCATGAACGACAGTGCGTCGGCGACGATTTTCGTCTCGGCGCCCCCGGTCACGCCGCCGATGCCGACGCGGCGCCCGATCCGCCACCACATGCCGGGCACCCAGGCGCGGCCCATCGGTTCGCGCAGCCGCACGAGAAAGCCGTTGGACGGCTTGAAGCTGAAGAGCGCGCGGTCCACCGACGCGATGTTGTCGAGCGGCGCGATGGGGCGTCCGTCTTCCTGCCGCAGCCCGTCCTCGTCCAGCACGATCCCGATGCTCGACCCGCGCCAGCCGGACTGCGCCAGCACCAGCGCCGCGATCCCCAGCCCCAGCAGGACGACCCGCCAGATCAGCTCGGCGGGCGGAAAGGCCATCGCGATATAGAGCAGCAGGAGTCCGAGAAGCACCTGCACCACAAGCCCGAGGACGCGGCGCGGGGCCGAAGGGCGCAGGATATGCAGAGGCTCCGACATGTCAGCGGCCTAGCGCCGATGCCCGGCCCGCACAACGCCTAGATTGAGACCTGGACGGGGGTCTAGATCAGGCCGCGCCACGACAGGATCACCGCGAAGAGGACGATCACGATCAACACACGGATCGCCGCCAGACCGATCAGCGCCGAACGGTCGCGGCGGCGGAACTTGCCCTCGGGGATCGCGGCGAGATGGCGGTCGAGCATCGCGCAGGTCGCCTCGATCCGCCGAGGGTCGAGATCGCGCGCCGTGGCCGGGTTTGCCAGCCGGGCCTTCGCGTCCACCAGTTCCCGCCCCTGCGCCAGCGCGGCCCGGGGCAGGCGTCCGCGGGCCGAGGCCAGCTTGTCGGCCAGCCGCCCACGCAGGTGCAACCGCTCGGCCAGAAGGGCCTCGGTCCGTTCGATGCGGGTCAGCGTCGCGTCATGCATGGCCCGGAGCCTAGGCGCGGGGCGGGGCGGCTGGCAATCGGGGCAGGGCAGCGATACTCCGTTTCCATGCTCAACACGATCCGCCACGGCAGCCCGACCGACCGCACCCCGCTCCTGATCGCGCATGGCCTCTTCGGGTCGGCGCGGAATTGGGGCGTCGTGGCCAAGCGATTGTCGTCGGATCGCGAGGTCGTCGCCGTCGACATGCGCAACCACGGCGCATCGCCTTGGTCGGACGAGCATTCCTACGCCGCGCTGGCGGGCGACCTGGCCGAGGTGATCGGCGACCGGCCCCATGACGTGCTCGGGCATTCGATGGGCGGCAAGGCGGCGATGGTCCTCGCGCTGACGGCGCCGGAGGCGGTGCGGCGGCTGGTCGTGGCCGATATCGCCCCGGTGACCTATGGCCACACGCAATCCCACCTGATCGCCGCGATGCGGGCGGTCGATCTGTCGAGGGTCGACCGCCGCTCGGACGCGGCCGCGCAACTGGCCGACGTGCCCGACGACGGCACGCGGGCCTTCCTGTTGCAATCGCTGGACGCGGCAGAGGGGCGCTGGACGCTGAACCTGGACGCGCTCGATGCCGAGATGCCGAAGATCATCGGCTTTCCGGAGATGACCCGGCACAGCGACGGGCCCGCGCTGTTCCTGTCGGGCGGCGAAAGCGACTACGTCCGCACCGAACATCGCGACCCGATCCGCGCTCTCTTTCCCGAGGCACGCGTCGCGAAAATCCCCGGCGCGCATCACTGGCTCCATGCCGAGAAGCCGCGCGAGTTCGAGGCGGCGGTGCGGGTCTTCCTCGACGCCTAGGCGGTCAGGCCCTCGGGCTCGGCCAGACCGTTCGCGCGGCACGCGGCCGTCACCGTGTTGGCCAGCAGGCAGGCGATGGTCATCGGCCCGACGCCGCCCGGCACCGGCGTGATCGCCCCGGCCACGGCGGCGCAGCTGTCGAAGTCGCAGTCTCCGACCAGCCGGGTCTTGCCCGCGCCGCGCTCCGGCGCGTCGATCCGGTTGATCCCGACGTCGATCACCGTGGCCCCCGGCTTGATCCAGTCGCCGGTCACCATCCGGGGCCGGCCCACAGCCGCGACCACGATATCGGCGCGGCGACAGACGGCTTCGATCTCCTTCGTGCGGCTATGGGCGATGGTGACGGTGCAGCTCTCGCCCAGCAGAAGCTGCGCCATCGGCTTGCCGACGATGTTCGAGCGCCCGATCACCACGGCGTCGAGCCCCGAGAGCGAGCCCAAATGGTCGCGCAGCATCATCAGGCACCCGAGCGGCGTGCAGGGAACCATCGCCTTCTGCCCGGTGCCCAGAAGGCCGACATTCGAGATGTGGAAGCCGTCGACGTCCTTGGCAGGGTCGATCGCGTTCAGCACGGCCTCGGAATCGAGGTGACCGGGCAAGGGCAGCTGCACGAGGATGCCGTGGATCGCGGGGTCGGCGTTCAGCGCCGCCACCTTCGCCATCAGCGCGTCCTGCGAGGTGTCCGCGTCCATCCGGTGTTCTTCGGAATGCATACCCGCCTCGACGGTCTGCTTGCCCTTGTTGCGCACATAGACCGCGCTCGCGGGGTCCTCACCCACCAGCACGACCGCAAGGCCCGGCGTCACGCCCGCGGCCTTCAGCCGCGCGACCTCCTCGGCGACGCGGCCGCGAATGCTGGCCGCGAAAGCCTTCCCGTCGATGATCTCTGCCGTCATGGCGTCGCTCCCCGGGCGCGCGCGCGCCTCTCTTCCTCTGGCCCGAAATACCTCCGCCGGAGGCCCGGCGGCGGCGGGGGCTCGATGCCCCCGTCGCCGCCCTTTTGCGCGACGGCCCCCGGCCGGCGCAACCGCCCGGCGGCGCTCAGAACAGCCCCTCGACCTCGCCCGCCTCGTTCAGCCGGATGTTCTCGGCCGAGGGCACGCGAGGCAGGCCGGGCATGGTCATGATCTCGCCGCAGATGACGACGACGAAGCCCGCCCCCGCCGAAAGCCGCACCTCGCGGACGGGCACCGAATGGCCCGTCGGCGCACCGCGCAGCTCGGGGTCGGTCGAGAAGGAGTACTGCGTCTTCGCCATGCAGACCGGCAGGTGGCCGTAGCCTTGGTCTTCCCAGGCCTTCAACTGGTCGCGGATCTTCTTGTCGGCCAGCACCTCGTCGGCGTGGTAGATGCGCTTGGCGATGGTCTCGATCTTCTGGAAAAGCGGCATCTCGTCGCCGTAGAGCGGGGCGAAATTCGCTGTGCCCGCATCGGCGATCTCGGCCACGCGGCGGGCCAGCGCCTCGGACCCGGCCGAGCCGTCGGCCCAGTGCTTCGAGATGATCGCCTCGGAGCCTTGCGTTGCGACATAGTCGCGGACGGCCTGCACCTCGGCCTCGGTGTCGCCGGTGAAGTGGTTGATCGCGACCACGACGGGCACGCCGAAGCTTTTGACGTTGCCGATATGGCGGCCGAGATTGGCGCAGCCCGCCTCGACCGCCTCGACGTTCTCGGCGCCCAGATCGGCCTTGGCCACGCCGCCATTCATCTTCATCGCGCGCACCGTCGCAACCAGCACGACGCAATCGGGGGCGAGCCCCGCCTTGCGGCACTTGATGTTCATGAACTTCTCGGCGCCAAGATCGGCGCCGAAACCCGCCTCGGTCACCACGTAATCGGCCAGCTTCAGCGCGGTCGTCGTCGCGATGACCGAGTTGCAGCCATGGGCGATATTGGCGAAGGGGCCACCATGGACGAAGGCGGGGTTGTTCTCGAGCGTCTGGACCAGGTTCGGCTGCATCGCGTCCTTCAAAAGGACCGTCATGGCGCCATCGGCCTTGATGTCGCGGCAGAAGACCGGCGTGCGGTCGCGGCGATAGGCCACGATCATATCGCCGAGCCGCCGCTCGAGGTCCGCGAGGTCGGTGGCGAGGCAGAGGCAGGCCATCACTTCGGAGGCGACCGTGATGTCGAAGCCCGCCTCGCGCGGGAAGCCGTTCGACACGCCGCCGAGCGAGGCCGTGATCTGGCGCAGCGCGCGGTCGTTCATGTCGACGACCCGCCGCCAGACGACGCGGCGCACGTCGATCTCCAGCTCGTTGCCCCAATAGATGTGGTTGTCGATCATCGCAGACAGAAGCGAGTGGGCGCTGGTGATCGCGTGGAAATCGCCCGTGAAGTGGAGGTTCATCTCCTCCATCGGGACGATCTGCGCGTAGCCGCCGCCGGCGGCCCCGCCCTTCATCCCGAAATTCGGCCCGAGCGAGGCCTCGCGGATGCAGATCATCGCCTTCTTGCCGATGGCGTTCAGCCCGTCGCCGAGGCCGACGGTCGTCGTCGTCTTGCCCTCGCCCGCGGGCGTCGGGTTGATCGCCGTCACGAGGATCAGCTTGCCGTTCGGGCGATCCTTCACACCGTCGATGAAGCCCTGACTGACCTTCGCCTTGTCGTGGCCATAGGGCAGCAGGTCGTCGGTGCCGATGCCGATCCCGGCGCCGATCTCCTGAATTGGCTTCTTCTTCGCCGCGCGGGCGATCTCGATATCGGTCAGCGGCATGGCGGTGGTCCTTTTCGCGCGCGGTGGTGCCTGCGCCTACGCCTAAGCGGGGCGGCGCCCGCGCCACAGCCGAAATGCGACATTCCGGTCGGTCCGGGCGTCGCGGCGGGGAGCGGGGCGTCGCCGATCGTCACCCCGCGTTTCCGACCCGCGCCGGGATCACGCTGCCGTGTGACGCGATTTTCGTGGGAACCGACCGATTCGTCGCGCGTTAGCCCGCCAGACACATGAACACATCTCAGGGGCCGCTATGTCCCCGGAAAGACAAACGAATGACCAGCACCAGCCTCTTCATCCACGCCGGTTTCATCTCGGGCCTCGCGCTCGCCATGGTCGCGGGCCTCGCCCTCGGCTGACCCCGGTATAACTCAACCGGGCCACACAGGGACGACGACCGTCTCCGGCCCGGCCCCCCGGCGCACATGCGTGCGCATGAAGGCGCGCGCCCCGTGAGATCTCAGGCATCCCGCGGGGCGCCGTCGCGTCTGGCGTTCAGGCGCCAGCCCAGGCCCGTTGATCCGGCAGATGCAGGCGCAGCTGTTCGCCGCACCGAAGAACGCCCTCGCGCTCGACCCAAGCCGTCACGCCGCGCTTCCCCTTCGCCGCGGCCTTGAACGCCTTCCCATGGCCCGGCGCCGTCGCGTCGATCACGGGCGCGGGCAGGTGGCAGGGCCTATTCTCCATATCCACGACGATCGTCGCGCCATCCTCGGCTTGAAGACGGGCGGAGGGCGGCAGGTGCGTGAAGTCGGGGATGCCGCGCAGCACCAGCGTCGCCCCGGCCCATGCGGGGTCGAACCGCGCGACTCCGATCTTCGCCGCGATCTCGGCCAGTTCGTCTTCGGACATCACGCAGAGCTGGCGTACGTTGCGGATTTCGGTGCCCTTGGGATGCTGCTGTGTCACGCGGCTGCACGAAGGGCGGGTCAGCCCGGCATGCGCCTCCTCTTCCGGCCCCGCGAAGGTCAGGCGCAGCGTCTCGCGCGGGGTCGAGGCCAGCGCGGCGTCCCGATCTGACACGGTCCCCAGCCAGGTCACGGTGCCGTAGATGTCGGTCGGGGCCAGTGCGGGCATCGGGAACCTCCGGGTCATGCGCCACCGGGATAGCCGGAGGGCCGCGACGAAAAAAGGCCCCGGATCGCACCGGAGCCTTCTTCTGTCTCGATGCGCCGGGTGGTCCGACCACGCGCCGTCAGGCGCTCGGTTCAGGCTCGGGCGCGATGTCCGGGCTCTTGGGCTTTGGCTTGGTCTTGGGGATTGCGGTGATGCCCGAGCCGCCCGAGGGCAGGTCATCCTGATCGTCGCCGCGGGTCAGCGCCTCGCCATTGATCACCTTCATGATCTCGGGCCCGGTCAGCGTCTCGTATTCCAAGAGGCCCTGGGCCAGCCGTTCCAAATCGTCGGCCTTCTCGGTCAGGATGCGCTTGGCGGTGTCGTAGCCCGTCTGTACCAGCTCCTTCACCTTCTCGTCGATCTTGGCCTGCGTCTCGGGCGAGACGCTGCCGCCGCCTTGGTAGCTGCCCAGGTAGGACTGCTGCTCATTGGCGTAATCGACCATGCCCAGCTCGTCGGAATAGCCGAACTGCGTCACCATCGCGCGGGCGATCTTGGTCACCTGCTGGATGTCGGAGGCCGCCCCGGATGTGACGTTCTCCTTGCCGAAGATCAGCTCCTCGGCGACGCGACCGCCCATCGCCATGGCGATCTTCGAGGTGTATTTCGTCCAGCTGACCGACAGCTGGTCCCGCTCCGGCAGCGAGAGGACGAGGCCCAGCGCGCGGCCGCGCGGGATGATCGTCGCCTTGTGGATCGGGTCGTGCTGCGGGACGTTCAGACCGACGACGGCGTGACCGGCCTCGTGGTAGGCGGTCAGCTTCTTCTCGTCCTCGGTCATGACCATGGACCGACGCTCGGCGCCCATCATGACCTTGTCCTTGGCCTGCTCGAAATCCTCCATCGTGACGACGCGGCGCCCGATGCGCGCGGCCATCAGAGCGGCCTCGTTCACGAGGTTGGCAAGGTCGGCGCCCGAGAAGCCCGGCGTGCCGCGCGCGATGATGCGCAGGTCCACGTCGGCGCCCAGCGGCGTCTTCCGGGAATGGACGCCGAGGATCTTCTCGCGGCCCTTGATGTCGGGGTTCGGCACCTGGACCTGGCGGTCGAAGCGACCGGGGCGTAGGAGCGCGGGGTCCAGCACGTCAGGGCGGTTGGTGGCGGCGACGATGATGATGCCCTCGTTCGCCTCGAAGCCGTCCATCTCGACCAGAAGCTGGTTCAACGTCTGCTCGCGTTCGTCGTTGCCGCCGCCGTAGCCCACGCCGCGGGACCGGCCCACGGCGTCGATCTCGTCGATGAAGACGATGCAGGGGGCGTTCTTTTTGGCCTGCTCGAACATGTCGCGGACGCGGCTTGCGCCCACGCCGACGAACATCTCGACGAAGTCCGAGCCCGAGATGGTGAAGAACGGTACGCCCGCCTCGCCCGCGACCGCGCGCGCCAGCAGCGTCTTGCCGGTGCCCGGAGGGCCGACCAGCAGCGCGCCCTTGGGGATCTTGCCGCCCAAGCGCGAGAACTTCTGCGGGTTGCGCAGGAACTCAACGATCTCCTCGAGGTCTTCCTTGGCCTCGTCGATGCCCGCCACGTCGTCGAAGGTGACGCGTCCGTGCTTTTCGGTCAGAAGCTTGGCCTTCGACTTGCCGAAGCCCATCGCCCCGCCTTTGCCGCCGCCCTGCATCCGGTTCATGAAGAAGATCCAGATGCCGATCAGCACGAGGAACGGGAGCCAGAGGCCCAGCGCGGACATGAAGCCGCTCGTCTCCTGGCTTTCGGCGACGATGCGGACATCGTTGCTCAGGAGGGTCTCTGTGACGTCGACATCGGCGGGCTTGATGGTGAACTGCTCGCCCCCGCCGGCCCCCGCGAAGATGATCCGCTCGCCGTCCAGCGTGACCGAGGAGACGGAGCCGCCCTCGACCTGGTTGACGAAGTCCGAATACGGCACCTCGCGCGCGGACATGGCGGAGTTGCCGCCCGAGAAGAGCTGGAAGAGCGCCATGACGAGCACGAACAGCACGACCCAGAAGGCGATGTTACGGGCGTTTCCCAAGGGGAGATCCTCCGATCAGGGATTGCGGGCGACAGCGTCGCGTTGGGGCTAATCTAAGCATTGGGCCGGTGGGTTCAACGCAAGATCAGCGACGCGAGGAACGGGGCGCGCGGTTTCGCCGTCCATCCGGCGGCCCGGCCGGCCAACGGGGCGGCGATCAGGTCGCCCCCGCGCCGCACCGCGGGCGAAGCCATCAGCGAAGCGCGGGGCAGGCCCGTCGCGCGCCAGTCGGTCTGCGCCACGTCGACCCCGAGCGCGCCCACGGTCAGGTCCGGTGCGTGGGGGCCGGTGAGGGTCCAGCGGCCGTCCCATGTCCGGTCCGTCGGGCCGGGCGGCGCCGCAGCCGCAGGTTCGCGTGACAGGCGGAGCGTGTCGCGCGCGTGGGTCAACACGCAGCCCCCGAGGGTACAGGTCGTGCCGCCGAGTGCGTGGTCCAGAAGCCGCAACCGCGCGTCGCGGCGCGGCCCGTAGCCGCCGCCGATCCAGTGCAGCCCGGCCAAGAGGAGGCGGGGCAGCGGGTCCGGGTCGCTCGCATGGGCGGCGCGGAGCGTGTCCATCCCGTCGATCAGGAGGTCGCCGCGATCCTCGCGGACATGGTAGCGCGCAATGGCGCGGGCATGGGTCACGAGGCTCGCACGCGCTTCGTCCAGCGCGGATGCGGAGCCCGCGAGCGTCGCCCGGTCGAGGCCCAGCGCCGCGATCGCGCGCCGTACCTCCACGCGGTCGAAGGTCGGGTCTGCATTGGACGGATCGTCGATCCAGTCTTCGCCCCTCGCGGTCAACGCATCCCGCAGGGCGGCGCGGGTCAGCCCGAGCGCGGGGCGATGCCAGGTCACGCCCTCCATCTCGCGCCGCGCGGCCATTCGGGCCAGCCCGTCGATCCCCGCGCCGCGCCGCATCCGGAGGACCAGGGTCTCGGCCACATCGTCCTGCGTGTGACCAAGGAGGACATCGTCCACCCCGGCCTCGCGCGCGCCCCGGCCTAGCGCGGCATAGCGCGCGGCGCGGGCGCGGGCCTGAAGCCCGGCACCCGGTGCGATACTCAGCGTCAACGTGCGATGCATACATCCGAGGCGGGCAGCGAGCGCCGCGACGCGGGCGGCCTCGGCCGGAGCCTCCGGTCTCAGGCCGTGATCGACAGTGAAGGCATGGACCGTCCGGCCCTCGAGGGCGCGCGCGGCGATCAGAAGCGCAGTGCTGTCGCTGCCGCCCGAAACCGCGACCCCGAGCGGGCCGTCCGGGACGGCGCGCGCGATCGCGGCGGTCAGCGCCGCGATCGCGTCATGCGCCATGGCGCGGACCTCACTGGCAGCCGAGTTCGACCCGTGCCGATTGCGCCTGTGCGGCGGCCGGGGCCTGCGGGAAGCGCAGCGGCACTTCGGCCAGCGTCAGGCACGCCTCGTCGCGCTGACCGAGTTGGCCCAGCGAACGACCCAGCCCAAGCAGCGCCTCGGGCGCGCGCGGGCCTTCGGGTGTGCCCGAAAAGGCTTCGAGATAGGCGCGGGCCGCGGCGGCGGACTGGCCGTCGCGGGACAACGCCTCGCCTCGCAGGAATTGCGCATCCGCTGACAGCGGGCCGGTCGGGTAGGCGGCCACGAAACGCTCGAACGCGGTCGCGGCCTCGGCGTTGCGCCCGGCATCGAGGGCCGCGCGCGCGGCGTCGAAATCGGCCCGTTCTCCCACGGCCAGCTCCGCGCCGCCGGTCCCGGGCGCGGGGGCCGGCGCGGGCGCGGCCCCGGCGGCGCCTTCCGCCTCGCCGCCCAGGGGGCCGGGCGCGGGCAGGGCGCCCAGATCGCAATCGGTCGTCAGTTCGCAGAGCTGGAACCGCAGATCCTCGATCCGGTTGCCGCCGTCGCGTGCGACGCTTTCGACCCGGAAGGACAGCCGTTCGGTCCGGGCCGTCAGCTCCTGAAGCTGCGTCTCGAGGCTGATGACCCGGTCGGGAAACGTGCTGCCTTCGATGCCGAGCGCCGCGGCTCCGGTCGTCGAGAGCTCGCGCGTGAGCTGTTGCAGCTCGACGTTCAAGACGCTCAGCTGCTGCCGGATATCGGCCAGCGTATCGCCCTCCTGCGCCCAGGCGGGCGCGACCAGCCCGAGTGCCAGCGCCAGCGCCAGCCGCATCAGACGCCCGCCCCCGCGGCGAGCACGGTCACCGCGCGGCGGTTCTGGCTGTAGCAGGCCTCGGTCGAGCAGACCTGGAGCGGACGCTCCTTGCCGTAGCTGATGGTGCGCATCCGGGTGGCCGAGACGCCCTGGCTCACGAGGTAGTCGCGGGCCGCGTTGGCACGACGCCCGCCGAGTGCCAGGTTGTATTCCCGCGTGCCCTGCTCGTCGGCATGGCCTTCGATCAGCGCGGTATAGGCCGGGTTGGCGTTCAGCCACTGGGCCTGTGCGGCCAGCGTGGCGCGTCCCTCGGGCGTGATGGTCGACTGGTCGACGGCGAAGAGGACGCGGTCGCCGACGGTCTGCTGGAAATACGCGACCGAGCTGGGGTCGTTCGCGCTGCCGGCGACGACGCCGCCCGCACCCGCGTTCAGGTCCACCGCGCCATCGCCCGCGCCGCCGAGCCGGTTGGCGCAGCCCGTCAGGGCAAGCCCGGCCACAAGGATCAGTGCAATCGTTCTCATAGGTCCTGTCCTCTAGTTCAGGAGCGGGCCCCACGAGGGGTCCGAGGCGGCCGCGGGTGTCGCGGCGCGTTGAAGATTTCGTCCCGTGATGTCCACGGTATAGAGCGCCGGGGCGCCCGCCGCACCCGCCGTCTCGCGGGTGAACATCACAACCCTGCCATTGGGCGCCCAGGTCGGGCCCTCGTCGAGGAACGCGCCGGTCAGCAGGCGCTCCTCGCTGCCGTCCTCGCGCATCACGCCGATATGGAAGCGGCCCGCATTCTGCTTGGTGAAGGCGATGTAGTCGCCCTTGGGGGACCAGACGGGCGTGCCATAGCGGCCCTCGCCGAAACTGATCCGCGTGCCCTCGCCGCCCGAGGACGGCATGACGTAGAGCTGCGGCGCGCCGGAGCGGTCGCTCTCGAAGACGACGCGGCTGCCATCGGGCGAGAAGCTCGGCGCGGTCTCGATCGACGGCGCGGTCGTCAGGCGCGTCTGCGCCCCGGTCGCCAGGTCGAGCGCATAGAGATCGGTGTTGCCCGCCACTTCGGCCGAGTAGACGACGCGGCTGCCATCGGGCGAGAAGCGGGGTGCGAAGCTCATGTTCTGGTCGACGCCGCCGATCGTCTGGCGCTGAAGGCTGGCCACATCGATCACGGTCACGCGGGGGAAGCCGCTCTCGTAGCCGGTATAGATGATGCGCGAGCCGTCGGGCGAGAAGCGCGGCGCCAGCACGATCGCGTCGGACGAGGTCAGGTAGCTGACATTCGCGCCGTCGTAATCCATCACCGCGATCCGCTTCTGGCGGGCATCCTTGGGCCCGGTCTCGGAAACGAAGACCACGCGGCTGTCGAAATAGGGGCCTTCGCCCGTGATCCGCGAATAGGCGGCATCGGCGACCTTGTGCGCCATCCGGCGCCAGCCATCGACGGTCCCGACGAATTGCAGACCGTCGCCCAGCGGCGCCTCGGAGAAGATGTCGAAGAGCCGGAACTGCACGACGATCCGGCCATCGCCCTCGACCAGCACGGACCCGGTGATCAGCGCCTGCGCGTTCACGGCCTTCCAGTCGGACCATTGTACGGGGCTGTCGAAATTGCCGATGCGGGAGATATGGGCGTCCTGCGGAATCTCGCGGAAGAGGCCGGTGTTCACGAGGTCGGCGGCGATCACGCGGGTGATATCCTGAGACAGGTCCGCGGCGGCGGCGTTGCGCGCCACGAAGGTCGGGATCGCGACCGGCAGGGGTTCGATCACGCCGTCGGTGATCGTGATCCGCAGCGGGCCGTCCTGCGCCGTCGCGGGGGCCGCGATCAACAGGGTCAGCAAGGTCAGGAGGGTCGTCAGGACGCGCATGGCGTGGGCCTCTCGGGGTCGGTCAGGTTCCGTATCGCGGAGCGGGCCGCGTTTCTCAATGGGTCACGCCGGGCTGACCGTCGAGGGGCAAAGGTTTGCCCGTCCGGTATCGCGCGCGGGCGCGTGGTCATGCGATAGCATCTCACCGCGCGCGCATCTGTTCCGGATCGAAGGTCATCTCGATCTCGCGCCATTGCTCGAATTTCTCGTCCGGCAGGTCGAACCCGCCCTGGCCGCAGCGGATGATCGCGCGGCGTCCGGCCTCGTAAGCCTGGTTCGCCGCGGCCTGGCTGCCGCCCTCGAACCCGGTCAGGCGGATGGTGTTGGTCAGCGGCGTGCCGTCGCGGTTCATCTCCATGAAGATCGTCACGCGCGTCCGCATCGCTTCGGTCGAAAGCGAGCCGAGGTTCCAGCAGCGGCTGACCGAGACGCGCAGACCGTCGCGCTCGCCTTGGGTCAGCGGCGGGCCCGCGGGGGCCGAGGGCGCCGGGGCGGGCTGGCTGACGGCTTCGGCGACGGCACCCGCGATGGCCGCCGCAAGCGGGTCTTCGGCCGGGGCCGGGTCGGCGGCGGGGGCGGCCGGTTCGTCCGACGCCGTCTCGACGGGTTGCGAGACCGGTTCGGGGCGCGCGGGCCTCCGACCCGGGCGCAGCGACGTCTCGGGTGCGGCCGACGGCGTGTCGGCCTCGGTCACGATGACGGGCGCGGCCTCCTCGGGGGCGGCGGGCGTGTCTGCGGGCTCGACCGGGTCGGCGGTCTCGGCGGGAGCGGGGGGCGATTCGACCGTGGGCGCGCTCTCGGTCATCGGCGGCGGCGCGGGGGCGGGTGTCGGGGCCACGCGCGGCGCAGCCTCGGGGGCGGGCGCGTCGCTGACGGGCCGGTCGGGCGCCTCGGCGGGCGAGGCGAGCGGGTCCGGCGTGTCGGGCGCGACCTCGGTCGGCGGCGGCGGGGTCAGCGCGGCCACGTCCGGATTGCTGTCGGGCGGGGTCGGCGCGGGCTGATCGGGGCGCGCGGGCGGCGGCGTGCTGTCGGCAAGCGGCGCGGGCGCGGGGGCGGCATCGGCCGGCGTCTCGGGCGGGGTCGGCGCGGCCGGGGTCGGCGGCTCGGGGCTGTCGGGCGCGTTCGAGACCATCGCGTCGAATTCCGACGCCGAGATCACCGAGACCGCGGCGACCGAGATGCTGTCCTCGGGCGGCGGCGCGTGGAACAGCCCCGCGACCAGCGCATAGGCGATCAGGCCCGCATGGGCCGTCCCCGAGATCGCGAGCGCCGTGCGCCGCTCCATGTCAGTTGCCGTCCGGGTCGTCCGACGTCCCGTCCAGCGACGGCCCGCCCGGATCGGTCACGAGGCCGATATCGCGGAAGCCGCCCGCGTTGAGCGCGCCCATCACGACCATGATTTCGCCATAGGGCACCACGCCGTCGGCGCGCAGGAAGACCTTGTCGCCCTGCCGCTCGCCCGCGATGGCCTGCAGGCGCGGCAGAAGTTCGTTCCGCGGCACCTCCGTCGAGCCGATCAGGATCCGACCGTCGGCGGCGACCGTGACGGCCAGCGGCTCCTCCTGCTCCTGCGGGAGCGGGGCGGCGGCGGTCTCGGGCAGCTCGATCGGGACACCGGCGGTCAGAAGGGGGGCCGCGACCATGAAGATGATCAGAAGCACCAGCATCACGTCCACGAAGGGCGTGACGTTGATCTCGGACATCGGCGCGCTGGCGCGCGAACGCCTGCGCCGTCCGCCCGCCGCGCCGCCGGGCTGGATGAGGCCGCCGGCCATTCAGGCGGCGTCCAGCTGCCGCGACAGGATGGTCGCGAACTCGTCCGCGAAGGCCTCGAAATTGCCGGTGATCCGGTCGGCGTCGCGACTGAGCTTGTTGTAGAAGACCACCGCCGGGATCGCTGCGACGAGGCCGATGCCGGTCGCCAGCAGCGCCTCGGCGATGCCGGGGGCGACGACGGCGAGGTTGGTCGAGCCCGAAAGCGCGATCTGCTCGAAGGCATGCTTGATGCCCCAGACCGTTCCGAACAGCCCGACGAAGGGCGCGGTCGATCCCACGGTGGCGAGGAATGTCAGCCCGCCCGCGAGGCGGTCGCGCTCCTTCGAAATGGCGACGTCCATGGTGCGGTCGATGCGCGCCTGCGTCCCGGCGATCAGGCCGCCATCGTCGCGGTGGCTGCGGTTCCATTCGCCCATGGCGGCGACGAAGATGCGTTCCGAGGCGGATCGCGGCGTGTCGCCGATCTTCTCGTAGAGTTCGTCCAGCGGCTCGCCCGACCAGAAGGCGCGGTCGAAGGCGGCGGCGTTGCCGCGCGCGCGCCGGAATTGCACGACCTTCTGGAACAGGATCGCCCAGACCCAGATCGAGGCCGCGAACAGCATGATCATGACGATCTTCACGACGAAGGTCGCCCGCCAGAACAGCGCCCAGAGCGAGAAGTCGATCTCGCTGGCGGCTGCCAGTACTTCCGTTTCCATGTGGACTGCCCGTCCCAGTGTTTGCGTCGTTCTCGACGGCGTAATTGGGGGCGAGGTTAACAGAAGTGAAGCGTCATGGCGAGTGGGATCGGCCTCCGGGCGAAATCCCGCGTGTCCCGCGTGGTATCGCGACCGGCCAGGCGAGCGGCGGGCGCGCCGACGCGGATGCGGCGCGGATGACGCGGTCCGGCCTGGCATGCGCCGGGTGTTCGGGCCAGGCGAGCGGTGACGCGGTCGGGGCCCCGGAGCCGCGCACCTGCGACACCGACCAGGGCGGCGTCTCGGACCAGTGGCAGGCGGCGCGCAGCGCATCGAGATGCGGGGCAAGGCCGGAAATGGGAAAGGACAGCTGCTCGATACGGCCACTCTGGTCGGTGAAGCGCGCGTGGAGCGTCCTGCGCCCGGCGAGGTCTTCGATGAAGGTCCGCGCCCCTTCGTAGGTCCAGTAACCGAGGCTTTCGCCCCTGTCGTCGACCTGCATCCGGGTGGCGGTCGCGGGCCCGTCGTCTAGGCGCAGTTCGACCGGCCAGCCGTCCGGATCGCGGGCGGGGGTCTGGCAGTCATGCGCGATATAGGCGGCGGTGCGGTCGCCGAAACATCGCAGGAACAACGTCGCCCGCCTCCGTGCACCGCAGGTCAGCGGCGCGTCCGACGGGGTTGAGAGATAGACGTTCTCGAACCCGTCGAAGGTCGAATCCTCGGTCAGGACTGTCCAGGGCGAGGGTGGCGGTGTTGGCGTCGCGGGTCGCGAGGGCGGAACGGCGAGGACCTCGGTCGCGATGGCGGTCGGCGCGGCCTGTTGCGGCGCGGCCATTGCAGGGGCCGCTGCCGCCCCGAGCATCACCGCATCCCCCGCCCGCCCGAGCGCGTAGCCCGAGGCGAGCGCCAGCACGAGGGCCATGGACCGCAGGATGAAGGACATCGCACACCTCAGAATCGCGTCGGGCGAGGATCGCCCACGAGGCGTTAAGGCGAGGTTTCCGCGAGCGGCATGTCGGCGATGGACGCGGGCAGGCGCCTCGGGCGACCGGCGACGGTCATGCAGACGATGGTGATCTCCGCCTCGAACAGCAGATCCGCGCCCCGCAGCACGCGCTGCGACATCACGAAGCGCGCCGGGCTGCGGGCGGTCAGACGGGTTTCGACCAGAAGTTCGTCGTCGTAGCGGGCGGGCCGCCGGTAGTCCGCCTCGACCCGCGCGACGGCGAAGACAATACCGTCGGCGCGCATTGCAGCCTGGTCGATCCCGGCGGCCCGGACCATCTCGGAGCGGGCGCGTTCGATGAAGCGCAGGTAGTTGGCATAGTAGACGATCCCCGCCAGATCGACGTCCTCGTAATAGACGCGGATTGGCCAGCGATGCACGGTCACTGCATCCGCCCCAGCCGTGCCGCGAGGCGCAGCGCATGGGCCGGATCGCGCTCCATGGCCGGCAGGACGGAATCGTAGGCCGCGCGGATCACGCCGGCGATCTCGGGGCGGAGCACGGCCGTCCCGTCGATCACCACCAGCGGCGAGGTGTCGCCGAAGGCCGTGTCCGACCAGAGGAGGACCGCCTGCACCATCTGGCTGAGCGCCAGGGTTTCGGCGGGCACGTCCGACAGATGCGAGTCCATGCGGATGAAGGCGAAGCAGGCCCGGATCGCGCCGGACTCGTCGAAGCGGAAGATGCGGTACTGGTTGGCGTCCGCGGCCTTCAGGCGCGCGACCAGCGGGCCGAGTTCGGGGATCAGCCGGTCGAGATTGGGCGTCTCGGGCAGCTCGTCCCAGTCGCGCAGGAAGAACACCATAAGGTTCGCGCCGAGTTCGGGGTCGGTCTCGGCCATCCGGTGACCCGACAGCAGGCAGAGCGCCTCGACCGCGCCCTTGAGGACCGCGACCGTCGCATCGGTGACGCCGAAGACGACGGGCACGATGGGGCGGCCCCAGCGGGCGAAGAGGTAGTCGCCATCGGCGCGGGTGAAAAGCGCGGCGACGGCGTCGGGCGTGAGCGTCGTCATGGGGGCGGGATGCCACGGGGCGGCGGGTTTCGAAAGGGCGAAGCGGTCGTATCCGGTCGGTTCGGCGGCCGCCGGTGCGGCGCGACGGGCTTGACCGGCGCGGGCGCGGGCATCATGGCCCTCGCGACCCCCGATGGACCGGAGTGCCCGCCATGACCGACCCGCATATCACGCCCGCGTCCTGGACCGCGCTGACGACGCTGTCCGACAAGGCCTCCGCCGAGGCGCTGGGCGCGGCGATGGAGCAGATGGATCCCGCGCCCGACGGAATCGGCGTCTTCGAGATGGAGGACGGCTCGGGCCTCTGGGAGGTGGGCGGCTATTTCTCGGCCGCGCCCGACACGGTGGCGCTGGCGCTGCTGGCGGCGGCCTACGGAGCGCAGCCCTTCGCCGTCTCAGAGCTGCCGCCGACCGACTGGGTGGCCCATGTCCGGCGCGAGTTGCAGCCCGTCGAGGCGGGCCGCTTCTTCGTCTATGGCAGCCACGATGCGGACCGCGTGCCCGAGGATCGCGTGGCCTTTCTGATCGAGGCTGCGATGGCCTTCGGGACGGGGCATCACGGCACCACGAAAGGCTGCCTTCTGGCCTTCGAGGCATTGCTGGAGGATGGGCTGGACCCCGGCCCGGTGGCCGATATCGGCGCGGGCACGGCGGTTCTGGCGATGGCGGCGGCGAAGGTCTGGCCGGACGCCCCGGTCGTGGCCTCGGATATCGACGCGGTGGCCGTCGAGGTGGCCGAGGCCAATCTCGAGGTGAACGACATGGCGGGCCGGGTCGCCTGCGTGGAGGCGGCCGGGTTCGATCATCCCGCGCTGGCCGGGCCGTTCGACCTGATCTTCGCCAACATCCTCAAGGGCCCGCTGATCGATCTGGCGCCCGACATGGCACGGGCGTCCGCGCGGGGCGGTGCCGCGATCCTGTCGGGCATTCTGAACCCGCAGGCCGAGGACGTCGTCGCGGCCTACGGCGATGCGGGATTCGATCTTGTCCGGCGCGAGGTGCTGGGCGACTGGACGACGCTGACCCTGCGGCGCAGCTGAGGCCGGATCGCGGCTCAGCCGATGGCCCAGCGGTACTGCGCGTCGGTTTCGACCGCGCCGGGTCGGATGGCGCGCAGCCGGGCGAGGGCGGCCTCGGGCGGCTCGCCCGCCCGGATCATCAGTCGCAGGGCGATCATGCCCGAGCGACCCCGCCCGGCCTGGCAGTGGATCAGGAGGCCACCGCCCCGGCCCAGCAGGTCCGTCAGCCCCGGCTCGAGCCTTGCCCATTGGCCGGCGGCGGCGCGGTCCGGGGTGCAGAAGTCGACGATCGGGACGTGATCCCAGCCGAGGCCGCGCGCGTGGCAGCCATCGCGGATCGCGTCGACATCCGCCTCGGCCCCGGCGGTGAGCGTCAGCACCCGCTCCGCGCCCCATTCCGCGATCCGGTCGAGATCGTCGCTGACGGGCCCCGCACGGCCGGGGCGCGGCGCGAGGCCGATGCGGCCGGGCCCGATCTCGAGGGACGCGATGTCGAAATTCATGGCCTGCGGTAGCGCGCGGCGCGGCAAAGAAAAAGGCCCGCCGGATCGGGCGGGCCTTTGGTGCGCGTCAGTGGAAGCGGATGTCCACGTCGGCGCGGTTCATTCCGATATCCTCGAGCGCGCGTTCGTCGAGGCGGTAGAGGTCGCGGCGGATGGCCCGGCGGGTGCGCCAATCGGCCAGGGTCTGGGAGAACTGGGTGATCGTCGTCATGTCATGGCTCCTTGGTCTTGCGTGTTGCGGAAGCTCAGCGGCGGGCGATGGCGTCGATGTCGCCGCGATCGAGGCCGATGTCGTTCAACTCGCGATCGGTCAGGTGCGACAGCGCCTTGGTCGTGACGCGGCGGTCGTTCCAGGCGACGATGCGCCCGAGAACGTTGGCGAACAGGCCCGATGCGGGGGCGGCGGCGGGGCGGAAGGTGTCGAAGGTGGCCATGATCGGCTCCTGTGGTCAAAGATGGTCATTGGGGTGGGCGACCCTCTTTGGCCGTCCTCGGATGAGCGGCAGATAGGACCGGTTTTCATTCCGCACAAATATCATGCGGACATGCCCGTCATGCGCGCATTGCATGGCGGCGCTGGCCTTGGGACGGACCCCGTGCTAGACCGAAACGAAGGAAGAACATCCGGGGCAGGGCAGATGCGCGTGATGGGGATCGATCCGGGGCTGAGGGCCTGCGGTTGGGGCGTGATCGACGTCGACGGCCCGCGCCTGCGCCACGTCGCCAACGGGACGGTGCGCCCGAGCGGTCAGGGGATGGGCGAGCGGCTGCTGTCGCTGCACCTGATGCTGAGTGCCGTGCTGGCCGAACACGCCCCCGATGCCGCCGCGGTCGAGGAGACCTTCGTGAACGCGGGCGGGCAATCGACCCTGAAGCTGGGCCAGGCGCGCGGGATCGCGGTGCTGGTGCCCGCGCAGGCCGGGATCGCGGTCGGCGAATACGCGGCCAACGCGGTCAAGAAGGCGGTGGTCGGCGTCGGCCACGCGCAGAAGGACCAGGTCCTCCACATGGTGAAGATGCAGCTTCCGGGCTGTGCCCCCGACTCGGCCGACGCGGCCGACGCGCTGGCGATCGCGCTCTGCCACGCGGCGCATCTCCAGACGCGGGGTCGGCTGGCGGAGGCGCTCCGGTGATCGGACGGCTTCGGGGCGAGGTGGCGTGGCGGGCGGCCGATCACGTCATGCTGGACGTGGGCGGCGTGGGCTATGTCGTATTCTGCTCGGACCGGACGCTGGCCGCGATGCCGCAGGTCGGCGCGATGGCCTCGCTCTGGACCGAGATGGTCGTGCGCGAGGACCTGATGCAGCTTTTTGGGTTCCTCACCGTGCAGGAGCGGGAATGGCATCGCCTCCTGACCAGCGTGCAGGGCGTCGGCGCGAAAGTGTCGCTCGCCATCCTCGGTGTGCTTGGGCCGGACGGCGTCGGGCGGGCCATCGCGCTGTCGGATGCGGGCGCGGTCAAGGCGGCACCGGGCGTCGGCCCGAAGCTCGCGACGCGCGTGGTGAACGAATTGCAGGGCAAGGCGCCCGCGCTGATGGCGATGGCCGGCGGCGGGGACGACCCGCTGATCGAGGGCGCGGCGGCCCCCGTGGCGCAGGTCGTGGCCCCGACGGGCGGTGCGCAGGCCGACGCGCTCTCGGCGCTGACCAATCTCGGCTACGCCCCCGTCGATGCGGCGCGCGCCGTGGCCGAAGTGGCCGACGACGCCGACGATGCCGGCGCGCTGATCCGGCTGGCGCTCAAGCGCCTCGCGCCGGGGGGCTGATGGCCATGAGCATCCGAACGCCATCGACTGACAGGCCGGGGGCCGTCCGCCCATGACGGAGCGCGATCCCTTGCTCGACCCCGCCCAGCGCGATGAGGGCGACCGGGCGCTCCGGCCGCAGGTGCTCGACGAGTTCATCGGCCAGGCCGAGGCACGGTCGAACCTGCGCGTCTTCATCGAAAGCGCCAAGCGGCGCGGCGAGGCTATGGATCACGTGCTGTTCCACGGTCCGCCGGGGCTCGGCAAGACGACGCTGGCGCAGATCATGGCGCGCGAGCTGGGGGTGGGGTTCCGGATGACCTCGGGGCCGGTGCTGGCCAAGGCGGGCGATCTCGCCGCGATCCTGACCAATCTCGAGCCGCGCGACGTCCTTTTCATCGACGAGATCCACCGCCTGAACCCGGCGGTCGAGGAGGTGCTCTACCCTGCGCTCGAGGATTTCGCGCTGGATCTCGTGATCGGCGAGGGGCCGGCGGCGCGGACGGTGCGGATCGACCTGCAACCCTTCACGCTGGTCGGCGCGACGACGCGGCTGGGCCTGCTGACGACGCCGCTGCGGGACCGCTTCGGCATCCCGACGCGGCTGGTCTTCTATACCGAGGACGAACTCCACGAAATCGTCACCCGCGGTGCGCGACTGATGGGCGCGCCCGCCACGGATGACGGCGCGCGCGAGATTGCGAAGCGTGCGCGGGGCACGCCGCGGATCGCGGGGCGGCTGCTGCGCCGGGTCGTGGACTTCGCGGTGGTCGAGGGCAACGGGCGGGTGACGCAAGGCGTGGCCGACGGCGCGCTGACGCGGCTCGGGGTGGATCACCTCGGGCTCGACGGCGCGGACCGGCGGTATCTCTCGCTGATCGCGGAGAATTACGGCGGCGGGCCGGTGGGAATCGAGACGATCGCCGCGGCCCTTTCGGAAAGCCGCGATGCGCTCGAGGAGGTGATCGAGCCGTTCCTTCTGCAACAGGGGCTGATCGCGCGGACACCGCGCGGGCGGATGCTGGCGCACAAAGGCTGGAGCCATCTGGGCTTGTCCGCGCCCGGCGGGCCGAATGGCGATCTGTTCGGCTGAGGGCGGGGCGAGGGGTTCCACCCCTCGCGCACCCCGGCATATTTGACGAACATCGAAGGGGTTGGCGTCGGGGGCCGGGTGATGGTCGAGGAAATGGATCAGGCGGCGTTCAACCTCGCGGCCTATGTCCTGGCGGCGGGACGGACGCGGGCGGATCGGCCCGCGCTGATCGTGCCGGGCGTGCAGCGATGGACCCACGGCGCGCTGGCCGATGCGGTCGAGCGGCGGGCGGGCGGGCTGGCGGCGCGGGGCCTGATGCCGGGCGACCGGGTGCTGCTTCGGCTGGGAAATTCGGGCGACTTCCCGGTGACCTTTCTCGCCTGCGCGCTGGCGGGCCTGGTTCCGGTGCCGACGGCGGCGGGTCTCACGGAGCGGGAGATCACCAGGATGGCCGCGCTGGTCGATCCCGCGCTGGTCGTCGCCGAAGCGGGCATCGCGCGACCCACCGGGGCCGACGCGGTCGCGCCCGGCGCGCTCGACGCCGCTCCATTGCCACCTGCGGACTGGGCGCGCGGGTCCGCGGACCGCCTCGGCTATATCGTGTTCACCAGCGGATCGGGAGGCACGCCCAAGGCGGTGGCCCACGCGCATCGCGCGGTGCTGGCGCGGCGGGCGATGTGGGACGGCTGGTACGGGCTGCGTGCCGATGACCGGATGATGCATGCGGGGGCCTTCAACTGGACCTACACGCTGGGCACGGGCCTGCTGGACCCATGGGCGATCGGGGCGACGGCCATCGTGCCACCCCCCGGTGCGGTGGACCTCGCGGCACTGATGCGTGCCGAGGAAGCGACGATCTTCGCGGCGACGCCGGGGATCTACCGCCGGCTCCTGCGCGGGGACCTGTCGGGGCTGGATGCGCTGCGGCACGGGCTCTCGGCGGGCGAGCGTCTGCCCGAGGCGACCCGGACCGCCTGGCACGCGGCGACGGGCACCGATCTGCACGAGGCGCTGGGGATGTCGGAGTGCTCGACCTTCGTGTCGGGGTGCCCCGAGCGCCCGGCACCGCCGGGGACATCGGGCTATGCGCAGCCGGGCCGACGGGTCCGCGTGGTCGATGGCCGCCTGCAGGTCGCGACCGACGATCCGGGGCTGATGCTCGGCTACTGGGCGGATGGCGCGCCGGTGCCGGTGGCGGGCGACTGGTTCGACACCGGCGACCGGGTGACGATGCGCGCGGACGGCGCGATCCGGCATGAGGGCCGGGCCGACGACCTGCTCAACCCTGGCGGGTTCCGCGTCTCGCCGCAGGAGGTCGAGGCCGCGCTGGCCAATCTGCCGGTGCACGAGATCGCGGTTGGCTGCACACGGGTGGCTGGCGGGGCGGAGGTGCTGGCCGCCTACTATGTCGGCCCGTTGCTGGACGAAGGCCTGGCCGATGCACACGCGACGGCCCGGCTGGCGGCCTACAAGCGCCCGCGGCTCTGGCTGCGACGGAAGGCGCTGCCGCGGAATGCGAACGGCAAGCTGCGGCGACGCGACCTGGCCTGAAGGTTCAGCTGCCGCGGCTCTCGGTGGCGCGCACGGCCTGTTCGACGACCTGGTCGGCGTAGCGGTTGCCCTCGGTATAGGACATCTCGGCCGCCTTCCAGGTGCAGCGGAAGGTCAGGCCCGTCGGCGCCCAGTCGAATTCCGGGACGCCGTCGAAGGTCGCAACCGTCATCGACCGCAGTACTCGCATGCCGAACCCGGTGAGCTTCGCAGGCGGCGTGATCTCGTGCGGGGCGGTCTCGCGCCAAGTCAGCACGAAATCGCCGTCGGAGACGAGGATCGACAGCGCCACGCGACCCTTGGGATCCGACAGCGCGCCGTGCTTGACCGCATTGGTCAGAAGCTCGTTCAGCGACAGCACGACGGTCTGGGCCGCCGTGCCGTTCAACGCGAAATCATTCGTCAGCTCGACGTCGATCTGTCCCGCCTCGACCAGCGCACCCAGCGTCGTGTCCACCAGCGCCCGCAGTCGCACGAGCAGCCGGTTGCCGGAGAATGTCAGGCTGTTGACGTCCGAGAGCGCGCGCAGGCGGCCCTGGAAGCTCTCGATCAGGGCCTCGCGCGTGTCCGAACTGCGGGCGGCCATGTTGAACATGCCCCCGACCAGCGCGAAGATGTTCTTGATGCGGTGCGCCATCTCGCCCGCCATCAGCTCGGCCCGCTCCTGCGCCTGACGGAACGCGGTGACGTCGTGATTGACCCCGATCAGCAGCTTGCGCCCGTCGGCGGTCGTCATCGGGCGGCCGGCCCCGTCGATCCACATGACCTTTCCGCTCGGATGCACCACCCGGTACTCGACGGCGAAGGCCGCGCCGGTCGCCCGACTTTCCTCGATGGCCGTGCCGACATGGGCGCGATCCTCGGGCATGATGAACTCGAAGAAATCCACCATCGGAAACGCGGCGTCGAGATGCGGCAGGTCCATCAACCGCCGCCACGTGGGATCGACGACGCAGAGGCCGCTGTCGAGATCGGCGACCCAGCGCCCGATCCCGCCCGCCGCGGGCGCGAGCGACTGCCAGTCGGTATCGATCTGCAACTGCGCCGACAGCATGGCTGTCTCGGTAGGGTTGCCGTCGCGCATCTGGTCTGTCCGGGGTACAATTCGAATGGCGGAGGCATTGTCATGAGACGTAGGTGATTGCAAGACGGGGGTTTCTTCGCCGCCGCGTCGCGCCTAGGGTCCGCTGGTTTCGTAGAGGTTCGGCATGACGGTCAAACTCGATATTCTCTCCGACCCGATCTGTCCCTGGTGCCATATCGGCCGCGCCAACCTGTTCCGCGCGCTCGAACGCCATCCCGAGCATCCGTTCACGCTCGAATGGCATCCGTTCCAGCTCAATCCCGATATGCCCGCCAAGGGGATGGACCGCCGCGCCTATCTCGAGGCCAAGTTCGGCGGGCGCGACGGCGCCGTCCGGGCCTATGCACCGGTGGTCGAGGCGGCCGAGGTGGCGGGATTGTCGATCGATTTCGAGGCCATCGCGCGGACACCCAACACGCTCGATGCGCATCGCCTGATCCACTGGGCCGGGCTCGAGGGGCGGCAGACGCCGGTCGCGACGGCGCTCTTCCAGGCCTATTTCGAGAAGGGACAGGATATCGGAAACGTGCCGACCCTGGTCGCCATCGGGGCCGAGGCGGGGATGGATGCAGGCATGCTGGAACGGCTCTTCGCCGGCGACGCCGATGCCGATGACATCCGCGCCCGCGACGCCCATGCCCGCGCGCGCGGGGTGACCGGCGTCCCCACCTTCGTGCTCGCCAACCAGCATGTGCTCCGGGGCGCGCAGCCGCCCGAGCTCTGGGCGCAGGTCATCGAGGAGGTCGCGGCGCAACTTCGGGCCGAGCCCGCCGCGACCGATACGCCCGCGTGACCGACGCGGCGTCGTCAGAGGCCGCCCCGATCACGAAGCCCGCGCTGTCTATGGTGGAGTTCGTGGCGCTGATGGCGATGCTGTCGGCGACGATCGCGTTCTCGATCGACGCGATGCTGCCGGCGCTGCCCGATATCGGTGCGGCCCTGTCGCCGCTGAACCCCAACGCGGCCCAGCTTGTGATCGTGGCCTTCGTCTTCGGGATGGGCGCGGGGACGATCTTCGCGGGGCCGATGTCGGACGCCTTCGGCCGCAAGCGCGTGATGCTGTCGGGCGCGGTGCTCTATTGCGCCGGCGCTGTCGGGGCCGCCTTCGCGCCCACGCTCGAGACGATCATCGTGGCGCGGGTGATCCAGGGCCTCGGCGCCGCGGGGCCGCGGGTCGCGGCGCAGGCGATGATCCGCGACCTTTATATGGGGCGCGGCATGGCCAAGGTGGCGAGCTTCGTGATGATGACCTTCACGCTGGTTCCCGCGATGGCGCCGCTGATCGGCTCTCTCATCATCGCGGGCTTCGGCTGGCGCGCGGTCTTCTGGGCCTTCGTCATTTTCTCGGTGATCTCGGGCGGCTGGCTCGCGCTGCGGCAGCCCGAGACGCTGCCGCTCGCCCGTCGCCGCCCGCTGCGGCTCCGACCGCTGGCCACCGCCTTCCGCGAGGTCCTCGGACATCGCAACGTGCGGCTGGCGATCTTCATTCAAACCATGGTGTTCGGCCTCCTCTTCTCGACCATCACCAGCGTGCAGCCGATCTACCAAGACGTGTTCGACCGGGCCGACAGCTTTCCGCTCTGGTTCGGCCTCGTCGCACTTTTGTCGGGGGGCGCGAGCTTCCTCAACGCGCGGGTCGTCGGGCGGGTCGGAATGCTTTGGATGCTGCGACGGGCGCTGGCCGGGCATCTGGTGCTGTCGCTGATGCTGGCGCTGGTCTGGGTGGCGGGGCTCCTGTCGGGCGAGGCGGCGTTCTGGGCCTTCTTCGGGTTTCAGGTGTCTAGCTTCGCGCTCGCGGGCCTCACCATCGGCAACCTGCAGGCCATCGCGATGCAGCCGATGGGCCATATCGCGGGCATGGCGTCCTCGGTGATCTCGTCGATGTCGACGATCCTGGCCGTGGCGGTGGCGGTGCCCATCGGCCTCGCCTTCGACGGGACACCCGTGCCGTTGATCGTGGGGTCTGGGCTCTGCGCGGGCGTCGCCTTCCTGATGGCGCTGGCGCTGCGGGACGGGTCGGGCGCGCTCGAGGAGCCTTTCGCGGGTCAGAAGCTCCGCTAGGCGCGCGCGGTCACTCGGCGGGCTTGCGCGCGGTGTCGTTCGTGTCCTCGGCATAGGGGTGCACGTCGCCGATCTCGGGGTCTTCCGACAGGAAGATATTGGCGGCGTAACCGTGCACCACGATCGAAACGACGATGGTGACCACGGCCACCCGCCAGACACCGTCGATATCAGCGAACTCGGCGTGGTTCTGGGCATAGGCGATGTAGAAGACCGACCCCATGCCGCGAATGCCGAAGAAGGCCACGTTGCGGCGGGACATCCGATCGCACGGATGGCCGATCATGGCCAGCAGGCCCGCGATCGGGCGGATCAGGAAGACGAGGGCGAGCGCGAAGGCCACCTCCTCCCAGCGGAGCCCGGACAGCGCCCCGCCGACCAGGAAGGTTCCCAGCCAGAGCAATAGAATCGCGAGCAGGATCGCCTCGAGCTGTTCGGCGCCGTGGTGGACGTATTTCTCGTAGCCTTCATGCTCGGTGCCGCGCGTATTCGAACGGCCCGCGCGAACCGCGACGAAGACCGCGAGGAAGCCGTAGCCGTCCACCGCCTCGGTCACGCCGTAGGAGATCATCGTGGCCGAAAGGATAACGAGCACCGCGTTCCAAGCGCCCTGCGCGCCGTCGCCCCAGGGCGAGAAGACGACGCGGCTGATGGCCCAGCCGGTGGCGTAGCCGACGACGATGCCCATCGCGACTCGGTAGGCGAAATCGAAGGTCAACCAGTCCCAGATCCAGGCCTCGCCCGAGGTGGCCTCGGCCACGCCCAGCGTCGCGGCATGGATCGCGAGATAGACGAAGGGAAAGGCGAGCCCGTCATTGAGGCCCGCCTCGGCTGTCAGCGCGACCTCCACCGGTTCCTCGTCCTGGCCGGGCGGCGAGACCTGCACAGACCGCGCCAGCACCGGATCCGTGGGCGCGAGCGAAGCCGCCAGCAGCAGGGCCGCCGGCAGCGACAGCCCGAGCCAGCCATGACCGAGGAACGCGACGGCCGCGATGGTCAGCGGCATCGCCACGATCAACAGCCGCCAGGTCGGGTTCCAGTTCCGCCAGGACATCGGCGTGTCGATGGCAAGACCGGCGCCGGCCAGCGAGATGATGACGATCAGCTCGGACGCATGTTCGATCACCATCGACTGCCAGCCGCCTTCGAGCGGGTCGATCAACGCCATCCCGACTCCGGCGAAGAGCGCCCCGAAGACGAGATAGAAGGCCGGAAGGTTGAAAAGCTTGTAGCGCGCGAGTGCCGGTTGCAGGGTCAGCCCGAACAGCGCGAGCCCGAGCACCGTGTAGATCAGGTCGCGTGGATCAATCGTGCCCCACATCCGCGACGCCTCCGTTTCAGCCCCAACACGGGGCGTGGCCGCCCGGTTCCCCGAAGGATCAGGCGCCCTTCACCTTCACCGCCCCCGCATGGACCGCGAGGTCGCGCGCCACCGAGAACGCGCCCTTGATGCGATCGGCCTCGGACGGGAAGTCCTGCGCGAGGACGAGCTTGTCGCCCTTGATCTTCGCAGCACCGTTCTTCGACTTGATGTAGTCCACGAGCCCCTCGGGGCGAGCGAAGCGGTTGCCGTGGAACTCGACCGTCGCGCCCTTGGCGCCGACGTTCAGCTTCTCGATCCCGGCCGACTTGCAGAGCGACTTGATACGGACGACGCGCAGAAGGACGTTCACCTCGCGGGGCAGGGGGCCGAAGCGGTCGATCAGTTCAGCCGCGAACCCCTCCAGCTCCACCTTGCGGTCGAGCCCCGAGAGGCGACGATAGAGGCCCAGCCGTGTGTCGAGGTCGGGTACGTAGTCCTCGGGGATGAGAACGGGGACGCCCAGCGCGATCTGCGGCGACCAGTCGTCGGAGAGCGCGTCCGGGAGGTCGGCCTTGCCCGATTTCAGCTTCTCGATCGTCTCTTGCAGCATCGACTGGTACAATTCGAACCCCACCTCCTTCATGTGGCCCGATTGCTCCTCGCCGATGATGTTGCCACCGCCTCTGAGATCAAGGTCTTGGCTGGCGATGTTGAAGCCCGCGCCCAGCGCGTCGATGCTGCCCAGGGCCTTCAGCCGCCGCGTGGCTGCCGTCGTCAGCTTGGATTTGGGTTTGGTTGTCAGATAAGCGTAAGCACGGGTCTTGGATCGACCCACCCGTCCCCTGATCTGGTAGAGTTGGGACAAGCCGAACATGTCGGCCCGCCAGATGACCATCGTGTTCGCCGTCGGGATATCGATACCGGATTCGATGATCGTGGTTGAGAGAAGGACATCGTACTTGCCGTCGTAGAAGGCGTTCATGCGCTCGTCGAGGTCACCGGCCGCAAGTTGTCCATGTGCGATCACATGGCTCAACTCGGGTAGCTGTTCGCGCAGGAATTGCTCCATTTCCGACAAATCGCTGATCCGGGGCACGACCATGAAGGACTGTCCGCCGCGGTAGTGCTCGCGCAGCAGGGCCTCGCGGACGGTCACGGCGTCGAATTCCGACACATAGGTCCGGATCGCGAGGCGGTCGACGGGCGGCGTGCCGATGATCGATAGGTCTCGCACCCCTGTCAGCGACATCTGGAGCGTCCGTGGGATGGGCGTGGCCGAGAGCGTCAGCACATGAACGTCGGTCCGCATCTCCTTGAGACGCTCCTTATGTGTGACGCCGAAATGCTGTTCCTCGTCGATCACGAGGAGACCGAGATCGCGGAACTTCACCTGCTTGGCCAGCAGTGCATGGGTGCCGATGGCGATGTCGACGGTGCCATCGGCGATGCCCGCGCGGGTTTCTGCCGCGACCTTGGGCGTCACGAAGCGCGACAGCTGCCGGACCTTGACGGGAAAGCCGCGGAACCGGTCCATGAAGGACTTGGCGTGCTGGCGTGCGAGGAGGGTCGTGGGCGCGATCACCGCCACCTGTTTGCCGGACGTGGCCGCGATGAAGGCCGCGCGCATCGCCACCTCGGTCTTGCCGAAGCCGACATCTCCGACAACGAGCCGGTCCATCGGGTTGCCCGACGCAAGGTCGGCCGCGACGTCTTCGATGGCCTGCATCTGGTCGTCCGTCTCCTCGTAGGGGAAGCGGGCGGCGAAGGCTTCGGCCATGTCAGCGGGCGGCGTCAGGATCGGGGCCTGACGCAGCGCGCGTTCGGCTGCGATCCGCATCAGGCGTTCGGCGATCTGGCGGATGCGCTCCTTGAGCTTGGCCTTGCGGGCCTGCCACGCACCGCCGCCCAGCTTGTCGAGGAGCCCCTCTTCCGAGCCATAGCGGCTGAGGAGTTCGATATTCTCGACGGGCAGGAACAGCCGGTCGCCGCCTGCATATTCTAGGGCCAGACATTCGTGCGGTGCCCCGGCAGCGGTGACCGTCTCCATCCCGATGAAGCGTCCGACGCCGTGATCGACATGCACCACGAGATCGCCGACCGAGAGGGCCTGCGCCTCGGTCAGGAAGTTCTCGGCGCGGCGCTTCTTCTTCTTGCCCCGGATCAGCCGCTCGCCCAGCACGTCCTGTTCGGAGATGACGGTCAGCCGATGCTGACCGAAGGGACCGTCGAAGCCGCGGTCGAGGGCCCAGATCGCCAAACCGACCTCGCCGCGCGCGACCTCCTGGAGGCGCTTGACGGCCTTCAGCCCCTCCACGCCGTGATCTTCGAGCAGGCCCTCCAGACGCTCGCGCGCGCCGCCGGAATAGGAGGCGATGACGACGCCGCCCTCGGCCCGCTTCTTGGCGACATACGCAGCCAGCGTCTCGAAGAGATTGACGTCCTCGAGCTGTCGCTCCGGCGCGAAGCTGCGCCCGATGCGCCCGCCCGCGTCGATCACATTCGGTCCGGGTGCTGCGGGGAAGGGCGACAGGTGCAGCGCGCGGCGGCCCGCCATGACGGCCTCGAACGCGTCCGGTGCAAGGTAGAGCCCGTCGGGCTGCGCGGGCTTGTAGACGCTGTCGACGCGACCCTTGGCGGTCATCGCCTCGCGCCGGTTGTCGTACATGTCGGTGATCTGCGTCCAGCGCTCCGCGTGCTGCGCGGGCAGGCCATCGTCGAGGACGAAGCTCGCGTCAGGCAGGTAGTCGGGCAGCGTCTCGAGCGTCTCGTGGAAGAACGGCAGCCAGTGTTCGGCGCCCTGCGCCTTCTTGCCCGCCGTGACCGCCTCGTAGAGCGGATCGTCGGTGCCCGCCGCGCCGAACTCGATGCGGTAGGTCTGGCGGAATCGCGTGATGGCGGGGCCGTCGAGAATGACCTCCGAGACGGGGGCCAGCTCGATCAGCTCCAGCGTGTCGGTGGTGCGCTGGGAGACGGGATCGAACCGACGCAGCCCGTCCAGCGTATCGCCGAAGAGGTCGAGACGGATGGGCGCGGGCTGCCCCGGCGGCCAGATGTCGATGATGCCGCCGCGGGGCGACCAGTCGCCCGGCTCCATCACGGTGGGTGTCTGGGTGAAGCCCATGCGGACGAGGAAATCGCGCATCGCCTTCTCGTCGATGCGCTGATCGACGCGGGCGGCAAAGCCCGCGCCCTTGAGCGTGTCGCGGGCCGGGATGCGCTGGGTGACGGCCGCGAGCGTGGTCAGGAGGACGAACTTGCCCGTGAAACCGTGGGCCAGCGCCGTGAGTGTCGCCATCCGCGTGGCCGAGATCTCGGCGGCGGGCGAGATGCGGTCGTAGGGCAGCACGTCCCAGGCCGGGAACCGCAGTACCGTGACGTCCGCGCGGTGGGCGCGAAGGGCGGCGGCCATCGCTTCCATCCGCTTGTCGTCGCGGGCGACGTGGACGACGGGATGGCCCCGCTCCAACTCGCGCAGGAGGACCGCGGCGTCGAACCCCTCGGGCGCACCGCCGACGCGGATATGTCCGTCCGGAAGGGGGCGGGTCTGGTGGTCGGAGGGGGCGCTGTCGGGCATCGGGGTCAGGTAACCGGTGGCGGGTCGGTGTCAACCGCGCCGTGCCACGCGCCTCAGCCGCCGAGGACGGACTGGTTGAGGTTCGTCCACATGCCCCACATCGACGTCACGAAGATCGAGATCACGCCGACGAACTGCACCTTGCGGCGATGCGCCGCGAGAAGGTTGCCGAGGTCGATCGCGTCGAGCCCCGCGACCTTGCGCGCCGTCATCAGCGACAGCCACCCCACCACCATCATCGGCAGGAACAGTAACAAGAGCGCCTGCGCGAACTCGATCCGGTAGAGAAAGCCCAGAAGCGCCAGCGACGAGATCGCGAAGAAGGTGAACGCCGTCGAGATCAGCCCGGTCGCGTCGGCGATGAACAGGAGGCGACGCGACTGGATGTTGGCGAGCGCGTGCATGTCGCGCAGCGAGGCCTCGTGCCCCCGCGCGGCGCGGCGCACCATGTCGAAGGGCACGCCGACGACCCAGTGGGACGCGGTCGACCAGAGCACGGCCAGCGCGATCCAGAACCAGAGGTTCGAGAACGAGCGGAAGTCGATGACCTCCAACGCCGTCTGAAGGAAGTAGAAATTCAAGTGCGTCGCCGTCCCGGTCCGTTCGGCGCCCATGTCGCCCGTGCGCCCCCCCGATTGCAAGCGCGCCGCGGCGGCTTGATGGCGGTGGTGCGGTCATGCCACCCATGCGGCGTGAGGGAGATGCGACGATGACGAGACGGTTTGCCGATTACCCCGCCACGCGGACCCGCCGGACCCGCCGGACGCCGGCGTTGCGCGCGCTCACCCGCGAAGAGCGGTTGTCCTGCGACGACCTGATATGGCCGGTCTTCGTCTGCGACGGCACGGGTGTGACGCAGGAGGTGGCGTCGATGCCCGGCGTGATCCGGCGTTCGGTCGATCTGACGGTCGAGGCGGCGGCCGAGGCCTGGGACGCGGGCATCCCGGCGATCTGCCTCTTTCCCTATACCGATCCGGCCTTGAAGACCGATCTCTGCGAAGAGGCGTGGAACCCCGAGAACCTGTCGAACCGCGCGATCCGCGCGATCAAGGCCGAGGTCCCGGATATCGCCATCATGACCGACGTGGCGCTCGATCCCTACAACGCGCAGGGCCATGACGGCATCGTCCGGGGCGGGGTGATCGTGAACGACGAGTCGGTCGAGGCGCTGGTGCGCATGGCGCTGGCGCAGGCCGAGGCGGGGGCGGACATCCTCGGGCCGTCGGACATGATGGATGGCCGGATCGGCGCGATGCGGGCGGCCCTGGAGGAGGCGGGCCATGTGGACGTGTCAATCATGTCCTACGCCGCGAAATACGCGAGCGCGTTCTACGGGCCGTTCCGCGATGCCGTGGGGGCCTCGGGGGCGCTGAAGGGCGACAAGAAGACCTATCAGCTCGATCCCGCCAATGCGCGCGAGGGGTTGCTCGGCGTCGAGATGGACCTCGCCGAGGGCGCGGACATGGTGATGGTGAAGCCGGGCATGCCGTATCTCGACATGGTGACGCGGGTGAAGGAGGCGTTCGCCGTGCCGACCTATGCCTACCAGGTGTCGGGCGAATACGCGATGATCCGGGCGGCGGCGGGCAACGGCTGGATCGACGGCGAACGGGTGATGATGGAGAGCCTGATGGCCTTTCGTAGGGCGGGCTGCGACGGCGTCCTGACCTATTTCGCGCCGGAGGCGGCACGGCTGATCCGCGCCGGATAGTCCTGACGCGGGGGAATCCCGCCGATCCGGTCCGCTTCGAACACAGCCCTTGCATTATGCGCGGCGGAGGCCCACATGGGACTGGCGACGTTGTGACTGTCGATGGCTCTCCCTTTGTGGCTCAGTGTCTCGATCCTGCACTGTACTAGCCGACCTGCCGCATCCCGCGGGCAGACGAACTAAAGGAGACCGACGATGGCAACTGGCACCGTCAAATGGTTCAATTCCACCAAAGGCTTCGGCTTTATCGCGCCCGATGGCGGCAGCAAGGACGTGTTCGTGCACATCTCTGCCGTCGAGCGCGCGGGTCTGACCGACCTCGCCGACAACCAGAAGGTGACGTTCGACATCGAGCCCGGCCGTGACGGCCGCGAAAGCGCGACGAACATCCAGCTCGCCTGAAGCGACGCTGACCCGAGATACGAAAGGGCGCCCCACGGGGCGCCCTTTTGCGTTCCAGGCCGGGGCCATTTCGCCAACCGGCGAAGGGCGCCTCTCCCTGACTGTGGCAACGTCGCGACCGGCTAGAGATTCGTCCTGCGAAGACCGCCGGGCGGTGCGTCTACGAGGATCTGAGGATCATCCGGCGATAGGTACGTTCAGCCAAGGCCGTCCCACGAAGCCCCAATGTTCAAAACCTGTTCGGCAGGCGGCGGTGCGTGGGGACCACGGACCGTCCGGGACGACGCCCGCTAAACCCCCGTTCCGATCGGGCAGGTGACACCGGTGCCGCCGATGCCGCAATAGCCGCCCGGGTTCTTCGAAAGGTATTGCTGGTGGTAGTTCTCGGCCGCGAAGAAGAGGGGGGCGTCGACGATCTCGGTGGTGATCGCGCCGTAGCCCGCGTCGCGCAGGCGGGGGGTCATGGCCTCGGCCGAGGCGGTCGCGGCGGCGCGCTGGGCGTCCGAATAGGTGTAGATGCCGGAGCGGTACTGCGTGCCGCGGTCGTTTCCCTGCCGCATGCCTTGGGTCGGGTCGTGGCCCTCCCAGAAGACGCGGAGGAGGTCGTCATACGTGACCGTGGCGGGATCGTAGATCACGCGCACGACCTCGTTGTGGCCGGTGCGGCCCGAGCAGACCTCCTCGTAGGTGGCGTTGGGCGTGAAGCCGCCCGCATAGCCGACGAGGGTCATGTGAACGCCCGGCAGTTGCCAGAACATCCGCTCGACCCCCCAGAAGCAGCCCATGCCGAACATCGCCTCCTCCATGCCGTCGGGCACCTCGTTGGAGAGCGGGGTGCCGAAGACGTGATGCGTGCCAGTCAGCGGGATGGGCGTGCCGCGACCGGGCAGGGCGGCATCTTCGGAGATCATTTCGGCCTTGGGGCGCAGCAGGTTGAACATCGGAGGGCTCCTTCGTCGGTTCGCCCTTATGTAGGTGCGCTACTCGGCCGCGGCGAGGGGGCGGGCGAGGCGGGTCTCGTGGCCGGGCACCGGATGGCGGGGCACGAGCGTCGAGAGCGCGAAGGACAGCCCCGCCATTCCGGCCGCCAGCAGGTAGACCGAGACCGGCGAGGTCAGCCAGAGATAGCCCAACGCCGCGGGCAGGAAGACCGCCGCGATATGGTTGATCGTGAAGGCCACGGCGGCCGTGGGGGCGATGTCGCCGGGGGCCGCAATCTTCTGGAAGTAGGTCTTGATGGCGAGCGCCAGCGAGAAGAACACGTTGTTGACCATGAAGAGCGCGGCGGCCATCCAGACGCCCCAGTCGAACACGTAGAGCCCGGCATAGAGCAGGAAGACGAGGAAGAGGCCCGCGTATTCGATCATCAGCGCGGCCCGCTCGCCGAAATGGCCGACGGCGCGGCCGACCAGCGGGGCGGAGACCATGTTGACGACCAGCGTCGACATGAAGAGCGCCGTGATCTGATGGACGTCGAGACCGAAGCGCTCGACCATCATGAAGCCCGCGAAGACGATGAAGATCTGGCGACGGGCGCCCGACATGAACTGGAGCAGATAGTAGAGCCAGTAGCGGCGGCGCAGGATCATGCGCTTGGTCTGGGGATGCGGCGCCTCGAATTGCGGAAAGACGAGGAAGCACGCGGCGGCGACGGTCGCGGTCAGGCCGCCCGCGAACCAGTAGACGAGGTCGTAGCTGAGGTCGAAGGCGCGCCAGGTCAGGACGATGCACGCATAGGCGAGGAAGGTCGCGCCGGAGCCGACGGCCAGCAGCGTGCCGAGCATGCGGGGCGCTTCGGCCTTCGACAGCCATTGGAGCTGGAGGCTCTGGTTGACCGTTTCGTAGTAATGATAGCCGATCGAGCTGAGCATCGTGACCGTGAGGATGCCCGCGAGGCTGGGGAATTGCGCGGTGAGCGCGGTGGCGACGCCCAGCAGGATGAGCGAGACGAGCGCGAGCGTCTGTTCGCGCACGAAGATGATGATCGCGATGACGCCGACGGCGAAAAAGCCGGGGATCTCGCGCACCGTGTGCAGCCAGCCGATATCGGCGCCGTCGAAGCCCGCGACCTCGATGGTGAAGTTGTTCAGGAGCGCCGACCACGTCGCGAAGGCCACCGGCATGATCGCCGCCATCAGCATCAGGAGCGCCTTGGGGCGGCGCCAGGCGGGCAGGCTGGTTGTGTCGGCGAGGCGCATGGGTTCGGGCTACGCCTCGGGGGGAGACGTGTCCAGCTTGGGCGAGGTGCGCGATGTGGGGCGTGCCCGTGCGTGGGTGGTGCGCGCTTGTCATCCCGGCTCGCCGCGCCCATCCTTTGAGGCTGACAGGGGGAGCGCGAATGACACGGGATACCAAGGGCCTGCGCCACGCGCGGGAGGTCGAGGGCCATCTCGACTGGCTGGGCAGCTTCACGTCGGCCGCGCTGGGCGTGCTGGCCGTGGCGTCGGGGATCTACACCTATCTCGGGGTGCGGGGCCTCCTCGACGATGGCGGGGCGCTCTCGCTCTTTGCCGCGATGGCGTATTCGGCGGCGGTCTCGACGGGGATCTTCGTCTTCTGGTCCTACATGCTGCGGCTACTGCCCGCGATGCGGACGGCCGCCACGCGGCTCTGGCTGGTGGCCGCGATGGCCCTGGGCTCGGCGGCGATCGTGGCGATGTCGTCTTGGCTGAACGCGGCGGCGCTGGCGGGCTCGGCGGCGGTCGAGCAGCATCTGGCGCGGACGGTGCAGGACTATCAGGCCGCGCTGGAGCGGACCCACGAGGTGACGTTGCAGGCGCAGGCGCTGGGCCTCGATGTCGGGCGCACGCGGCAGGGCTTCGAGGACCTCTCCGAGCAGGAGGCCGACGGCGACCTTTCGGGGCTGGCCGGGCGGGGCGCGGTGTTCCGGGTGCTGGTCCAGAAGTCGGACGAGCTCGCCGTGCTCGACGCGCAGATCGCGGCGCAGGACCCGTTGGTCGAAGCGGCCTTCATCGAGGGCAATGCGATCCTGTCGCGGATGCGCGCGCTGACCGTGGCTCCCGGCGCGGTCGAGGACCGGTCGGTCGAGTTCTCCGAGGAGGCCGTGCGGCTGGCCGGTGTCATCACCACGTTGCGGCAATTGTCCGTGGCGCCGTTGGTGGACCGGGCGGCACGGGATCTCGCGCAATCGGTGGTGCTGCCGCGCCTCGATGCGGGGGACGCGGGCGGGCAGGCGGCGCAGGCCGCGACGATCACGTCCCTGCTGGAGGTTCTGGGCCGCCGGGCCGAGACGTTGCAGGCGGCGGCCGCCGAGGTGCTGGCGCTCGAACCCGCGCCAGAGGTCGTCTACACGCCGATCTCGACGGCGGACGCGGTGATCCTCTATGCACGCAACTTCGCACCGTCCTGGGCGGGTGCCATCGCGATCGACCTGCTGCCGGCGGTGCTCGTCCTGATCGTCGCCGTCGCGCAGGCCGCGATCCGCGCGGGTCGCGAACCCGCAAGCGCCGAAGACGCGATGACCGTGGCCGAACTGCGCGCCGCCGTCCTCGCCCTGCGCGAGGTCGAGGCCGCCGAAGGATTGGGCGGACCCGCGGCGCGGGTGCTGTCGGACGGGCCCGCGCCGGTGCCCCGAGAGGCCGCGGAATGACCGATGAGGCCGCCCCCGCCGCCAAGACCCATCCCGAGCGCCGGACGCTCCGCTGGCTGCTGGGGGGGCAGATCGCCATCGCGGCGGTTCTGGTCCTGATCGACCTCGCGCCCGCGGTGCCGGGGCTGATGTCGCCCTCGGACGCGCCCGCGCTCGACCGGCCGACCCGGCCCGGCGATCAGACCCGGCGCTATCGCCCGCGCAATCCGGCGCATCCGGGGCCGGGGGTCGATCCCGACATGCCGCGCCGCCTGATCCTGAGCACGGTCGAGGGCGATCGCCCGGCGGTACTGCTGCGCGGCGCGGTCGAGCCGGGCGACGGCGAGCGCATCGTCCGCGCGCTCGAGGCCGAGGCGGCTGAACTGGTCCAGCTCGACAGCCCCGGCGGCAGCGTGTCCGACGCGCTGGACATCGGGCGCACCATCCGCGCGCTGGGCCTCGACACCGCGCTGGCCCCGGGCGCGGTCTGCTTCTCGGCCTGCCCCTACATGTTCACCGGCGGCGTCGCGCGCACTGTCTCCGAGGATGCGCGGCTGGGCGTCCACCAGCATTCCTTCGGGGAATCGACGCTTCTGCCGGCCTTCCTTGCCGTCGAGGACGTGCAGCGCGGCCAGGCCGAGGTGCTGGCGCATCTGGACGCCATGGGTATCGACCTCGGTATCATGGGCCCCGCCATGGCGACCCCGGCGGACGAGATCTACATCCTGACCGGCGAGGAGCTGGTGGATTGGGACGTTGTGACGGAGTGATTGAAGCGCTGGCAGATGGCTGCTTTGAGCCCAAAATGACTGATGCTGCAGTCTCTTCGAATATCAGAGGTACGCAGATAGCAGACACTGCAAAGTTGCAAAGTCATTGAACCTCAATTGATCGTACAACAAAGCAGAAGAGAACTCGCGAGAAATGTTGAACTGCCACACGGCGGAAGCGCATATTCGAGTGTTTCTTGTACTCCACGCTACCCTTTCGTAGGACTTTGAGAACCAAAGAGCAGCATACCGCAATGAGTGATCTAACCGCCGTTATCAATGACACAGCCTGTCAAATTGGGCTTCTGTTCAAGTTCGTTCGTCGGATGAGTGAACTAGATTTTGCCGGTTCGCTTAGCGGTGAGTTCAGGGGCGCGCAGGATGCCGGGTGGTCAACAACGATCACCGCTGAGCAGGTGTTCGACGAGTTGTCAGAACGGCTGGCAACGGGGCGTGTGGAATCCTTCGCAGACATGCGAATAATTCTGTTGCTCTATAGCCAGCTATCTGAGGCCGGTGGCGTCTACGAAACCCTAAAGAACATGATGGGCATTGTTGGAAGCGCGCCGTACAATCTTTGGCCTTTTCAAGACCTAGTTCGTGTAAGGCAAAACCCGAAGCGTGTTATCGGCCCCAACGCTAACGCCACATTTCGAAACCTCGCGGCGCATGCGCACAAGATTGGAATGACGGGGCTATCCCAGGCTCTTGAGAATGTCTTTCGCGACGATGTGCGCAACGGAGTCTGCCACGCCGATTACGTTCTGTGGGATGACGGTTTGCGCCTGCGCAAAAGAAATGGCGGGTATGCAACACGGCTGGACTATGGAGAAGTGTCTGATTTGGTGGGGATTGGAGTGGCCTTCTTTCAAACGCTCCAAGAGCTGCGCCGGTCGGCCATTCAGTCTTTTCATCCGCCGCGCGAGATCATTGGCCGCTTCAGCGCGAACCCACCGATGCCAACCACGGTCGGTTACGATCCTGAGACTGGTGCATTCTCGATTAGCTGCTCTTCGCCTGGTCCTATGACATCACCCGAGTATCTGGCGCAGGAGGCTATCAACAAGTATCTGGGGGGCCGCGTTCTGGCTGTGTTTCGGGAGAACGGTGCTGGCGATCCCTATAGCATAGGGTTTGCTGATCACGGTTTTGATCCGGCTGAAGTCGATCTAAGTCAGGAAAGGTTTGCCGAGCTTGTCAAAGACATCGAAGCTCAGAATTTATGGGATGCGCGAGAGCATGATGCCAAGACAGAAGGTCTGTTGACCCTTAGCCCTTGGGGTTTTCGCTATCTTCAGGACTCAGTCGACTTTGTGAGCTTGATCGGCGAGCCGGAATTTCCGTTGGTCTTTGATCCACCACAATAATCGTCCGCTTTGGGCTGCGAGCAGCCATCGAAGCGCAAAGGGCAAACGACCGCTTCGTCCGCAGAGTCCCCTCAACTCGCCAGCACGTTCCGAAACTGCCACGGGTCGCTTTCGTCGATATCCTCGGGGAAATGCTGCCAGCGGTCCTGAAGGGGGGTCCAGTTGGTGTAGTGGGCCTCGACCGGGCCGAGATACGGGGTCTGGATCGCGAGACAGCGGGCGTGGTCCATCTCGTCGGTCTCGACGATCCCGGCATTCGGGTTCTCGAGCGCCCAGACCATCCCGGCGAGGACGGCGGAGGTGACCTGAAGGCCGGTGGCGTTCTGGTCCGGGGCAAGGCGCTTCGTCTCCTCGTTCGACAGTCGCGAACCGTACCAGAGGGCGTTCTTGGCGTGCCCAAAGAGGAGGACGCCCAGCTCGTCGATCCCGGTGACGATCTCGTCCTCCGAGAGGATGTGGTGGACCTGCTGCTGGCGGCCCGCGCCGAACATCTCGTGCAGGCTCAGCACCGCGTCGTCGCAGGGGTGGTAGGCGTAATGGCAGGTCGGGCGGAACTCGGGCGCGGCGCCCGACCCGACGGTGTAGTAATCGGCGATGCTGATCGCCTCGTTATGGGTGACGAGGAAGCCGAATTGCGGGCCCGGCGTGGGGCACCAGCTGTGGACGCGTGTGATCGCGCCGGGCCGGTTCAGCCAGATCGCCGCCTGCGAGCCTGTGCCATGGCGGCGGGCGTTTTCGGGGAACCAAGTCTCGTGCGTGCCCCAGCCCAGCTCGGCGGGCTGGAAGCCTTCGGCGATGAAGCCCTCGACCGACCAGGTGTTGACGAAGGTGTCACGGGGCCGCGGGGCCGCGCGGGCCTGGGTGTCGCGCTCGGCGATATGGACGCCTTTGACGCCCAGCGCATGCATCAGCCGCGCCCAGCCCGCCCGGTCGGCGGGTGCCGTGGCGTCCGCTCCGGTATCCTCGGCCAGCCGCAACAGCGCCGCCTTCACGAACCACGACACCATCCCCGGATTGGCGCCGCAGCACGACACCGCGGTCGTCCCGCCCGGGTTCGCGGCCTTCTCGTCGCGGACCTTCTGGCGAAGCGCGTAATTCGTCCGCTCGGCATTCTCGAGGTCGTCGAAATAGAAGCCCGCCCAAGGCTCCACGACCGTGTCGATATAAGGCACGCCGATCTCGCGGCAGAAGCGCATCAGGTCGAGCGAGGAGGTGTCGACCGAGAGGTTGACGCAGAAGCCCGCGCCCGGCGTCAGGACATCGCCCAGCACCTCGCGGTAATTGTCGGGCGTCAGCGCGACCTGCCGATGCGCGATGCCGCGCGCGGCGAGTTCGGCGCATCCGGCCTCGGCGGGCTCGATGACGAGGAGGCGGGAGCGGTCGTAGTCGAAATGACGTTCGATCAGGGGCAGGGTCCCGCGACCGATGGAGCCGAAGCCGATCATGACGATGGCGCCGTCGATCCGCGCGTGAATGGGATGGTCGCTTGGCATCTCGATGGCTCCTCTGGTCGCAGGCCGAGACATAGGACCCGCGCCCGTAGATGGAAACCGATACCGGGTCGGAATGACGTGCGGGATGGGGTAGGGGCTGGGGATGCTCGGGATCCTCGCCTTCGTCGCCGGAACGCTCCTTCTTCTCGGGCTGCTCTGCGATTTCCTCCTGACGACGATCGGCGCGATCGCCCGGCCGATCCTTTCGGGCCTTGTGGCGCGCAGGGTCTTCGGGGGCCTGCGCGCGCTGCATGGCGCGCTGGCGCCGGGGCGGGCCGCCGACATGGTGCAGGCCGTCGCGGGAACGGCGGTCATGGCGGGGGTCGGCCTGTTCTGGATCGTCGGATTCTCGGCGGCGTGGACGCTGATCTACCTTTCGGGCGGACCCGCCGTGACTGTCGAGGATGCGTCCCCGGACGCGGCGGCGGGTCTGGTGGATATCTGGGCCCATGTCGGCCATCTCCTGTCGACGCTGGGCGGGGCGACGACGGCGCCGACGGATACGGTCTGGAACGCTGTAGGCGTGCTGGTGGGGATCACCGGGATGGTCGTCCTGACCCTCGCCGTCAGCTTCATCCTCGCGACGACGCAGACGGTGGTGCGTGGCCGTGCGATGACGCGGCTCGTGCGCCTCGATCAGGACGTCGAACCCGCCGCGCTGTCGGACCTGGTAGAAGCGCTGCGGGCCTCGCCCTTCGCGGCCTTCTACAGCCATCCCGAAGAGGTGCTGGGCGTGCCCGCGGCACTCCACCGTCTGGCCGAGCGGGGAATGGCGGGCGGGGATGGACCGTTGATCCGCGCGATGCTCTCGGATTTGCCGGAATTCGAGGCACCATCGACCTCTGCCCCGGATACGGCGTTCCTGTCGTCGCTGTCGGAATGGTGCGCGCGGTTCATGATGGAGCCGCCGCCGCGCTGAGGATCGAACGCGACACGAAAATGAACCGCCCCCCGTTGGGAGACGGTCCCGCACTCGTTACGCACGTCACCGCGTGGGTCTCGCGGGCGCTTGGAGAACCTGGAGGCTGGCATAGCCGCCGGGCGATCGAAGGTTCGATGGCTAGCGGATGTCGAAGACGCCGCGGTTGCCCTCGCCCCGGTTGCGCGTCAGCGCGACCTGGCCGGGTGCAAGCTCTGCAAGCTGGCAGTCGCTGCCGAGCGATTCCGGTTTCAGGCCTGCCGTCCAGGTCCGGCACCAATAGCCGTCCTCGAAGCTCCAGGAGCCCTGGAGGGCGCCGCGGCCATAGTTGCCCGAGACCGACCCGTCCGCGTTCAGGCGGAAGAAGTTGCCGTTGCCGCCATTCGCTGCGACGAGATCGCGCCCGACGACGGCGGCCCGGAAGGCGGCTTCGTCCGTGACGCGGACGAAGCCGTCGGAGCCCGCGTCGGTTTCGACACAACCGGCCAGGAGGAGGCCTGCCCCCGCGAGCATGGATATCAGTTTCATCGTATTCCCTTCGTGATCTGCCGACCTCGGACGGGTCGTTCTGCGGCGATCATCGAAGGGGAGGGCCGGGGTGAAAACCTATCGAAACCGATAGCTTCAGAGCCGAAGCTGACCCGAGCGGATGGCCAGCGCGATGGCCTGTTCTCGGGTGGCGGCGCCGAGCTTGCGGCGGGCTTGCGCGGCGTGGGCGCGGACGGTGACCTCGGCGATCTTCATGCGGAACGCGATCGCGTCGTTGCGATGCCCGGCGGCGAGATAGCGCAGCACGTCGCGCTCGCGGGTGCTGAGCGCGGGGTCCATCATCGGCGTGGCGCCGGGGCTGTCGCGCGTCTCGGGCGGGCCGATCGCGGCGGCGATGACGGCGGCACGAAGCTGTGCCCGACGGTCCGGCGCGGGGGCATCCGCGGCCCTCGCGATGGAAATGGCCTTGAAGCTGCCCGGTTCGGGGGCCGTGTAGGCGCAGAAGTCGATGATGCGGTAGTCCCAGCGGACGATCTGGTCGGACATCGCCCTCTCGGGTGCCGTGTCGCCGGTGATACCGTCGATACGGCCATCGGTCATCCGCAGGACCCGTCCGCCGCGGCAGGCCCCCAGCAGGAGCGGGTCGATCTGCTGAAATGTCTGGTCGAAATAGTCCTTGAGCCAAGCCTCCGACATCGAGCTGCGGAACCAGACCGGGGTCCCGTCGGCCATGCATTCGACCATGTTCAGGGCATTTGCATCTTCGTCTTCGACCAACGCCACGGCGCGCAGCCACGCGTCGTCGCCATCGGTCGCGGCGGCGAAGGTGTCGACCGCGTCGATCAACCCGTTCAGCGTGCCGCCGCTGTCCTCCATCCATACCTCCCGTACCGCGCCAGGGCGTGACCACGATGCACCGAGTCCGAGGCGCCGCGCAAAAAGAAAACGCGCCCCTGGGGGCGCGTCCTTTGCTTGCCGATATGCGCGACGGGGCGGGGCCCCGCGGCGGATCAGTTCTGGGCGTAGTATTCGATGACGAGGTTCGGCTCCATCATCACCGGGTAGGGCACATCGCCGAGGCCCGGCGTGCGAACGAACGTCGCGGTGAGCTTGCCGTGGTCGGCATCGAGGTAGTCGGGCACGTCACGCTCGGCCAGCTGCGTGGCTTCGAGGACGAGCGCCAGCTGCTTGGACTTGTCGCGGACCGAGACGACGTCGCCTTCCTTGACGCGGTAGGACGGGATGTTGACGCGCTTGCCGTTCACGAGGACGTGGCCGTGGTTCACGAACTGGCGGGCGGCGAAGACGGTGGGCACGAACTTGGCGCGGTAGACGACGGCGTCGAGACGACGCTCGAGCAGGCCGATCAGGTTCTCGCCGGTGTCGCCCTTGACGCGCGCGGCTTCGGCGAAGATGCGCTTGAACTGCTTCTCGGTCAGGTCGCCGTAATAGCCCTTGAGCTTCTGCTTGGCGCGAAGCTGCAGGCCGAAATCGGACAGCTTGCCCTTGCGGCGCTGACCGTGCTGGCCCGGGCCGTATTCGCGGCGGTTGACCGGGGACTTCGAGCGACCCCAGATGTTCTCGCCCATGCGGCGGTCGAGCTTGTACTTGGCAGACGTGCGTTTGGTCACGGCTGATCTCCTTCGATAGAGCGCGCCCGGTGGGGCGCTATGAAGGGCGTTGTCCTCTGGCCGAAGCCTGACAGGCATCCCCTCGCGGGGGCCACCAACACCAATGGAAGCCGCGCTTTATGACGCGCCGCTCAGGGTGTCAAGAAAGGTGCCGCGGCGCTCCGTCATGCCGCAGGATCGCGGCGTCGGCCGGGGTCAGGACGCGGCGCGCGGCGGGGCCGTAGGCCTCGGGCGCACAGATCTCGGCAAGTTCCTCGCGTTCGACGGGGTTCAGGTGCTCGAGGTCCGCCTCGGCGGGGTGGAAGCTCTCGGTCGGGGCGCCGTTGGCGTAGATCACCTGGTGGCGCGCAAATAGGAGATGGACATAGATCACCTCGCGCCGGCCGCGTTCCGGCAGGATGGCGACATGATCCACGAGGTCGCGCGCCCGCACGAGCACCTCCGCCTCGCCCCAGAGCGCGCGGGGCTTCCGGCCGTCCACGAGCAGCTGATGCCCGGGCGAGACGAGGAGGTCCGCGCCATGATCCGCCCCGAGCATGCCCGCGCGGATGCGGATCGGGCGCAGCGACGGCATGGCATAGAGCCGCGCGCCGGAAATCCGGCGAAGACCCATCCAGAGGATCTCTTGCGGGCCGTCGTCGCGGGTGAGGACGCGGTCGCCGGGATAGAGCGCCTCGATCGGGCGGGGGCCGTCCTCGGTGTCGATGATCGTGCCTTCGGTGAAGCAGATCGGATCGCGGGCCGGGGCGGGGACGCGCAGGACGGGCGTCTGCGTCACGCGGAGTTCGGTGTTCGGCGGCGGGAGGTCGTCCGCAAAATGTAGAAGGGTGTCGCCCGACGCGGTCTCGATCAGGTGGGCGGACCAATGTTGGTCGCCATCCGAGAGGATCAACGCCTCGGGATCGTCCCAGGGGTCGAGTTGGACAGCCGGCGCCGTCGCATCACCGCGGGAACGCGAGAGCTTGGCGATGGCGGCCGGAAGGTGGGTGCGGAGTTCGGCGAGCCCGGTCGCCTGTGGCAAAAGGAGCGCGGATCGGTCGCCGTCGAGCCGCAGGGGCGGGCCGAACCAGCGAAAGGATGCACCTTTCGGAAACGGGTTGCGGGCGGACGGAAAAGCTCCGTCCACCCGCGCCTGTACGGTGGATATGACCTGTGCCCCAGCACATGTCCCCGACATGACCGCCTGTCCCAACGTATTCATATTGTTATGTTTCCCGCCACTTCCGGGCTGGTAGGGATGTTCTACCCCATGGGTGATTCGCGCGTCAAATACCGATTCGCGAATCGGGCGAAGAAAATCGCAAACGATTCAAAATTAACGCAAACGATTCGGGGGTGCGTAGCGCAGTTGCGTCGTGTCGTAGCCGTTGAAGTCGAGCACGGTCAGCGCGGAGCGCAAACGGTCCTCGGGAATGGCCGGATCGCGGTTCAGGATCCAGCCCGCGCGCCCGTTGGGCTGACCCAGCACGGCCGTGCGGTAATCCGCGTCAGTCCAGAGAACCCAGAGCGGTGCGGCGAAGGGCACGCCCGAAAGCTCGACCCGCAGGCGGCCGGGCCCGATCACGGTCGCATCGCCGGTGATGGCGCGGATGGCCGTGCCGTCCGGCGTCCGGCAGGTGTTGCGCAGGCGCAACCGGTCGCCGGTGGGCGCGGCGTACTCCGCCGTCGCGCGGGGGCAGTCGGACTGGAAGGCGACGGGAAAGCGCGCGACCTCGTGCCATAGGCCGGCGAAGCGGGCCGGGTCGAAATCGGCTTTTGACGCGATAGCGACCGTGGTGTCGCGATAGGACGGCAGGAGGGGTGCCACCGCGGCGGCGCATCCCGTGAGGGTCAGGGCGAGGGCGAGGGCGCGGATCATCGGGCGAGCCTAGCGCGGCATCGGGATCTCGACCATGGGCGACCCCGCGAGGATCGCCCGGGCCTGTGCACCCATCAGGTCGGTCAAGGCCCGGTCGCGGGAGCGCAGCCCGCCGGTATAGGTCCCGTAGGCCGGCATGATGAGGCGGTTGCCGTCATGGAGAAAGCAAGGCCGCGAGATGTTGCGCCCCTTCACACAGAGCGCGGCCTTCGGATGGTAATGGCCCGACACCTCGTGGCGTCCATGCTCGGTGGCGATGTGGCGGAAGGTCAGGGGGCCGCAGGTCACACCCTCGGCCGCGTGACCGCCGAGGCCAGTGGGCGCGGGGTCGTGGTTGCCGGTGATCCAGGTCCAGTCGCGCCCGGCCATCAACCCTTCGATCCACGCGATGTCGGACGGGTCCAGCGCCTCCGCCGCCGCCATGTCGTCGAAGCTGTCGCCGAGCGAGATGACGACCGCCGGGTCCGTCGCTGCGATGTCGTCTTGCAACCGCGTCAGCGTGTCGATCGTCTCGTAGGGCGGGACGAGCATGCCGGAGCGGCGGGCGATGCGTTCGGACTTGCCCAGATGCAGGTCGCTGACCACCAGAAGGCGCGCCGCGGGCCAGTGCAGGGCCCCTGACGGGCGCGCGACGAGGTGTTCGCCGGCGAAGGTAAAGGCGTGGGCGTTCCGCATTTGTCCGGTGAATCACGGCACGGCGGCGAGGGCAAGGGGACGGGGCGTCGCGTCACTCGAGCGAGAGGCCCGCCTCGGCCATCAGCTTCTCGGCCTCCTCGAGCATCAGTTTGCCTTCGCCGCGGCCCTTGATCGGCACGATGCCGCGTTCGAGAAACATCGGCGCGGCCAGGGGCGTCACGCGATCGAGCTTCACCTGGTCGATGCGGTCGCCCACCGTGTTCAGGAGGAGCTCGACCCGGCCAAAATCGATATGGCCGCGCATCGCCTCCTCCTCGGTGATCTTGAGCATCAGGTGGTCGGGGTCGTAGCGGTGGAGCGTGTCGTAGAGGATGTCCGACGAGAAAGCGGCCTGTCGCCCGGTCGAGCGCTTGCCGGGATAATTGCGGTCGATCAGGCCCGCGATGATCGCCGCGTTGCGGAAGGTCCGCTTCATCACTGCGTTGCCGTTCAGCCAGCTTTCGAGGGCCGCGTGGACGCCGTCGTGTCGCAGGTAGGGGCGGATGTCGCCGACGGGCTCCAGCCCCCAGATCAGCGTCGCGTAGTCGTTCGAGACGAAGCCCAGCGGGTCGAGGCCGTTCTCCTCCATCCCCTTGGTCACGAGGAGGGCGAGGGTCTGGTGCGCGTTGATGCCCGCGAAGCCGTAGATGCAGACATGATGGCGGCCGTCGCGCGGGAACTGCTCGACCAGCAGGCGGCCAGGTTCGGGCATGGTCGAGACCTCGGCCTGAAGCTCCAGCCAGGTGCGCGTGTGATCGGGCAGCGCGTCGAAGCGCTGTTCGTGGAGCATGTCCTGGATGCGGGCGGCCAGCTGGACCGACGTGGTCCACTTGTAGCCGATATAGGTCGCGATCCGGGGCTCCTTGTTGGGGCGGGGCGACACCTCGACGGTCAACTCGCGCATGTTCTCGTAGCGGACGATCTGGCCGCCCATCAGGAAGGTATCGCCGGGTGATAGGGTCGAGGCGAAGCCCTCCTCGATCTCGCCGAGGGGCATGCCGCCACGCCCCTTGAAGCGGACCTTGAGCTTGTCGGTGTCGATGATCGTCCCGAGGTTCATCCGGATCTGGCGCGCCGCGCGCGGGTCGCGGAGGCCCCAGACACCGGGGCTCCGTTCCTTGAGGCGTTGGTAGCGGTCATAAGCGCGAAGCGCGTAGCCGCCGGTCGCCACGAACTCGAGGCATTCATCGAAGGCGGCGCGGCTGAGGGTGGAATACGGACCGACGGAGCGGATCTCGGCGAAGAGCGTGTCCTCGTGGAAGTCGGCGGCGCAGGCGACGCATGCGATGTGCTGGCAGAGGACATCGCGCGGCCCGTCGAGCCGCAGGTCGCCGTCCAGTTCGCCCGCGCGGACGGCTTCGAGGGCGGCGTGGCACTCGATCACCTCGAAGCGGTTGGCGGGGACGAGCCGGGCCTTGGAGGGCGCGTTGTAGCGGTGGTTGGCGCGGCCGATGCGCTGGACGAGGGACTTGACCTTCTTGGGCGCGCCGATCTGGATCACGAGGTCGACGTCGCCCCAGTCGATCCCGAGATCGAGCGAGCCGGTGGCGACGATGGCCTTGAGCTGGCCCGCGACCATGGCCTGTTCGACGCGCAGCCGCGCCTCCTTGGCCAGCGCGCCGTGGTGGATGCCGATGGGCAGGTCGTCCTCGTTGGCGAGCCAGAGGTTGTGGAAGAAGATCTCGGCCTGGGCGCGGGTGTTGTGGAAGATCAGCGTGGTGTCGTGGGCGCGCACCTGCTCGAGCACGGCGGGAATGGCGTAGCGGCCGCCGGCGCCGGCCCAGGGCGGTGCCTCCTCGGTCTCGAGGATGGCGATGTCGGGGGGCGGGCCGGGATCGGCCTGGACGATCGGGCAGGGGTCGGGATGACGCGCGAGGTAGTGCGCGATGACGCCGGGGTCGTCGACGGTGGCCGAGAGGCCGACGCGGCGCAGGCCGGGTGCCAAGGTCTGGAGCCGCGAAAGGGCGAGCATCAGCTGATCGCCGCGCTTGTTGTCGGCCAGCGCGTGGATCTCGTCGACAATGACGCGTTGCAGGCCCGCGAAGGTGCGGGCGGCATCGGGGTAGGAGATCATCAGCGCGAGGGATTCGGGCGTCGTCAACAGAACATGGGGCGGGTCGGCGCGCTGGCGTTGGCGCTTGGTGTAGGAGGTGTCGCCGGTGCGGTCCTCGACCCGGATGGGCAGGCCCGCCTCCTCGATCGGGGTCGCGAGATTGCGGCGGATGTCATTGGCGAGCGCCTTCAGGGGCGAGACGTAGAGCGTGTGGAGACCGTCATGGCCATCCGCGCATTCCACCAGGGTCGGCAGAAACCCCGCAAGCGTCTTGCCGCCGCCGGTGGGCGCGATGAGCAGGAGGCTCGGCGCATCCTTTCGGTCGAGCATCTCGCGTTGGTGCGGATGCAGGGTCCAGTGTCGACGCTCGAAGAAGGCGGAAAGGGCGGGGGGCAGGTCCATGGAGCGGAGATAACCCCCGTGACCCAAAGAGAAAGGGCGCCCCGCGGGACGCCCTTTCGATCGACGACGGAGCGGGGATCAGATGCCGCGCTCGGTCGCCTCGTTCTGGTAGGCCGTGGCGCGGCCCGCATCGTAGGTGGCCTGCGCGCCGAGCGCGTCGGCCGTGCCCTGGACACCGTTGATGTCGCTGTAGGTCTGGCCGCCATAGGAGAAGGTGTTGGCGGTCGTCGTCGTGGTGACGACACCCGAGACCGGATCGGTGCTGGAGGTCGTCGTCTCCCAGCCGGTGCCGGATTCGAAGGCGGCGTAGGCGGCGCCGAAATCGTCGAGGGCGGCCTGGCTCATCGCGGCGGCACCGGCGGTGGATGCGACGGCGGTGCCGATCTGCTCGTTGGTCAGGTTGGTCATGCCCGAGATCTCGGCCGAGGGGTCGAGGCCCAGCGCCGCGGCGGCGGCTTCGAAACTCGCGGCGCCATCCGTGAAGGCGACCTGGATGATGTCGTCGGACTTCAGCTGGCCGTCGATGTCGCCGGAGATGTCCTGCACGCCGGTCGACACGACGCCCATGACGGCGAGGCCGAGACCGACGAGAGCGGCGGTGAGAACGACCCAGTCGACGGTCACGGCGCCGGAGTCGTCGGAGAGGAAGGTCTGGGGCTTGAAGGTCATGTTCATTGTCCTGTGTTCGCGGTGATTGCGTGGGGGGGACCTGCGTCCTTGGCGGTCAACCTGACGGGAGATTCGGGCGCCCATGTGGCCCGATACCGTTCGGATTGGTGCCATTTCGGGAAATGTAGGTGACTTTGGAGCCGAAAACGCAGACAGCCCCGCCCTGTTGGACGGGGCCGTCATCGGCACTGTGCGGTGCGGGGATCAGCGGCGGCGCAGCTCGGCGCGGTAGAGCGACGCGATCAGAAGTTCGGCCTCGGTCTCGGCGCGGATCGTGGCACGCGCGGCGTCGGTCGTCCCGGGGGCGTCGAGCTTGCGCCCATTCTCGGCCAGGGTCATGGCCTGCAGGCGCAGCGCCTCGCGAAGATCGCCTTCGGACATCGCGGCCGCCCCGGCGGAGATGACGGCGGACAGGTCCTCGGGGAGGCATCCGGTGGCATTGCAGGCCGTCTCGATGGCGTCAGCGGCTTGGGACATGAACTCGACCGAGTGGATCGTCTCGGCATCGAGCGTGCGCATGTCGTTGCCGCGCAGGTCCATCATCACGGTCGATCCGGCAGCGATGACGCCGGCCACCAGCGCGCCGGGGACGGCGATACCCGTCAGGTTCACGATACGGGTGAAGCGGGTCTTGGCTGTGGTGGTCATCTGAATGTCTCTCCCGGTGCTGTCGTATTGTTCGTTGGAATCGTGATTAACGAGGCAGTCGGGCAGGATTCGGGCAGGGTGCAGCGTCGATTGTGGCAATCGGTAGGTATTGTGGCGTCGCGCGCGACAGGCGGGCGGCGCGCGTCAGTGGACGATATCGCCCTCCTCGACGAAGAGGTTGGCCCAGGCGCGGTCCACGAGTTCGGGGGTCATGCGGTATTCCATGCCCTCGAAGTTGCAGGTCGCGATCATCTGATCGACCAGGAAGGGCGCGTGGTAATTCGCGTAGACGTTGTCGATCTCGGGGTATTTCGACTTCAGAAGGTGGACGAGCGCCTGCTCGTCGAGGGCGAATTTCTTCTTCTTGGCGACCATGGCGAGGATCTTGAGGAACTCGCCCTGGGTTGGGCCGTCGATCAGCACCTTGAAGAAGATCCGGCGCAACGCCGCGACGTCGAAGATCTTGTTGGGATGGAAGTTGGTCGAGAAGACCACGAGCGTGTCGAACGGCACCTCGAACTTCTCGCCCGATTGCAGCGCGAGGATGTCGTAGCCCATCTCCATGGGGACGATCCAGCGGTTCACCAGCTTCTGCGGGGGCTCCTCCTGGCGGCCGAGGTCGTCGACGATGAATACCCCGCCCGACGATTTGAGCTGCAGCGATGCCTGGTAGGTGCGCGCGACCGAATTGTAGTTGAGATCGAGCATGCTGAGCGCCAGTTCGCCGCCGGTCATCACCGTCGGCCGGTTGCAGAGCACGTAGCGCGGATCGACGCGCACGTTCGACTTCCTGAGCGCGTTCTCATCGTTAACCTGCTCGACGGCGGTGTGGACGATCGGGTCGAACACCGTGATGACCTGGCCCGCATATTCGATGGCCGACGGGACCCAGATGTTATCGCCCAGGGCCGCGCGTATCCCCTCGGCGATGGACGACTTGCCGTTGCCGGGGGGGCCGTACATCAGGACCGACTTGCCCGAGCCGACCGCCGGTCCGAGCTGGTCGATCAGCCCGTCGGGCAGGATCAGATGGCCCATCGCGGCGATCAGCCGCTCGCGGTTGATGTGGATGTTCTTGATCGACTGCGCCTTGACCTGCGCCTTGTAGGCCTCGAGCGGGACGGGCAGCGCGCCGTAATATTCCGACTGGGTCAGCGCGTCGAGCGCGCGGGCCTTGCCCGCCTCGGTCAGCGTGAACCCCATCTCGGAGGAGGCGCCGGCATGCATCGTGCCGGTGGCCTGCATCAGCCCGGCCTCGCGCGCGTTGTCGACGAGTTGCTGCGTCAGGGCCGGCGGCAGCGCGATGGCGGCCGCGATCTCGCGCGTTGTGTCGACGGATTTGCGAAAGCATGTCTTCAGCATGATGTCACGCAGCATCACCGGCGTCAGTCCCGTATCGGCGAGGGTCTTCGGCTGGGCGGGGGCGGGGACACCCGTGATGCTCGGGTCGGCCTGCATGTTCATGGCATCGTCCTCTCGTGCGTCGGGGCCGGGACTGTCGCACCCGGCCCGTTGAGACTGTCTTAACCGGGGCCGACGGCCGCGAGGCCGAGATAGGCCAGGTGCGTCGCCGCCAGCGTGATCCCCATGGGAAAGTCCTTCTTCTCGGACCAGCTGCGCCAGTCCGGCGCGAGGGCCCGAACCGCGGGGACGGCCCGCAGGACGCGGTGGCCGACCCAGGTCACGATCAGCAGGATCGCGAAGAGGATCAGGACGTCGGGCACGTCAGGCAGCGCGATGAAGGGGGCCATGGCCGCGGCGAATTTCGCGTCGCCCGCGCCGACGGCTCGGATCATCGTCAGGAGGAACCCGACCGCGAGGATCACGGCCAGATGCACGAAGCGCCAGAGGTAGTCGACGAGCGGTGCGATCACGAAGATCCCGGCGACGACGAAGACCACGAACAGCGCCAGCACGGCGGTGTTGCGGATCTTCATCTGCGACAGGTCGGTATAGGCGACGTAGATGCAGATCGGCAGCGACAGGAGCCCGAAGACGAGCCCCTGCAACGGTGTCGCGGCCAGGGTCGACAGACCGTCCATCGCGTCAGGCGTCCAGGGCCTGGAGCGCGCGGACCGCAGGCTCGAAGTGACGCGGATGGGTGTCGATCGCGTCCTGCAGAAGGTTGCGGCCGATATCGACATCGCCCTGCTTGATCGCGGCGAGGCCGGCGGTGTGCAGAAGCTGCGCGCGCTGTTCCTGGTTCATGCGGATGCCGGGCAGGGCGTAGCTGCGCCGCGCGGCGCGCGCGAGGACGAGGTTGTTCTTCGCGGTAAAGAGATCGTCGTCATAGGTGATCGCCTCGGTAAAGAGCCGTTCGGCCGCCTCGCTGTCGCCGCGCGTCAGTTTCGAGAAGCCCCAGTTGTTGAGCACGCCCGCCGGCGTCGTCGTCAGGCCGACGGCGGTCTCGTAGAAGCTGTCGGATTTCGACCATTGCTGCTGGCTGTCGGCGACCATGGCCTCGAGGCGGTAGCGCTTGAAGGTTTCGTGGGTCGGCGGGATCGTGTCGAGCACGGCCTTCGCCTCGGTCCAGTCCGAGGTGCGGATCAGCGCGTCGGCCAGATCGACCCGGTCGTCATGGGTCGCCCCCTCCATCTCGAGGACGTCGCGCCAGACGAGGATCGCCTCGGTCGGGCGACCGGCGCGGATCAGGCTCTGGGCGAGACCGCGATGGGCCTCGACGTCGTCGGGTCCGGCCGCCGTCTCGCGCTTGAAGAAGGCCACCGCCTCGGTCGGCTGGGCGACGGTCAGCATGACGTCGCGCATGCCGCCCTGCTCGTTGCGCACGCTGTCGATCGCGCGGGTGACGTCGCCATCGGTGGAATTGCAGGCCGACAGGGCCAGGCTGCCCCCGAGAGCGAGGGTCAGGAAGATCGGGTGGCGCATTTTTGCGTCCTTTTCTGCTCGATACCTTCGGTTTTTGTTATCCGCCGCGTGGTGGGCTGAGACCCCAGGTCCCGTTCGTCCGCCGCGTCAGCGTGAAGGTGTCATCTTGACCGTCATCGTAGACGGGGATCACCATACGGGAAGAGGAAACGCGCAGGTTCTCCCGGATTTCCGGCGAGGGTTGCAACGCGAACGCAGTCTTGAAGATGCGATGGGCCTCGCCGGTCTCGCCCTGTTCGAGAAGGACGACGCCCAGATTGTTGAGCGCACGGGCGTTGCGCGGCTCGGCGGCGACGAGGGTGCGCAGTTGTGCTTCGGCCTGTCCGAGGCGGCCCAGCTCGATATTCGCCGTGGCCATGGCGAGCTGCACCTCGGGGGTGAGGCCGTCGCCTTCGATCCCGGCGCGGATGTAGCTTTCGAGGGCCAGCTCGGGCTCGCCGGCCGCGAGGAGGCGGTCGCCGACGATCAGCGGATCGACCCCCGGCCCCTTGGCGGTGCCCGGCGGCAGGAGCCCGTCCTCGGGCACCGCGCCGCGGCCGCTGACGCCCTGCGCGCAGCCCGATGCCAGCGCGGCCACAAGGAGGAGGGGGAGCGCCGCGCGGCGCATCAGAACCCGACCCCGCCGCCGCCGAGCGTATCGGCGATGCCGTGGAGCGACGGCCCGATCAGGATGATCAGGAGCGGAGGGACGCAGAACATCATCGTGCCGACAGTGAGCTTGGTTGGCAGCACGTTGGCCTTTTCCTCGGCGCGCATGACCCGCTTATCGCGCATCTCGTTGGCGTAGACGCGCAGGGCGTCGGCGATCGAGGTGCCGAAGGTCGCTGATTGGATCAGAACGGTCACGAAGCTGGTGATATCGTTGATGTCGCAGCGCTCGGCCATGGCGCGCAGCACGTCGGGTTTGTCCTTACCGGCCTTCATCTCCTGCGCGACCATCAGGAATTCGCCGGCCAGGGCGGGGTAGGACGGCTCGATCTCAGTGGCCATGCGGATGATGGACTGGTCGAGCGACTGCCCCGCCTCGACGCAGACCAGAAGAAGGTCGAGCGCGTCGGGAAAGCCCTGCTGGATCTCTTCCTGGCGCTTGGCGACCCGCTTCTGGACCCAGTATTTCGGGGCGTAGTAACCGACCGCGCCAGGAATGAGCGTGTAGCTGACCTGTTTCACGAGCGTCAGGTCGCCCGCCAGAAGGAAGCTGTAGAGCACACCGAGCACCAAAAGACCGAGGCCCAGCAGAAGCTGTGCGGCGGTCAGCGTGCGGACGGCGTCGCGATGGGTATAGCCCGCCTGGATCAGGAGCTTGCGCGCCTTCGTCATCTCCTCGGCATCCTGCGGATCGAGGAGCTGCGCGTATTTCGCGAGATGCTCGTTGCGCGTGCCGTGGCGGTTCAGCGTCTCGGGCGTGCCTTCGAGCGCCTGCTCCTTGCGTTCGCGCGCGATGCGGTCGAGCGGATCGTTCTTCTTGGTGAGGAGCATCGGCAGCGCGAGCAGCACGAGGAGAACCCCGGCCGCGCCCGCGACATACATCATGCCGTCCGGTCCCAGCATGCCCTCGATGACGGATGCGATCATGTCCATGGCGGGCCCCTCAGACCTTGATGTTGACCATCATCCGCATGAACACGACGTTCACGAGGAGGAAGACGCAGACGACCGCGGCGGCCGGGATGAAATAGGCCGTGTCTTTCACGTCCGTGTAGTAGTCGGGCTTCATCACGTTGATCCCCACGAGCGCGAGGATCGGGAAGGCCGAGAGGAACACGCCCGACCAGCGCGCCTCGGCTGTGATCGCCTTGACCTTGCGGAAGAGCTTGAACCGTGCACGGACGACGTTCGACAGGCCCTCGAGGATCTCGGCCAGGTTACCGCCGGATTTCTGCTGGATGGCGACGGCCACCGCAAGGAAGCGCAGATCCTGCAGCTCCACTCGCTCGGCTAGCGCGCGCAGCGCCTCGGGGATGTCGCGGCCATAGGCGGCCTCGTCGGCGATGAACCCCATCTCGGAGCCCAGCGGGTCGGCGATCTCCTTGGCGACGATGCCGATGGCGGAGTTCAGCGGGTGGCCGACGCGCAGGCTGCGGACGATCAACTCGACCGCGTCGGGCAGCTGTTCCTCCATCAGCGCGAGGCGCTTCTTGGCCTTGCCGTTGACCCAGACATAGACCGCACCGATGCCGAACACGATCGACATCAGGATGCGGATGGGCAGCGACGCGCCGGTGAAGAGCGTCATCATCAGGAAGGACAGCACGACCAGCAGGGCCATGATCCCCATCAGCATGCCGGGTGTGAAGGCGAGGTTGGCCTTCTGCGCCTTCTCGGCGATCAGCGAATAGAGCGGGATCTGCTTGGCGCCGTCGTGCTGCGACATCTCCTTGCGGAGCTGGGCCATGACCTCGTCGCGGGTGGCGCCCTTCTCCATCAGGGCGAGACGGCGGTTGACGCGGTTGTTGAGCTTGATGCTCTCGCCGAAGATCAGAAGATAGATGCCGCCGATGACCAGCAGCATGGACCCGAAGATCGCGATATAGATAAGTGGTTCGATCGACAGTTGCATGTCAGCGGCCCTCGGCAGGTTCGTAGATGTTGGAGGGCAGGTCGTAGCCCCAGGCCTTGAATCGGTCGGCGTAGTGGCTGCGGATCCCGGTCGCGGTGAAACGGCCGATGATGGTGCCGTCGGGCTCCAGCCCGAGACGCTCGTAGCGGAAGATTTCCTGCAGCGTGATAACTTCGCCTTCCATGCCGGTCACCTCGGTGATCGACACCATCCGGCGCGAGCCGTCCTGCAGGCGCGAGGCCTGCACGATCAGGTTCACGGCCGAGGCGATCTGGGCGCGGACGGCCTTGAGGGGCATCTCGATCCCGGCCATCGCGATCATGTTCTCGAGACGGCTGATGGCGTCGCGGGCGTTGTTGGCGTGGATCGTGGTCATCGAGCCGTCATGGCCGGTGTTCATGGCCTGGAGCATGTCGATGACTTCCTCGCCGCGCGTCTCGCCGACGATGATACGGTCGGGGCGCATCCGGAGCGCGTTGCGCAGGCAATCGCGCTGGGTGACGGCGCCCTTGCCCTCGACGTTGGGCGGGCGGCTTTCCATGCGGCCGACGTGATCCTGCTGCAGCTGGAGTTCGGCGGTGTCTTCGATCGTCAACACGCGCTCGGCCTGGCCGATGAAGGACGACAGGGCGTTGAGCGTGGTCGTCTTGCCCGAGCCGGTTCCGCCCGAGACGATGACGTTGAGGCGACAGGCGCAGGCAGCCTGGAGGTACATCGCCATCTCTTCGGTGAAGGCGCCGAATTCGACCAGTTGGTCGATGCCCAGCTTCTCCTTCTTGAACTTCCGGATGGAGACGAGCGAGCCGTCGACCGCGACCGGTGGCACCATCGCGTTGAAGCGCGAGCCGTCCTTGAGGCGGGCGTCGACATAGGGGTTCGACTCGTCCACGCGGCGGCCCACGGCCGAGACAATCTTGTCGATGATGCGCAGGAGATGCCGCTCGTCCTTGAAGCGGATCTCGGACTTCGAGAGCTTGCCCGCGCGCTCGACATAGATGTTGTGCGGCCCGTTCACGAGGATGTCGTTGACGTCCGGGTCCTTCAAAAGCGGCTCGAGCGGGCCGAGGCCCGTGACCTCGTCGAAGAGTTCGCCGTTGAGGATGTCGCGATCCTCGCGTCCGAGGACGACGCCCATCTCGGCGAGCTCCTCGGTCGTGATCGCGACGATCTCGGCGCGGAGCGCGTTCGGATCGGCCTTGTCGAGCGCGGCAAGGTTCAGGTTGTCGAGCAACCGGTGATGCATCTCGGTCTTGAGGCCCTCGATCCGCTCGCGCCGCTTGAGATCCTTATTCTCGGGCGCGGGGGCGGCGGCCTTGGGTTGGGTGGCCTTGGCGGGGGCGGCTGCGGGGGCGGCATCCGCGACCGCGGCCTCGGGGGACGCGTCGGGCTTCGCCGCGGCGGCGCCGATGGGCTTGGCGCCCTCGATCTGCGGCTTCTTGTAGCGTGAAAACATGGTCTGCCCTTACGTTCTGTAGTCAGCCGAAGGAGAGGCCGAAGATGGCCCGCTTCTTCGACCGCGCCTTCGCCGACACGACGTCGTCGCCGGCTTCGATGCGCTCGCGCGCCTCGTGCAGGCCCTGGGCGAGCTTCTGGATTTCCTTGGTGAGCGCGTTGCGCGGCGCGAGTTCGCGCAGCGGCGCCGCCTGGTCGTTGACCTCGGTGACCTGCTTGCCGCCATCGGGCAGCACGGCATGGAACTTGACGCCGAGGCTTTCGGCCATCTTCTCGATCCGGCTGCGGCCGCCCATGTCCATCTTGCCCGGCGCCCGGTTCAAGAGATGGCTCAGCCGTTCGGTCGAGACGCCTTCGGATTGCAGCAGGTTCTGGAACCGCAGGGCATTCTGGGCCGACCGCACCTCCATCTCGGAGACGACAAAGAACAGTTCGGCCTGCGAGATTACCGTGTCGGTCCAGCCGGTCACGGTGCAAGGCATGTCGACGATGACGATGTCGAAACAGTCCCGCGCGAGGGTCAGGAGGCCGGTCACGTCTTCGGGGCCGATCAGGTCGAGCGGCAGCACGTCGGCGGGCGCCGTGAAGACCGACAACACGTCCTTGTAGGTGCCCAGCGCCTGGCGAAACGCCTGTTCGTCCATGCTGGAGACGTCGCTCAGCACTTCGTAGATCATCGGCTTCCGGGGCAGGTCGAGATAGGTCGCGACCGATCCGAACTGCAGGTTCAGGTCCACGACGCAGACGCGCGGCGCACCGGTCTTGGAGATGTTGGCCAGCTCCCACCCGAGATTGACGGCGATGGTCGTCGCCCCGTTGCCGCCCGCGGCGGACTGGATCGCGAAGACCGCGCCTTCGGTCGCGCCCGTGCGGCCGCCGGTGGTCGCCGGCAGGGCGGGCGCGGTCGTGCCGTCCACGGTTTGCGGAAGGTCGGCGCCGGCGCGCCGCATCATGTCGTCGCTATCGGCGCGGCCGGGCGTGCGGATGCGGGCCACGGCCTCGGACAGCGCGTTCTCGGGAAGGGGGTAGGGGGCGAAATCGTCGGCGCCCGCGCGCAACAGCTCGTGCAGGGCCATCGGGCCGAGGCCTTCGGCGACGAGGATGACGCGGAGCGTGGCGCGTTTCGCCAGCGAAATCAGCTCGATCACCTGCGAGAGGCGCGGCTCGTCCTCCTGGTCCATGGCGAGCACGAGGAATTCCAGCTTCTGCGCCTCGTCCTGGCGCAGGAAGGCGGCGGCCTCGGCGAAGTCGAGGTCGCCCCAGGCTTCGCCCAGCTCGGCCTCCATATCTTCGATCAGCAGGTCGAATTCCTGCACATCGCGCGACACCGTGACCGCGCGGAGCGGTTCGGGTTCGGGTAGGATCGCGAGATTGCTCGACATATTCGATCACCGCTTTCGACATCCCCGGATCGTCCGGGGCGAAACATCACTGACGGCCCCTACGGGCCAAAGCGGGGAGAGATTGCGCCCCGCACCTCGGTCTTGCTCCGCAATTCGGGCAACAATTGGACGCAAGAAGTGAAATTATAGGAAACACCGGGGACAAAGCGTGTCGGATTTGCCGGACCCCCGAAAACGCCGAACGCCCCGCGCGGTGGCACGGGGCGTTCGGGTCCGGATGGGGGTCGGATCAGCCGGTCGGGCCGGCACTCGCGACGTAGCGGCGATAGACGATCTGTGCGTATTTTCCGTCCAGAACCAACGGGTTGCCGTCAACGAAGCCTGCAACCTCGGTCACGGTGCGGCGGTTCGCGCGCTCGCGCGACTGCGTCGGCACGAGGGGCCGCGTCTCGCCAAAGGAGACCAGCGCCTCGAGCCGCGAGAGCGACACGCCACGCTGTGCGAGGTAGTTGACGGCGGCCTGTGCGCGACGACGGCCGAGACGCTCGTTATATGCGTTCGATCCGACCTTGTCGGTGTGGCCGTAGACGCTGAAGCGAACCTCGGGAAACTGCCGCATGAAATGCGCCTGCTGGTCGAGGACCGAGCGGGCCGTCGCGTCGAGCCCGGCCGAGTTGAAGGCGAAGTTGATCGTCGTCGGTACCGAGCTTGCGAAGCGTTGGCCCAGATGGCTGACCGCCGGGGCCTCACCGTTCATGACCAGCATGTTCTGCATCGTCGGGTTGCCGAAGGCGCCTTCATCGACCTCGCCGCCCGCGAGGCGATTGCCGCCGGTGCAGGCCCCGAGGGTGGCGAGGCCGAGGCCGGAAAGGAGCGTGCGGCGGGTGATCTGGAGCGTTTTCATCATCTCACTCCATCACGTAGCCGTAATTTCCGGAAAAGTCCTGCGCCGCGGCCTCGCCGCCCCGTGTCGAGGCGCGGGTGCCGTTGGGCGCCCCGCCGGACACGCGGCCGTAGAGGAACAGCTCGTTCTCGGTCGGCGGGCGGATCCGGTCGGTCGGCAGCGCCAGGGCATCGCCGGAGACCGGCGAAACGAGGTTGGCGGTGACGATGATGACCAGCTCGGTCTGCGCGCGACGATAGTTCGAGGACCGGAACAGTGCTCCGAGGATCGGAACGTCGCCCAGCCACGGCACCTGGCTGGTGCCGTCCCGGAACTCGTCCTGAAGGATGCCCGCGATTGCGAAGGACTGGCCGTCGCGCAGCTCGACCGTTGTCGAGGACTGGCGCTGGCTGAAGGCCGGCACGACCGCGCCGCCGATCGTCGCGTTGTTGGCGGTATCGATGGCCGAGACCGATGCGTCCATCACGAGGTTGATGATGTCGTCGTCTACGACGGTCGGCGTGAACTGCAGCTCGACGCCGAAGGGCCGGTACTGGACCGAGACCTGGCCCTCCGCGCCCTGGACGGGCAGGGGGAACTCGCCGCCCGCGAGGAAGCGCGCCGGCTGGCCCGAGAGCGCCGTGAGGTTCGGCTCGGCCAGCGTGCGGACGAGGCCGTTATTCTCCAGCGCCTGAAGCGTCAGCGCCACGTTGTAGTTGCCGCCGCCGAAGGCGAAGGTCGCGGTGCCGACCGCCGTGCCTGTCAGGCCGGGCGTCGAGTTTGTCGTCAGGTTCGGGTTCGGCGCGGGGCCGTCATTGGCGTTGAACGTAAGGTTCGCGCCCAGCTCCTTGCTGATGGAGCGGGACATCTCGGCGAAGCGCACCTTGAGCTGCACCTGCTGCACGCCGCCGACAACCATCAGGTTGAGCACGGCATCGGGCGCGTAGCGGTTGGCGATCTCGAGGGCCTGGTCGAGCTTCTGCGAGGACGACACCGTGCCCGACAGGACGATCCCGTCATTGGCGGTGCGCACCTCGATATGCTCCGACGGCAGCAGCTGGCGCAGCCGCTCCTTGAACTCGGCGATGTCGGGGATGACCTGCACCTCGACATTGGTGATGAGGCGTCCGTCCGGCCCCAGAAGCGTCAGCGTGGTCCGGCCGGGCGCCTTGCCCAGCACGTAGACGGTGCGCTCCGAGAGGGTCGCGATATCCGCGATCAGCGGGTTCGCGACCGACAGTTCCGCGAAGGGAACGTCGGATTCGAGTACGAGGGCGCGGTTCAGCGGCACCTGAAGTGCCGTCTGCGCACGACCCTGCGCGATCCGGAGGGTTTCGGCATAGGCATCGGCCACGGGGGTACCGGAAATCAGCACCCCGAGCATCGACGCCCGAAGGATGGTACGAAACTTCATTGTGACCTGCCTCTCTGATCACGCTGCTCTGTTGCGGATCTGACGCCCGCATCGCGTTCACCATGGCGAAAGCCCTTCAAAAAGCAATCCGGCACGTGATTCGCCTGATGTCGGGCATGCGCGAGGGCCACACTTCGCCACCTTTCGGACATATTAACGGAACGGAAACGGGGGCCGCGATCCCGGTCGGATCGCGGCCCCCGTGCCCCGTCTCTGGGGTCGATCATTCGTCGGGGCAGGGGACGCGGATCATCACCACTTCGGCGCCCTTGCGGGTGCGGACGGTACAGATCTTGCCGGCCTCCTGCGTCTGCTGCGCACCGAGGATGGCCTCGAGCGTCGCTTCGACCGGCGCGCTCTCGGTCTCGTCGCGGACACCGACCAGCGCCAGCGAGAGACGTCCCGTCGCCTGCGCCTGCGCCAGCTTGGCGACCACGTCGGGCGCGACCTCGACGGTGATGTTGCGGGCGATGGTGGGGGCGTTGCGCTCCTCGTCGGTCTGCTGATCGATCGCGATCAGCGGAAGGTTCGCATGGATCAGGCGGGTCACGCCGCCACCGGCACCCGAACCGGTCCAGTAGACATCGACGCGGTCGCCGGGTCGCAGGAAGCCCGAGACGCCCGAGTTGACGTCCGTCTGAAGCGTGAAGGCGCGCATGCCGGGGGTCAGGCTGGCGGCGACGCCGCCCTCTTCGCCGGGCTTGGTCACCTTGACCGAGAGCAGCGGCTCGTCGCGTTCCATGACGCGCAGGACGGTGCGGAACTCCTCCTCGCCCTCGGGGAAGACCTCCTCGATCTTGGTGAAGGCGCCGATCGGCACGGCGTCGGCGGGCCAGGCGACCGGCCGGACGTCGTTGCGGCGCAGCTGGTCGCCGTAGCGCAGCTGACGGCGCACCACCAAGACCTCGGTCGTGGTGATGATCTGCTGCTGGGTCGAGGCCAGCGCGGTCTGGTACTGGGCGAAGCGGCCCTGGGCGGTGTGGATGGCAAATCCTGCGAGGCCGAGACCGGCGAGCAGGACGAGACCGAAAATGAGACGCATGGGACGGGGTCCTCGTTGGAAAATCGAGCTGCCTTGCAGCGGTTCGTTTCCGGTTTGGCGTCGGATTGCGGCGAATCCGTGGAGGGGGCGGGGAGTCTCGCGGACGGTTCGGTGGCCGGTTCCGAACAATTGAAAAGGCGCCCCGGACCGATCTGGTCCGGAGCGCCCTGTCTCGCCTTGGGGAAAGGCGGTGGAGACGATTACTTCGTCAGGTCGAGGCCGGTGCCGGCGGCGCCGAAGCCCGCGCCGATCATGTCGGTCTTGAGCTGAGTCTCGATGTCGCCCGAGATGTCCTGGACGCCCTGCGAGACGACGCCCATGACGGCGAGGCCGAGGCCGACGAGGGCGGCGGTCAGGACGACCCAGTCGACGGTCACGGCGCCGGATTCGTCGTTCTTGAAGGTGTTGATCGCGTTCAGCATTGGAGTGTTCCTTGAGGTTCGGTGGCAAGTCTTACGGTTCGGATCGTCGGGCGGCTTGCCCTTTCGATGCCACCGGTATCGCGGCGAATCCGGGCGGGAATGGGACGGGAGCGGGGTTTGTTTCGGATCATCGCATGGCAAAGGATGTGTTTCGCGCAACAGATCGGCGCGATCCCGGGGATTGGCACCAAAAGAGGCGCCCCGGACCGATCTGGTCCGGGGCGCCCTGTCTCGCCTGGGGAAAGGCGGTGGAGACGATTACTTCGTCAGGTCGAGGCCGGTGCCGGCGGCGCCGAAGCCCGCGCCGATCATGTCGGTCTTGAGCTGAGTCTCGATGTCGCCCGAGATGTCCTGGACGCCCTGCGAGACGACGCCCATCACGGCGAGGCCGAGGCCGACGAGGGCGGCGGTCAGGACGACCCAGTCGACGGTCACGGCGCCGGATTCGTCGTTCTTGAAGGTGTTGATCGCGTTCAGCATTGGAGTGTTCCTTGAGGTTCGGTGGCAAGTCTTACGGTTCGGATCGTCGGGCGGCTTGCCCTTTCGATGCCATCGGTATCGCGGCGAATCCGGGCGGGAATGGGACGGGCGCGGGGAAAAGGCATGAAAGTTCTGCGTGGTTAATGCGCCGATCCGGCACGCGGCGGCGGTCTGTTGAACGAGTGAGGGCCGCGCCTGCCAGCACGACCCTCTGTCCCTCGGTCCGTACCGATGGAGATGTGACACTTCCCTCTTGATCCCCCTCCGCCTGCCAACGGGAGGGCGGGGACTGCTCGATTGTCACGTCTTGCCCGAGTGTCTCGGTGCCTTTTGTTGATCGGGCCGCAGAAGCGGTCTGCCGTCGCCGCCACGACCCGATGAAACCGGTATGATGGCGAAATGGGGCGGAAACGTGTCCAATTCGGATCGAATTGGGGACAATAGCAGATTTACGGGGAATTGACCGTGATCCGGCAACGATAGCGTGGCCGCAAAGCGTCTGGCCTGGGGTGCGATCCAACGAAAGGCGGCACCGGCACGGCGAATGTCACACAGGGGCCACGCCTGCCTGCCCGACCCATGACAGATGGGGCGCCCACGTGGCAAGGTGCCTGAAAACAAGAACCGAGCAGTTCGCCATGATCAGATCCGTTTCTCTCGTCCTCGCGGCGGCGCTGGCCTGTGCCGTGCCGCAGGGCCCGGCGCTTGCCGACTTCACGTTCAAGCGCGTGCGTCCGCCCGCCGCGGGGACGACGAAGTTCATCAATATCCAGATCGAGCCGCCCGCGCCCGAGGCCGCCCCGCGCCCGTCCCAGCCCGAGTTGCCCGAGGACATGGTCGCCCGCACCGCGCCGTCCGAGCCGGCATCGCGCAACCGCGAGCAGGCGTGGTTCTGGTCCGCCGTCTCACCCGAGATCGGCGACGTACCGGGCCGGTTCCGCACCGCGGCCCAGGTCGCCGCCCGGCCGCCGCAGGACAGCGGTGTCGCGGCCCCGCCGCTGGCGCATCTGCGCGACATTGCCAAGCATCACGGCCCCGACATCCTGCGCCATTCGGTCGGGACGCGGGTCTCGCCTGCGCTGGTGCTGGCGCTGATCTCGGTGGAATCGGCTGGGCGGACGGACGCGCTCTCGCACAAGGGGGCCAGCGGCCTGATGCAGCTGATTCCGGCCACGGCCGAGCGGTTCGGCGTCTCCGACACCCGGGATCCGGCGCAGAACATCCGCGGCGGGGTCGCCTATCTCGACTGGTTGATGAACGAGTTCGGCAACGATCCCGTCCTGGCGCTCGCGGGCTACAATGCGGGCGAGGGGGCGGTGCGCCGCCACGAGGGCGTGCCGCCCTACGGCGAGACCCGTGCCTATGTGCCGAAGGTCATGGCGGCGTGGAACGTGGCGCGGACGATGTGTACGACCCCGCCCGAACTGCCGGGCGACGGATGCGTCTTCGATGCGACGCTGATGGGCGGCTAGCGCGGCCCGACGGACCTTATTCGATCACGTCGGCCCATTCGGGATGCTTGCGCGCCTGCGCCTTTACGAACGGGCAGAGCGCGATCACGCCTTTCCCTTCGGCCCGCATGTCCGCGACCATTCTCTCGGCCAGGGCAAGTCCCGCGCCCGAACCGCGCAGGCCGTCGGGCACGCCGGTATGGTCGACGATGATCTTGCTGTCGCCCAGCCGCGAATAGGTCATCTCGGCCTCGTGGCCGTCCGACTTCAGAAGCCAGCGACCGCCGCTCTCGCCATCCTCGCGGGTGATCTCGAACGCGGCCAAGCGTCAGGCGACCAGCGTGGCTTCGGTCAGATCGCGCAGCTCGTCCTCGGTGACGCCGTCGGCCAGCTCCACCAGCTTCAACCCGCCCTCGACCACGTCGAGCACGCCGAGATTGGTGATGATCCGGTCCACGACCGCCTTGCCGGTGAGGGGCAGCGTGCATTCCTTCAGGAGCTTCGACTCGCCGTGCTTGTTGGCATGATCCATCACCACGACCACGCGCCCGACGCCCGCCACGAGGTCCATGGCCCCGCCCATGCCCTTCACGAGCTTGCCGGGGATCATCCAGTTGGCGAGGTCGCCGTTCTCGGCCACCTCCATCGCGCCGAGGATCGCCATCGCGATCTTGCCGCCCCGGATCATGCCGAAGCTCTGGGCGCTGTCGAAATAGGCCGAGTGCGGCAGTTCGGTGATCGTCTGCTTGCCGGCGTTGATGAGATCGGGGTCCTCCTCGCCCTCGTAGGGGAAGGGGCCCATCCCGAGCATTCCGTTCTCGGATTGCAGAGTCACCTCGATTCCCTCGGGGATGTAGTTGGACACCAGCGTCGGGATGCCGATCCCGAGATTGACGTACCAGCCGTCCTGCAGCTCCTGCGCGGCACGCGCGGCCATCTGGTTGCGGTCCCAGGGCATGGCTCTCTCCTAGAGTTCGACGATGTCGACGGGCACGTCGATCATCACCACGGTGCCGGCGGCGCCGCGGACGGGGGTCAGGGTCGCCTCCAGCCCGTCGAGCAGCGTCGCCATCAGGCGGCCCCCGACGGTCTCGGGGTTCGGGAACGGCTCGTTGGCAGGCAGGCCGACGCCGTCATCGCCGATCGTCAGCCGCAGGCCGCCCGCCGCGAGCTTGGTCATGCGCAGCTCGACCACGCCCTCGTCGACGCGCTCGAAGGCGTGGCGGAAGGCGTTGGAGAGGACTTCCGACATCAGGAGCGAGATCCGGACCGCCGCGTCGAGATTGACGTCGATCGGGTCGATATCCTGAACGTAGCGGATGCCCGGACGCCCCTCGTGATGGGCGATGGCGGCCGCCGCGCGGCTGAGGAGCGAACCGAGGTCGATGCCCGGATGGATGTCCTGCTGGCGGTCGGCTAGCTGCATGCCTTCATAGGCCAGCTGAAGACATTCGAGCCGTCGGTTCATGTCTTCGGCGGCGCGGGTGTCGTAGCCCGTGACCTCCTGGCCCAGCTGCTTGAGGACCATGGCGAGATCACCCTGCACCCGCTCGTGCAGCATCCGCAGCAGGCCGTGGGCGTGCTCTTCCTCGGCCTCGGAGGCGTAGATTTCCTTCTGGATGCCCAGAAAGAAGATCGGCTCGCCATTGCTGTCGCTGATCGGCGCGATGATCAGCCGGTTCATGAAGGGCGATCCGTCGGCCCGGTAGTTCAGCAGATCGACCGTGACGTCGCGCCCGTCCGCGACGGCGTGCCGGATGCGGTCGACGGCGTCCTTGTCGGTGTCCTCGCCCTGCAGGAACCGGCAGTTGCGCCCGATGGCGGCCGAGCGCGAATAGCCCGTCGTCCGCTCGAAGGCCGAATTGACGTAGACGATCGGCTGATCCTCGGCGCGCGCATCGGCCAACACGACCGCGACGCGGACGCGGCTGAACCCTTCGAGCGCGGCGCTGTCTTCCATCACTGCGGCCAGCTTGCGACCGCCGGAGCCGCCGGAGGCACGTGCGCGATTGGCCTCGGGCTGGGCCGTACCGTGTGCAGGAAACTCGCGATCAGGTGCCATCAGCGCCTCCTCTCGGTCGTGTCGTGCGTTGTTCGATCCGTTTCTCGTGCGTGCCTTGTATGATGCGATGCACGTAGATGCCGGGCAGGTGGATGTGATCGGGATCGAGCGCGCCGGCCTCGACGATCTCCTCGACCTCGACGACGCAGACCTTGCCGCACATCGCGGCCGGCGGATTGAAGTTGCGGGCGGTCTTGCGGAACACGAGGTTGCCCGTGGTGTCGGCCTTCCATGCCTTCACGATCGACAGGTCGGCCACGATCCCCCGCTCGAGGATGTAGGTCTCGCCGTCGAATTCCTTGTGGTCCTTGCCCTCGGCGATGACGGTGCCGACGCCGGTCTTCGTGTAGAAGCCTGGAATGCCGCAGCCGCCCGCCCGCATGCGCTCGGCAAGCGTACCCTGCGGGTTGAACTCCAGCTCCAGCTCACCCCCGAGATACTGGCGCATGAATTCCTTGTTCTCGCCCACGTAGCTCGAGATCATCTTCTTGACCTGCCGGGTCTGCAGCAGGATGCCGATGCCGAAATCGTCCACGCCCGCGTTGTTGGACGCGAAGGTCATGTCCTTAGTGCCCGCATCCTTGATCGCCTGCAGCAGAAGCTCGGGGATGCCCGAAAGGCCGAACCCGCCCGCGGCGATCAGCATGCCGTCGAACAACACGCCGTCCAGCGCCTCCGCGGCGGACCCGTAGACCTTCTTCATTGGCAGCGCCCCCCCGGCGGAATTCCATCGTATGCGAAGTGATAGACGACACACGGTTTCGTTACAATCACGGCTCCGACGGCTGCGACATCATGGGTGGCGCGCCGCTCGCGCCTCGGCCATTTCGGCGATCCGACCGGCGACGAAGGCATCGAAGGACGGGTCCGGCTGGCGGCGCGCGAAGGTCTCGGCGAAGGGGTCGGGTGCGACGGTCGCGCTGTCGGCCATCGTCGCCAGGACGGCATGGCCGCAGAACGGCACATAGACCTCGGAATAGCCACCCTCATGGGCCATCACGAGCCGTCCGCCGCAGATGTCGCCCGCGAGTCCCATGACCTGCGCGGTCATCGCGGCGAAGGTCTCGGCGGTGGCCATCATCCGTCCCAGCGGGTCCAGCACGCAGGCATCCAGCCCGCAGGCGACGATGACGACGTCCGGCGCGTGGGCCCGGATCGCGGGCAGGACGAGACGCTCCATCGCGTGGAGATAGGTGGCGTGGCCTGCACCGGGCGGCAGGGGGATGTTGAGGTTCGCGTTGGCCTCGGTGTCGAACTGCCCGGTGTCGAGCGGGTAGTTGTTCTCCTGATGGATCGAGACGGTCAGGATATCGGCGTCGGCGGCGAAGATCGCTTCGGTCCCGTTGCCGTGATGCACGTCCCAGTCCAGCACCGCGACCCGGAGGCCGGGGCGATTGGCACGGGCCCGTTCGACGGCCAGCGCGATATTGGCCAGGAGGCAGAACCCGTTGGGCCGGTCGGGCAGGCAGTGATGCCCCGGCGGGCGGCTGAGCGCGTAGGCATTGGCGAGATCGCCGCACATTACGGCATCGAGTGCGTCCCCGACCAGGCCCGCCGAGAGGCGCGCGATGTCGTAGCCGCCAGGACCGAACGGCGCCCGCATCCCGAGTTCGCCCCCGCCAGCCTCGGAGGCGGTCGCGAAGGCGTCGAGATAGGAGGCCGGATGAACGCGCAGCAGGTCGGCACGGTCCATCGGGCGCGCGGTGCGCTCGGACATCTCGCCCATCAGCCCGGTGACGCGGAGAAGGTTGACCAGCCGCCGCTTCGTCTCGGGGTCCTCGGGCAGCCCGCCGCCACCCGCGATCGGCTGCACGAGCCCGCCCACAGGCGCCATCTGCGCGTAGTTGCCGCCGCCATGCCAGAGGCACCGCTCGTCATGAAAGAATCCGGTCGTCATGCGGCCCAGCCTGCGCGCGGGGCAGCGAGATATTCAACGAATATCTCGCATGAAAAACTCTTCGCCGAAGAGTTTTGCGCCCCGAGTCAGAGGTCGGGGTAGATCGGGAAGCGGTCGCAGAGCGCCTGGACGCGGGACTTCACCGCATCCTCGACAGCGCCGTTCCCATCCGCACCGTGCGCGGCCAGCCCGTCGACCACCTCGACGATGAGGTCGGCGATCTCGCGGAACTCGGGCTCGGCGAAGCCCCGCGTCGTGCCCGCGGGTGAGCCGAGACGGATGCCGCTCGTGACCGTCGGCTTCTCGTCGTCAAAGGGAATGCCGTTCTTGTTACAGGTGATGTGGGCGCGGCCCAGCGCGGCCTCGGTCGCGTTGCCCTTCACCCCCTTCGGCCGCAGATCGACCAGCATCAGATGCGTGTCGGTGCCGCCCGTGACGATATCGAGCCCGCCTCTCTGCAACTGGTCGGCCAGCGCCTTGGCATTGGCGATCACCTGCGTCTGGTACTCCTTGAAGCCCGGACGGAGCGCCTCGCCGAAGGCGACGGCCTTGCCCGCGATCACATGCATCAGCGGTCCGCCCTGGATGCCGGGGAAGATCGCCGAATTGACCTTCTTCGCGATGGTCTCGTCATCGGTCAGGATCATGCCGCCGCGCGGGCCGCGCAGGGTCTTGTGCGTCGTCGTGGTGGCGACATGGGCGTGGGGGAAGGGCGAGGGGTAGTGGCCTGAGGCGACCAGCCCTGCGAAATGCGCCATGTCGACGAGGAGGATCGCGCCGACGCTGTCGGCGATCTCGCGCATGCGGGCGAAATCGATGATCCGCGGAATGGCCGAGCCACCGGCGATGATCATCTTCGGGTTATGCTCGGTCGCAAGTTCCTGCACCTGGTCGTAGTCGAGCAGCAGGTCCTGGCGCCGCACGCCGTATTGCACCGCGTTGAACCACTTGCCCGACTGGTTCGGGCGCGCGCCGTGGGTCAGGTGACCGCCCGCGTCGAGCGACATGCCGAGGATCGTGTCGCCCGGCTGCAGCAGCGCGGTGAACACGCCCTGGTTGGCCTGGCTGCCGGAATTCGGCTGCACATTGGCGAAGCCGCAGCCGAAGAGCTGCTTCGCGCGGTCGATGGCGACGTCCTCGGCGATGTCGACGAACTGGCACCCGCCATAATACCGACGGCCCGGATAGCCCTCGGCATACTTGTTGGTCATTACGCCGCCCTGCGCTTCCATCACGGCGCGGCTAACGATGTTCTCGGAGGCGATCAGCTCGATCTCGTCGCGCTGGCGGCCGAGTTCGGAGACTGTGGCGGCGGCGATCTCGGGGTCGGTCTCGGACAGGCTGCGGGTAAAGAAGCCGTCGTCGCGGAAGGGGGCGGTCATCGGGACACTCCTCGGACTGGATGGCGCCTCATACGCAAGACGGGGGCGGACGAAAAGCGGCCAAAGCGGCGCATCGCCCCCGCCGCGCGACGCTTGCGTTTCCGATCGGCACCCCGCAACCCTTGCCGGAAACCGGGGGACCCCATGCCGAACCGCGCCCGCGCCATCGCCTTCGTGGCCTCGGACACGCCCGAGGCGCAGGACGCGCTCGGGCGCCTGACGGAGCGCTACGGTCAATGCGTCCCCGACGCGGCCGACGTGATCGTGGCGCTGGGCGGCGACGGCTTCATGCTGCAGACGCTGCACGCGACGATGCATCTGGACGCGCCGACCTACGGGATGAACCGTGGCACCGTCGGCTTCCTGATGAACGAGTATGCCGAGACCGGGCTGACGGCGCGGCTGCGCGACGCAGAGGAGGCGGTGACCAATCCGCTGAAGATGGTGGCGACGCGCGCGGGCGGAGAGGTGGTCGAGGCGCTTGCGATCAACGAGGTCTCGATGCTGCGCGCGGGCCCGCAGGCCGCACGCCTCCGGATCAGCGTCGACGGCCGCGTCCGGATGGAAGAGCTGGTCTGCGACGGCGCGTTGGTCGCGACGCCGGCCGGATCGACGGCCTACAACTACTCCGCGCATGGCCCGATCCTGCCGATCGGGTCGGACGTGCTGGCGCTGACGGCGATGTCCGCCTTCCGGCCCCGGCGTTGGCGCGGGGCGCTCCTGCCCCGGACGGCGGCGGTGACCTTCGACGTGCTCGACCCCGACAAGCGCCCGATGATGGCCGAAGCCGACAGCCGGTCGGTCCGCGACGTGGTGCGCGTCGAAGTGGCGAGCGAGCCGTCGGTCTGCCACCGCCTGCTCTTCGATCCGGGCCACGGGCTGGAGGAACGGCTGCTGCGCGAACAGTTCACTTGAGCGCCCGCGGCGGGCGCCGGGGCTCTGCCCCGGACCCCGAGGTATTTCGGGCCAGAGGATCCGGGCGGGAGACGGCGCTTGCGAGGGTCAGGGCGGTTTCCTAGAAGCCAACGACCCTCCGGAGACGTATATGCCCCGCACCCTGATCACCTCAGCCATCCCGTATATCAACGGGATCAAGCATCTCGGGAACCTGATTGGCTCGCAGCTTCCGGCCGATCTCTACGCGCGCTACGCGCGGGCGCGCGGGCATGAGGTGATGTTTATCTGCGCCACCGACGAGCACGGCACCCCGGCCGAGCTGGCCGCCGCCAAGGCCGGCAAGCCGGTGGCCGAGTACTGCGCCGAGATGTGGCAGGTGCAGAAGGATCTCGCCGACGGGTTCCGCTTGTCCTTCGATCATTTCGGTCGGTCGTCCAGCCCCCAGAACCATCGCCTGACGCAGCATTTCGCGGGTCGCCTGGACGATGCCGGGCTGATTGAGGAGCGGTCGTCGCGCCAGGTCTACTCGAATGCCGACGGGCGGTTCTTGCCCGACCGCTATGTCGAGGGGACCTGCCCGAATTGCGGCTACGACCGCGCCCGTGGCGACCAGTGCGAGAACTGCACCAAGCAGCTCGATCCCACCGACCTGATCGAGCCGCGCTCGGCCATCTCGGGCTCGACCGACCTTGAGGTGCGGGAGACCAAGCACCTGTTCCTGTTGCAATCGAAGCTGCGCGACCGGCTGGATGCCTGGATCGACGGACAGGTCGGCTGGCCCGTGCTAACCACCTCCATCGCGAAGAAATGGCTCCATGACGGCGACGGGCTGCAGGATCGTGGCATCACCCGCGATCTTGACTGGGGCGTTCCGGTGGCCAAGGGCGACGCCCCTTGGCCCGGGATGGAGGGCAAGGTCTTCTACGTCTGGTTCGACGCGCCGATCGAATACATTGCGGCGACCAACGAATGGGCCGACGCGGAGGGGCGAGGCGATGCCGACTGGCGCCGCTGGTGGCGCACCGACGAAGGCGCGCAGGACGTGCGCTACGTCCAGTTCATGGGCAAGGACAACGTGCCCTTCCACACGCTGAGCTTTCCCGCCACGCTCCTAGGGTCGGGCGAGTCGTGGAAGACGGTCGATTACCTGAAGTCCTTCAACTACCTCAATTACGACGGCGGCCAGTTCTCGACGAGCCAGGGTCGCGGCGTATTCATGGACCAGGCGCTGGCGATCCTGCCGCCGGATTACTGGCGCTGGTGGCTCTTGTCCCACGTCCCCGAGAACAACGACACCGAGTTCACCTGGGAGGCGTTCCAGACCGACGTGAACAAGGATCTGGCCGATGTGCTGGGCAATTTCGTCAGCCGGATCACCAAGTTCTGCCGCTCGAAATTCGGCGAGGCGATCCCGGAGGGCGGGACGCCGGGCGAGGCGGAGCAGGCGTTGGGCACCCGGTTGGCCGAGGGGCTTGCGCGCTACGAGAGCCACATGGACGGCATCGAGATCCGCAAGGCCGCGACCGAGCTGCGGGCGCTTTGGGTTGCGGGCAACGAGTATCTGCAGGAGGCCGCGCCCTGGGCCACGTTCAAGACCGACCCCGAACAGGCCGCGATGCAGGTCCGGACGGCGCTGAACCTGATCCCCCTCTACGCCAACCTGTCGGCACCCTTCATCCCCGACGCGGCAGGCGCGATGCTCGACGCGATGGGGGCCGAGCCGGGCTGGCCGGAGGATGTGGCGACGGCCATGGGCGTGCTGCCGCCGGGCCACGGGTTCACCGTGCCGGACGTGCTCTTCGCGAAGATCACCGACGAGCAACGCGAGGACTGGGCCGCGCGCTTCGCCGGAACCCGCGCCTGATGCGGCTGGGCGCGGTCGCGCTGATCGTGCCGGACTACGATCCCGCAATCACCTTCTTCGCGGCCATCGGCTTCGCGTTGACCGCCGACGAGGATCAGGGACGGAAGCGGTGGGTCACGATGCGCGCGGGCGACGTGGAGATCGTCCTGGCCCGCGCGGACGGCGCGCGTCAGATCGCGGCCATCGGCGATCAGTTCGCGGGCCGGGTGGGGCTGTTCCTACGGACCGACGACTTCGCCCGCGACGCCGCCCGGATCGAGGCGGCCGGCGGCCACTTCGAAGAGGCGCCACGCCGCGAATCACACGGCACCGTCGCCGTCTGGCGAGATCCCTGGGGAAACCGGTGGGACCTCATCGAGCCGAAATAGCCCGCCCTTAACCATTTCTTAAGAAACGATTGGAGCGGGCCGTCCGCATTGTCCCCGCAGATGCCGATTATGTCTCGAAAGAGTTGCAATCATGGCAAAAAATAGATGGAGGTAGGGCGGAATTGCGTTTTGGGGGAATCGGTCATGGGTATCTTCGCGGCTCTCGCGGTCCTGCTGTTCGGTGGGTTGGTCATCGGTCTCGATGACGACGACGACAATACGGCCGCGCCGCCTGCCGGTCCCGGCGAAGGTGGCGAAGGCGGCGGCGAGGGGCCGCCCCCGGTCATCGATCCCGGCGCGCTCGACGCGATCCTCGGGGACGCGGAGGCCAACACTCTCGACGGGACGCCGAACGCGGACTTCATTCGCGGCTTCGCGGGCGACGATGTTCTGAACGGCGTCGGCGGGAACGATTTCCTCAAGGGCGATCTCGGGGCCGACAGCCTCAATGGCGGGCTCGGCGACGACACGCTCGACGGCGGCTTCGGCGCGGACCGGTTGGCCGGCGGGAGTGGCGACGACGATCTCGACGGGGGCTTCCAGAGCGATTTCCTCAACGGCCAGCGCGGCGCGGACGAACTCGTCGGCGGCGAGGGCGCGGATACCCTGCTCGGAGGGATCGGCAACGACAGCCTCAACGGCATCGAAGTGCCCGAGGGTGATGGCGCCTATGCCAACCGCGAGGGCGGGGGCGACAGCCTGAACGGCGGCTCGGGCGACGACGACATCCTGTTCGGCGATTTCGACACGGTCACCGGCGGCACCGGCGCGGATGCCTTCCGCACGGGCGATTATATCGAGGCCGACCGGACCGGGACGATCACCGATTTCGACCCCGCGGCCGACACGCTTGAGCTGAGCTATGCGCCGCTCGGCGCGGGCGAGGCGGTTCCGGCGGTGACGACGACCGAGGTCGACGGCAACACAATCGTGGCGCTGGGCGGCGAGGCGATCGTGACGCTTCAAGGCGTGACCGGTTTCGACGGCTCGACCGTGTCCGTGGTCGAAGGACCCGCCGTGGCGCCAGAGACCGGCGGGCCGCTGCCGCCGGCCATCGTCAACCCGCAGACCCTCGGCACCGCCGAGGACGACGCGATCGAGGGCAACAACGGTGACAACGACATCTTCGGGCTGGAGGGCAACGACCGCCTGACCGGCCGGGCCGGGGACGACACCCTGACCGGCGGAACCGGGGCCGACACTCTGGTCGGCGGTGTCGGCGACGACGTGATGATCGGGTTCGAGAATGTCGGCCCCGACGACGACGCCGAGAATGCCAACCTCTACGACCTGGATCTCAACGAGACCGGCGACGATGTGGGCGACAGGATGGTCGGCTTCGCGGGCGACGACATCTTCGTGATGGGCGACGACGATCTCGCGGCGGGCGGGCCGGGTGCCGATACCTTCGCGGCGGGCGACTGGATCGAGACCGGGAACGCCACCACGGTGACCGATTTCGAGGCCGGGACGGACCTTATCAAGCTCTTCCATGAAGGGGGCACCGCGCCCGCCGTGACGGCCGATGTCGTCGGGGCGGACGTGCAGGTGAGCTTCGGCGACCAGGTGGTCATGAACGTCCTGGGCACCACGGATACGGCCGCGGTGCTGGCCGCGATCGAGGTGATCGACGGGACCTCGGCGGCGGCCATGCCGGTCGTCGCGGCCTTTGCACCGCCCGCGCCGGTCGTTCCGATGCCCTGACGGCACGGATCATGATACGCAGGACACGCCCCCGGCCCCATGGGTCGGGGGCGTGTCGCGTTCGGGAACCGTCCTTGGCGCAGAACGTTACCGGAACATCTACATCCGAGGAGGTTCCGATGACCCAGATGACCGACACCCCCAAGCAGGACGCGCCCGGCAATGCCGACAAGGATCCCGATGACTGGGTCACGGGAGACGAGGCGATGACGGGCGCGCAGGCCAGCTATCTCAAGACGCTGTCGGAAGAGGCGGGCGAGCCGTTCGATCCGGGTCTCAGCAAGGCCGATGCGTCGAAGCGGATCGACGCGTTGCAGGCCGAGACGGGACGCGGCGCCTGACATCCAGACCGTGACGGACGGGTCGGTGGGCGATGTCCTGCCGACCCGTCGGCCAGGACGCGGCGGGGGCCGCCGGGCCCTTGAACGCGTCCCGCCCGGTTCCCAGATCAGTCGCGTCGGAGGCCGGTTCCGGGTCCGACGTCACCCGCCCCGTCCGCACATCGGAGGGGCACAACCTGTATCGCTTCACGTGAGGATGCACATGCGTACCTATGATTTCACCCCGCTCTACCGTGCCAGCGTCGGCTTCGACCGCATGGCCAATCTCGTCGACCGCGCCATGACGGCGGATACGGCGACGACCTATCCCCCCTACAACATCGAGAAGCTGGGCGATGACGCCTACCGCATCTCCATTGCCGTCGCGGGCTTCACCGCCGACGATCTGAACATCGAAGCGCGCGAGAACGCGCTGACGATCACCGCCAAGAAGGCTGGCGAGGCCGATAGCCGCACCTACCTGCATCGTGGCATCGCGACCCGCGCCTTCGAGAAGACTTTCCAGCTGGCCGACCATGTCCACGTGACCGGCGCCAGTCATGCCGACGGCATGCTGCATGTCGAGCTGGAGCGTCAGGTGCCCGAGGCGCTCAAGCCGCGCCGCATCGAGATCGCACCCGGTGCCAAGACCGACGCGATCGAAGGGACGTCCGAGACCGTCGAGGTGTAATCCTTCCCCGAGACTGTGCCTTGAGGTTACGGACCGGCGCGTGCCCCCAGACGGGGGCGCGCGCTTTTTTCGTGGGGTCAGGTGCGACGGAGCATCTGCATCACGGCGACCATGACGATCCCGTAGAGGACGTGCCCCACGAGCGCGACCCAGGTGATCCCGGTGAAGTTGAGGAAGAACGGCAGGCCCGCGATCGCGGTGATCCCGCCGATGGCGAAGACCCAGAGGCCGAAGCCGTAGATCGCCGAGGGCACGAACCAGTGCATGTCGCCCACGACCCGCGACCAGATCGGCTTGAAGATGAACAGCCAGCCGATCGGGTAGCCGATCAGCCCGACGAGGTAGAAATGCACGAAGTAGCCTGCGAAGTCACCGTTGGGCAGGCCGAACGTGCCCAGAAGGCTCTTGGCCAGGCCATGCGGCGACAGGTTCGCGAAGCCCAGCCCCGGACTGATGAGCTGTCCCCAGAGGTCGAAGGCGCAGGTTGCGACGAACCCGGATATGAACATCAGCCCGAGGGTCTGCGCGTTCAGCCCCGGACGGGCGGGTGAGGTATCGGTCATGTCGTGCTCCGTGCGTTGGTGTGATGCAGGTGTGACACGTCGTCCCGCCGCGTGGCGACACACGTTCACCCCACGCCGCCTCACGAGATCGAGGGCAAATGTTTCAGTCGTTCGCCGTCAGAACCACTGCCCCGGCTCCATCAGCCCAAGATCCATCATCTGCTGCGCCCGCCATTCGAAGCGGACCGATCCGTCCCAGCGGAAGCCCTTGATCGCGGCGCGCGAGCCGGGGTTCGTGGCCAGCGCCTTGGCCGCCCGGAAGGACGCGACCGTGGCCGTCATCGAGTGGTGCCACGGGCAGGCATAGGTGTTCATCTCCTCGACCGAGAGCGTGTGGTCGGGGCGCAGCACGAGGTCGGGCCGCGCCCGGAACAGCGCCGCACGATCGATGCGGCGGCGGTCGGGGGGCACGTGCTCGTCGAACCGCCAGCGCAACCCGCCGAAGAAGTCGAGTTGCCGCTCCTTCGGGCCGCTGTCGTCATGGCTGTCGCGGCGGAGCGCGAAATATCCGGCCTCGTCGATCCACGCGTCCTCGCGGTCCACGCCGACCGATCCTTCGTCGAGCGTCCCGGCATAAAGGTCGATGACGAAGCAGAGGATCGCGTCACGCCGTTCCTCGGTGCAGAAGGCCATCGCCTCGCCGATCCGGCGTGTCTCGGCGAACGGGTGGAACAGGTATTCGGCGTTGTAGGCGTAGCCCGTCCACGCCCCCGGCGGCCGCGCCCGGATCAGCGCGTTGACGCAGACCGTCGTCATTGCCGCGGGGCGGCGATCCAGCGAGAGGCGGTGAACCCCCTCCGGCAGCGGATCGGGCAGGGCGATACCGGGCGGCACGGCCAGCACGATCGCCCCGAACCCCGCCGTGAGGTGATGCCGGATCGTGCTTTCGATCTCGACCTCGTCCTCGCAGATCAGCATCAGCGCGGGGCCGGCCCCCAGCGCGCCGCCGCGCGCGGCGAGATCCTCGATCGAGGTGAAATCCATGCGGCCCGTCCCGTGTTTCGCGGCACATTCGTGCAAGCCCCGCGCCCGCGCAACACCCCCGCGTTGTGGGTCGGGCTGCGCTGCGCTATTGCCGCCACGCATGCCCGCCCCCGGAGATCCGTGATGACCGCGCCGAAGAAGCTGCACGTCAAGACCTATGGCTGCCAGATGAACGTCTACGACAGCGAGCGCATGGCCGAGGCGCTGGCGCCGTCCGGCTACGAGGTGACGGACCGGCCCGAGGATGCGGACCTGATCCTGCTGAACACCTGCCATATCCGCGAGAAGGCCGCCGAGAAGGTCTATTCCGACCTCGGCCGCCTGCGTCCGCTGCGCGACGCCAAGCCCGATCTGAAGATCGGCGTCGCGGGCTGCGTCGCCCAGGCCGAGGGCGCCGAGATCGTCGCGCGCCAGCCGCTCGTCGATCTGGTGGTCGGACCGCAGACCTATCACCGCCTGCCGGACATGGTGCGCGCGGTCGAGGGCGGGTCGACCGCCATCGATACGGACATGCCCGAGGAGGACAAGTTCGACCACCTGCCCAAGCTGCGCACGCCCGCCGCGCGGCCGAGCGCCTTCCTGACCGTGCAGGAGGGCTGCGACAAGTTCTGCGCCTTCTGCGTCGTGCCGTACACGCGCGGGGCCGAAGTCTCGCGCCCCGTCGACCGGCTTCTGGGTGAGGCGCGGGCCCTTGTGGCGCGCGGCGTCCGCGAGATCACGCTGCTGGGCCAGAACGTCAACGGCTACCACGGCGAGGGGCCGGGCGGCGTCTGGAGCCTCGGCCGCCTGATCCGCGAGATGGCGGGGATCGACGGGTTGGATCGCATCCGCTTCACGACCTCCCACCCGAACGACATGACGGACGACCTGATCGCCGCCCATGCCGAGGTGCCCGAACTGATGCCCTACCTCCATCTGCCGGTGCAGTCGGGATCGGACCGCATCCTGAAGGCGATGAACCGCAAGCACACCGCCGAGAGCTACCTCGCCATCGTCGACCGCCTGCGTGCCGCGCGGCCGGATCTTGCGCTGTCGGGGGATTTCATCGTGGGCTTCCCCGGCGAGACCGAGGCCGATTTCGAGGCGACGCTCGATCTGGTGCGGCGCGTGCGCTACGCCGCCGCCTACACGTTCCGCTACTCGGCGCGGCCGGGCACACCGGCCGCCGAAAAGGACGCGCCCGAGCAGGCCGTCGCGGTCGAGCGTCTGCACCGCCTTCAGGCCCTGATCGCACAACAGCAGGCCGAAGCGCAGGCCGCGATGGTCGGACGCGAGACGACGGTCCTTTTCGAGAAGGCGGGCCGCGAGCCGGGCCAGCTCGTCGGCAAGTCCGAGCACCTGATGGCGGTCCATGCCGACGCGCCGGACGCGCTGCTGGGCCGGATTGCCGGCGTGCGGATCACCGAATCGAAGGCGAATTCACTCGCGGCGGTCCTCGTCTGACCTGCCCGGACCCCGCGCCGCGTCGCGGGTTCGGAACCAATCGACGCCCGCCGACGACAGCGTTTCGCAGATCGCGGGTTGATTAACGTTTTGTTCACACATTGCTTTCCCGACTCGGAGAAGGCGGCCATAGTCGAACGGATCTGCCTTGGTCCGCCCTGCCGGCGGCCCGTATCCCGTTCGGAGTCTGCCCCATGTCCGTCTGTTTTCCCGTCCCCACCTTCGCCGCGGCCATCGGTGCGCTGTGCCTGTCCTTCGCCGCCGCGCCGCAGGCCGAGGCGGCGGGCCATGCCCGTGCGGCAAAGGCCCCCGTCTCGATCCAGGTCAGCTGTGCGCGCTATGCGCTGCCGGGGGTGATCTGGGACCGTCCGATGGGCGTGTTCCTCGATGACCTGACGAAGGCGGGCTACAGCTCGGACCGAGCCTGGGCCATCGGCAACCGGATCTGCCGCGACGAGCGCTATGTCGGCAACACCGCCGCGATGGGGCAGGCGATGCAGTACATCCTCGCGACCGAGCCGCCGCTGCGCCGCCGGTGATTCCGGCGCATCCGACGGGTTTTGGGGTTTGCACCCCCGGCATCTTTGCTAGTGTTTCCCCAAGGGCCGCCTGCCAGCGCCCGGTATCTGCCGGATCTGCCGAAGGCTCGTGCCCGTGACCCAAGGTTTCACAAGGGGGGCCGCCGCGTGTCTCGTCACGGATCTTCAACCATCAGGACGGTCGCTGCCGTCCTCGTCGCAGCCGTCGCGACGCTCACGGCACCGGCATCCGCGCAGAATGTCGGCGATGTGGGCCAGGACGGCAGCGGAAATGTCTGGACCTTCATGCCTGGCCCCAATGGCGAAGGCATCTGGCGGCGGGGTCGCATCGCGCCCGGCGGGACCGAACGGCGCATCCTCGCGGAACGCTACACCCCGACGATCTGGATCGATCCGGACGGGTGCGAGCATTGGGTCATGGATGACGGGGTCGAGGGATACATGACGCCGCATCTGCGCGGCAACGGCAGGCCCGTCTGCGCCGGCGCGCCGAAGGGGCATTGAGCATGAAGACCACGCATTTCCTCGGACTCGCCGCCTGTGTCGGCGTCCTCGCCGCCTGCGATACCGATAACAGCCGCGACAAGACGGTCGATGGCCAGCTGATCGGCCGCTCCTCGCTTCAGGAGCTGACGCCTGGCATTTGGGTCGATCCGCGCGGCTGCCAAGCCTGGCTGATCGACGATGGGGTCGAGGGCTACCTGTCGACGCGCTACGACCCGCAAACCGGCCGCCCCGTTTGCAATGAAGGCGTGGCACCCCCGGAATACGTGACCGGCCCGTTCCGGGCGGGTTCGGATATCAACGACCCGATTTGAACATGCGCCGGACGCCTGAGATCGGGGCCGCGGCGGAGACGTCGCGGCCCTGTCACGTTCGGGGTATCGGATCGCGGCGCGACACCCCATATCACCAGACTGCCCCTGACGAGGAATGACATTTGGCCCCGACCGCCTCTCCCGAGACCGCGCTGGCGATCCAGCTCGATTTTCCCGACAATCGCCTCATGATCGACCTCGTCGGTCCCGGCGGCGCCCATCTGGCCCAGATCGAGCAATTGCTCGGGGTTCAGGTCGTCAATCGCGGCAACACGCTCGTGGTGCATGGCGAGGCCGCGTCCGAGGGCGAGCGGGTGCTCAACGCGCTCTATGCCCGGCTCGAGGCGGGCAAGCAGGTCGACATGGGGGCCATCGACGCGCTGATCCGCCTGCGGGCGGATGACGGCGAGGCCCGGCCCGGCGACCAGGAAGAGATGTTCCCAGCCACCCCCGGTCTCGAGATCCGCACCCGCAAGAAGACGATGGAGCCGCGCACCGAGGCACAGAAGGCCTATACGCGCGCGCTTCTCGAGCATGAGCTGACCTTCGGGATCGGACCTGCTGGCACCGGCAAGACCTACATCGCCGTCGCCGTCGCGGTGTCGAAGTTCATCCAGGGCGAGGTCGACAAGATCATCCTGACCCGCCCGGCCGTCGAGGCGGGCGAGAAGCTCGGCTTCCTGCCGGGGACGCAGGACGAGAAGGTCGACCCCTACATGCAGCCGCTCTACGACGCGCTGGCCGACTTCCTGCCGGGCAAGCAGCTCCAGAAGCTGCGCGAGGAGAAGCGGGTCGAGATCGCGCCGCTGGCCTTCATGCGCGGGCGGACGCTGTCGAATGCCTTCGTCATCCTCGACGAGGCGCAGAACGCGACCACGATGCAGATGAAGATGTTTCTGACCCGTCTGGGGCAGGGGAGCCGGATGGCGATCACGGGCGACCGGAGCCAGGTCGATCTGCCGCGCGGTGTCCAATCGGGTCTGCGCGACGCCGAGCATATCCTGGACGGCGTGTCCGGCATCAGCTTCAACTACTTCACCGCGACGGACGTGGTGCGCCATCCGCTCGTGGCCAAGATCATCACCGCCTACGAGGCGGACGACACTCGACGCGAGGCGGCCCGTACCTTGCGCGAGACATCGGGACGCGAATGATCGGCGCGCTGATCGCCGGCGCCATCGCGGCGGTCTGGGCTGCGGTCCATGTCTGGATCGGCGGGCGCGAGGTGGCGCGACCTCTGCGGGCGGACCGGACCATGCCGCCGGTCGTCCGAGAGACGATGTGGATGTGCTGGCACATGGTGACGTCGGCGCTCGTCACGATGGCGGTACTGCTCCTCTGGGGCGGCTGGTCGGGCCGGACGGACCTGGTGCTGGCCGGGACGCTGCTGGCGGCGGCCGTGTCGGTGGGCGGCATCATGGCGATACCGGTCCTGGGCACGACGATCCGCCGCCTGCCGCAGGGCCTGCTCTTCCTGCCGGTCGCGGCCCTCGGCGTGCAGGCACTCGTCGGATGAGCGGGTTCGACTACGCCGCGCAGGAAGCCGAGACCGAGCGGCAATGGGCCGCGTTCTCGGCGGACCCCCGGATGCCCGCCGCCGCGCGGCTGGACCTGCATTTCGTACCCGGCCCGGAGGCGGACGCGACCGAGTTCATCGGCTGGCTCGAGGATCGGGGCTTCGAGATCGAGCATTATGAAGCGGACGAGGACAGCGGAGAGGCCGAGGTGATCGAGGCGCAGACGCCGACCATGGACCTGACGCTGGACGCGATCCGTGCCGAGGAGGTGCGGACGACCGAGGCCGCGCTCCGCTATGGCTGGGTGCCGACCGGGTGGGGGTTCATGGTGGAATGAGCGTCGATGTGCTTGTCGAGGACCCGCGCTGGACTGATCTGGAGCGGCTGGCGGACATCGCGGTGCCCGCAGCACTGGCGGCCAGCGGCCTCGACCCCGACGCGCATGAGGTCGCCGTTTTGGGCTGCAACGACACGCGTATCGCTGCCCTGAATGCCGATTTCCGGGGCAAGCCCGTGCCGACCAATGTGCTGAGCTGGCCGTCCGAGGAGCGCCACCCCGACCGCGCCCCCCGCGATCCCGAACTGGGCGATATCGCCATCGCCTTCGAGACCTGCACGCGCGAGGCGGAGGCGCAGGGCAAGCCCTTCGCCGCCCATGTCACCCATCTTCTCGTGCATGCGGTGCTGCACCTTCTGGGCCACGATCACGAGGATGACGACGAGGCCCGGCGCATGGAAGCGGCGGAGGTTCGCATCCTGACCGAATTGGGCCTTCCCGATCCCTATGCAGACGATATATTGAAGCCAGTCGGCGGTTGAGCCGACCTTGATGGAGGGCCGACGGGTCCAATGGACAACGACGGATCGTCTAGCGCCGCGCCCGGCGCGCAGGACGACACTCAGAGCGACGCCGAACCCGCCAATATGAGCGGCCGCCCCGGCTTCTTCGCCCGCGTATTCGGCGGGTTGACCCCCGATCCCCGGAGCGATGCCGACAACGGCGCGGAGGCCGCGACGCCGATGCCCGGCCTTCTCAACCTGCGTCTCAAGCGGCTAGACGACGTGCTGATCCCGCGCGCCGAAGTCGTGGCCGTGCCCGTCGATATCTCGCTGCCCGATCTGGTGGCGCGGTTCCGCGACAGCGGCCTGACGCGGATCCCGGTCTTCGAGGGGACGCTGGATGACCCGGTCGGCATGATCCATCTCAAGGATCTGGCGCTGAACCACGGGTTCAACGGCGACCGCGAGAAGCCCTTCGACATGCGGCCGCTGCTGCGCACCCTGATCTACGCGCCGCCCTCGATGCCGATCGGCGTGCTGCTGACCAAGATGCAGACGCAGCGCATCCATATGGCATTGGTGATCGACGAATATGGTGGCGTGGACGGGCTGGTGACGCTCGAGGACCTGATCGAACAGGTGCTGGGCGAGATCGAGGACGAACACGACCAGGACGAGGGCAAGTTCTGGCGGCAGGAGAAATCCGGCTGCTACCTCGCGCTGGCGCGGACGCCGATCGACGACTTCCAGGACGAAATCGGCTTCAAGCTGGTGGCCCCGGAGGACGAGGAGGAGATCGACACGCTGGGGGGTCTCGTCTTTATGCTCGCCGGACGCGTGCCCGAGCGGGGCGAGGTCATTCCCCATCCCTCGGGCGCCGAGATCGAGGTCGTCGACGCCGATCCCCGCCGCATCAAGCGCCTGCGCCTTCGGATGCCCGCCGCCGCCTGATGCTCGTTCTGCGCTCGATGGTGCCCGTCGCGGCCGGTCTCGTCGCGGCCCTGGGTCAAGCGCCTTGGTCGCTGTGGTGGGTGGCGATCCCGGCCTATCTGCTCGGCGTGTCGGCCATCGCGCAGTTGCGCTGGCCATTCCTCGCCGGGCTGGCCTTCGGGGCCGCGCATTTCGCCATTGCCCTTCTCTGGATCACCGAGCCGTTCCAGGTGGACGCGGCGGCGACCGCGTGGCTCGCGCCTGTGGCGCTGGGCGGTGTCGCGCTTGGCTTCGGGCTGATGTGGGGGATTGCGGGCTGGTTCGGGGCGCGGATCCTGGGGGGGCCGGTCGGCGTGGCGGTGGCGCTCGCCGCGGTCGAGCTTCTGCGCTCATACCTTCTGACCGGCTTCCCGTGGGCGCTGCCGGGGCATGTGCTGATCGGCTCGCCCGCACTGCCCGCCGCAGCCCTGATGGGCGCGCATGGGCTGGGGATCGCGATCCTGCTCGGCGCGGGCCTGATCGCGACGCGGCGGGCGGTCGCGATCGCGCTGGGCCTCGGCCTTTGGGTTCTGCCGTTCGGTGTCGCGGCGGTCTTGCCGCCCGCGCCGGAGACGGCGGCGAACGCGCCCGTCATCCGGTTGGTGCAGCCTAATGCACCCCAACACCTGAAATGGGACCCGGACTGGGTCGGCACATTCTTCCGCCGTGGCCTCGAGGAAACGGCATCCCCCGGCGAGATCGACGCGGTCGTCTGGCCCGAGACCGCGCTGCCGCAGCTTCTCCGTTACAGCGAAGCCGTGCGCCCGATGATCGCTTCGGCCGCCGGCGGCCTGCCGGTCGTGGTCGGCGCGCAGCGCTACGATACCGATGGTGCACCCCGCAACACGATGGTCCTGCTCGACGGGGCGGGCAAGGTCACGCTGACCTATGACAAGCACCGGCTCGTGCCGTTCGGGGAGTTCCTGCCCGTCGCGCCGCTCTTTGACGCGATCGGGATCGGGCCGCTGGCCGCGCGGCTGGCGGGGGTTTACGCGCCCGGTCCGGGTCCGATCACCTTCGATCTGCCCAGCGTCGGATCGGTCATCCCGATGATCTGCTACGAGGCGATTTTCCCGCAGGATCTGCGGCGTGTCGATCGGCCCACAGCGATCCTGCACTTGACCAACGATGCCTGGTTCGGCACCCGCTTCGGGCCGCAGCAGCACCTGGCCCTCGCCCGCCTGCGCGCCGCCGAAAGCGGGCTGCCGCTGCTCCGGGCGGCCAATACCGGGGTGTCCGCGGCGATCGATGCGCGCGGGCGCCTGCTTGCCGCGCTGCCCTTGGGCGAGGCGGGCCATCTCGACGTGGCCCTGCCCGGCGCGCTGCCGCCGACGCCCTACATGGCCACTGGCGATTGGGCTCCGCTCCTGTTGCTCGCGGCCCTCGCGAGCGCGCTTTTCACCCTTCGACGCCGGAATGCGGTTGAACGGGCGGGGGAACGCACATAGCGGTGTCCTCCACTGCCCCAACGGCTTCCTGACGGGGCGCGCCTAGAATATCGGAGCACCCCATGTCCTCGCGCAAGAACTTCTCCTTCACCTCGGAATCCGTGTCCGAGGGCCATCCGGACAAGGTCTGCGACCGCATCTCCGATGCCGTCCTTGACGCCTTCCTCGCCGAAGAGCCCGAGGCGCGCGTCGCCTGCGAGACCTTCGCCACCTCGGGCATGGTCGTGGTCGGCGGCGAGGTCGGTCTCTCGGATCAGGAGCGGCTGAAGAACTACATGGGCCGCATCTCGGGCATCGCGCGCGATTGCATCAAGGATATCGGCTACGAGCAGGAACAGTTCCACTGGAACACCTGCCACGTCCTGAACTTCCTGCACGAACAATCCGCCCATATCGCGCAGGGCGTGGACGCCAAGGCCGACAAGGACGAGGGCGCGGGCGATCAGGGCATCATGTTCGGCTATGCGGTCGACGAGACGCCCGAGCTGATGCCCGCCCCGATCCAGTACAGCCATGCGATCCTGCGACGGCTGGCCGAGGTCCGCAAGGACGGGACCGAGACCGCGCTGCGTCCCGACGCGAAGTCGCAGCTGACGCTCCGCTACGAGGACGGCAAGCCGGTCGAGGTCACGTCCATCGTGCTCTCGACCCAGCACGAGAGCGAGGACCAGAGCTCCGACGACATCCGCGCCATCGTCGAGCCCTATATCCGCGAGGTTCTGCCGTCGGGCTGGATCACCGAGGCCACCGAATGGTGGGTCAACCCGACCGGCACCTTCGTTATCGGCGGGCCGGATGGCGACGCAGGCCTGACCGGGCGCAAGATCATCGTCGACACCTATGGCGGGGCCGCGCCCCATGGCGGCGGCGCGTTCTCGGGCAAGGACCCGACCAAGGTCGACCGCTCGGCGGCCTATGCGGCGCGCTACCTGGCCAAGAACGTCGTGGCCGCCGGGCTGGCCACGCGCTGCACGCTGCAGCTCAGCTATGCGATCGGGGTGGCCAAGCCGCTTTCGATCTACGTCGACACCCACGGCACCGGCGAGACGCCCGAGGCCGAGATCGAGCGCGCGGTCGCATCCGTCATGGACCTGACGCCGCGCGGCATCCGCGAGCATCTGGGTCTCAACAAGCCGATCTACCAGCGGACAGCGGCCTATGGCCATTTCGGGCGTTCGCCCGATGCCGATGGCGGCTTCTCGTGGGAGCGGGTGGACCTGGCGGATGCGCTGAAGGGCGCGCTCTGACGCACGGACCTTTCGGCTGGGATCAGGTGGCGTCCGCCGCCGGATCCTTCGCCTGCCAGCGATGCAGCACGTCCGGCCCGAGCGCGCGCACGTCGCGAAGGCGCAGGCGCGGCGCGTCGGCCAGCGCGCTGAGGCCCATCGCCCCGAGCGCGGGCACGCCCTCGGCGCCGATCGCGGCCCCGGCGGTGTAGACGTCCAGCCGATCCACCAGCCCGGCGGCCAGAAGCGACGCGGCGAGCGAGCCACCCCCCTCACAATAGACGCGCGTCAGCCCCCGGTCGCCCAGCACCCGCAGCGCCGTCTCCAGTTCGATCTGCCCACCCTCGCCGGTGGGGCAGGGCAGGAGCGTCGCCCGACCCTCGAACGCACGCATCGCCTCGGCAGGGGCCGCCCCGTGCAGCAGCCAGACCGGCGCGCCCGTCCCGTCGAAGATCCGCGCGTCCGAAGGCAGGGACAGTCGCCGCGACAGCACCACGCGCACCGGTTGCGGCAGGGTCCCCATGCCGCGCACGTCGAGCCTCGGGTCGTCGGCGAGCACCGTCCCGGCACCCACCAGAACGGCGTCGTGGCACGCGCGCTGGGCGTGGACATGGGCGCGGGCGACCGGCCCGGTGATCCACCGGCTCTCGCCGCTGGCCGTGGCGATCCGCCCGTCGAGCGTCGCCGCGAGCTTCAGCGTCAGCATCGGACGGCCCCGCCTGATCCGGCTGAGGAACCCGGCATGATGCCCGCCCGCCGCGGCTTCGCGCACCCCGAGCGTCACCGCGATCCCGGCCGCGCGCAGCCGCGCGATCCCGCCACCATCTACGCGCGGATCGGGATCCTGCTGGGCAATGACGACCCGCGCGATCCCGGCCGTGATCAGCGCCTCGGCGCAGGGTGGGGTTTGGCCATGATGGGCACAGGGTTCAAGCGTCACGTAAGCCGTGGCGCCCCGCGCTTCGTCCCCGGCCTGCGCCAGCGCGACAGTTTCGGCATGGGGCCGACCGCCATCCGCGGTGACGCCGCGCCCGACGACGCGGCCCTTGGCCACGATCACGCAACCGACCGCCGGGTTCGGCCAGACGCGCCCGAGGCCCCGCGCGGCCAAGGCCAGCGCGGCGTCCATCCAGGCGGCGTCGTCCCTCATGCGTCGGTGTCGGGCGGGCGCAGCTTCTCGACGAAATCCTCGAAATCGTCGGCGGCCTGGAAGTTCTTGTAAACGCTGGCGAAGCGCACATAGGCGACCGTGTCGATCCGGGCGAGGCTCTCCATCACGATCTCGCCGATGGATTTCGACGGGATGTCCGTTTCGCCCATGCTTTCCAGCCGCCGCACGATCCCCGAGATCATCTGGTCGATCCGCTCGGGGTCGACCGGGCGCTTCTGCATCGAGATGCGGATCGAACGCTCGAGCTTGTCGCGATCGAACTCCTCGCGCTTGCCGTTGGACTTGATGACGACCAGGTCGCGCAGTTGGACGCGTTCGTAGGTGGTGAACCGCCCGCCGCAGGCCGGGCAGAAGCGCCGACGCCGGATGGCGACGTGATCCTCGGCCGGGCGCGAGTCCTTCACCTGGGTGTCGACGTTTCCGCAGAACGGGCAGCGCATGGGCGTCTCCTTCGGCGACCCCGAGATATGGGGGCCGCGACCAGCATTGGATGCGGCGCCACTTTGCCCCCCCATCGGTTGTGAGGCAAGGCGTCAGTCCGCCCGGAAATGCAGCACCACCTCGCGGCGATGGGGCCGGTCGCGATGTTCCCAGAGATAGATCCCCTGCCAGGTCCCGAGGCGCATCCGCCCCGCCGCGACCGGGATCTGGAGCGAGACCGGCAGGAGCGCCGCCTTGATATGCCCCGGCATGTCGTCGGGGCCTTCGTAGGTGTGGGTCAGGTCCGCCATCGCCGGGTCGGTGGTCGGAGGGACCGTACGGTGGAGCCAAGTCTGGAGGTCGGCCTGTACCTCGGGGTCGGCATTCTCCTGAATGAGGATCGAGCAGGAGGTGTGCCGCACGAACAGCGTCAGAAGCCCGTCCTCCGATGGAAGCCATGCCGCGACACGGTCGGTGAATTCGGTCAGTCCGGGACCGCCGGTTCGAATGGTGATCGTCGTCTGCATCAATCGGGTTCCAGCACGCCGTGATAGCGGATGACGCGGCCGAGGCCGGGCGCATGGCCGCCGACATCGAACCGCAGCCCGCGTCCCTCGGCCGTCTCGAGGCCACCGCCTTCGCCCACGAGGCGGGCGGGTGCCATCACGAGGCCGATGCCCGCGCCGATGATCCGCAACCGCAACCGCAATCCGTCCGGCACGGGCTCGGGGCGCATTTGGACGCGGATCGCGCCGATCCGTTCGAGCACGGTGCCGTCCGGGCCGGGCCCGAGACGGGACGCGAAGACATGGGTCCCGAAGCGGCGCGTCCAGACCTCGTCGCGTCCGTCTGCGGCGATCTCGAGGCTGAACGGCCCGGTCCCCGCAACCGTCGGCAGCCCCATCGCCCGCGTGATGCGGCGGGCCAGGGTGCCGCCGGTCTCTACCGTCGCGGTTCCGCGCCAGAGGCCGCCCCGACCGTGCAACGCGCGCAGGGGTGCGGGCAGATCGTCGAAGGCCGGACCCATCGCACGCGCGATCAGGCTGGTCACGCGGCGCGCCCGAGGTCGAGGAAGCGGGCGCGAACGTCCGGCGCGGGGATCATGCAGCTCTCGGTCCGCCCGAAGATCCGGTATCGGTTGCGCGCGATCCGGTGATAGAGGCCGGAGCGAAGCGGCTCGGGAATAAGGCGCGCCACCGCCAGCGCCCGCCAGGGCCAGCCCAGTGCGGACATCGCCGCGCCGAAGGCGTCGAGACGTTCGTGGATGCGTGCGTCCACGATCACGAGGTTCGTCTCGAACATGTCGGTCGGCAGCCCGAGGTCGCGATACATGGCCTGCCCGAGATCGGATTGCGCCGTCACGAAGGCGAAGCGCTGGGCCCGGTCATGGCGCAGTACGAAGCGGAAGAAGCGCGAACAGAGGACGCAGACGCCGTCGAACACGATGACGTCGCGATCCCCGAGCGCCGCGCGGACGCGGGGCGATAGTCTGTGAAGGTCACGGCTCACGGGCGGAGACGCTAGGTGTCGGCGGGGCTGCGGTCCAGATCGGACGGCGCGCAGGGCCTCGTTGACGCAGCGGAAGCGAGGGCGCAGGCTGCCGGCCTTTACAGATGAAAGGACGAACCCATGAGCATCGCACGCGTGACCGAGATCTCCGCCACCTCCGACGTCAGCTTCGACGACGCCGTCGCACAGGGCGTCGCCCGCGCCAACGAGACGCTGCGCAATGTGCAAAGTGCTTGGGTGAAAGAACAATATGTCCGGGTCACCGACGGCAAGGTCGATCACTACCAGGTCAACATGATGGTGACCTTCATCCTCGAGGACTGATCGTCGCAGGTCGCGCGGGCCGGGGAACCGACCCCCCGGCCCGGCGGGTTGCACCCCTGATGATCGTGGCCGCGTGGGCCGCAGCGAAGGGAGGATGACCATGTCGACGACCCGAACCGACACCACCCGCCGCGATGCCGACGGCGCGCGGACGGTCCCGGCCGACAGCGAGATCGGCACGACCCATGACCCCAATTCGGTAACCGCCGGCATGACCGGCGCATCCGCGGGCCGGCAATCGCCGCGCCCTGATGGCGGGCCGACGACCCGGCCCGATCCCGATCCGGGCGCGCGGACGGATCCCGCCTACAAGCCCGATCGCACGCCCGACCGTCGTCATGTCGGAACACCGGATCGCTAGAGGCGAAGTCGGGGCCTAGCCCTTCGGGTGCGCGCTCTCGACGGGCCGCTTTCCATCCGGACGCGCGAAGATCGTGTGAAAGCTCTCCCGCAGCGCGGCCATCACGGTCTGTACGCGGCGCAGCTCAACCGTGTCGGGATGGGCATGGAGATACATCACGCGACGTAGATGCACGGCGTTCGGCCCGACGCTTTCAAGATCGGCGCAGCTCTCCGCGAGACAGATCGGCAGGATCGCGCGCCCGAGGCCGGCCTTGGCGGCATCGAGCACGTCACGCGCGTCGGTGGAGGTCAGGCGAATGCGTTCCTCGTCGGAGGCACGAATGCGCTGATGCCACCTGAGCGGGGCACGGCGGGGACTGTCTTCGTCGAAGAAGGATACCCAAGGCAGGAGGTCCGGGTTCGAACCCCGCGCGGCGTAGACGGCGTAATCGACCTCACCCAGCGGAACGGCGAACTCGCCCGGACGTGGCGCGCGCTCGAACCACACCGCCAGCGTCGCCTCGCCTCGCATGGGCGACCGCGGCTCATGTGCGATGAGGCGCAGGTCGATGCCCGGATTGGTCCCCAGGAGATCCGGCAGCAGCGAGCGCGTCAGCGCGTTCAGAACCCACGGGTTCCCGAGAAGCCGCAGAAGGCCGCGCGGACCGGATGCGGTCTCGGCCACGTCGTCGCCGAGCCGAGCGACCCTCCGTTCGATCTCATGCGCATGGTCCAGTGCCCGCTGCCCCGCCTCGGTCGGGGACAGGCCGCTGCGGCTGCGCACGAAGAGTGGCAGCCCCAGTTGTCCTTCCAGTGCCGACAGACGCCGGCTGGCCGTCGACTGGTCTATATCCAGAAGCAGCGCCGCCCGCGACAGCGAGCCCGTCCGCGCGATGGCGAGTGCCACCTTAAGATTGTCCCAGACGAACATGCTGGCGTCGATCATCGCGGCCCCCACCCTGCGGTTCCCGCACCGTAGCATGATATTCGAAGCAGGTTCCCACGTTTGCGCATAACGCTCCTGCGCGCGTTCCGGTTCGCAGACCGTCGGTCACCCGCTAGCGAGAGCGCGTCGGGCGCAGGCATGGCACTACGCGAGCCGCCGCCCCGATCGCCACGCAACGAAAGGGAACACGATGGGACTTCAGATGAATATCGGCGGCGGGCTCGTTCTGGCCGTGGTGCTCGCGGGCTGCGCGCCGCCGCAGGTCGCGCCCCGCATCGTGGCCGAGCCGGTCTTCAACAAGATGGGGGCCGTCGTCGGATGCACCGATGGCCGTGACCCAACACCGGTCGCCGGAACTACGACCGTGCCGGTGAATCCCTGCCTCCCGCCGGAGGAATGCGAGCCGGGCACCACCGCTACGGCCGCGACGCTGCCTTGCACGCCGCTGCCGAGCCGCGGCGACGACCGCGACAGTGGCACGCCCGCAGATGGCGGCGGCACGCCCGGACGTGGACGCCCCTGAGCGAGGCGCCATCGGGAAAGGGGTGGACGGACCCAAGCCGTCCATCCCCGTCTCGCGATCTCAGAAGATGCGGTCGCCCTGCTCGTCGATGACCTGCCGTGCCTTGCCGAGCGAGGCTTCGACGGCGGCTTCCCAGTCCCGGATCGTGTCGGCGCGGATCAACTCGTGCTGCCGTCCGTCTTTCTCGATCAGCGCCGCGATGCGGAATCCGTCCGATGTCTTCGTCGGCTGCGGCGTGATCGTGAAGCCTTGATATTCGGTCGTCGATGTCGCGGGGGGCGGGGCACTGCCGCCGCCGAACAGGCGGGAGAGGATGGACATGACGCGGCTCCGGCAAGGGTTCGGGTGATCCGTCAAGTATAGGACGCCGCGCCGCGATTTGAACCCGATGCCGGATCGGGGGGCTTGAGCGTAAGGCCAGAACGCGAACGGGCCGCCCGAAGGCGGCCCGTCGATCACGCGGCTGTCGCGCCTATTGGTCGAGGAACGAGCGCAGCTTCCGCGACCGGCTGGGATGCTTGAGCTTGCGCAGCGCCTTGGCCTCGATCTGCCGGATCCGTTCGCGGGTCACCGAGAACTGCTGACCGACCTCCTCGAGCGTGTGGTCGGTGTTCATGCCGATGCCGAAGCGCATCCGCAGCACCCGCTCCTCGCGCGGTGTCAGCGAGGCGAGGACACGCGTCGTCGTCTCCTTCAGGTTCTCCTGGATGGCCGAATCCAGCGGCAGGACGGCATTCTTGTCCTCGATGAAGTCGCCGAGCTGCGAATCCTCCTCGTCGCCGATGGGCGTCTCGAGCGAGATCGGCTCCTTGGCGATCTTCATCACCTTGCGGACCTTCTCCAGCGGCATCTGCAGCTTGGCCGCCAACTCCTCGGGCGTCGGCTCGCGCCCGATCTCGTGGAGCATCTGGCGACCCGTGCGGACCAGCTTGTTGATGGTCTCGATCATGTGGACAGGGATACGGATCGTGCGCGCCTGGTCGGCAATCGACCGGGTGATCGCCTGCCGGATCCACCACGTCGCGTAGGTCGAGAACTTGTAGCCGCGGCGATACTCGAACTTGTCGACGGCCTTCATCAGGCCGATATTGCCTTCCTGAATGAGATCAAGGAATTGCAGGCCGCGGTTGGTGTATTTCTTGGCGATCGAGATCACGAGGCGCAAGTTGGCCTCGACCATCTCCTTCTTGGCCTGACGGGCTTCCTTCTCGCCCTTCTGGACCTGGTTCACGATGCGGCGGAATTCGTTGATGTCGACGCCGACATATTGCCCGACCTGGGCCATGTCGCCGCGCAGCTCCTCGACCTTGTCGCGATTGCGCTCGAACAGGGCCTGCCAGCCGCGACCGGTCTTCTCGGTCATGCGGTCGACCCAGCCGGGATCGAGCTCGTGGCCGCGATATTCCTCGATGAACTCGCGGCGGTTGATGCGGGCCTGGTCGGCCAGCTTCACCATGCCCGAGTCGATCGACATGATCCGGCGGTTGATGCCGTAAAGCTGGTCGATCAGCGCCTCGATGCGGTTGTTGTGAAGGTGGAGGCCGTTCACCAGTTCCACGATCTCGGAGCGGAGTTCCTGGTAGGCGTCCTCGGCCTTCGACGAGAACGTGTCATCCTCGTTCAGCGTCGCGCTGATCCGCAGATCCTGCATCTCGGCCAGCTTGGCGTAGTCGCCCGCGATGACGTCGAGAGTCTCGAGGACGCGGGGCTTCAGCGCCGCCTCCATCGCGGCCAGCGACATGTTCTGGCCCTCGTCTTCGTCGTCGTCATCGTCGTCTTCGGTGGCGATCGGATTGCCGTCCGCATCGAGCTCGGCCTTCGTTTCGCCGCTTGAGGCGTTGTCGTTCGCGGGGGCGGTGGCGCCGACCACGGACGTCTCGCCCTCTTCCTCGAGCTGGTCGCCGAAGGTCGTTTCGAGGTCGATCACGTCCCGCAGGAGGATGTCCTCGGACAGGAGTTCGTCGCGCCAGATCGTGATGGCCTGGAAGGTCAGCGGGCTTTCGCAGAGCCCGAGGATCATGGTGTTCCGCCCGGCCTCGATCCGCTTGGCGATCGCGATCTCGCCCTCGCGGGACAGAAGCTCGACCGAGCCCATCTCGCGCAGATACATGCGCACCGGGTCGTCGGTGCGGTCGAGTTTCTGCTCGGTCGAATCGGTCGTGGCGACGTCGCCGCCCTTCTTCGAGGCGTCGACGACGGCGGTCGAACCCTCGGGCTTCGCGTCGTCCTCGTCCTCGGCCTCCTCGGCCTCGACGATATTGATACCCATCTCCGAGAGCATCGACATGACGTCCTCGATCTGCTCGGACGAGACCTGCTCGGGCGGAAGCACTTCGTTGAGCTGGTCGTAGGTGATGTATCCCCGCGTCCGTGCTTCGGAGATCATGCGTTTGACGGCCGCCTGCGACATGTCGAGCGAGATATCGCCCTCGTTGTCCTGCGCTTTCTGGTCGTCCGTGTCCTTGGCCATCGCCTCGCGCTCCTTCGGGGAGTGGTTCTTATGGGCTGTCCCGACGAATCAGTAGACCGATTCGCCGGGAGCCGCATCCCGAATCACTTCTTCTTCGTTTTCTTCCAGACTTCTGTGTCCAGCAGGCCCTGCAGGTAATCCGACATTCCCGCAGCGTCCTCGCCAGTCGCATCGTCCGTGGTTCGCGCCCGCTGGGCGGCATCGTGGCGGCGCGCGGCCTCGGCCAGGCGCCATGTCAGGGCCTCGTCGGCCCCGTCGTCGAAATCCTCCATCGCCTCGCGACGTTCGCGGTCCGCGCCGCGCCGGGCCGCCAGCCGCGTCACCGCGTCCTCGACGCAAAGGCGTGCTTGTTCGGCGCCGCGACGGACGGGCGAGATGCGGACATGGCTTTGCGCCAGAAGCGTTTCAAGGGTCTCGGGATCCAGCCGGTCCTGCACCATGTCCGAATCGATGCCCGGCGGCATCCGCAGAAGGGCGGCGGCGAGGGATCCGTGCGGTCCAGACCAGCCCAGCGCCTCCAGGCGGTCGGCGAAGGTCTCGATCAGGTCGGGATGCAACACCAGCCCCGCGAGGATCACCTGTTCCAGCACGAGATCGGGCGCTGCGCCCGAGGCCAGCGCCGAGCTGCGCGCGCTGGTGCTGGCGGGCGGGGGCGCGTGGCGACGGGCACGGAACTCGGATGCAGGCACCCAGGGCCGAGCGGAGCGATCCGGCGCACCCGGTGCGGTGGGAGCCATGGGCGCGTCGAGCGGCAGGCCGAAGAGCTCGGCCCGTCGGCGCTTAACGTCCTCGGCGTAATGCTTGCGCAGGCGCGTGTCCTTGATCCGGCTGATCACGGCGAGCAGATCGCGGTCCAGCGCGGCGCGGCGTTCGGGGCTGTCGAAGGACTTCCCCTCGATCTCGCGCGCCCAGAGCAGCGCAAGCATCGGCTGCGCGCCGTCGATGACGGCCTGCATCGCGGCGCGGCCCTCGACGCGGATCAGGTCGTCGGGGTCCTGGCCCTCGGGCAGCACGGCGAAGCGCAGGGATTGACCCGCCTCGATCAGGGGCAAGGCGAGATCGGCCACCCGAAGGCCCGCGCGCTGACCGGCGGCATCGCCGTCGAGGGCGATCAGCGGCTCGGGTGTCACGCGCCACATCAGTTGCAGCTGGCGCTCGGTGACGGCGGTCCCCAGCGGCGCGACGGCGGCCTCGAACCCGGCCTGATGCAGCGCGATGACGTCCATGTAGCCCTCGGCCACGAGGAAGGGCTGGCCCTGACCGGCCGCGGTGCGGGCGGGGCCGAGATTGTAGAGATTGGCGCCCTTGTCGAAGAGCGCTGTCTCGGGCGAGTTCAGGTATTTCGCAGGCGAGTTCGGGTTCATCGCGCGTCCGCCGAAGCCGATGCAACGGCTGCGCGCGTCGCGGATCGGGAAGATGATGCGGTTGATGAAGCGGTCGCGGCGGCGGCCGTCGTCTTCGGCCACGCCGAGGCCCGCGCCCTCGATCAGGTCCCAAGGGATGCCCTTCCCCTCGAGCGCCTTGATGAGGCCGTCGGCCTCGGTCGGCGCGAAGCCGATCTCGAACCGGTCCTGCGTCTTGGCCGACAGGCCCCGCCCGTCGAGATAGCGGCGGGCGTCCGATCCAGCCCCGGCGGCGAGCTGCATCCGGAACCACTTGGCGGCGGCTTCCGTGACCTCGGCCAGTCGCGTCCGCAGATCGGCCTTCTCTGCGGCGCGGGGGTCCTTGGCGGGCATCTCCATCCCCGCTTCGGCGGCGAGGATCTCGACCGCCTCCATGAAGCCCACGTTCTCGGTCTCCTGCACGAACCCGAAGAGGTTGCCCTTCGCCTGGCAGCCGAAGCAGTAATAGAACCCCTTCCGGTCATCGACGTGGAAGCTGGCCGTCTTCTCCTGATGGAACGGGCAGGGCGCCCACCAGTCGCCCTTGGCTTGGTTGGTCTTCTTCATGTCCCAGACGACCTTGCGCCCGACCACGGCCGAAAGGCTGAGGCGGTTCCGCAAATCGTCGAGGAAACTGTCGGGCAGGCGCATCACCGGAATATCGGGTCGCGCCGGGGGAGAGTCGAGGGGCGCGCGCTGTGCCTACGCGTCGCGTCGCGCAGCCACGCCCTTCATGGCGCGCTCGATCTCGTAGACGGCGCTGGCCGCCATCGAACGGAAGATCATGATGCGAAACGTGTCCGGCCCAATGCGGTGGAACAGCGCGTTCATATGACCCAAGAGACTGCGCGCCGTGTGACCGGGCTTCAGGATCGCAGCGTTCAAGTCGAGCGGCGTCAGCCGGGCCAGAACGTCCGCCGCGTCCGGCCCCTCCAGCCGCATCACGCACCACGCGTCGGTCTGGTCGCAGGCGACCGTTCCATCGGGCGCGTCCACGGGGCCGATGGCCATGGCCTGTCTCCGTCCCGACCAAAGCAGCGTCGCTTCGCCCCGGGTCGCCGTCTCGCCCGGCGGGGGCAGGTCGGTGCCGTCGGTCAGGGCCGAGAGCGCGGTGATCGCGTCGGGCCATTCTTCGGTCAGCGTGCACTGACCGATTGTCTGGGGCAGGAACCCTTCGGCAGGCGAGCGGGCGGTGAGTTCAGCCACGGGCGCGTCCTCCGTCCGGGTCGAACTGCACCGGGTCCACGATCACGACCTCGCAGAAATTGTCGTTGAGGGTATCGACCAGATCCAGACGCTCACCGATCCGCGCCCGACCGTTCCGCACGAAGCCCAGCGCGATGTGGCCGCCCAGAGCGGGCGAGATACAGGGCGAGGTGACATAGCCCTGGTCGTTCGCGGGGGTGATCTCGGCGTCCTCGACGAAGAGATGCGCGCCGGCGGTGATGAAGCTGTCATCCTCGGCCCCGCGCAGCCCGACCAGTTCCTCGCGATCGGTCAGCATGGCCGGGCGGCGGGACGCGTCCTTGCCGATGCAGTCCTTCTTGGTGCTGATCATGCGGTCCATGCCGATGTCGAAGGCCGTCACGCGGCCCGTGATCTCGGCATGGGTGATGAAGCCCTTTTCGATCCGGAGCACGTTCAGCGCCTCCATCCCGTAGGCGCCGCCGCCGAGGGCCTCGGCGCGGGTGACCAGATCATCGTAGAGCGCAGCGCCATAGCGGGACGGTACCGCGATCTCGTAGGCGTGCTCGCCCGAGAAGGAGATCCGGAAAAGGCGACCCGGGACGCCGTGCACGGTGACGGGGCCGCAGCCCATGAAGGGGAACGTTTCGTCGGTGACGGGCTCGGCCACGACGGCGCGCACCAGCTCCCGCGCGCATGGTCCCGCGACCGAGAACTGCGCCCAGGCTTCGGTCGCCGACACGATCGCCACGCGCCAATCGGGGCGCAGGCACTGCGTGACGAATTCGAGGTAGCGCATGACCTGACCCGCGGCGGCGGTGGTGGTCGTCATGACGTAATGCTCTGGGCCAAGGCGCGCGGTGGTGCCGTCATCCATGACGAACCCGTCTTCGCGCAGCATAAGGCCGTAGCGCGCGCGGCCCTCCTTCAGGGTCGAGAACATGTTGGTGTAGACCAAATCCAGAAGCGCGGCAGCATCGGGCCCCTGGATGTCGATCTTGCCCAGCGTACTGACATCGGCGACGCCCACCGTCTCGCGCACCATCGCGGCCTCGCGGCTGCAGGCGGCGCGCCAGTCCTCGCCGTCCTTCGGGAACCAGCCGGGGCGATACCAGAGGCCGGTTTCGATCATCGGTGCCCCGCGGGCCGCGCTGGCCGCGTGGCTGGTCGTCAGCCGCTCGGGCGCGAAGCCCGCGCCGGTGGCGCCTGCGCCCATCGCGGCCATCGGCACGGGCACGAAGGGCGGACGGAAGGTCGTCGTCCCGGTTTCGGGGATGCCGCGCCCCGTAGCGTCCGCTAGGATCGCCAGCGCTGCGACGTTCGAGGTCTTGCCCTGATCGGTCGCCATGCCCTGCGTGGTGTAGCGCTTCATGTGCTCGACCGAGGCAAAGTTTTCCTGCGCGGCCTGCATCACGTCCTTGGTCGTGACGTCGTTCTGGAAGTCGAGCCAGGCGCGATGCCGGGCCGTCTTCGGCGCGTCCACGGACCAGAGCGGCGCGATCCCCCCCGCCGTCTGCGGCGCATCGGGCAGCGTGACGGGCGTGATCGTACCCGTCATCGACCCGAGCGCGCGCGCCGCCGCGTCCTGCCCGCCGGACAGCGCCGCCGCGGTCGAGAGATCGCCATTTGCGGCTCCCGCGACTTCCAGCCCCGGCACCGCCTCGGGGGCCGGCCGGAAGGCGGCGATGGCATCGTCCCAGACCGGCCGGGCGCCGGTGTGGCAGGTCAGGTGCACGCTCGGGTTCCAGCCGCCGGACACCCCGAGGATGTCGCACTCGATGCGGTGCTCGCCCCCGCCGTTGCGGCGCACGGTCACGCCCGTCAGCCCGAGGCGGCCATGAGCGCGCGTGACGTCGCCCCGGATGACGTCGTAGTCGCCCCGCGCCTCGACCCCCTCGCGCGGGTCGACCACGGCGGCCACGCGCACGCCCGCGTCGATCAGGTCGGTCGCGGTGCGGTGCGCGTCGTCGTTGTTGGCGAAGATCGCGACGCGGGTGCCGCCGACCGCGCTCCAGCGGTTGAGATAGGCTCGCACGGCCCCCGCGAGCATCACGCCGGGACGGTCGTTCATCGGGAAGGCGATGGACCGCTCCAGTGCGCCAGCCGCCAGCACCGCGCGTCGCGCCGAGATCCGCCAGAAGCAATCGCGCGGCAGGTCGGGGTGGGGCTGGGCGATGTGGTGCGACACCCGTTCCAGCGCGCCGTAGGTGCCGCCGTCATAGGCGCCGGTCACCGTGGTTCGGGTCATCACGCGCACGCCCGCATCCCGGAGCGCGGCCGCCTGCACGTCGATCCACGCGGCCGAGGGCTTGCCGGCCAGCGTCTCGGTCTCGCAGAGCAGCCGTCCGCCCAGCCGGTCGCCCTCATCGCAGAGGATGACGTCCGCGCCCGACCGGGCCGCAGTCAGCGCGGCGACGAGGCCCGCGGGCCCGCCACCGATGACGAGGAGGTCGCAATGCGCGAACGCCTTCTCGGAGCGCCACGGGTCGGGCGCACCCGACAGCGCGCCGAGCCCGGCCGCGCGGCGGATAATCGGCTCGTAGAGCTTTTCCCAGGCCGCGCGGGGCCACATGAAGGTCTTGTAGTAGAAACCGGCGCCGAGGAACGGCGCGGCGAGGTCGTTGACCTTCATCGCGTCGAATTTCAGCGAGGGCCAGGCGTTCTGGCTGCGGACCTGAAGGCCGTCGAACACCTCCTGCGTGGTGGCGCGCACGTTCGGGATGGCATGGGCGCCGGAATGGGTCGTGACCAGCGCGTTGGGTTCGGCGCTGTCATGGGTCAGGGGGCCGCGCGGGCGGTGATACTTGAAGCTTCGGCCCATCAGCCGCGTGCCCTCTGCCAGCAGCGCCGAGGCGACCGTGTCGCCCGCGCGGGCCTCGACGACGCGGCCATCGAAAGTGAAGCGCAGCGGCGCGTCGCGGTCGATCAGGCCACCGGTCTCGGTCCTCATGCGGTGCCCTCCCGCGCGAGGCGGACGGACCGGATCTCGTGGGTGACGGTGTCGCGCTCGACCAGGAGCCATGCGCCGCACCCGGCCTCGTGCTGCCAGAGGTCGCGGGTCGGCCCGGCGGGATTGTCGCGGTTGTGCAGGTAGTCGTCCCACACGGCGACGGGTGCGCCCGCCTCGGGCCGGGCGAGATAGGTCTCGTGGCCGAGATAGTAGAACTCGCGGCGGTCCCGATCGCCGCAGAGGGGGCAGGTCAGGCGCATGGGGCGGCTCCGGCCGGTCTCTGGGGATGCTGCATGGTCAATGGAGGTTGTGCTGCGACCCGGTCGCTTCCTCGTCGATGATGTCGCCACGGGCGAAGCGATCGAGACGGAAGCGAGCGGCGGGTGCGTGATGATTGCCGGTGGCGATCAGATGCGCGGTCGAGAAGCCCGAGCCGGGAACGGCCTTGAACCCGCCATAGCACCAGCCCGCGTTGACGATCAGGCCGTCCACGGGCGCGTGGTCGATGATGGGCGAGCCGTCGGGCGTCATGTCCATGATCCCGCCCCAGCTCCGGAGCATCCGGGCCTGTCCGAGCATCGGCATCATCGCGATCCCGGCCTCCATGACGTGCTCGGCCATGGGCAGGTTCCCGCGGGCGGCGTAGCTTGCGTAGAAGTCGAGGTCGCCGCCGAAGACGAGGCCGCCCTTGTCGGATTGGCTGATGTAGAAATGCCCCATGCCGAAGGTGATGACATGGTCGAGACAGGGCTTCAGCCCCTCGGTCACGAAGGCCTGGAGGATGTGGCTCTCGATCGGCAACCGGAGGCCCGCCATCGCCGCCGTCTGGCTGGAGCGGCCGGCGGTGACAAGTGCCACCTGCTTGGCCCGGATCGCCCCGCGCGAGGTCTGGACGCCGCGCACCCGCCCGCCCTCGACGTCGATGCCCGTGACCTCGCAGTTCTGGATGATGTCGACGCCCCGCATGTCGGCGCCCCGCGCGAAGCCCCAGGCCACCGCATCGTGGCGCGCGGTGCCGCCCCGCCCGTGATAGAGCGCGCCGAGGACCGGAAAGCGGGCGTTGTCATGGTCGAGCATCGGCAGGCGGGCGCGGACGCCGTCGCGGGTCAGGAGCTCGGCGTCGTCGCCCTGGGTCACCATGGTGTTGCCACGGCGGACATAGGCGTCGCGCTGACCGTCGGAATGGAAGAGGTTGTAGATGCCGCGCTGGGACATCATCGCGTTGTAATTCAGCTCCTGCTCGAGCCCCTCCCAGAGCTTGAGGGAATGGGAATAGAACTGGGAATTGCCGGGCATCCCGTAGTTGGCGCGCACGATCGTGGTGTTCCGGCCGACATTGCCGCCGCCGATATACCCCTTCTCGAGAACGGCGACGTTGGTGATGCCGTGTTCCTTGGCCAGGTAGAAGGCTGTCGCCAGGCCGTGGCCGCCGCCGCCGACGATGACGACGTCATAGGCGTCCTTCGGTTCGGGCGAGCGCCAATGGGGCGTCCAGCCCGTGTTGCCGCGCAGGCCCTGGCGAAGGATTTCTAAGGCGCTGAAGCGCATCTGGCGTGATCCCCGGTCGTCCCTCGGGGCAGCCTAGCGGCAGGGCGGTTCGGGACAAGCCCCCGGCGGCGACACGGGGCGGTCGATCTGCGACTGCGCCGGGGGATCAGGTGCGACGATGGACCGCTTCAGATGCAGGGATCTCAATCGTCATCGTCGTCATCATCGTCATCGTCATCGTCATCGTCATCGTCATCGTCATCGTCGTCGTCGTTGCCGTGGTCGGTGTCGCCCGTCCCGGCCGCGCCTCCGGCATCGGCGACCTGCTGCGGCTGGCTGCCGACGAAGGCCAGCCACCACTCGGCGAGGCGCGCCCAAAAGCCGGATTGCGATTCGTCGCCATCGGAGATTGCGTCCCAATAGGCCTCGTTCGCGGCTGCGATAACCTCCTCGGAGGTGTCATCGTCATAGGCGGCCTCGGTCGCGGCGACGACGGCGGGGGCAGTCAGGTCCATGCCGCAGCCGATCCCCGCAGAGGTCAGGATGCTGAAGCTGTTGCCCATGTCCGACCCGCTGGACGGGCAGTCCCCGCTGGTGCTGACATCGGCGACGCCGGTGGGAAGCACGGTCGGGTCCATGTCGAGGCGCGGCCAATAGCGCTGGCGCGTCGTCACGAAGGTGTCGAAGACGCGCGGCTCGATACCCATGCCGTAGAAGGCCTCGAACTCGGTATAGGTCTCGACGGCCACGACCCGCTCGTTCGCGGCGAGGGTCGGGATGCGCGGCAGGAATTGCAGTAGACGCGTGTCGGTGAGCGCGGGATTGCCCTCGCTGGCATAGGACCAGATAACGGCAAGCTGGTCGCCTTGACGCTGGATCTCGCTGACGCGGATCCACGACTTGCCCTCCGAGAAGGTCATCGTCTCGAACATGTCGGTCATGCCCTGAAGCTGCGCCGGCGTGGTCGAGGAGTTGGTGATCCGCGAGAGCACGTCGCCTAGCGCATAGGCCGCCTTCACCGTCGCGCCTTCCTTCCGGTAGGCATCGAAATAGGAGAACCCGGCGAGGAACGCGACGATGAGGGCGGGCATCATCACGGTCGCCTCGACCGAGACGGCGCCGTCGTCGCGGCGCAGGAACGCCGGAACGGGCAGGCGATCGAACAGGCGGCGCATCACACGGGCTCCACGATGAAGGCGGTCGAGGTGACCATGCGGATGGTGCCGTCGATGTCGTTCACGAGGTCGGCCCCGAGGCCGAACGGAATGATGGGATCGACGGAATAGCAGGCGCGCATGAGGATCAGCTTCTCGGCGCGGTTCGAGATGAAGGCGGCCGTCTCGGTGCCCGCGACGCTGAAGTCCTGGCACGGGGTGTCCGAGGTCGGCATGGCCATCGTCGCGACGTTGATCTGGGTCAGCTCCACCAGCAGGTTCGACTGGCAGTTGGGCAGGATGCGGGCGCGCGCACAGATTTCGTCGCGCAGCTCGTCCTGGGAGATCGAGCCGACGCCGTCGAGGCGGATGTCGCGCGTCGCCATGTCGACGCCCCGCTCCAGCATGACCTGCCGCGTCATCAGCATCGAGGTCTCGAAGGACGCAAGGAAGATGCCCAGGAAGAGGGGCAGCAGGATCACGAATTCGACCGTGGCCCCGCCCCGTTCGCGGGCGGAATCCGGGTGGTCGTCGTCGCCGAGGCCGACGCTCCGGTCGAACCGGTTCATCACCGGTGTGGCGATCAGGCTCCAGATCGCGCCCATGGTGCGAAGGATGCGGCTCGCCCTCATTGCGTGAGCCTCAGGCGGTTCATTGAAGTGAAGATCTCGTCGAACGCGCTGGTCGGATCGAGGCCGTTCACATCGAAATAGTTGCCCGCGTAGTCGTCGCCCGCACAATCGCGCATGGCGTCTTCACCTGCCGAGGGGGCGCTGACGGCGATCGTGTAGATGATGATGCCCGCATCTCGCGCGGCCTTGCACGCCGCCGAGAGGTTGTTGTCGGCGACGGTCGCGTTGGCGACGTTCTCGTAGGCGTAGCGATAGGTCTGGCGATCGGACCAGGGCATTCCGTTGGTCAGTCGCGCGTAGATGTAATCCGTCGATATCAGGGAATAGAGGTCGGAATTGTCGATCTCGACAGCCTCCGAACCACCGTAGGGCGTGCTGCGATACTCGTCGTAATACCCGTTGCGGCGGACCATGTAGCTGTTGTTGGTCGGCGACCAGATAGACAGGATCGTGTCCGATCCGAGGTTCTTGTCGAAGGACTTGGCCGGGTAGGGGCGCGGCTCGCCGTTCTTGTTCCGACCGAAGACGAGCCCGGCATAGGGCAGGGTCGGGGGCGTCGCGTCCGGATCTTTCTCGCAGGTGCCGGCGTCGTTGTAGCCGTAGGTGTAGAACGTGTCGCCGCCCCGTCCGTGACCGAAGGCGTGGCCGGAGGCGCCGATTCCGCAATCATTCGTTTCGCCCGCGACGGGCCAGAGCGTGCTGTCGGACGGAATCGCCCAGTCCGGGTTATAGGCGAAGATACCCGACCCGCCGACGCGCTGGGCGTCCTTGAGGTCGTATTGCTGGGTGTTCTTGCCGTCCGTCATCACGACCATCACCTTGCGCACGCCCGGCGTGCGGTGATCATACGGGCGACCGGTGAAGATCGACGGCACATCGCCATCCGCGATCATCGACGAGGCTTCTTCGCGCAAGGTCGGGTCGAGCAGGGCGAGGCCCCACTTCACGCCGAGATCCATGGCGGTGTTGGAATGCGCGGTCAGGCTGTTGATATGGGTCGTGAGCGCGACGACGTCGTTCGACCATGGCAGGATGCGTCCCTCGTCGCTCGCCTGGCATTGCGGGCGTGCCACGAGGCCCGTCGCGTTGCCGTCATCGTCGTCGGTCCAAGGATCGAAATGCGCGAGACGCTGGAGCACGGTTCCCGCGGCGATGCCGGTGCTGCTGTATTCGGTTCCGTCGAAGATGACGCAGTTCGAACTGGCGTGCTCGCCCGTCAGGTCGAATTTCGACGCGAGATCCTCGCCCAGATTGACGACGTGATTATAGGGGACGACCGAGATCGTGGTGACCAGTTCGCGGTCCTTCAGGAGCTTTGTGACGAACGCGTTGGCCGCCGTCTTGAGGTTGGTCAGCTTGCTGCCGCCCATCGAGCCCGACCGGTCGAGCACGAGCGCGATCTCGATCTCGGTCTGCTCTTCCTTGGCCTCCGACGAAACGGGCGTGATGATCGTGTCGACCCCCAGCATGTTCATGAAGAGGCTCTGGGTCTCGACCTCGGAGGCGACGGCGATGCGGCTGTTGAAGCCGTTGTTCTCGGAGATGACGCGCACCGCGTCCTCGGGATATCCCGCGGCGCGCAGGTAATCCTGCACGATCTCGCGGCCGTCGCGCGTGTTGTCGAGCGAACCCGCGGCGAGCACGGCGCGATCGACGGTATATTGCAGCTCGGTGCGGTTCACCTCGGCGCGCATCAGGTCGAGCGCGATGCCGCCGCCGACCAGCATCAGGATGAAGATGAACAACCCGAAAATGGTCATCGCACCGTCTTCCGATGCGTGAAACGCGTCTTGAGGTCGGGTGGACATGGCCAGGGTCGCCTTTCCGCCGGGTGTGACACCCCCGGTGCAATAGTTAACGAATCGAGGCGGACAGCGTGCCCGCATCGATTTTTATGTCAGGCCGATGCGGAGGATAGCGGGCGGATTTGTGGTGTTTCGATGGCCGGATCGGTCGAATTGAGAACAGTCCCCCCATGAATGGTTCTGTCGTTTCCGGATCGGGCCGTTAGGGTCACCGCATTGGCGGAATGATCCGCCGAAGGGAGGACATGAATATGGCGGACATGCACGGCGGCTTCAGCGCATCTGTTAACGCAATGTACGATCAGGCGGTGGCCCTGATGGATCTGAGCCCCGGACTCGCGCAGAAGATCCGGGTCTGCAACGCGACCTATACCGTGCGGTTCGGCGTCCGCCTCCGGGGCGCGATCCATACCTTCACCGGCTATCGCTCGGTCCATTCCGAGCACATGGAGCCCGTGAAGGGCGGCATCCGCTATTCCCTCGCGGTGCATCAGGACGAGGTCGAGGCGCTGGCCGCGCTGATGACCTACAAATGCGCGCTGGTCGAGACGCCGTTCGGCGGCTCGAAGGGCGGGCTCTGCATCGATCCGCGCGAATGGGAGCCGCATGAGCTCGAACAGATCACCCGCCGCTTCGCCTACGAGCTGATCAAGCGCGACATGATCAACCCCGCCCAGAACGTGCCCGCCCCCGATATGGGCACGGGCGAGCGCGAGATGGCGTGGATCAGCGACCAGTATCAGCGAATGAACACCACCGACATCAACGGCCGCGCGTGCGTCACCGGCAAGCCGCCCCATGCGGGCGGCATCGCCGGTCGGGTCGAGGCGACGGGCCGGGGCGTGCAATACGCCCTGCAGGAGTTCTTCCGCCATCCCGATGATATCGCCAAAGCCGGGCTTTCGGGCACGCTCGACGGCAAGCGCGTCGTGGTTCAGGGCCTCGGTAACGTGGGCTGGCACGCGGCGCAGTTCCTCTCGACCGAGGACGGCTGCAAGATCATCGCGGTGATCGAGCGGGATGGGGCGGTGCAGTCCGACGACGGCCTCGATGTCGAGGCGCTCCGCGCGCATATCCAGTCGACCGGCGGCGTGAAGGACTTCCCCGGCGCCACCTACGAGGCGGACGGCTCGAAGCTGCTGGAGGCCGAGTGCGATATCCTCATCCCGGCGGCCCTCGAGGGCACCATACACGAGGGCAACGCCGCCCGCGTGCAGGCGCCGCTGATCATCGAGGCGGCCAACGGGCCCGTCACCGCCGAGGCGAATGCCATCCTTCTCGAAAAGGGCACCGTCATCATTCCCGACCTCTATGCCAATGCCGGGGGTGTGACGGTCAGCTATTTCGAATGGGTCAAGAACCTCAGCCATATCCGCTTCGGCCGGATGCAGCGCCGCGCCGAGGAGGCGCGCCACCACGTCCTCGTCAACGAGCTGGAGCGGCTGTCGAAGAACCGCGACGTGGCCTGGACCCTCTCGGACGACTTCAAGAAGAACTACCTGCGCGGCGCAGGGGAGCTGGAGCTGGTCCGCTCGGGCCTCGACGACACGATGCGCGGCGCCTACCAGTCGATGCGCGAGGTCTGGCATGACCGCGACGACGTCCACGACCTGCGCACGGCGGGCTTCATCGTCGCCATCAGCCGGATCGCCGCCACCTATCAGGCCAAGGGCCTGTGACGCGCGGGCGGCATCGGTCGCGCCGGCGCCGCCTTTCGAATCTTGCAGCCGTCGCCTAGACGGGACGGATGGAAAGCTTTCTCGTCCAGGCGGCGATCTACCTCGCGGCGGCCACGCTCTGCGTCCCGCTTGCGGTGCGCTTCGGCCTGGGCTCCGTCCTGGGCTACCTGATCGCGGGCATCCTGATCGGCCCGGTCGCGGGTTTGGTGGGATCGGAAACCGAAAGCCTTCAGCACTTCGCCGAGTTCGGCGTCGTCATGCTGCTCTTCGTGATCGGCCTAGAGCTCGAACCGCGGGCGCTCTGGGACATGCGAATGCGCCTCGTGGGGCTTGGGGTGGGGCAGATCGGACTGACCATGGCCGCCGTCGCCGGGATCGCGGTGGCCTTCGGCTTCGCTTGGCAGACGGCGATCGCGATCGGCATGGTCTTCGCGCTCTCCTCGACCGCGATCGTCATGCAGACCCTACAGGAGCGGAACCTGACCGCGACACGCGGCGGCCGCTCGTCCTTCTCGGTGCTGCTGGCGCAGGACATCGCGGTCATCCCGATGCTGGCGCTGATGCCGCTCTTGGCGCTGGCCCCGGCGACGACCGGCGGCGGCGATCATGCGGAGCCAGCCATGGGCGACGGGTCTGCGGCGACGATGGCCGCGGATGTCGGCCACTGGGTCGATACGCTGCCCGCCTGGGGCCTGACCGCGCTGACCGTGGCGGCGGTGGCCTTCGTGATCGGCGCGGGCGTCTTCCTGACGCGCCCGATCTTCTCCTTCGCCGGACAGGCCCGCCTGCGCGAGATGCACACCGTCGTGTCGCTGCTCTTCGTGATCGGGGTCGCGGTCCTGATGATCCTCGTCGGGCTGTCGCCTGCGCTGGGCACCTTCCTCGCTGGCGTCGTCCTCGCCAATTCCGAGTTCCGGCATGAGCTCGAGGCCGATATCGAGCCGTTCAAGGGTCTCCTTTTGGGGCTCTTCTTCATCACCGTGGGCGCGGGCATCGATTTCGGCACCTTCCTCGCGCAGCCGGTCGTCATCCTCGGGGTGACGCTTGGGTTGATCGCACTCAAGGCGATCATCCTCTTCGCGCTGGCCTTCGCCGCGCGGCTGAAGGGGACGGACCGCATCCTCTTCACGCTGTCACTGGCGCAGGCGGGCGAGTTCGGTTTCGTGCTCGTCTCGGTCGCGGTGTCGGACGGGGTGTTCGGCCGCGAGCTGTCGGGTGTCCTGCTGCTGTCCATCGCGCTCTCGATGCTGGCGACACCGCTGCTCTTCATCCTGCACCAGAAGCTCACGGAGCGGATGCAGACCAGCGAGAGCCATCCCGACGACGAGATCGACGAGGAGGGGCATTCCGTCATCATCGCCGGTGTCGGACGCTTCGGGCAGGTCGTGCACCGGATGCTCCAGGCGGCGGGTGTCAGGGCCGTCGTGCTCGACCGCGACATCGAGACGATCCGGCTGCTGCGCGGCTTCGGGATCAAGACCTACATGGGCGACCCGACCCGGCCCGAACTGCTGGAGGCGGCGGGGCTGGCGACGGCCAAGGTGCTGGTGATCGCGCTGGACGACCGGGCCGACGCGGTGCGGCTGACCAAGCTCGCGCGGGCGTCGAACCCCGATATCCACATCGTCGCGCGGGCCTATGACCGGGTCCATGTCTACGAGCTCTGGCGCGCGGGCGCGCGGCAGATTGTGCGCGAGATGTTCGATTCGAGTCTGCGGGCCGGGCGCTACGTGCTGGAAGACCTGGGCTGGTCCGAGACCGAGGCGTTCCAGGCCCGCGAGGCGTTCTTCCGTCACGACCGCGAGGCCCTGAAGGACCTCGCCGCGCTCTGGGAGCCGGGGGTGCCGATCGACCGGAACCCGGCCTATCGGGCGCGGGCGCAGGAATATAATCGCGACCTCGAAAGCGCGCTCCTGTCACGCTTCGGCGAGGATGCCGATGCCGTGGCCGCCGAGACCGAGCCGATGCCCGAACCGCCCGCATCCCGCCCATCCGGCGCCTAGAGCGGCAGCGGTCCGTCGCGCTTGGGCTGATCCATGACGATCTGGCTCTGGACCCGCGCGACGGCGGGATGGGGCAGAAGGACGTTGTGCACGAGGTCGTTCAGGCTTCCGAGGTCCGGGCACCAGACCCGCAGGAGGTAGTCGGCCTCGCCCGTCAGGGTCCAGACCGATGCCACCCGCGGTTCCGTCTCGAGCTGCCGCAGCAGGGTGCGCGCGCCTTCGGGGGCGTGGCTGGCCATTTGAACCTGCACGAAGGCCTGCACGTCGAGCCCGAGCCGCGTCGGATCCAGACGTGCCGTGACCGACCGGATATAGCCGTCCGCCTCGAGCCGTGCCCGCCGTCGCCGCACCTGACTGGCCGAAAGGTTCAGCCGCTCCGCCAGCCGGTCCGAGGGAAGGCTCGCATCGCGTTGCAGAAGGTCGAGCAGGTTGCGGTCGAGGGCATCCATCGCCGGATGATGCACCGACCGCGCAGCTATGTCTATTTTCGCGCGCGAAATCGCCGAACTATGAGAATCGCACGGCACGGATCGCGCAGTTTGCGCCCGATTGCCGGCTTATATGAGCCCAAAGAGGAGATGTCCCATGGGCCCGTTCCCCCACCACGCCCCCTATGCCGAGATCAGCGACGCCAACCCGGCGGGCACCGACGGGTTTGAATTCGTCGAGTTCGCTCATGAAGATCCGCAGGCGCTGCGCGATCTCTTCACGCGGCAAGGCTACGCCCATGTCGCCACCCACAAGACGCGTGCTGTCGAGGTCTGGCAGCAAGGCGACATCACCTATCTCATCAATGCCGAACCGGGCAGCCACGCGATGGATTTCGTGGCCGAGCACGGCCCCTGCGCCCCCTCGATGGGCTGGCGCGTCGCCGATGCCGACCACGCCTTCCGCCATGCCGTCGAGAAGGGCGCCGAGCCCTACGAGGGGTCGGGTAAGGTGATGGACGTGCCCGCGATCGTCGGCATCGGCGGCAGCCTGATCTACTTCATCGACCAGTATCGCGACGCCTCGCCCTACAACGCCGAGTTCGAGTGGATCGCGCAGGCGCATCCCGAAGGCGTCGGATTCCACTATCTCGATCACCTGACGCACAACGTCCACAAGGGGAACATGGACGTCTGGTTCCGCTTCTACGGCGACCTATTCAACTTCCGCGAGATCCGGTTCTTCGACATCGAGGGCAAGTTCACGGGCCTCCTGAGCCGCGCGCTGACCTCGCCCTGCGGCCGTATCCGCATCCCGATCAACGAGGACCGGGGCGAGACGGGGCAGATCGTCGAATACCTCAAGCGCTACAAGGGCGAGGGCATCCAGCACATCGCGGTCGGGGCCAAGGACATCTACGCCGCCGTCGACGCCATCGCCGAGAACGGCGTGACCTTCATGCCGAAGCCGCCGGAGACCTACTATCCGCTGTCGCGGGAGCGCGTGACCGGCCACGAGGAGCCGCTCGATGCGCTGGAAAAGCACGGTATCCTGATCGACGGCGAAGGCGTCGTGGGCGGCGGCGAGACGCGCATCCTTCTGCAGATCTTCTCGAAGACCTGCATTGGCCCGATCTTCTTCGAGTTTATCCAGCGCAAGGGCGATGACGGCTTCGGCGAGGGCAACTTCAAGGCACTGTTCGAGGCCATCGAGCAGGACCAAATCGAGCGCGGCGTGCTCGACGGCTGACGATCGGCTGGCGCTTGACGGCGAACCGGTCGAGGGTGCCGAGACCGCGCCTTCCTGTCGGTCAAATTTGACCGATCCGGGGATTTCTTGGAACCTTCGACCTCGCGCTCCCGTTCGTCTTGTGAACCACCGAGTCGGGGCCGCAGTGCCTCGTCACGCCCGCATCTGCCGCACCGGACCAGACCGAGATCGCGGGTCCAGTCGCGGCTCCGCTCGGTGGTTTCGACCAGGATCGGCCCCCCGGCCATCGCGTGACCCGTCGCGCCCGAGACCGGGATTCGGCCCATCGTCTCCGGGCGCTTCCCGGTGGTTGTGCGGTGCGGGGAGTGTCCGTTTGAGCGGCGCCCCGGTCTGATACAGGCCGGGGCGTTTGTTCGTCCGGCCGTCCGATCCCGAGCCCCCCGAGAAAAGTCGTCTACAGCCGCGTAGGGCCGGGGGATCGCCTGCGTATCCCTCTGTAACCGGCCTGCGTCGATGCGTGGGTCGGGACCATCCAACCGGGTCGCGGCGCGACCCCCAGGCGAGGACATGACATGCTCAGATCGACCTTCATCGGGGCCACTGCCCTTCTGATCGGTGCGGCGGCCCAGGCCCAGACCGTGACCGTGACCAACTCCAACGGCGGCAGCGTCGTCACCGACCGGAGCTGCGCCCCGAGCGGCGACGGCACGCTCGATTGCGTCGCGACATCGACCATCACGGGCCGCGAGGGGCGCGTGTTCCTGCGCGACCGTACCTGGTCGGGCAACCGGAGCGGCGCGACAGGCAGCACGGTGCTGACCGACGCACAGGGCCGGACCTATCTGCGGGATCGGACCCGCGTTTCCAGCCCGGCCTCCGGCACGGTCGTCACCCAGCGGACCGGACCCCGCGGCAACACCGAAACCCGAACCGTCACGCGCACGCGCTGAGGGCGGCCCGGCCGAAGACGAGGCTGGCCCCGGCGGGCGGGGCCGTGGATGCTGGGGCGAACCGGAGGGGGCGGCTTGGCAGAGGCGACCGAGACGGAGACGCGGGCCCAGGCCGCCCTCGCCGCACTCGCGGCGGGGGAGGCGGGGGCGCTGGACGACCTGATGTCCCTGCTCGGGGCGCCGATGACCGGGTTCCTCGCGCGCTTCCTGGGGTCCGATGACGCCGCCCGCGACTGCACGCAGGATGTCTTCCTTGCGATCTGGCGATCCGCCGCGCGGTACGATCCCGCGCGGGGCAGCGCGCTATCGTGGATCTATGCCATCGCGCGCAACAAGGGCCGCGATGCGCTGCGCCGCCGCCGCCTGCGGCAGGTGGTCGGCCTCGAGCCGCTGGGCAACGTGCTGGCCTCCGATGCGCCGGGGCCGGAGCGGGTGGCGATGGCGCGAAGCGACGTGGACAGGACGCGCGCCGTGATCCACGATCTGCCCGATCGGCAGCGCATGGCCCTTCTGATGTCGGTCGTGGCCGGGCTCAGCACGGCGGAGATCGGGTCGGCGATGGGGCTGTCGAACGGGGCGGTGGAGCAGCTTCTGGTGCGCGCGCGGCGGCGCCTGCGCGACGTGCTGAGCGGGGAGGGCAAACGGCATGACGGGTGAACGGGATCGCGGAACGCTCGACGGGCTGGTCCGCCGAGCAAGCACCGCCGCGCCGCCGGGTCGACCGCTTCCGGGGCCCGCGCGTGGGGGACCGGAACCGGCGGCCCTGATCGTCATCCTGTTCCTCGGGTTGCTGGTCGGGGCGACGGTTCTGGCCGCCTATGCCTTCGACCCGGTGGATCTTCTCCAGAGCATCGCGACGGGCGGCGGGGTCATGCCATGAGGTCGGAGCGCGCCATTCGGATCGGGCTGCGCGTCGTGTTGGCGCTGTCGCTTCTGCTGAACGCGGTGGCGCTGGGCGCGGTCTGGGCCATGTTGTCTTTCCGCGCCGACTACAATCTCGAGAACGTCGCCCTGCCGCGCCCCGAGCGTCGTGCCGTCCGGGCCGCGATCCGGGACCGGCGGGACGAAGTGCGCGCCCCGCTCATGGCGGTGGCCGAGGCGCGTCGGGCCTTCGTGACCGCCGCCGAGGCCGAACCCTACGATCCCGCCGCGGCGCGCGCGGCACTGGCCGAAGTGCGGCAGCGCTCCACGGAACTGCAAAGCGCGCTCCAGGGCATCATGCTCGACGCCTTGGAGGCCGACCGCTAGTCGATCTTGGGCATCAGCGTGTCGAGCGAGGCCTTGGCGTCGCCGTAGAACATCCGCGTGTTGTCCTTGTAAAAGAGCGGGTTCTCGATCCCCGAATAGCCGGTTCCCTGACCGCGCTTGGATACGAAGACCTGCTTGGCCTTCCACACCTCCAGCACCGGCATCCCCGCGATGGGGGAGTTCGGATCGTCCTGCGCGGCGGGGTTCACGATGTCGTTCGAGCCGATGACGATCACCACGTCGGTGTCGGGGAAGTCGTCGTTGATCTCGTCCATCTCGAGCACGATGTCGTAAGGCACCTTGGCCTCGGCCAGAAGCACGTTCATGTGGCCGGGCAGGCGGCCTGCGACCGGGTGGATCGCGAAGCGCACGTTCTTGCCCTTGGCGCGCAGCTTGCGGGTCAGTTCGGCCACCGCCGACTGCGCCTGCGCCACCGCCATGCCGTAGCCCGGCACGATAACGACGCTGTCGGCCTCGTTCAGCGCGGTGGCGACACCGTCGGCGTCGATGGCGACCTGTTCGCCCTCGACCGCCATCTGCTCGCCCGCGGGGCCGCCGAAGCCGCCCAGGATCACGCTGACGAAGGACCGGTTCATGGCCTTGCACATGATATAGCTGAGGATCGCGCCCGAGGAGCCGACCAGCGCGCCGACCACGATCAGAAGATCGTTGCCCAGCGAGAAGCCGATCGCGGCAGCGGCCCAGCCCGAGTAGCTGTTCAGCATCGAGACGACGACCGGCATGTCCGCGCCGCCTATCCCCATGATGAGGTGGTAGCCGATGAAGAGCGCGGCCAGCGTCAGGATCGCGAGCGCCAGGGCGCTGCCCGATCCGAGATACCAGATGAGGCAGATCACCGAGATCGCCGCCGCCGCCGCATTCAATGCGTGACCGCCCGGCAGCTTCTTGGCCGCCGTGTCGATCTTGAACGGCAGGAGGCTCGAGTTGCCCGACAGCTTGCCATAGGCGACGACCGAACCCGTGAAGGTGATCGCGCCGATCCAGACCCCGAGGGCCAGTTCGATCTGCAGGATCGTGATCTCGACCGGGATCTTCTTGGCGACGACCGTGCCGAAGCCGCGGAATTGGTCGACCACGAGGGCCGAGGCCAGCGCCACGTCCGGGGCCTCGGCGTAGCCGCGCGGGAAGGGAAGGCCAGCCTCGGCGAAGGCCGCGGCGACGCGTCCGATCTCGATATGGGCATTGAGGCCCACGAAGACCGCCGCGAGGCCCACGAGCGAGTGCATCGCGGCCACGAGCTCGGGCATCTGGGTCATCTGGACGCGCGTGGCCAGCAGGTAGCCGATCGCCCCGCCGAGCCCGATCAGGATGATCGACAGGGGCCAGAGCCCCGCGCCCGGCCCGACGATGGTCGCGACGACGGCCAGCGCCATCCCGACGATGCCGTACCAGATCGCGCGCTTGGCGCTTTCCTGGCTCGACAGACCGCCGAGCGAGAGGATGAAGAGGACGCCTGCGACGACATAGGCCGCGTTGGTGAATCCGAGTTCCATGATGCGTGCCCCTTACGACTTCTGGAACATGGCGAGCATGCGCCGTGTCACGAGGAAGCCGCCGAAGATGTTGATCCCGGCCATGAAGACCGAAAGCGCGGCAAGGATGATCACGAGCCACGAGCCGCTGCCGATCTGGAGGAGCGCGCCTAGGATGATGATCGAGGAGATGGCGTTGGTGACAGCCATCAGCGGCGTATGCAGCGAATGCGCGACGCCCCAGATCACCTGGAAGCCCACGAAGCAGGCCAGCGTGAAGACGATGAAATGCTGCATGAAGCTGGCCGGCGTATAGAGCCCCGCGAGCAGCAGGAGCGCCCCGCCGACGGCCAGGAGGCCGACCTGGAACTTCGTCTCGGACTGGAAGGCCGCGACTTCGGCGGCGCGCTTCTCCTCGGGCGACAGCTCCTTGGGCTTGTCCTTCTTCTGGACGGCGATGGCCGCGACCTTGGGCGGCGGCGGCGGCCAGGTCGTCTCGCCGGAATGCGCGATGGTCGCGCCCCGGATGACGTCGTCTTCCATGTTGTGCACGACCTGTCCGTCCTTCTCGGGGGTCAGGTCGGCGATCATGTGGCGGATGTTGTTGCCGTAGAGCGTGGACGACTGGGCGGCCATGCGGCTGGGGAAGTCGGTATAGCCGACGATGGTGACGCCGTTCTCGGTGACGATCTTCTCGTCCTTGACGGTCAGCTCGCAATTGCCGCCGCGCTCGGCGGCGAGGTCGACGACGACCGAGCCGGGCTTCATCGCCTCGACCATGTCCTTGGTCCAGAGCACCGGCGCCGGGCGGTTGGGGATCAGCGCGGTGGTGATGACGATGTCCATGTCGGGCGCCAGCTCGCGGAACTTCTCGAGCTGCTTGGCCTGGAACTCGGGACTGGATGGCGGGGCATAGCCGCCGGTCTCGGCGCCGTCGGGCAGCTCGCTGTCCTCGAATTCGAGATAGACGAACTCGGCGCCCATCGATTCGATCTGCTCGGCCACCTCGGGGCGAACGTCGAAGGCGTAGGTGATGGCCCCGAGCGAGGTCGACGTCCCGATGGCCGCGAGGCCCGCGACCCCCGCGCCGACGACGAGGACCTTGGCCGGGGGCACCTTGCCCGCCGCCGTCACTTGCCCCGTGAAGAACCGGCCGAAATTGTTGCCCGCCTCGATCACAGCGCGATAGCCCGCGATATTGGCCATGGACGAGAGAGCGTCCATCTTCTGCGCGCGGCTGATGCGGGGGACCATGTCCATCGCGACCACGCTGGCGCCCTTGTCGCGCGCCATCTCCATCAGCGCTTCGTTCGAGCCGGGATAGAAGAACGAGATCAGGGTCTTGCCATGGGCCAGCCGCTTGACCTCGGTCTCGGAGGGCGGCTGCACCTTGACGATCACGTCGGCCAGCTTGAAGACCTGCGCGCCGGTCTTGACGACCTCGACATCGGCTGCGCGATAGGCCTCGTTGGTGAAGCCCGCCGCCTCGCCCGCGCCGCTCTCGATCAGCACCTCGTGGCCGAGCTTCTGGAGATGCCCCGCACTCTCCGGTGTGATGGCGACGCGGTTCTCGCCGGGCTGGACCTCTTTCGGTGCGCCGATCTTCATTGCATGTTCTCCCCGGGGCGTGACGTGCTGTGCGTCCATATAGCCGGCTGCAACCTTCCTCAAGGCCAGCCGCCACGTCACGACATTATCTTGCGCGAAGGAGGTTGCCCTTGGGGAAGACACTGGAGGGGCGCCACGCGCTGGTGACCGGCGGCGGCACGGGCATCGGCCGCGCCATCGCCGAGACGCTGCTGGCCGAGGGTGCGGCAGTCACCGTGACCGGCCGCCGGGCGGCGCCGCTGGCCGAGGTGCAGGGCGCGTATCCCGTCGAGATGGACGTGTCCGACGAGGCGTCGGTCGTGGCCGGCATCGCCGCGGCGCGCGACCGGAACGGGCCGGTGACGATCTGCGTGCCGAATGCCGGCATCGCCGAGGGCGCGACGATCCCGAAGACCGACGCCGAGATGTGGCGGCGTATCATGTCGATCAACCTCGACGGCGCGTTCCACACGATCCGCGCCTGCCTTCCCGACATGGAACCGTGGGGCCGCGTCATCGCGGTCTCGTCCATTGCGGGGCTGAAGGGCCTGAAGGGGGCCGCGGCCTATACCGCGTCGAAGCACGGCATGATCGGCCTGATCCGGGGGCTTGCGGCGGACCATCTGGGGCGCGGCGTGACCTTCAACGCGCTTTGCCCCGGTTATGTCGACACCGCCATCATCGACCAGAATGTCGACCGCATCAGCGCGCGGACGGGCATGTCGGATGCTGACGCGCGCGACGTCATGGTGGGCCTCAATCCCCATCGCCGCCTGATCGAGGTGGACGAGGTCGCAGCCGCCGCTCTATGGCTCTGCTCGGACGCGGCACGCTCGGTGAACGGGCAGGCGATCCAGATCGCCGGAGGGGAATATTGATGGACTGGCAGGCACTTCGGGACCGCTTCGTGCTGCCCGACGGGGTGATCTATCTCGACGGCAATTCGCTGGGGCCGATGCCGATGGGCGTGCCCGCCGCAATGGAGCGGGTGCTGGGCGAATGGTCGGGGCTTCTGATCCGGGGCTGGAACGCGGGCGCGGGCGGCGAGGGCTGGATGGGCTGGCCCACCCGGCTGGGCGACCGGATCGGGCGGCTGATCGGGGCCGCGTCGGGGTCGGTGACCTGCGGCGATACGCTTTCGATCCGGGTCTATCAGGCGCTGGCTTCGGCGATCCACATGGCGGGCGACGGCCGTCGCGTGATCCTGTCCGACAGCGGCAATTTTCCGACCGATCTCTACATGGCCGAGGGCCTGATCGCGACGCTGGGCGACGGTTGGACCCTGCGGGTCGTTGCGCCCGAGAACGTGGCCGATGCCCTGACGGAGGAGGTCGCCGTGCTGATGCTTACCACCGTCGACTATCGGACCGGGCGGCTGCACGACATCGCCGGGCTCGACCGTCGGGCCAAGGCGGCGGGCATCGTCACGGTCTGGGACCTGGCCCATTCGGCCGGCGCGCACGAGGTCGATCTTGCCGGTGCGGGTGCCGATTTCGCCGTGGGCTGCACCTACAAGTATCTCAACGCGGGACCGGGCGCGCCCGCCTTCGTCTATGTCCGCCCCGACCTTCAGGATGCCGTTCGGCCCGCGCTCTCGGGCTGGCTGGGTCATGCCGCGCCGTTCGCCTTCGACCTCGACTACCGCCCCGGCGCGGGGATCGAGCGGATGCGCGTCGGCACGCCGCCGGTCCTGCAACTCGCCGCGCTGAACGCGGCGCTGGACGTCTGGGACGGGGTCGACATGGCCGCCATCCGGGCGCGGTCGCTGGGCCTCTCGGCGCGCTTCGCCGAGGGCGTGGCGACTCGGTGCCCCGACCTCGTCCCCGCGCTTGCCGTGGATGTCCCGCGCGGCAGCCAGGTCAGCCTGCGCCATCCCGAGGGCTATGCCATCGTTCAGGCCCTGATCGCGCGGGGCGTGATCGGCGATTTCCGCGCGCCCGACATCCTGCGCTTCGGGTTCACGCCGCTCTTCATCGGCGAAACCGAGGTCGACGCCGCCGTCGACCACTTGGCCGCGATCATGGACCAGCGCGCTTGGGACCGGCCGGAATTCCACGCCCGGCAGGCCGTGACCTGAAAGCCGCCATGCACCGGCATACCGCGCGGTCCGCTTGGCAGCCCGGCGCGGGGTGCTAGCTGGACCCCCCATGCTGACCGATCACCCCCGTCGTTACGAACTGGCCAACGAGCTGCATGCGCGGCCCTTCCCGGCGCTGACGGCCCCGTGTCGCGCGGCGTTCGTCGCCATCAAGCGCGAGACCGATGCCGCGACCCGCGACCGCAGCCTCGACCGGGCGCATCTCGACGCGCTGCTCGACCGGTTCGGGGCCCAGCGGCCCGCGCCTGGAGCCACGCATTTCTTCGGCCAGCTCGGGAAGCATCGGCTGAAATGGGAAAGCCATACGGAGTTCGTGACCTACACGCTCTTTTCCGACGGCGTCGCAGATCAGCCGTTCGACGGGCGCATGTTCGAGGTATTTCCGGCCGATTGGCTGGCCGAAGCCCCGGGGGTGCGGGTCACCTCGGCCCTGATCCGGGTCGAGGCGGAGACCCCGAACGATGAGATCGCGCCGAAGCTGGACCAGTGGTTCGTGCCCGAAAGCCTGGCGTGCAGCCGGGTCCTCGACGGATCGGCGACGATCGCATCGGATTTTCGCATCGACACGAACGGCCATGTCCGCTTCGCCGTCTTCACCACGGCCGAGACCGGCCAGCGGCGGGTCGGGCGGATCGTGCAGCGCCTGACGGAGATCGAGACCTACAAGACGATGGCGATGCTGGCCCTGCCGCGGGCGCGCGCGCTTTCGGCCGATCTGGGTGTCATGGACGGCACGCTGTCCGAGCTGGTCGGCGGACTGCGCGAGGGGCGGAGCCAGACCGAAGAGACGCTGAGCGGGCTGCTGACAATCGGGTCCGATCTCGAGACGATGCTCGCGCGCTCCTCGTTCCGCTTCGGCGCGATGGAAGCCTACGAGGCGTTGGTCCAACAGCGCATCGAGGTGCTGCGCGAGGAGCGGTTCGGCGGGCGCCAGACCTTCGCGGAATTCATGATGCGCCGCTTCGATCCCGCGATGCGGACCTGCCGCAGCGTGCAGCGGCGGATGGAGGCGCTGGCCGAGCGGGCCAAGCGGGCGGGGGACCTTCTGTCGACGCGGGTCAATGTCGACCGTGCCGATCAGAACGCGCGGCTCCTGCGCTCGATGGACGAGCGATCGGCGGCGCAGCTTCGCCTCCAGAAGACGGTCGAGGGCCTGTCGGTCGTCGCGATCAGCTATTACGCGCTGGGGCTGGTGGCGTCGCTGCTCTACCCGTTGGGCGTGCGGATGGGCTGGTCCAAGGAGATGGTGATGGCCGCCGTGGTGGTGCCCGTCGTCCTTGCGGTCTGGTGGGCCGTTCGCCGGGTGCGCAAGGGCATCGACCGCTGAGAGCCCGGCCCGTCCGGGGCATCGAGCCCCGTCCGTCCCGGCGAGAGGCGCCGCCTCTCGCGCTCTCTGGCATATTTCTGGACCGTCGAAGGCCCGCGCGCCACCTCAGGCCAGCCGGATCAGGCTGCCCGCGCCGTGTTCGGTGAAGAGCTCGAGCAGCACGGCGTTCGGCACCCGTCCGTCGAGGATGACCACGGCCCGCGTGCCCCCCTCGAGCGCGGCCAGCGCCGTTTCGGTCTTGGGGATCATGCCGCCCGCGATGACGCCCTCGTCGGTCAGCGCGCGCACCTGTGCCGCCGTCAGCGCCGTCAGCACCTTGCCGGTGGCGTCCTTCACGCCGGCCACGTCCGTCAGGAGGAGGAGCCGGTCGGCGTTCAGCGCGGCCGCCATGGCCCCGGCCGCCGTGTCGCCGTTGATGTTGAACGTCTCGTCGTTCCGGCCCGTGCCGATGGGCGCGATGACGGGGATCATCTCGTCGCGGAAGAGGCTGTGGAGCAGGCGGGCATCGACCTCGGACGGGGTTCCGACGAAGCCGAGATCAGGGTCGGTCTGCTCGCAGGTGATCATGTCGGCATCCTTGCCGGTCAGTCCGACGGCGCGCCCGCCGGCGGTGTTGATCGCCTGCACGATCCGCTTGTTGACCTCGCCCGCGAGGACCATTTCGACAACGCGCATCGTCTCGGCATCGGTGACGCGCTTGCCGCGCACGAATTCGGATTTGACGCCCAGCCGCTCCAGGAGCTGGTTGATCATCGGGCCGCCGCCATGGACGATCACCGGGTTGATGCCGACCGTGCGCATCAGGACCACGTCCCGCGCGAAGCTGGCCATGCCGTCATCCGAGCCCATGGCGTGTCCGCCGAGCTTGATGACCACGACGGCGTCGTCGTAGCGGGTCAGGTAGGGCAGGGCCTCGTTGAGGGTGCGGGCGATGGCGGCGTTGTCGCGGGTCATGTCGTCTCGGGTCTTCATGGGGGCGGCTCCGGGTGTTCCGACAGCCTTATCGCAAGCGCGTCGCCGAATCCCGCGCTTTCACGCGATATGCGCGATCGTGCTGCGCAGGGTCGGGATGCCCCAACCCTTCTCGCTCGAGGTGACGATCAGTTCGGGAAACGCCGCCGGATGCTTGGCCAGCGCCTCGCGCGTCTGGTCGAGGGCCGCGGCGCGTGCCTCCTCCTTCACCTTGTCGGCCTTCGTCAGCACCGTCTGGAAGGTCACGGCCGAGGCGTCGAGCAGGGACATGATCTCCTCGTCGACGGCCTTCACGCCGTGACGCGCGTCGATCAGGACGAAGGCGCGGCGCAGGCTCGGACGTCCGGAGAGATACGACTTCAGTAGCGCCTGCCACTTGGCGACTTCGGGCTTCGGGGCCTTGGCGAAGCCGTAGCCCGGCAGGTCGACGAGGTAGTGGCTGTCGGCGAGGGTGAAGAAATTGATCTCCTGCGTGCGGCCCGGCGTGTTCGAGGCACGGGCCAGCGACCGCCGTCCGGTCAGCGCGTTGATCAGGGTGGACTTGCCAACGTTGGAGCGCCCCGCGAAGCAGACCTCGACCCGGTCGGCGGGGGGCATGCCGGACATGGCGACGACGCCCTTGAGGAATTCGCCACCGGTGGCGAAGAGCTTGCGGCCCGTCTCCTCGGCATGGGGGTCGGGCGCGTCGGCGACAGGGAAGGGCAGGCGTGTCACGTGGCGGCCTCGAGTGCGGCGATGTCGGCGCCGCGGATGGCGTCGAGGTTCCGGGTGATCCGTGCCACGTCCCAGTCCCACCACGCAACCCGCAGCAGTCGATCGACCGTGGCCGCGTCAAAGCGCCGACGCACCTCGCGCGCGGGATTGCCCGCGACGACCGCGTAGGGCGCGACATCCTGCGTGACAATGGACCCGGCCGCGACGATGGCGCCCGCCCCGATGGTGACGCCGGGCATGATGGTGGCGTGGTCGCCGATCCAGACATCGGCGCCGATCACGGTGTCGCCCTTGCGCCCGGCCTCCCAGCTCGCGGGGTCGAATCCGACCTCCCAGCCGTGGCCGAAGATATTGAACGGGAAGGTGCTGAACCCGTCCATCGCATGGGTTCCGCCGTTCATGACGATGCGCGTGCCATGGGCGAAGGCGCAGAACGGACCGATGGTCAGGTGGTCGCCGATGAAATCGTAATGGTGCAGCACGTTGCGGTCGAAGAAGTCCCGTGTGCCGTCGCGATCGTCGTAATAGCTGTAGCGTCCGACGGTGACGTTTCCGCGGTCTCCGGCCAGCGGACGCAGGAAAATCGTGCCGTCATAGGCCGGCGCCATGGGCGCGAGGGTCTCCGGATCCGGTCCGGTCACGGCAAGGTCACCGCGTCGCCGACTGCAATCCGCCCGCCCGCGACGACCGCGAGGGCAATGGTGAAGTCGCGATGCCCGAATGCGTCCAGAACCGACAGAAGGTCCGCGTCGCGGCGTCCCGTCTCGGGGTTGGCCGAGGTCGCCTCGCAGCGTTCGATCCGTTCGGTCGCCCGAAGCGTCGCCGCGCCGATGCGGAACTCGCGCCCGATCAGGTCGAACTCCTCCCACGGGGCGAGCCCGTCCACCCAGAGATTGCAGCGCCAGCGGTGGAGCGACAGGTCGCGACCCAGCCGCTGCGCGATGATGCGGTGACTGGTGAGGTTGCCCAGCGAGATCGTGGGCTGCGACGTATCGGTCATGCCGTGCCCGGCGGGCGCACGGACGATGCGGGCCGGGCGTGCGCGGCCGTCGGCCACGAGCGGGTCGAGCCATTCCACCAGCGCCGCGCCCTCCGCCTCCGGGTCGACGGCCAGCGGCGAGCGGTCGGGATGGGTCAGGTGGACGATCGCGCCCTCGGTCCGCGCCTCGATCGCCATCAGCGCAGGCGACGATCCGGCGCGGATGAAGGCGGCACAGCGGGACCAGGTGTCGTCCCCGGCCGACGAGGCTTCGTGGGCCACGGCCCAGAGGCGGTCGCCCGGCAACGTGGCACCGGCGGTCAGAGTGGCCGCGTCCATGGCCTCGCGCCCGACGGCCTTGATCGGGTGCCGCCAGATGGAGGCGAGCGTCGGCGTCACTTCGGCTCCGGCTTGCGGTCCTTGCGCGGCCGGCTCCGGCGGGGTGTCGGGCCGGGCTTGGATGTGGCGGGGGCCTTGGGGTCGTTCGACGCCCCCTCGGCGATTGCCTTGGCGGCTTCGGATTTCACGGGCTTGGCCTTCGGACCCACGCCCGGTTCGGCCGCTGGCTTCTTCTTGAAGCTCGACCGGATGTTCCCGAAGAGATCGGGTTTCGAGCCGTGGGACAGCATGATCGAATATTGCTGGATGAAGGTGATCGTGTTGTTCGCGATCCAGTAGACCACGAGGCCCGACGCGAAGCTGCCCAACATGAACATGAAGACCCAGGGCAACCACGCGAAGATCATCGCCTGCGTCGGATCGGTCGGCGCCGGGTTCAACTTCTGCTGCAGCCACATCGAGATGCCCAGCAGAAGCGGGAGGATGCCGATGAAGACCAGCGCCAGGATGCTGCCCGGCTCGGGGCCGGCGAAGGGCAGAAGGCCGAAAAGGTTCATGATCGACGTCGGGTCGGGGGCGCTGAGGTCCTGGAACGGGCCGAAGAACGGCGCATGGCGCAGCTCGAGCGTGACGAAGATCACCTTGTAGAGGCTGAAGAAGATCGGGATCTGCAAGAGGATCGGCAGACAGCCCGCGGCCGGGTTCACCTTGTTCGTCTTGTAGAGCTCCATCATCCCCTGCTGGAGCTTCTGGCGGTCGTCGCCCGCCTTTTCCTTGAGCTTCTCCATCTCGGGCTGAAGCTCCTTCATGCGGGCCATCGAGACGTAGGACTTGTAGGCCAGCGGCAGCAGGATCGCCTTGATCCCGAGGGTCAGGACGATGATCGCCACCCCCATGTTGCCGATCACGCCGTTCAGCCAGTGGAGCGCGGCGAAGATCGGCTTGGTCAGGAAATAGAACCAGCCCCAGTCGATCGAGTCGATGAAGCCCGCAACGCCGGTCTCCGGGTCGTTCTGATAGGCGCGGATCGTGGCCCATTCCTTGGCCCCCGCGAACAGGCGGCTTTCCGAGACAGAGGTCTGGCCCGGCTCGACGGTGCGCGGCGGCAGGCGCGTCTCGGTCTGGTAGATATCGGCGCTGTCGACATATTTGACGACCTCGGTGAAGGGGACGCCCGCGCTGGGGATCAGGGTCGTCATCCAGTACTTGTCGGTGAAGCCGATCCAGCCGTCCTCGGAGGCTTCGGTGATCTGCACCCGGCCGCCCTCGGCGGGCACCGCGTCGAGATCGGTGACGTCGTCGTAATCGAGCTCGGCCAGCTCGCCGTCGGACCGGGCGACGACGCCCTCGTGCAGGATGAAGAAGTTGACCGTCTCGGGCTCGCCATGCCGCGCGATCAGGCCATAGGGCGCCAGCCGCACCGGGGCGCCCGTGGTGTTCTCGACGGCCTGTGCGACGCTGAACATGTAGTCGTCATCGACCGCGATCGTCTTGGTGAAGACAAGGCCGCCGCCATTGTCCCAGCGCAGCGTCACGGGCGTCTCGGGCGTCAGCACGGCCCCGGCGGGCGCGCTCCATTGCGTCGTTGCGGTCGGCACGTCGTCGAATGTCAGCGCGCCGCCGGGCACCCAGCCGTGCAGCGCGTAATAGGCGTCGCCGCTGCCCGAAGGGGTCAGGAGCGTCACGATCGGGGAATCGTCGTCCAGCGTCTCGCGGTAGTCCTTGAGCGCGAGGTCGTCGAGCCGCCCCCCGGCCAGCGAGATCGAGCCGGTCAGCCGGGGCGTGTCGACGACGATCCGGGCCGTGGCTGCAAGAGCGGCCTCGCGGCTCTCGGCGGGGGTCACGGCGACGGCGCCCGGCGTGGCGGCCAGGGTGCCGCCGCTGGCCGGGGGCGGCGTCAGCGCGCCGTCGATCGGCTGCGCGATGCCGTCATTGGTGTCGACCTCGGCCACGGTCGGAGCCTGCTGCTCGGGCGGGAAGAGGAAGAACCAGACCAGAAGGACCAGCGCAGAGAGCGCGGTCGCGAGGATCAGGTTCTTGTTCTGGTCATCCATGGGAGGCCTGTCGCGCGCGATGTCGGGATTGCGGGCCGTTCAACAGAGGCGGGGCGGGACAGTCAAGGCGAAAGGGCGCAGGCGCGGGGTCGGGCGGAACAGGGAAGGGCCGCGACGGTACATCGCGGGCTGGCGGTAAACAGGCCCGGCGGTGCGGCTGCATTTGGCGCCGGCACGTGTCTCCGGGGTGATGGCGTCGCCTGGGGCAAGGCCCTGTGCCGTCGCCGATATCGATAGCGGCGGACGATGCCGTCGGCCGCGCCGGTGCAGCGGCCCGCGGTTTCGGTCCGTGATGATGCCCCCGTTCGGCTTGTGCCCGCGTATAGCTCGGTCCAGACGCGTCGGACTGGCCGAGGAGCAACGGCTGATGGGTGGCCCGAGCACGCGCCGCGACATCGGGGCAGGTCACCCCGACCTCGCGGCAGGGAGCCAGCCGTGCGGGGCGCGCTCCGGCCAGGTTCCTCGCGGACGCCTCGCTGCGTCGGTTCGCGGATGACCCGGTCGGTGCGCCTCCGACACCGGGTTGGACGGTCGCCGCTGGCCCCTCCGCGTCGCGGTCAGGCCGTCCCCCGAGGCTCCATCCCGCGCAGGGCGCCGTTCCCGTCGAGCGGTCGGGCGAGCGCCCAGGTCACCGTGTCCGACAGCGGCATCGGGCGGGCCACGGCGAAGCCCTGGATATGCGGACAGCCGAGGCCGGCCAGCACGGCCTGTTCCTCGGGGGTTTCGACGCCTTCGGCCAGGGTTTCGATGTCGAGCTGGCGCGCGAGCCCGAGGATGGCCGCGACGATGCGGCGCTTGTCCGCATCGGCATCGAGGCCCGATACGAAACTTCGGTCGATCTTGATGCGGTGGACGCCGAAGCGCGCGATATGGGCGATCGAGGCCGCACCCGTTCCGAAATCGTCGAGGTCGAGGCGGAAGCCCGCCGCGCGAAGCGTCTCGATGTTGTGGACGATGGTCTCGTCGCCTTCGCGCAGGGTGACCGTTTCGAGGATCTCGATGGCGATGCGCGTTGGCGCGATATCGTGGCGATCCAGCTGCCAGATGATGCGCTCGGCCAGACGTGGATCCGCCAGCTCCTCGAGGGAGATATTGACGCCGACGCAGGGCACGGCGATGCCCGCGTCGTCCCAGAGGCGCAGGGCCTCGAGGCTGGCGCGCAGGATCTGGTCGCCCATGTCGGCGGACCGGCCCGCGGCCCCGACGGCCGCGAGAAAGTCGCCCGGCGAGAGCATCCCGAGTTCGGGGTGGTCCCAACGCGCCAGTGCCTCGAAGCCCGAGAGCGCACCGGTCCGTGTGTCGATCTGGGGCTGGAACCACGGCCTGATCTGGCCGTGATCCAGCGCCTCGTCGATCTGGGTGGCGAGACGGTGATCCGTCTCGACGCGGGCCTGGATGTCGGGGGTGAAGGTCCGCACCGCGTCGCTGCCGCTGCGCCGGGCGAGGCGCAGCGCGCAATCCGCCGCCGCCAGAAGGGCCGCGCCGGTGCGGGCGGGTGCGCTGGCCGCGCTGCAGATCCCGATACAGCACTGCACCCGGATCGAGCGTCCGTCGATCGAGATCGGCTCGGCCACGGCAGCCTGGATCCGGTCCACGATGTTCATCACCACGTCGAGATCCGCGCGCCGCGTCGGATTGAGGACGATTGTCATGCCGTCATCGCCGGACCGGACGACGATATCCTGGCCGCGCAACGCCGTCGCCACGCGCTGGACCACGCGATCCATGACCGTCTGCGCGATTTCGGCGCCCCATTCCCCGTCGGTGATATGAAGATCGTCGATCTGGACCTGCAGGACGGCCGTCGTGCGTTCGCGCCGTTCGCAATCGGCCAGAACCTCCTCGACAGTGCGCTGGAGCACGCTGCGGGGGACCAGCGCACCCATAGGGTAGCCGTCGTCGAGCCCGGCGGGCCGGCGCGGCATTCGCTGACGGTCGAGCGCGATCAGCGTCGGCAGCACCACGGCGAAGGCGAGGACGAGCGCGTCGAGCCCGAAGCCCCAGGCGATGGCGGCGACCGCCGGAAAGAGCCAGATCCAGTCTATCCGGGCCAACCGCTTGCGAATCCGGTGACGCTGATGCGTGCGATCGGGTGCGACGGCGGGTGCGTCCGACATGGGTGTCTCCGGCTGGGGTCGGTCCAGCTAGACGCCGCGGGGTGACCGCGACCTTAACGCAGCCGCGGAATGTCCGTCGAATTGTCGCGGTCCGCCGGGATATCCCCATCCGGCACGGTCCCGCCGAGACCCGCGAAATCGAATAGCGCCGGGTCGAGCATATGCGACGGGCGCACCTGCCCCAGCGCCGAGAACATCTTCGCCCGGCGTCCGGGCGCCTTCGCCTCCCAGCCGTCGAGCATCGCCTTGATCGCCTGCCGCTGGAGGCCGTCCTGACTGCCGCAGAGGCCGCAGGGAATGATCGGGTAGTCGAGCGCGGCGGCGAAGCGTTCGCAATCGGCCTCGGCGACATGGGCCAGCGGTCGCAGCACCTGCAGGTCGCCTTCGTCGTTGAGCAGCTTCGGGGGCATCGTCGCGATCTTGCCGCCGTGAAACAGGTTCAGGAAGAACGTCTCGAGGATGTCGTCGCGGTGGTGGCCGAGCACGACGGCCGAACACCCTTCCTCACGCGCGACACGGTAGAGATTGCCGCGCCGGAGCCGCGAGCAGAGCGCGCAGAAGGTGCGCCCCGCGGGGATCTTGTCGGTCACGATCGAATAGGTGTCAGCGTATTCGATCCGATGCGGCACACCCATCCGTTCGAGAAACGCGGGCAGGACCGTGGCGGGGAAATTCGGCTGACCCTGATCGAGGTTGCAGGCCAGGATGTCGACCGGCAGGAGCCCGCGCCATTGCAGCTCGGTCAGGACCGCGAGCAGTGTGTAGCTGTCCTTGCCGCCCGACAGGCACACCAGCCAGCGGGCGCGGGGGCCGGTCCGGTCGACCATGCCGTAGCGGTCGATCGCCTCGCGCGTCTCGCGGACGATGCGCTTTCGCAGCTTGCGGAACTCGGTCGTCCGGGGGGCGCCGTGGAACAGCGGGTGGATGTCGTCGGCTTCGTCCAGCATGGATGCCTCCGGGAATGCGCTCCGGGCCGTCTTAGCGGCCCGGAGCGCGCGCCGCCATGGGCGCTGCATCCGCTGAGGTCACAGCGGCAGGTAGGGGCGCGAGGTCACGGGCGGCAGGGGCGGCAACCCGATATCCCGCCGTAGATGCGCGGGCAGGTGGCCCGCATCGGGTGGGCGGGCGGGCCGGTGCAGCAGCGCACGCAGCGCCGCCCGCAGGACGCGGGACGCACCATGCGTGGCGATGGCGGCGTCGATCAGGTCGCGCGACGGCGGGGGCGGGATCAGGCGCAATACGGTCATGGATTCATCCCCGGTCGAAACCGGGGCCTCTTGCGTGGAGATGGTGGAGACCGGGCGCGGCACGCGGGCCGCGTCAGCGGCAATCGGGGCGGGATCGGTCAGGGGTTGGATGCGGCCGGCCGACGGGACGGCGGGGCGTCGTCAGCCTCGGCGCGAGCCTGCGGCGACGCGTCCGGACCACTCGAGCGGGCGGCGGGCGTAGCGATATGCGATCATAGTTGCCCTCCTTCGTTCGCGTGGCATCCACGGGCGACATAGTCGAAACCGGGTCCATCCCAAAGCCCGAATTTCAGGCAATCGCGATTGGGTGGATCGGCGCCGTCAGTCGGGGACGTCGTCGATGCCCGACCCGCCCCAGGGATGACAGCGCGCGATGCGCCGTGCGGCCAGCCATCCGCCTTTCAGCGCGCCGTGCTTTTCGAGCGCCTGGAGCGCGTAGGCCGAGCAGGTCGGATCGAAGCGGCAGGTGCGGCCGAGCCATGGCGACAGCACGAGGCGGTAGGCGTGGACCGGCAGGGCGAGGAGGCGGGCGAGCGGGCTCATGACGCGGACCGCGCCGGGCTGGGGGCGGGCGGGGGGACCGGCCCCAGGCTCATCGGTGGGCCTTGGCCAGCGCCGCGCGCAGATCCGATGTCAGGGCGTCGATGGGGCGCGAGGCGGTCGCGTCCCGCCGACCGATCAGGGCGTAGTCCCAACCGGGCCGCGCGGCATCGGGCAGCACGAGGCGCGCCACCTCGCGCAGGCGACGCTTGGCGCGGTTGCGGGCGACGGCGTTGCCGACCTTCTTGGAGCAGGTGAAGCCGATCCCCACGGCCGGGTCGTCGTCGCGGCGATCGCGCGCCTGCAGAAGGAACGCGGGCGCGGGGACCCGGCGCGCGGCGTTGAGCGCGAGGAACTGGGGCCGCGCCGTCAGCACACGCAAAGACGCCGGAGGGGGCGACCCCTCCGGCGTCCGGCATTCGTCAACCATGGACGGCGCTCAGGCCGACAGCGACTTCCGACCGCGGGCGCGGCGGGCGTTCAGGATCTTGCGGCCGGCCTTGGTGGCCATGCGCGCACGGAAGCCGTGGCGGCGCTTGCGAACGAGATTCGAGGGCTGGAAGGTGCGCTTCATGGCCTTCACTCCGACGGGTTGGGCCGGGGATTCGCATCGGGCGACCCTGACCGGGGAAACTGGAAGCCGCCGTCTAGGTCAGCCCGTCAGGGGTGTCAACGCTCTCGGGCGGGGTTTCGGGCGGACCCGCCGGGTCGTGCCGAAGGGTCGCGTCGGGCACGGGCAGGTAGGGCGTTCCCCGCGCCCGGCCCACCCGCGCAACGCGGCGGGCGAGGCGTCTCGGCACCGGATCGGACCAGCCGCCCGCCGCATCGAGAAAGCCCGCGGCCCGCAGCGCGCCCTCTGCGGCGGGGAAGTCCAGCTCGGCCAGCATGTGGAACATCGCGCTGCCCTCGGCGATCCGTGCGGCGGGCGCGTGGGCGCGGCGGACCGCGTCGATCGCCGTGGCCTCGGCTCCGAAGGCGCGGGCCTGCGACGCGAAGGCATCGGCGAAGAACGCGCGCCGCGCGAGGATCGCCATGCGGGTGCCGGGACCGGCGGCCATCGCCGCCAGGTGCAGCGCCGAGCCGTCGACCCCGACGATCCGCCGTGCCGCCCGGTAGGACGCGACCTGATCGGACAGCGACCGGGTCTGGGGATGGAACACGGCGTAGCCCTGCGCGGCCATGTAGCCTTCGAGCCGGTCCTCGAACAGAAGCCCCGCTTTGCCGGGCGCCATCCCCGTCCGGCTGATATAGAGATCGGGCCTCTCCGGCGCCCCGTCGATCCGCGCGAGCCGGGCGGCCATGAAGTCGCGCCATGCGGGCGTGCCCGCAAAGAGATCCGCTGCCGTCGAGACGCCCTGCGCCGGGACGACCAGGCGCTCCACCGTTTCGGGGGCGCCGACCGTGATGACCGGGCATTCGATACCGAGCCACGTCAGAAGCGTCTCGACGTGCGCCGTCGCGCCGGGTCGCGTCTCGCCCCGGTCGTCGCGCGCGAGAAACAGGATGCCATCCACATCGGTCCGCTCGAGCGCCCAGAGCCGCGCGAGCGAGAAGATCAGCGCATGACCGAAATGGCCGTAGGCGATACCGCCATAGAGCCAGCGGCCCGTGCGCCGGGGCAGGTCGCCGCCGGGGGCCGCACCGGGCAGGGTCAGCGCCCCGATCCGCGCCCGCATCTCGGCCAGAGCCACGCGCGCGCCGTCGCGGTCGAACACGCCCGCCACCTGTCGCATGCCCCGGCCCTCGCCGGGCTGCGTCGGGCGCAGGCGCGCATCATCGAGGATCAGGAGGTCCGACACGGCGCCGATGCTAGGGCGGGCGAGGCGGGCGCGAAAGGCCGCGCTGTTACAGGGCGCGCCGCAAGGGTTGTAACAATCGCCCCACGAAGCGCGCTTCCCCACACGCGCCGACACGTGCCCGTGAGGTGGGATATTCAGACGCGTTTCATCCGTTCATGTCGGATCCCAAGCGAGGTGCCGCAGCCGGCGCCCATGGACAAACGGATGGATATCATGGCCGATCAGACGATGACCGACACCAAGGACAAGGCGGGCTGGACCCGCTTTCTGCCGCTCGCCGCCATCGGCGCGGTGGCACTCGCGGGGGCGTTCTTCCTGCGCGACTATCTCAGCTTCGAGGCGCTGGCCGAGAACCGCGAGGCGCTTCTGGCGTTCCGCGACGCCAACTACCTCCTGACGGTGCTGGCCTTCCTGGCGGCCTATATCGTCATCGTCGCCTTCAGCCTGCCGGGCGCCGCGATCGCGACGCTGACGGGCGGCTTTCTCTTCGGGCTCTTTCCCGGGGTCCTCTTCAACGCGGGCGCGGCCACCATCGGCGCGACGATCATCTTCCTTGCCGCCAAATACGGCCTCGGCGACCGGCTCGCGGCGCGGATGGACGCGTCGGGCGGGGCCGTGAAGAAGATCAAGGACGGCATCCGCGAGGACGAGACCTCGTATCTCTTCGTGATGCGCCTCGTGCCCGCCGTGCCGTTCTTCGTGGCGAACCTCATCCCCGCCTTCGTCGGGGTAGGCCTCGTGAAATACGTGGCCACCACGTTCTTCGGCATCCTGCCGGGCGGCCTCGTCTACACTTGGGTCGGCGCCGGGCTGGGCGAGGTCTTCGCCCGCGGCGAGACCCCCGATTTCGGCATCATCTTCGAGCCGCAGATCCTCGGGCCGATCCTCGGGCTGGCCCTTCTGGCGCTGCTCCCCATCGTCATCAAGAAAATCCGGGGGGCGAAGCAATGAACGCGCTGACCCGTCCCGAGGAACTGCTGCGCGCGAAGGAGCCCGCCATGGAAGAGATCAAAACCGACGTGCTGGTGATCGGCGCGGGCTCCGGCGGGCTGAGCTTCGCCGCGGGCGCCACCCAGATGGGCGCCGACGTCACGCTTCTCGAAGGCCACAAGATGGGCGGCGACTGCCTGAACTTCGGCTGCGTCCCCTCGAAGGCGCTGATCGCGGCGGGCAAGCAGGCCCACGCGATGCGCCATGGAGCGCAGTTCGGGGTGACGCCGGTCAAGCCGAAGGTCGACTATGCCGACGCCAAGCGCCACGTCCACGACGTCATCGCCACCATCGCCCCCGTCGACAGCCAGGAGCGGTTCGAGGGGCTGGGTGTCCGCGTGATCCGCGAATACGGCCGCTTCGTCGATGCCGACACGGTCGAGGCCGGACCCTACCGGATCAAGGCGCGCCGCGTCGTCATCGCGACCGGCTCCTCGCCGCTCGTGCCGCCCATCGACGGGCTCGAGGACGTCCCTTTCGAGACCAACGAGACGATCTTCGACCTGATGGAGAAGCCAGCACACCTGATCGTGGTCGGCGGCGGTCCCATCGGGATGGAAATGGCGCAGGCGCATGTCCGTCTAGGCTCCAAGGTGACGGTGCTCGAAGGTCAGAAGGCCATGGGCAAGGACGACCCCGAGATGGCCGAGGTCGTGCTGAAGCGGCTCCGCGAGGAAGGCATCGAGATCGTCGAGGGCGCGCAGGTCGAGCGGGTGTCGGGCAAGGCCGGCGCCATCAAGGTCCACACATCGTCGGGTGATTTCGCGGGCACGCACCTCCTGATGGCGGTGGGCCGGAAGGCCAATATCGAGCGGCTCGACCTCGCGAAGGCGGGCATCGCCCATGACCGCGCGATCCAGGTCGGCGCGGACCTACGGACGACCAATCGCCGCGTCTACGCCATCGGGGACGTCGCGGGCGGCTTTCAGTTCACCCATGTCGCGGGCTACCACGGCGCGACCGTGATCCGCCCGATCCTCTTCGGGCTGCCCGCCAAGGCGCGCACCGATCACATCCCCTGGGCCACCTATACCGATCCCGAACTGGCGCAGGTCGGGCTGACCGAGGCGCAGGCCCGCGAGGCCCATGGCGACAAGCTGGAGGTGCTGCGCTTCCCCTACCACGAGAACGACCGCGCCATCGCCGAAGGCAAGACCGAGGGTCTGATCAAGGTGATGGTCGTCAGGGGACGCCCCGTCGGCGCGTCCATCGCGGGCGCACAGGCTGGCGAGTTGATCGGGCTTTGGGCGCTGGTGCTGGCCAACAAGCTCAAGATCGGGGCCGTCGCCGCGATGGTCGCGCCCTATCCCACCTTAGGCGAAATCTCCAAGCGCGTGGCGGGTCAGTACTACGTCCCCCGCCTCTTCGAAAGTGACATGGTCAAGCGGGTCGTGGGCTTTGTCCAGAAATACCTGCCCTGAGCCATCGCCCCCTGTCCCGATGGCGGGGCAGGGGGCATAACGGCATCGCAACCACGAACGGCGCGACCATGCTCACCACCCTGTCCGGGCGTTTCCTGATCCTCACCGTCATCTTCGTGATGCTGGCCGAGGTCTTGATCTTCGTGCCCTCCATCGCGCGGTTCCGCCTGGATTACCTGACCGACCGGATGGAGCGCGCGCAGATCGCATCGCTGGCGCTTCTGGGCGCATCCGAGATGATTTCGCCCGAGGTCGAGGCGGAGCTTCTGGACAACGCGGGCGTCCTCAACGTCGTGCTGCGGCGGGACTCGATGCGCCAGCTAGTGCTGTCCTCGGACCTGCCCGGCCCCGTTTCCCGCACCGTCGATTTGCGCGACCCGCCGGCTTGGGTGCTGATCCGCGACGCCGTCAGCCGCTACTTCATGCCGGGCGGCGACGTCATCCGGGTCATCGCCGAGCCCGCGCGCGGCGGTGGCATGCAGATCGAGGCGGCGCTCGATACGACCGACCTCAGGGCCGCGATGATCGATTACGGGATCAACATCCTGATGCTGTCGCTGGCTATTTCGATCATCACTGCGGTGTTCCTATTCCTTGCCGTTCGCCGGTTGATGGTGCTGCCGATCCGGGGGCTCGTGGGGCAGATGAAGCGCTATGCGGAGGCGCCCGAGGACGCGCGTCGCGTGATCGAGCCGCGCTCGGGTATCCGTGAGTTGCACGAGGCCGAGACGACGCTGCGCGACCTCGAGACCCAGCTCACCGGAAACCTGCGCCAAAAGGAGCGGCTGGCCCAGCTCGGCGGCGCGGTCGCCAAGATCAGCCACGACCTACGCAACATCCTGACGACGGCCACGCTCTTGGCCGACCGGATGGAGCGTGTGGACGATCCGACCGTCAAACGTGTCGGCCCGAAGATCGTGAACTCGCTGACCCGCGCGGTGAACCTGACCGAGGGCACGCTTGCCTTCGGGCGCGCCGAGGAGGCGCCGCCCGCTCTCACGCGGATCGACGCACAGACCTTCCTCGAGGAGGTCTGCGAGGCCGAGGCCCTCGCGGCGGGCGAGATCGACATCCGCTTCGATGCGCCGCCCGGCATGTGGTTCCGCGCCGACCCCGAACAGATGTACCGCGTCGTCGGCAACCTGATCCGCAACGCACGCCAGGCCATCGCCGCCACCGGCCAGCCAGGCGTGATCGAGGTAAAGGCCGCCGAAGATCCGACGGCGTGGCATATCCGCGTCTGCGACACCGGGCCCGGCCTGCCGCCGCGCGCGCAGGAAAACCTGTTCCAGGCGTTCCAGGGCAATGTCCGAAAGGGGGGCACGGGCCTCGGCCTCGTGATCGCGCAGGAGCTGGTCCGGGGGCATGGCGGCGAGCTGGCGCTGGAGCGGACGGACGAGGCCGGAACGGTGTTCTGCATCCGCCTGCCGCGCGAACTCGACGGGGCGTAAGGCCGGGTCGGAAAGCCCTTGCTCTCGCCTGCCGCCGGGGCTATCTGCCGCCCCGTAGTGCGCTGGTAGCTCAGTTGGATAGAGTACTTGACTACGAATCAAGGGGTCGGGGGTTCGAATCCTCCCCAGCGCGCCATATCCCCCAGTACGACGATCCGTCGCGCCCTCAGCCCGCGCGCCTGACGACCTTCGCCGCGCGCCGCCCCTTCTTCGCGGCCCGCGCAATGTAGGCCTCGCGCCAGTGGTCGTAGCGCCCCATGGCGGCCTGCTGCGCCATCACGAGGGCGATGAATGCCTCGCGCGCGGGCTTGGATTTCGCCTGTTTCGCTAGCGCCTTCTGGGTCTTCGTCAGCGAGCAGGCGATGCAATGCAGCCCCGCCGGGCCGGGACGCCGATAGGTGCAGATGCCGATGCAAGGGGATTGGGTCTTGGCCATGGGGAACGCAGATGGATCGCGCGGGGGTGACGCCCAGCCTCAGGTTTTCTGAGCCAACACCTCGGTGCGCCAGAGGCGCACGCGCAGGCCGCCATGGGCGATGGGCGGGCCGGCGGGCAGGAGCGGCAGACCGGTCGCCTGCGCCAGCGACGCTTCGGTCGTCACGATCCCGACGCGCCAGCCCGCGAAGCGGTCCATCAGCGCGGCGCCCAGTGCGCCGTGCAGACCGTAGAGCGGCTTCCGGTCGCCGACCCGCCGGCCGTAGGGCGGGTTGACGATCACGAGGCCGGGCGGCCCATCGGGGGGCGCGATCTCGGACACGGCCCGCTTTTCGAAGGACACGAGATCGGCGACGCCCGCCCGTTCGGCATTGGCGCGCGCTGCGGTGAACGCACCCGCATCCCGGTCGGAGCCGTGGAACCGCGAGACCGGGGCGATGCCGGATACGGGCGCGGACATCACCGCCCAGGTATTGGCATCGAACGTCGCCAGGTGCTCGAACGCGAACGACCGCGCGCGGCCGGGATGCAGGCCCGCGGCGATCTCGGCGGCCTCGATCACGAAGGTCCCCGAGCCGCACATCGGGTCGAGCACCGGCTCAGTCCCGGTGAAGCCGCATTCGCGCAGGAGGAGCGCGGCCATCGTCTCGCGCATCGGTGCCTTGCCGACCGCCTGCTTGTGCCCGCGCTTGTGCAGGCCCTCGCCGGAGGTGTCGACGCTGAGGACGACGAGGTTGTCGTCGATCCGTGCCTTGACCGTAACGGGGGCGTCGGCGGCGATGGGGGCGCCCAGCTCCTCGGCGATAGCGGTCTCGATCCGCTGCTGGGCGGCGCCGGCGTGGTAGATCTTGGACTTCCGGTTGGTCGCCACCTCGACCCGCACGGGCACGTCGGCGCGCAACACTTCGCCCCAGGGAAACTTGCGCGCCCGCTTGTCCAGTTGGGCGAGGTGGAACGCCCGGAACGAGCCGATCCGCGCCAGCACACGGCCTGCGCCGCGCAGCACGAGATTGGCGCGCCAGATCTCGGGCCAACCCCCTTCCATCGTGACGCCGCCGGGCACCGTCATCGGCGCGTCGAACCCGGCCTCGGCCACTTCGGCGGCCAGTGCGGATTCCAGCCCCGGCGGGGACATCAGAAAGATCTCGAACCGATCCATCGCGTGGCTCTAGCGCGGATGCGGGATGCCGTCAGCGCCAATCGACCGGCCCGGAGGTGGACTTCGCGGCCATGCGGCCCATTTCGACCTCAAGCATCTTGAGGGACGGACCGATGAAAGCCCATGACATGACCGAATGGCACCGCGCGCAACTGGACGCGCAGCAAGCCCATGCGCGGGACCATCTCGATCGCCGGACCGCCGATGCGCGGACCTTCGGCACCACCGCTCCCGCCGGCGATCCCGACGACCCCGAGATGAAGCTCTGGAACCTCGGTGGGTACTGGGCGATGCTGTTCTGCATCTGGTTCGCGTTCATCGCGCCGATCGTGCTCGTCCTGACGCTCTGGGACTGACGAGGCGTCCTCAGCCGTCGAGCGCGAGGCCCGGATAGAGGGGCTCGTAGATCGGCTCCAGCGTCTGCGTGTCGAAGAGGCTCGAGACGCTCGTCCCGTTCCAGATGTTCAGGATCGCCTGCGTGAACATCGGCGCCGTCGGCACGATGCGGATGTTGGCGCACTCCTTCACGGGATCGGTCGGCGCGATGCTGTCGGAGATCACGAGGCTCTTCAGCTGCGATTTGGTGATCCGCCCCACCGCCGGACCCGACAGGACGCCGTGCGTGATGTAGGCATGGACCTCGGTCGCGCCCGCGTCGATCAGGACATCCGCCGCCTTGCAGAGCGTCCCGGCCGTGTCGCAGATGTCGTCGACGATGATGCAGCGCTTGCCCGAGACTTCGCCGATGACGGTCATCTCGGCCACTTCGCCCGCCTTCTCACGCCGCTTGTCCACGATCGAGAGGGGGGCCTTGATGCGCTGGGCCAGTTCGCGCGCGCGGGCCACGCCGCCGACATCGGGGCTGACGACCATGACGTCGTCCATCGACCCCTTGAAGTGGTGCAGGATGTCGAGCGCGAAGATCGGCGAGGCATAGAGGTTGTCGACCGGGATATCGAAGAACCCCTGGATCTGGGCCGCGTGCAGATCCATCGTCAGCACCCGCTCGATCCCCGAATTCGCGATCAGGTTGGCGACCAGCTTGGCCGAGATCGGGGTGCGCGCCTTGGTGCGGCGATCCTGCCGGGCATAGCCGAAATAGGGGATCACGGCGGTGATGCGCGCCGCCGAGGACCGCCGCAGCGCATCGGCCATGATCAAGAGTTCCATCAGGTTGTCGTTCGCCGGGTTCGACGTGGACTGGACGATGAACATGTCCTCGCCACGCACGTTCTCGAACACCTCGACGAAGATCTCGCCGTCGTTGAACCGCTCGACCCGCGCTTCGACCAGCCCGACCTGAACCCCCCGATGCATCGACATCCGGCGGGCGATCCCCTTGGCCAGGGGTCGGTTGGCATTGCCGGAGATGATCTTCGGGTCGGGGCTTGGCATGGGCGCTTCTCTCGAATCGGGGGCGCGAAGGGGTGACGTTCGCGTAGCACCCGGTGGGGCGTGGGCAAAGGCGCGGTTGCAACCCGCCCCGTCGCGGAGTGGGATGCGCACGGACCCATCGGAGCAGCGCCATGCAGATCGACTACTACCTCGCGACCATCTCGCCCTTCACCTACCTCGCCGGAACCGAGCCCGCCGAGATCGCGGCGAAGTACGGCGCGACGCTCAACTACAAGCCGCTCGACATCATAGGGCTCTTCGCGCGCACGGGCGGGACGCCCCCGAAGGACCGCCACGAGAGCCGCCGCGAGTACCGCCTGCAGGAGATGAGGCGCACCGCTGCGGCGCGCGACATGCCGATCAACCTGCAACCGGCGCATTGGCCGACCAACCCGGCGCCGTCCTCCTACGCGCTGATCGCGGCGGCGGCGGACGGCACCGGCGATGTCGCGGCCCTTCTGGCCGGGCTGACCCGTGCCTGCTGGGCTGAGGAGCGCGACATCGCCGATGACGCGGTGATCGCCGACTGCCTCGCCGCGGCGGGCTTCGACCGGGAGTTGGCGTCGCGCGGGATGATGGCGGGGGCCGAGCAATACGCGCGCAACCTCGAGGACGCCGTCGCCGCAGGAGCCTTCGGCGCGCCGTTCTTCATCGTCGGAGAGGAGCGATTCTGGGGCGTGGATCGTCTGGGCCAGCTCGACGCGCATCTCGCCGCCACCGCGTGACGGAGCCGATCCTCGCGCTCCACTGCATGCTGGCCTCGGCCGCGGCATGGCGCGGCGTGCGCGCGGCCCTGCCCGGGCGGACGATGATCTGCCTGGACCTGCCCGGCCACGGCGCGGACGGGTGGGACGGCACCGGCGCCTATATGGACGCGGCGCTGGACGTGGCGCTGGCGGCTACGCCCGAGGGGCCTATCGACGTCGTGGGGCATAGCTATGGCGGCTGCGTGGCTCTTCGGATGCTGGCCGAGGTACCCGGCCGCATCCGCAGCCTCACCCTGATCGAGCCAGTGATGTTCGCGGCGGCTCTCGAAGCGGAACGGCTCGCCCATGCGCGCGACATGGCCGGCTTTCACGCGGAACTGGAGGCTGGCGAGCGAGAGGCGGCGGCGCGTCGGTTCACCGGGCTCTGGGGCGGCGGGCGCGCCTGGGACGTCTTGTCGGAGCGGCAGCGCGGCTATATCACGGATCGCATTCACCTGATTGCCGCATCGGGTCCGGGGATCGTCGATGACGTCCACGGCATCCTCGACCGCCTTCCGACCGCACCGCCCCCCGTGACGATCGTGACGCGGCAGGATCCGCCCCCGATCACCGAAGGGATCGCACACGGTCTCGCGGCCCGATTGCCGGGTGCACAGGTCCGACGTCTGGGCCATGGCCACATGATCCCGATGGAGATGCCGACCGAAACGGCGGCACTTTTACGCAACGCGACGCGCGCCTGAAACGAACGACGCCCCCGCCCGAAGGCGGAGGCGAAGTGACGATGAACCGCGGCAAACGTCGGGCAATCATTCCCGAGGACCTGTATATACAGGTGGGCGCCAGGTAGCATGACCAGGGCCATACCAGAGCCAGCTCCCTCGGAATTGCTTAAGGCCACCGGAATTTTGCCGTTATGACAAGAAGCGCAGAAGCATCGTCCCGACAGCATCTAGGCCCCGCCGGGCCATCGGACAAGGCGGCGGACGGGCTGGACAGCGGTTCACCTTTCGTTCACGACGGGGACATGTTGTTCCGCGAGACCCAGACCCCGCTTCAGCCCGGCCGTCTTCTGGCGCGGGGCGTGATGCGGCATCTGCGCGACCACGATTTCATGTGCCTCGAGGAATTCGCGCCCGAGCGCGGCAAGCGCGTCGACGTGATGGCGCTGGGTCCCAAGGGCGAGGTCTGGGTGATCGAGTGCAAATCCTCGCGCGCCGACTTCACGAGCGACCTGAAGTGGCAGGGGTACCTGGAATGGGCCGACCGGTTCTTCTGGGCAGTAGACGGCGATTTCCCGACCGAGATCCTGCCCGCGGAATCGGGTCTGATCCTTGCCGACGGGTTCGGCGCGGAGGTGGTGCGGACCCCGGAGGCGACCAAGCTCGCCGCCGCGCGGCGCAAGACGCTGGTGCTGAAATTCGCGCGTTGTGCCGCCCAGCGGCTGCATTGGGCGCGCGATCCGATGCTGACGGCCGGGGGCTAGCGGGCCTTCGCGACCATCGCAGCAGCGGCGCGGATCTCCTCGGCGATCTCCATCGCCTCGTCGGTGTCGAAATCCATCGAGATCTCGGTCCCGCCGCTTTCCACGAAGATGCGCACCATGCCCGTATCGGTCGGCCCGATCTGCAGGTTCGCTTCGGCGTCGCTCTGGTCGTTGATACCCATGCCGAGCCTCTAGACGAGGCGACGGTCGTCGCGCAAGCCTGCGCGGATGGACGGAATCAGCCTTCGCGATCTCGAACCCGGCGATGCGGGCTGGGTGACGATGCGCCATGGCGAGCTCTACTGGACGGACGAGGGCTACGACATCGCGTTCGAGGCGCTGGTGGCCGGCATCCTGTCGGAGTTCATCCGCGACCGCCGCCCGCCCGAGCGGGCCTGGATCGCCACGGATGACGCCGGGCGCCGCCTGGGATGCGTGTTCACGACCCGCCCGGCCCCCGACACCGCCAAGCTGCGCATGTTCCTCGTCGAGCCCGAGATGCGTGGCACGGGGCTGGCGCAGCACCTTCTCGACACGCTGGTCTCCCATGCCCGCAATACCGGCGCGGTGCGCGTCGTCCTCTGGACCCACGAGAGCCACCGCGCGGCGGGAAAGCTCTATCGGCGCAACGGGTTCCGCCTTCTGGACGAGACGCCGGTGGTGGCCTTCGGACAGCCGACGGTCGAGCAGAACTGGGCGCTGGATCTCTGATGGGGCAGTGCGCCGCGGACGTCGCGACGGGCGCACGCTCCGGGCTTGCACGAGCGTCGAGGGAGCGTTATTGCCGCGCCCAGTGCCGCCGTAGCTCAGTTGGTTAGAGCGCCTGATTGTGGATCAGGAGGTCCCCCGTTCGAGCCGGGGCGGTGGTACCACCTCTCTTCGATGCGCGCCGACAGGCGACGCCTCAGGCGTCCGGCAGATGCGTCGCGAGCAACGCCGCGACCGGAACGCGCGCCCGCAGCTTCGCCGCGATGAGGAAGAGCCCCGCCAGTTTTCGCTGCAGGAACAGTGCGTCGATGGGCAGGGGCGGCGGGACGAACCCGCTCTCGCCCAACGCCAGACCCTCGGCGCGCAGCCGCTGCATGATGGCGCGATCACCAAAATCGTAGGTTTCGTCCCGGAGCGGCGCGAACACCATCTCCATCATGGCGCGAATGCGAGCGGCGTCGGTGGGCAGGGTGCCGGCATCGTAGAAGCCGATCCGCCGGGCCACGGCATCGACCCGGTCCGCGTCGCCCGCCAGCCCCGCGCGCATCAGGTCGGCATAATCGGCGACGACGCTGGACCCCAGGGTCCGCGTCGCCCCGAAATCCAGCAGGATCAACCGATCGACCTCCGTGTCGTAGCGGTAATTGGCGAGGTTCGGGTCCGTCTGCATCAGCCCGAATTCAAAGAGCTCCCGCAGAAGAAGCGCGATGAGCCGCGTCGCGACCCGGTCGCGCGTCGTCTGGTCCGCCGTCTCGAGCGCGTCGAGCGGGGCCCCGTCGAGATAGGTCATCGTCAGGATGCGCGGCGTGCTCCACTCCGGAACGGGCGCGGGGATCGCGAAGGCCGTATCGTCCCGCAGGAGCTCGGCGAATTGCGCCATATGCGCGGCCTCGGCGGCGTAGTCCGTCTCGGCGTGGAGCTGCTGTCGCGCCTCCTCGACATAGGGGGCGAGGTCGAAGCCCGCGGGCAACAGGCCCGACATCCGGACCAGCGCCGCGACATTGGCGACGTCGCTGTCGATGCTGCGAGCGACGCCGGGATACTGGACCTTCACGGCCACCTCTCGCCCGTCGGCCAGACATGCGCGGTGGACCTGCCCGATGGACGCGGCGGCGATGGGGTGCACGTCGAAGGACCGGAGCGTCTGCACCCAGCCGCGCGGCCACTGGGCGTCGAGAACGCGCTTGAGCTGCGCGGGCGGCATCGTGTCGGCCTCGGCACGCAGGCGGCCCATGATGGCGGCCATCTCGGGCGGCAGCAGCTCGCCGGCATCCATCGAGATGAGCTGTCCCATCTTCATCGCCGCACCGCGCATCCGTGCCAGCTCGTCGGTGATGCGCCTGAGATTGCCCGGCGTCAGGAGGAGGTCGCGCGACGTCGGACGCCGCCCACGCGCGAGGTCCGCCGCCCCGCCCATCGCCATGTTGCCGGCGACGCCCGCGACCATGGCACCCAGCCGCGTCATCCGCGACAGGCGACCGGAGGGCACGGGGACGGGGCGGCCGAAGGACGGGCGGTCTGGCATGGGGCCTCCTGCAGGATGCCCGTCAGCTAGGCCGCATGCCGGGCCGGACGAGGCCTATTGCAGGTCGGCGAAGGCGGCCTGCATCCGCTCGACGGCACGTGCGACATTCGCGCGCGGCGTGGCGATGTTGAACCGCAGGAAGCTGTCGCCGCCCTTCCCGAAGGTCGGGCCATGGTTCACGGCGATCTTCGCGTCACGCTCGACCCGCGCGGTGAAGTCCTCGCGCGACATGCCGGTGCCGGAGAAGTCGACCCAGCTCAGATAGGTCGCCTCGAGCGGCACGGACGCGACGCCGGGGATGGCCGCGATCCCTTCGTCGAACAGCGTCCGGTTGCCGTCGAGATAGACCATCAGGTCGTCCACCCAGGCGGCGCCCTCGGGCGAGTAGGCCGCCGTGGCCATCACCAGACCGAACGAGTTGGGCGACAGGCCCAGGCCCAGCATCCGGGCCGCAAACTGGGCACGCAGATCCGGGTCATGGATGATCACGTTGCCCGTGTGCCCGCCGGACAGGTTGAACGTCTTGTTGGTGGAACTCATCATCACGAGCCGGTCGGCGATCCCGTCGATGGTGGCCATCGGGATATGCGTCTGGCCCGGATAGACGAGGTCGTGATGGATCTCGTCGGAGACCAGGATGAGGTCGTGGCGCCGGGCGAAAGCGGCGAAGCCCTCGAGCTCGGCGCGCGTCCAGACCCGGCCGTTGGGATTGTGCGGCGAACACAGGATCATCATCTTTGCACCCTTGCCGTCGATCTGCGCGTCCCAGGCGTCGAAATCCGTCTCGTAGCGCCCATTCGCTAAGGGCATCTCGCATTCGACGACGGCGCGGCCGTTGCCCCGAATGACCTTGGCGAAGGCGTGATAGACCGGTGTGAACAGGACGACGCCGTCGCCCGGCTCGGTCCAGGTGTCGACGCATAGCGCCGTGCCGTTGACGAGGCCGTGGGTCGTGAAAATCGCGTCCGCGTCGACGCTCCATTTGTGACGTTCCCGCATCCACCAGCGGATCGCCTCTCGGTAGGGGCCGTCGTCGCCATAGTATCCGAGCACCCCGTGATCGAGCAGCCCACGCACCGCGCCGGTGATGAATGCGGGGACGCGGAAATCCATGTCGGCGACCCACATGGCGATTCCGTCCGCTGCGGATACGCCGTAGATCTGCTCCATCTTGTCCCACTTCGAGCAGTTGCTGCCGCGACGATCGATGATTTCGTCGAACCGGGGGTCGGCATTCATGGGCAGGTCTCCTGGCGGTCTCACGGCGGGTGTGGCACTGCGCCGGGCCGGTCGCAAGCCGATCATCCCGGTCGCGGGCCGGGAAAATGAAAAGGCTTTCGAGTGACTTGAGGTTCTTTCTTCGTACGAAGAAAGGGTGAGATTGTTCGTACGAACAATCTTAAGGGGTGTTCTGCGCACCGGCGGCCCTTCACAGCCCGAGGCGACACGCGCCGGACCCGTCCGCCTGCATGTGCATCGGGATCGCTCGCGACGCGATCCGCAGTCCTCCTACACCGGCAGGGGTTAACGCTCGGTCACCGCGTTCCGGTTGCGCGACCGTGCCGCGCGGCCTACATCCGCCGACGTGAAACGGCCTATCCTCCTCCACCCCGATCCGCGCCTGAAGAAGATCGCCGAGCCCGTCCCCGACCTGTCGGACGCGCTCCGCGCTCTGGCCGACGACATGCTCGAGACGATGTACGACGCGCCGGGCATCGGACTGGCCGCGCCGCAGGTTGGGCAGGGGGTGCGATTGATCGTGCTGGACTGCATCAAGGAGGAAGGCGAGGCGCCCCGACCCCTCGTCATGTTCAACCCGAAGATCGTCGCCGCCTCGGACGAGACATCGTCCTACGAGGAAGGGTGCCTGTCGATCCCCGACCAATATGGCGAGGTCACGCGCCCGTCCGAGGTCACGGTCCGCTGGATCGACCGCGACGGCGCCGAGCGGTCCGAGGACATGGCCGGGCTCTGGTCGACCTGCGTCCAGCACGAGATCGACCATCTCGACGGAACGCTCTTCATCGACCACCTGAAGCCGCTGCGGCGCCAGATGATCACGCGCAAGATGGTCAAGCTGAAGCGCGAGCTGGCACGTGGCTGAGGTCTTCCGCCCCCGGACACGCGCGCGGCTGGCGGATGGCGAGGTCTGGGGCGTTACCGTGAAGATGCACTGGATCGACGCCGCGGGGCAGGACGCCCCGCCGGCCGACCTTCTGGCCGATGCATGGCGGGTGGTGGCAGACACGCTGCCCGACGCGATGGCGACCGAGGGCGGGGCCGAGGGCGCGGCCTTCTGCATCCTCCATCGCGGCGAACAGGGGATCTGGCTTCTGATGGACTGGTGGGCGCATGCCGACATCCTCTGCCAGCGGCTGGCGCGCGCGGATGTCGGGGCGACGCTGTTCGAGAGCGTGGACGATCGCCCCCTTCTCGCCTGCGTCTGGGAGCTTGAGGTCATCGAGGCGGAACGTCTCGCCTGGATCGAGCACATGATGCGCCCGACCCCGAACCTCGCCGCCTGGCGCGCGGCGTGATCCTCGGGATCCGCCTGCACCCCGATCCGGTCCTCGCCGAGATCTGCACGCCCGTGACGGGTGACGTCACGGCGCTGGCCCGCGACATGCTCGACACGATGTATGCCGCACCGGGGCGCGGCCTCGCGGGGCCGCAGGTCGGCGTGACCGAACGCATCTTCGTCATGGACGCGACGTGGAAGGAGGGCCTGCCCGATCCGCGTGTCTTCGTGAACCCGGTGATCACGGGAACCGAGGGCGAGCAGATAAACGAGGAGGGATGCCTCTCGATCCCCGACACGCCGCGACGTGTCCTGCGCCCCCGGCGCGTCGTCCTGGAGTTCGACGGCCCCGACGGCCTTCGTCGCGAAGAGGCGTTCGAGGGCTTCGCCGCCGCCTGCGTCGCCCACGAGATGGACCATCTCGACGGCATCCTGATCCTCGACCATCCCGAGGCTCCGGAATGAAGGACTTCGTCCCCTGGCCCGACCCGCGGCTGCGAACGAAAGCGGCGCCGGTCGGAACGGTCGACGACGAGGTGCGCGCGATCTGGCAGCGGATGCTCGATGCGATGTACGCGATGCCGGGCGTCGGGCTGGCCGCGCCGCAGCTCGGCATCCTGCGGCGGCTCGCCGTGGTCGATGCGGGCGAGGGGCCGATCCGGCTGGCCGATCCGATCGTGCTCCATTCGAGCGTCGAGATGCGCGCGCACGACGAGGCCTCCCCGAACCTGCCCGGCGTCTCGGCTAGGGTCACGCGGCCCCGCGCGGTCACCGTCACCTATCTCGACGAGACCGGCACGCGGGTCCGCCGCGATTTCGTGAAGCTCGAGGCGACGAGCGTGCAGCACCAGATCGATCATCTCGACGGCCGGATGTATTTCGACCGGCTCAGCCGGACGAAGCGCGACATGCTGCTTCGGAAGGCGCGCAAGGCATGACGGCCCCGCGCGCCCACCGCCCGCAGCCATGCGCCCGCCCGTGGTTTCCGGCGCATCCGGTGTCGCGCCCGCCCGCGACCCGACCGGAGCGCCCCGCCGGCGCCGCACCCTGGGTCGCCCCGACGCCCACCGCAGGAGGGGTCGCGCCATGAGGATCGTGTTCATGGGCACGCCGGATTTCGCCGTGCCGGTGCTGGACGCGCTGGCCGGGGCGGGGCACGAGATCGCCTGCGCCTATACCCAGCCGCCCCGTCCCGCCGGGCGCGGCAAGAAGGACCGGCCTTCGCCCGTACAGGTCCGGGCCGAGGCGCTGGGGATCGAGGTCCGCGCGCCGCGCACCCTTCGGGACGAGGCCGCGCAGGCCGACTTCGCCGCACTCGATGCCGATGTTGCGGTCGTCGTCGCCTACGGCCTGATCCTGCCTCAGCCCGTCCTCGACGCGCCGCGCCTGGGCTGCATCAACGTCCATGCTTCGCTCCTGCCGCGCTGGCGCGGGGCGGCGCCAATCCACCGCGCCATCATGGCGGGCGACGCGCGCACGGGCGTGTGCATCATGGCGATGGAGGCCGGGCTCGACACCGGGCCGGTCCTCATGCGCGAGGGCACCGACATCGCCCACACCGACACGACCGGCGACCTGCACGACCGTCTGGCCGAAATGGGCGCGCGGCTGGCGGTGGCGACCCTGCCGCAGATCGAGCGCCTCTCGCCCGTGATCCAGCCCGAGGACGGCGTCAGCTACGCCGCCAAGATCGACAAGTCCGAGGCGGTGCTCGACTGGGGCTGGGGCGCGGATGTCGTCCGCCGTCAGATCAACGGCCTGTCGCCCTTTCCCGGCGCCTACGTCACCCGCGAGGGCGCGCGGCTGAAGCTGCTGCGCGCCGCACCCGCCCGCGCCGTGGCCGAACCGGGATGCCTGGCCGATGCACCGGGCCTCGTGATCGGCACCGGCGACGGCTCGGTCGAACTGCTTGAGGTGCAACCCGCCGGACGTGGTCCGGTCTCGGGCGCCGATTTCCGAAACGGCGCGCGGTTGGCGCCCGGCGACCCGCTGGAGGGCTGAGCATGTTTCCCACCCTGATCGGAACCGTCGTGATCGCTGGCATCGTCGGCTACGTCTCGGAACGCTCGGGCTTCACCCATAACGGCTACCTGCAGAGCATCATCATCTGCATCGGCGGCGCGTTCCTGATGTATTTCGTGACTTTGATGTTCGGGATCGGGTTCCGCTCCTCGGGGCTGAATGCCATCGCGGCATCGATCGGCGCGCTCATCATCGTGCCCTTCCACTGGCGCCGCTGACGCCCGCGCGACGCGGGGCTTTCCGCGACGCCGCGCGCATGATCCTCTGGCCGTCATGGATCACGACGTCATCATCGTCGGCGCGGGCACGGCCGGCTGCCTTCTGGCCAACCGTCTGAGCGCCGATCCCGCTACCCGCGTCCTTCTGGTCGAAGCGGGCGGGCGCGACACCTATCCGTGGATCCACGTCCCGGCCGGGTATCTCTACACCATGGGCAATCCGCGCACCGACTGGTGCCTCAGGACCGCGCCGGTGCCGGGGCTCGCGGGGCGCGCGCTGGCCTATCCGCGGGGCCGCGTCCTCGGCGGCTGCAGCAGCATCAACGGCATGATCTACATGCGCGGACAGGCCGCCGACTGGGACGGTTGGGCGCAGGCCGGGCATCGCGGCTGGGGCTGGGACGACATGCTGCCGTTCTTCAAGCGCCACGAGGCCCATGTCGACGGCGGCGACGACGTCCATGGCGGCGCGGGCGAGTTGGCCATCGACCGCCAGCGGCTGCACTGGCCGATCCTCGATGCGGTGCGCGACGCGATGGTGGCCACCGGCGTGCCCGAGGCGCGCGACTTCAACCGCGGCGACAACGAGGGCGTCGGGTACTACCAGGTCACGCAGCGGGGTGGGCGCAGGCTCTCGGCGGCGGGCGCGTTCCTCAAGCCCGCGCAGGGCCGTCCGAACCTCGCCGTCTCGGTCGGCGCGCAGGTTGCGCGGGTGGTGATCGAGGGCGGCATCGCGCGCGGCATCGAACTCATGGATGGGCGGCGGATCACGGCGGCTCGCGTCATCCTCAGCGCGGGGTCCGTCGGCTCGCCGCACCTGCTGGAGCTGTCGGGCGTGGGGGACGGCGACCGGCTACAGGGCCTCGGGATCGAGACGCGCCACCACAACGCGGCGGTCGGTGCTGAATTGCAGGACCATCTCCAGATGCGGCCGGTCTTTCGCGTCCGGGGCGCCGAGACGCTGAACGACCGGGCCGCGACGCTGGCCGGCAAGGCGCGGATCGCGCTGGAATACGCGCTGCATCGACGTGGGCCGCTGTCGATGGCGCCGTCGCAGCTCGGCGCTTTCGTGCGGTCCGGCCCCGAGGTCGCGACGGCGGATCTGCAATACCACTTCCAGCCGCTCAGCCTCGAAGCCTTCGGCGAGGATCTCGACCCGTTTCCCGCCGTCACCGCCAGCGTCTGCAACCTGCGGCCCCGGTCGCGCGGCCATGTCCGCGCCGTCAGCCCCGATCCCGGGACCCCGCCCGAGATCCAGCCCAACTACCTCGCCGACGAGGCCGACCGCATCGTCGCCATGCGCGCGATGGAGCGGACGCGCGCGCTGTTCCGCGCCGCGCCGCTCGCGCGCTACCGGCCTGAGGAGGTGCGCCCCGGCGACGTCCATACCGAACGCGAGGCGCTTCTGACCGAGGTCGCGCGCAACGCGTCGAGCATCTTCCACCCGGTCGGCACCTGCGGGATGGGGCGCGTCGTCGACGACCGGCTGGCGGTGATCGGCGTGGGCGGGCTGCATGTCGTGGATGCCAGCGTCATGCCGTCGATCGTGTCGGGCAACACCAACGCGCCGACCCTCGCCATCGCCGAGAAGGCGGCGGCGATGATGATGGCGTGAGAAGGCGCACAGCGCTCAGCGTTCGGCGTGGCGTGCGTCGATCTCTTCATGGGCGGCGATGATCTCGGCGGGCCAGGTCGACTTGATATAGGCAAGCGTCGCGGCGATCTCCTCCTCGGAAAGGACGTCGCCGAAGCCCTGCATGGCGCTCTTGTAGCCACCGCCGACCATTTCTTCGGACCCAAGCCGAGTGATCGCGATCAGCATCTCGGACGGATGGTGCCAGGTATGACCGCTTTCGTCATGCGGCGGCGCAGGCAGAAGGCCGTCTGCATCGCGGACCCTCCAATCCGGCTGTCCTTCGAGGTCGGCGCCGTGGCAGGCAGCGCATTGCACGTCGTAGATCGCCTTTCCCCGCCCGACGACCTCCGGGTCGTCATGCGCCAGCCGCGGCCCCGCATCGGCATCGGCCGGGACCGGGCGAAGCAGGAAGGCCGAGACCGCCGCGGCGGCGGCGAGGACGAGGATCAGAAGGCGGCGTTGCATGGCGATCTCCGGGACGGGTGCGCGGCGCATCGCATCCCTCCCGCGGGGGAAGGGAAGTCACGACACCGTGAGCGGTGCCCGTCGCTTTACCCGATGCCGCGCATTGCCTACATCCCGGAGGGACCTACGGAGTGCCACGATGAGTAAGCCCCCCCTGACCCTCTACATGGCCGCGCCGCGCGGGTTCTGCGCGGGCGTCGACCGGGCCATCAAGATCGTCGAGATGGCGCTCGAGAAATGGGGCGCGCCCGTCTACGTGCGCCACGAGATCGTGCACAACAAGTTCGTCGTCGACGGGTTGCGCGACCGCGGCGCGGTCTTCGTCGAGGAGCTGGACGACTGCCCCCCTGACCGCCCCGTGATCTTCAGCGCGCATGGCGTGCCGAAGGCGGTCCCGGCAGAGGCCGCCGCGCGCGATATGCTGTTCGTCGACGCGACCTGTCCCCTGGTATCCAAGGTCCATATCGAGGCCGCACGGCATTCCGAAGCAGGGCTCCAGATGGTGATGATCGGCCATGCCGGCCATCCCGAGACCGTCGGCACGATGGGCCAGTTGCCGCCGGGCGAGGTCCTGCTGGTCGAGACGGCTGAGGATGTCGCGACACTCGCACCCCGCGATCCCGACCGCCTCGCCTTCATCACGCAAACGACGCTATCGGTCGATGACACGGCCGAGGTCGTGGCCGCGCTGAAGGCCCGGTTCCCGGCCATCGTCGGTCCCCACAAGGAAGACATCTGCTACGCGACGACCAACCGCCAGGAGGCTGTGAAGGCCATGGCGCCGAAGGTCGACGCGATGCTGGTGGTGGGCGCGCCCAACTCGTCGAATTCCAAGCGGCTGGTCGAGGTCGGGACGCGCGCGGGCTGCGGCTACGCGCAACTGGTGCAACGGGCGTCCGACATCGACTGGCGCGCGCTCGACGGCATCGCGTCGGTCGGGATCACCGCGGGCGCGAGTGCGCCCGAAATCCTCATCGAGGAAGTCGTGCAGGCCTTCCTCGAGCGCTACGATGTCACGATGGACCAGATTGTCACCGCCGAGGAGAACGTCGAGTTCAAGGTGCCCCGCGTGTTGCGGCAAGCGGGCTGAAGGTCGAGCACGCGTGCTCTCACGCGCGGCTCGCCGAGCCGTGACGGAACGTGGTTTGAACGTGTGGGGCGGGTGCGACATCTTGTCTGGCAAGAGCTCCGGCATCCCGCCGGACCACACCCTGGAAAGGCATCTGCCATGCCCTATTCGCTTCGCATCCCCGCGCTCCTTCTCGGCGCGCTGCTTCTGACCACCATCGCCGTCCCGACGGTCTCGGTCCTCGCCGGAGCGCAGGCCCCGGCCGTGCGCATCGACATGCTGATGTGACGTCGTTCCCGGTTCCCTTCGCCCCGGCGGGGACCGGTGATGCGGGACCGCGCCTAGCGCTCGCAGGCGATGCCGTCGCCGTCGCGGTCAAGTTGGTATTCGTCCCAACCCACGACTCGGACCGGTCCACGGACGTAGTAGGGTCCGTTCCCGCTGCCGCCGGCACAGTCGACATCGCTGACGCCCGCGGGCACGCAGACCAGCTCGTAGCTGCTGTGACAGGACTGCGCGACGGTACCGCCGAGCGGGATCGCGGCGAGGATCGTGGCCAGAGCCATGAGGGCAACGTTCATATTCATTAACGATTGGTTAACAGCGCGTGCGTGGCCAGAGAAGGGATCGGTCGCCTTTCTCGTGGAAACGAGCTGTTAACCCTTTCCGGATGGTGCCGACGAAGTTCTCCTGAGGATCGCACCGCCCGATGCCCGACCGCAGCGCCCTATCTCGCGCGTACACCATCGCGAACCGGCACGGGGTTCCCCGCCGCCGCGCACCGTGGCATCCCGGCCCCATGTTCGACGCCCAGATCCCCCGATCCGCCCTGCTCCTCGGCCTCGCCGGTCTGCTGCCGTTCTTCTGGGCCGTGGTCACGATGTTCGTCCCCGCCGCTTACGCGCTGACCTATGAGTGGCTCGGCGGGCGCTTCGTGGCACCGTTCGTCGGGTTGCAATACGGCACCATCATCCTTTCCTTCATGTCCGGCGTGCTCTGGGGCTTCGCGACCCGCGCCGAAGGGTCGGTCGCGGCCACGGGATACGCGCTGTCGACGCTGCCCGCGCTCTGGGCATTCTTCATGGTCGGCGGAGGTCCGGTGTCGGCGGCGATCGCGCTGATCGCGGGGTTCGTCGGCCTTCTCGGGCTTGACTGGCTCTTCTGGAACCAGGGTCTCGCGCCGCGCTGGTGGATGGCGCTCCGGCTTCTCCTCACGGCCGGGGTCGTGGCCTGCCTTCTGCCGGTGGCGCTGTGACCGACCGCAAGACGATCGCGGTCTACGACGCGAAGGCCGAAGACTATGCCGAAGCCTTCGACGGCCCTGTGCCCCGCGATCTCGAGGATTTCGCGGACCATCTGCCGCCTGGCGGTCGCGTACTCGACCTCGGATGCGGTCCGGGCGCGATGTCCGGGTGGCTGGCCGACATGGGCTTCGCGGTCGAAGCCTGGGACGCCTCCGCCGAGATGGTCGGCCGGGCAGGGAGGTGGCGCGGCGTCGAGGCGCGGCAAGCCAGCTTCTCGGACCTGACGGCGGAGGACGCCTTCGACGGCATCTGGGCGAGCTTTTCGCTGCTCCATGCGCGGCGCGCCGACCTGCCCGATCTGATCGCCCGCATCGCCCGCGCCTGCCGCCCCGGCGGTACCGTCTACGTCGCGATGAAGATCGGGACGGGCGAGGGGCGCGACGCGCTAGGCCGCTTCTACACCTACGTCACGGAGCCCGAACTGACCGGCTGGCTGACCGATGCGGGCCTGCGCCTCGGGCCGGTGCGCACCGGGCGCGCCACGGGGCTGGCCGGGACACATGACCCCTATATTACGGTGATCGCACATGCCTGACCTCTTCGCCTATACCGACGGCGCCTGCTCGGGAAATCCGGGGCCGGGGGGCTGGGGCGCGATCCTGATCGCCCGCGACGGCGACGCGGTCGTGAAGGAGCGCGAGTTGAAGGGCGGCGAGGCCGACACGACCAACAACCGCATGGAGCTGATGGCGGCCATCGCGGTGCTCGAAGCCCTGTCGCGGCCCTCGAACCTGACGGTCATCACCGACAGCGCCTATGTGAAGGGCGGGATCACGGGCTGGCTGCACGGCTGGAAGCGGAACGGCTGGAAGACCTCGACCCGGAAACCCGTGAAGAACGAGGACCTGTGGCGCCGCCTGGACGAGGCGGCGGCGCGCCACGACGTGACCTGGGAATGGGTCAAGGGCCATGCCGGCCACCCCGAGAACGAGCGGGCCGACGCGCTGGCCCGCGCCGGGATGGCGCCGTTCAAGCCGGGACGCACGGGGTGAGCGCGCGCCGGGCCCGCGCGGGAAGCGCAGGGGCGAGGGCCGCGTGACCGCGCTCATCGCCCTCGACCTCGCCTCGGTCCTCGTCTTCGCGATCACCGGCGCGCTGACGGCGGCCCGCGCCCAGCTCGACCCCATCGGCTTCATCTTCATCGCCTGCCTGACGGCGGTCGGCGGCGGCACCACCCGCGATCTCCTGCTCGGGCGTGATCCGGTCTTCTGGGTGGCCGACCCTCTGCCCGTCGCGACCGCCGGGGTCGCCGCGATGGCGGTCTTCTTCACGCATCACCTGCTGGTGTCGCGGCTGACGGTGCTGATCTGGCTCGACGCGGTCGCGCTCTCGGTGGCGGTCGCGGCTGGCGTGGGCGTGGCACAGGGGCTCGGGCACCCGATCTGGACGCAGATCGTGATGGGGATCGTCACGGGCTGCATGGGCGGGCTGTTGCGGGACGTGGTCTGCAACGAGCTGCCGCTGGTCCTGAAGCAGGGCGAACTCTACGTCACCGCGGCCTTGGCGGGGGGCGGCGCCGCCGTGGCGGCGCGCGAACTCAGCGGCTCGCCCTTGGTGGGGCTCGCGGCCTGTGTCGCGGTGACCTTCGCGCTCCGCGCCGGTTCGATCCGCTTCGGCTGGCGTCTGCCCAGCTTCCGCGCGCGACCGCCGCGACCCTGACGGCGAGGAGGGACCGCCATGACGCTGCACCTCGTCGCGCTGGGCGCCAATACGGGCGCGACACCCGCCGCGAACGCCCGCGTCCTCTTGCGCGCCGTGGGCCGGATCGGCGGCGCTGTCGCCTTGTCGCGGGCCTGGGCCACGCCCGCCTGGCCGCCCGGCGCGGGGCCCGATTTCGTCAACGCCGCCGCCGTAATTCACGCGCCGATCCCGCCCGCCGCGATGCTGGCGCGGCTGGCGCGGGTCGAGGCGCGGGCAGGCCGGGTTCGTGACCGGCGATGGGGACCGCGCATCCTCGACCTCGACCTCGTCGCCGCGGGCCAGCTCGTGCGGCCAGATCCGGCGACGGTCCGGCGTTGGATCGGGCTCGACGCGGACGCGCAGGCCCGCGACGCGCCCGAGACGCTGATCCTGCCGCATCCGCGCCTGCAGGATCGCGCCTTCGTTCTGGGCCCGCTCGGCGATGTCGCACCCCGTTGGCGTCACCCGCTGACGGGGCGCAGCGTGGCCGCGATGTGGGCCGCGTTGCCGGGGCATGCGCGCGCCGCCGCCCGGCCGATGCCCTGGCCCGGCGTTTGACGCGGCGACGGGGCCGCAGGGGCTTGCGGTTTTCCGAACATGCTCATAAGTCAAGCCCTCTCCGATCCGCTTGAGAAGGTGCTGCCATGGCCCGCGTTACCGTCGAAGACTGCGTCGACAAGGTTCCGAACCGCTTCGACCTCGTGATGCTCGCCGCGCATCGCGCCCGCGAGATCGCGACCGGCAGCCCGCTGACCGTGGACCGCGACAACGACAAGAACCCCGTCGTCGCCCTGCGCGAGATCGCCGACGAGACGCAATCCGCCGAAGACCTGCGCGAGCGCCTGATCGAGTCGAATCAGACCCAGATCGAGGTCGACGAGCCGGAAGAGGAAAGCATGTCCCTGCTGATGGGTGTCGAGAAGGACGCCCCCGCGCAGGACGACATGTCCGAGGAGAAGCTGCTGCGTGCGCTGATGGAGGCGCAGGGCCAGCAATAACGACCGGGAGGCGCGCGCGATGATCGAGGTCGAGGACCTGATCGCGCTGGTGCGCGCCTACAACCCCCGGACGGACACCGCCCTGATCCGCGCGGCCTACGATTACGGCCGCGAGATGCACGAGGGCCAGCTCCGCCGCTCGGGCGAGCCCTATTTCACCCATCCCGTCGAAGTCGCGAGCCTGCTGACCGAGCAGCGTCTCGACGACGCGACCATCGTGACCGCGCTCCTGCACGACACGATCGAGGACACCCGCGCCTCCTATGCCGACGTCGCGCAGCGCTTCGGCGAGGAGATCGCAAAGCTCGTCAACGGCGTCACAAAGCTGACCGGGCTGGAGCTGACCTCGTCCGAGACCAAGCAGGCCGAGAACTTCCGCAAACTCTTCATGGCGATGTCCGAGGACCTGCGGGTCATCCTCGTCAAGCTGACCGACCGGCTGCACAACATGCGCACGATCCGGCACATGGAGCCGCACAAGCAGGCGCAGAAGGCCCACGAGACGATGGAGATCTATGCGCCGCTGGCCGGTCGCATGGGCATGCAATGGATGCGCGAGGAGCTGGAGGATCTGGCCTTCTCGGTCCTCAACCCCGAGGCCCGCAACTCGATCCTGCGCCGCTTCGTGTCGCTCCAGAAGGAATCCGGCGACGTCATCCGCCGCATCACCTCCGATATCGAGCTGGAGCTGGAGCGCGCGGGGCTCGAGGCGAACGTCATGGGCCGCGCCAAACGTCCATTCTCGATCTGGCGCAAGATGGAGGAGAAGGAGATCGGCTTCAGCCGGCTCTCGGACATCTGGGGCTTTCGGATCGTGACAACCTCCGAAGGCGACTGCTACCGCGCGCTGGGCGCCGTGCACCAACGCTGGCGCGCCGTGCCGGGCCGCTTCAAGGACTATATCAGCCAGCCGAAATCAAACGGCTACCGCTCGATCCACACCACCGTGTCGGGCCGCGACGGCAAGCGGGTCGAGGTCCAGATCCGCACCCGCGAGATGCACGAGGTCGCCGAACGTGGCGTCGCCGCGCATTGGTCCTATCGCGACGGCGTGCGGGCCGAGAACCGCTTCGCCGTCGATCCCGCCGAATGGCTGGCACATATGACCGAGCGGTTCGAGGAAGCCGCCGACCACGCCGAGTTCATGGAATCCGTGAAGCTCGAGATGTATACCGACCAGGTCTTCTGCTTCACGCCCAAGGGCGACGTCGTGAAGCTGCCGAAGGGCGCCACCCCGATCGACTTCGCCTATGCCATCCACACGCGGATCGGGCACCGGACAGTGTCGGCGCGGGTCGACGGGATGCGCGTGCCGCTCTGGACCCGGCTGCGCAACGGCCAGTCGGTCGAGGTCATCACCGCCGAAGCCCAGAGCCCGCAGGCCACCTGGATCGACATCGCGGTCACGGGCCGCGCCAAGTCCGCGATCCGCCGCGCCCTCAAGGCCGAGCGTCGTGGCGGGCATGTGCGGCTGGGGCGCGAACTGGCCCGCGCGGCCTTCGCCCATGCCGGCAAGCGCCTGTCCGACAAGGCCACCGACACCGCGGCGCGCGCCATGGGTCACGAGGATGGCGAGGATCTGCTGGCGGCGATCGGTGCCTCGGAGGTCAGCGCGCGTGCGGTGATCGATGTCCTATTCCCCGAACTGTCGCAGACCCGGCCCGTCCCCGATATCGGCCCCGAGAAGGCCATCGTCGGCCTCGATCCGCGCTCGCATTACGACCGCGCGCCTTGCTGCCAGCCGCTTCCGGGCGAGCGGATCGTCGGGATCACCAATCGCGGCCGTGGCGTCACGATCCACGCCATCGATTGTCCCCGGATGACCGAATTCGAGGACCAGACCGAGCGCTGGGTCGACATCCACTGGTCGCCCGGTCACCACGCCGCGCGCAACGCGGTGACGCTCGACATGACGATTTCGAACGATCCGGGCGTGCTGGGACGAATCTGCACGTTGATCGCCGAGCAGAACGCCAATATCTCGGACCTGCGCTTCAAGGACCGCAAACCCGACTTCTTCAGCCTGCTGATCGATGTCGAGGTCCGCGACAGCGAACACCTGCATGCCGTCATCATGGCGTGCGATAGCGACAACGATGTGGCCCAGGTCCGGCGGCATCGCGCCCAATCCACCCGCCCGGCGACCGACGAGTCCGTCCCCGCCTGAGACCGAGGAGGCCGCGGAGAGCCAAGTGTTCAAGCGCCGCGACAGATTGCCGGTCTGGCAGACCGTCCTCCACGCGCTCTGGCCGCGGGGCGGCTGGAAGCGGGCGGCGCTCTACGTCAAGCACCGGCTGCGCCGCCTGCCGGACACGCCCCGCAAGATCAGCCGGGGCATCATGGCTGGCGTGTTCACGACCTTCACGCCGTTCTACGGGCTGCATTTCGTCGTCGCGGCGCTGGTCGCGTTCCTGCTGCGCGGCAACGTAATGGCCGCGCTGCTGGGGACGTTCTTCGGCAATCCGCTGACCTACGTGCCGATCGGGGTCGTGTCGCTCAACTTGGGGCACTGGATGCTCGGGACCGAGATCCGGGGCGAGGTCGACGAGAACATCTTCGGCAAGTTCGTCCGCGCCGGCGAGGATTTCTTCTGGAACGCCTGGTACGCGCTGCGCGGCATTCCCGTCGACTGGACCGCGACGCAGATCTTCTGGAACGACATCTTCTTTCCGTGGCTCGTCGGCGGGCTGATCCCCGGCATCTTCACCGGCATCGCGGCCTATACGGTCAGCCTGCCGCTGATCGAGGCGTATCAGCGTCGACGACGCGGCGCCCTGAAGAAGAAGCTCGACGAGATTCGCCGCAAGGCCGCCGTCCGCGCCGCCGAAAAGGCCGCCGCCAAGGGTGCCAAGGGCGAGAAACCGGGGCAGGGCGCCTCCTGAGACGGGGCCCGCGACCGCGCGCGCCCCTTTCCCCCCGCGCCCCGGCCGCTATGGTCCGCTGAAAGATCCCGGAGACGCCAATGCCCCCCCTTCGCCTCGGCATCAATATCGATCACGTCGCCACGGTGCGGAACGCGCGGGGCGGCGACAATCCCGATCCGGTGCGCGCCGCGTGCATGGCTGAAGCGGCCGGAGCCGACGGCATCACCGCCCATCTGCGCGAGGATCGCAGGCATATCCGTGACGCCGACATGGAAGCGATCCGGCACGCCATCGGCATCCCGCTGAACTTCGAGATGGCCGCCACCGAGGAGATGGCCCGCATCGCGACCGAGACCCGGCCCCACGCTGTCTGCCTCGTCCCCGAAAGGCGCGAGGAGCGGACGACCGAGGGCGGGCTGGAAGTCGCGGGCGACGCGAACCGCCTGACGGGCTACATCGCGCCCTTGGCCGAGTTCGCGCGCGTCTCGCTCTTCGTGGCCGCCGATCCCCGCCAGATCGAGGCCAGCGCCCGCGTCGGGGCCGCCGTGGTCGAGCTCCACACCGGCGCCTATGCCGACGCGGTGGCCGAAGGCGCCCATGACGCCGCCGCCGCCGAGCTGGAGCGTCTGACCGCCGCCGCCGCACAGGCCCACGGCCTCGGGCTCGAGGTCCATGCGGGGCACGGGCTGACCTATGACAACGTCGCCCCCATCGCCGCCATCCCCGAGGTGGTCGAGCTGAATATCGGGCACTTCCTGATGGGCGAGGCGATGTTCGTGGGCCTGCCCGCCGCCATCGCCGAGATGCGCCGCCTGATGGACCTCGCGCGGGGCGCGGCATGAGGTCGGTCGTCCTCGGCGGGCTTGCCACGCTGGCCCTGATCGCCCCGCCCGCCGCCGCACAGGTGGTCGGCGATTGCGACAGCTGGATCGCCAGCGCCCGCAACGTGGCCTGGGACGACGCGACGCGGACCTTCGCCAATGGCGCCATCCGGTTGGTCCTACTCGACACGACCGAACCCGCCGCGGCAGCCTTCCACGTCATGGTGACCTTCCCGCCGCCGGACGACCCGTTCCTCGACTGCCGCCTCGTCTCGGCGGGGGAGGGGCTCGGCTTCACCAGCCTCTCGCTGGAACGGGCGCATGCGACTTACGACCCCGCGCGCGGCCTGACCGTCGAGATCCCCGGACTGACCTACGAGGGCGACGCGCTCCTCGTGAGTTTCACTGTCGATCAGGCCGCCGGCACCGTGACCGTGCCATGACAGCGATCCTTCTCGCCTTCGCGCTCGTCACCTACGCCCCCGGTCCCGCCAACCTCGCCGTCTCCGTGCTCGCCATGGGGCAGGGGCCCCGACCGGCGATCCGCATGGCGTTGGGGCTGGCACTCGGGCTGGCCGCCTGGGGCATCGCGGCGGCGCTGGGCCTCGGCGCGATGCTCGCGGCCTCCGAAGTCGCGATGACCGGCCTGCGGCTTGGGGGTGGCGCGATCCTCCTCTGGCTCGCCTGGTCCGGCCTTCGCGGCGCAGGCCGTACCGCTGCTGCGCCTGCGGCGATCCGCGCGCCGTTCCGCACCGGCCTCCTCCTCAACCTGTCGAACCCGAAGGCCGTGCTCGCATGGCTTGCGGCGCTCGCCGTGGGGCTCGACGCCTCCGCCGGGGCCGGGCCGCTCGTAATGGCCACGGCGGCCTGCGCCCTGATCGGGCTGTCGAACTACCTCCTTTGGGCGCTTTTGATGTCGCGCGACCTGCCGCGCCGCGCCTATATCCGCGCCCGCCGGGGCATCGAAACGGGCGTGGCGCTGATCTTCGGCGCGGCCGGGGCCGAGCTGATCCGGCAGGGGGTCACGCGATGATCCTCGGGATCGGAACCGACCTCGCCAATATCGAGCGCATCCAAGGCGTGCTGGACCGCTTCGGCGACCGCTTCCGCGACCGCGTCTTCACCGCGACCGAGCAGCGCAAGGCCGAGGGCCGCAAGGACGTGGCCGGCACCTATGCCAAGCGCTGGGCCGCCAAGGAGGCCTGCTCCAAGGCGCTGGGCACCGGCCTGAGGATGGGGATCGCGTGGAAGGACATGCATGTCACCAACCTGCGCACCGGCCAGCCCGTCATGCAGGTCACCGGCTGGGCCGCCGAGCGGCTGGAGCGGATGACCCCCGACGGCTACGAGGCGGTGATCCACGTCTCGCTGACCGACGACCACCCCTGGGCGCAGGCCTTCGTTGTGATCGAGGCGCGCCCCTACGCCTGATCCGTCGCGTTCACCCTGCGGCCCGGTTGACATCCCACGGCCCCGAAGGCACCCCCGAAGCCATTCGGAGGAACGCGCGATGGCAGCCAAGGCAGAGAAGAAGGAAGGCATCCTCGAGACGGTCAAGACCGTTCTCTGGGCGCTGGTGATCGCGGGGGTCTTTCGCACGCTCTTCTTCCAGCCGTTCTGGATCCCGTCGGGCTCGATGAAGGACACGTTGCTGATCGGCGACTTCCTCTTCGTCAACAAGATGGCCTACGGCTATTCGCGCCATTCCTGCCCGTTCTCGATGTGCCCGATCTCGGGGCGCATCCTCGGGTCCGAGCCGCAGCGCGGCGACGTCATCGTCTTCCGCCACCCGGTCAACGGCACCGATTTCATCAAGCGGCTGATCGGCCTGCCCGGCGATACCGTCCAGATGCGCGACGGCGCGCTCTGGCTGAACGGCGCGCCGGTTCCGACCGCGCCGGTCGAGCCCTTCATCGAGATCAAGGCCCCGCAAGGGCCGCAGCGCCTCACGCCGCGCTGCGCCAACGAGCCGGTGGGCCTCGGCGGCGACTGCATCAAGGGGCGCGCCCTCGAAAGCCTGCCCGGCGCCGACGAGGCGCATCCGATCCTCGATATCGGCACCAGCCAGACCGACACCACGCCCGTCTTCACCGTTCCCGAGGGGCAGTATTTCTTCATGGGCGACAACCGCGACAACTCGCGCGACAGCCGCGTGCCCCGCTCGGTCGGCGGCGTCGGCTTCGTGCCCTACGAGAACCTGATCGGCCGCGCGGATCGGGTAATCTTCTCCTCGGCCGGCTCGCGGATGCTGTTCTTCTGGACCTGGCGGATGGACCGCTTCTTCGAGAAGATCGTGTGACCGCCGTGGCGGCCCCGGTCGCCGCGCGCGACATCGACCTGCCAGACCCCGCCGGGACGGTTGCGCCGTGAAGCTGTCGCGCGATCTCGCTGCGTTCCAGGAGCGGCTCGGATACGCGTTCGCCGACCGCGAACTCCTGATCCGCGCGATGACCCATGCCTCCTTCGGCTCCGAGACGCGGCCCGACAACCAGCGGCTCGAATTCCTCGGGGATCGGGTGCTCGGGCTCGTGATGGCCGAGGCGGTGATGGCCCAGGACGACACCGCGGCCGAGGGCCAGCTCGCGCCGCGCTTCAACGCGCTTGTCCGCAAGGAAACCTGCGCCGAGATGGCGCGCGCCATCGACCTGGGCGCGGTCCTGAAGCTCGGCAAATCCGAGCAGGTCACCGGCGGACGGCGCAAGCTGGCGCTTCTGGGCGACGGGATGGAGGCGCTGATCGCCGCGATCTATCTCGACGGCGGGCTGGCCGCGGCGCGCGAGGTGATCCTGCGCCTCTGGGGCGACCGCGTGGCCACTGTCGAGGACGACGCCCGCGACCCGAAGACCACGCTGCAGGAATGGGCGCAGGCACGCGGCATGGCCCCGCCCGATTACGAGGTCGTGGACCGCAGCGGCCCGGATCACGCACCGGTCTTCCGTATCCGTGCCGTGCTGGAAGACGGGCAGGCCGCCGAGGGCGAGGCCACGGCCAAGCGCGCCGCCGAACAGGACGCCGCGCGCCATCTTCTCGAGGCGTTGAAGGACTGAAGGCGCGGTCCCCGTTCCCTTCGGTGCGCAGGCAGCCTACATGGCCCCCATGACAGATCAGACCACACGCGCGGGCTTCATCGCCCTCATCGGCGAGCCGAATGCCGGCAAGTCCACGCTTCTCAACCGCATGGTGGGGGCGAAGGTCTCCATCGTGACCCACAAGGTCCAGACCACGCGCGCCCGCATCCGCGGCGTTGCGATGGAGGGCGCGGCCCAGCTCGTCTTCGTCGACACGCCCGGCCTGTTCCGGCCGCGCCGCCGTCTCGACCGCGCGATGGTGGCGGCGGCCTGGTCCGGCGCGGCCGATGCCGATGTCGTCGTCCTCCTGATCGAGGCGCATCGCGGCCTGACCGAAGGGGTCGAGGCGATCCTCACGGGCCTCGAGGACCGCGCACCCGACGCGCCGGTCCTCCTGGCGGTCAACAAGATCGACCGCGTGCAGGCCGAAGTGCTGCTGGCGCTGACTCAGAAGATGAACGATCGCTATCCCTTTGCGGGCACCTTCCTCATCTCCGCCGAGAAGGGTCACGGGGTCGCGGACCTGCGCGCCGACCTCGCCGCGCGCGTCCCCGAAGGGCCGTGGTTCTACCCCGAAGACCAGATCGCCGACGCGCCGCTCCGATCCATCGCCGCCGAGATCACCCGCGAGAAGCTGACCCTTCGTCTCCACCAGGAACTGCCCTACCAGCTCACCGTCGAGACCGAAGCGTGGGAAGACCGTCCGGACGGCTCCACCCGGATCGACCAGGTGATCTATGTCGTGCGCGACGGTCACAAGGGCATCGTTCTGGGCAACAAGGGCGAGACGACCAAGGCCGTCGGCAAGGCGTCGCGGCTGGAACTTGAGGAATTCCTCGGCCACCGCGTCCACCTCTTCCTGCAGGTCAAGGTCCGCCCCAACTGGCTCGACGAGGCCGAGCGGTTCGACGCGATGGGGCTCGACTTCAAGGATGGCGGCACCGCGTGACGGCGCGTCGCATATCCGGCCTGTCGGCTCCCGAGGGGGTGCCATCGATGTTCGTCAAATATGCCGGGGGGCGCGGGGGGCTGGCCCCCCGCTGCGCCGCCGCGCGCCGCCCGTGACCCCGCGCCTGACCGCCGCCTTCTGGGTCGCCGCCTATCGCAAGCGGCTGGACCTTCACGGCATCCCCTGCTTCGTCACCCGACATGGCGACGACACGTCCGGTTCGGTGCTCGTCAAGCTCAACACGCTGGACGGGCTTGCCTCGGTCCATCAGCGCAGCTTCGACCTGATGACGGGAGACCGCGCCTGGATCGTCCTCGCCGAGGGCCCCGAGGCTGAGTGCGACGCCGCCTGCGCGCGACAGGTGGGCTTCGACCCCGACCTCTGGGTGCTGGAGGTCGAGGACCGGGCCGGGCGGCACATGCTCGATGCCGAGGGCCTGGGCTGATGGAATGGCGCGACGAAGGCATCGTCCTCGCCGCGCGCCCCCATGGCGAGACGGCGGTGATCCTCGAGCTGTTCACCCGCGCCCATGGCCGCCATCTGGGCGTCGTCCATGGCGGCGTGTCGCGGCGGAAGGCGCCGATGCTGCAACTGGGCAACCAGCTCGACGCCGTCTGGCGCGCCCGGCTCGACACCCATATGGGCACCTGGACGGTCGAGCCGACCCGCGCCCGCGCCGCCGCGATCCTGACCGATCCGCTGCGCCTCGCGGCCCTCACATCGGCCTGCGCGCTCTGCGCCTTCGTCTTGCCCGAGCGCGAGGCGCTGCCCGCGTTCCAGGCCCGGACCGAGGCGCTCTGCGATGCGATCGCGGATGGGGAGGGATGGCTGCGGGATTACGTCTTCTGGGAAATGGCGCTGCTCGACATCTCGGGCTTCCGCCTCGATCTGTCGGCCTGTGCCGCGGGCGGGTCGGCCAACGACCTCGCCTATGTCAGCCCCCGGTCGGGCCGCGCGGTCAGTCGGGCAGGGGCAGGGGACTGGGCCAGCCGCCTGCTGCCGCTGCCCGAGATGATGATCGGGGGCGTGGCGAGCCTCGGGGGCGTGCGCGCGGCGCTGGACGTCACCGGGCATTTCCTCGCGCAGCGGCTGGCACCGTCGCTGGGCGAGAAGCCCCTGCCGCCGGCACGCGCACGCTTCCTCGATGCGCTGGCCCGCGCCTGACCGCGCTACTCCGCCTCGAACGCCGCCAGAAGCCCGTCCTCTCCCGAGAGGAGCAGGACGTCGCCCGCCACCTCGACGAGCGTCGCCGTCCGCAACATGGCGAAATACGTTTCCTCGAGATCCAGATCGGAACAGGACCGCCGCGTCGCCGCGATCTCGCCGATCTCGATCCACGGATAGGCGATGGTCTGCGCGGCGCGAAATCCGTTGCATGGCCCGTCCCCGGTCACGACGCCTTCCTCGGGGAAGCGCAGCGTGGCGCGGACCGACGCATCGGCGCCACCCATCTCGACCAGCACATAGGTCGCGGACCGGTCGGCATAGCCCGAGATCGTCTCGTCCGGGCAGAGCCCGACCGGAACACCGAAGGCGAGAAAGCACAGCATGGGCGACATCTAGCGGAACGGCCCGGGCCCGCCCATGACCGGCCAATCACGGCTGCGTCAGGGCAGGGCGCGGAGGCGCGGGCATCCACCGGGCGCCCCCCGAAGTTCCTAGGCCAGCAGGCGCCGTGCGATCACTTGCGCCTGGATCTCCGCCGCGCCCTCGAAGATGTTGAGGATTCGGGCGTCGCAAAGGAGGCGGCTGATCGGGTATTCCAACGCGAACCCGTTGCCGCCGTGGATCTGCAGGCCGTTATCCGCCGCGACCCAAGCCGTGCGCGCGCCCAGAAGCTTCGCCATCCCGGCCTCGATGTCGCAGCGCCGGTCCGCATCCTTCTCGGCGGCCGAATAGTAGGTGAGCTGCCGCGTCAACATGATCTCGACCGCCATCATCGCCAGCTTGTCGGACACCCGAGGGAACGCGATCAGCGGCTTGCCGAACTGGTTGCGTGTCTCGGCGTAGGCAAGTGCGGCGTCCAGCGCTGCCTGCGCCACGCCGATGGCCCGCGCGGCCGTCTGGATGCGCGCGCTCTCGAAGGTTTGCATCAGCTGCTTGAAGCCGTTTCCCTCGGCCTCGCCCAGAAGGTTGGCGCCATCGACGCGGAAATCGTCGAAATTGACCGTGTATTCCTTCATCCCGCGATAGCCGAGCACCTCGATCTCGCCACCCGAAATGCCGGGATCCTGCCACGGGGCGTCATCGGTGCCCGGCGTCTTCTCGGCCAGGAACATCGACAGGCCGCGGTAGTCGTCGGTGTCGGGCACCGTGCGCGCCAGAACCGTCATCACGTGGGTTCGCGCGGCGTGGGTGATCCAGGTCTTGTTGCCGTTCAGCACCCAGTCGTCGCCGTCGCGCACCGCCTTGGTGCGCAGGCTGCCGAGGTCCGAGCCGGTATTCGGCTCGGTGAAAACGGCGGTGGGGAGCGTCTCGCCCGAGGCGAGCTTCGGCAGCCAATGCGCCTTCTGCGCGTCCGTCCCGCCGGCCAGCACCAGTTCCGCCGCGATCTCGGACCGGGTCCCGAGGGAGCCTACGCCGATATAGCCCCGCGACAGCTCCTCCGAGACGACGCACATTGCGGCCTTCGGCAAGCCCAGCCCGCCGAACTCTTCGGGGATGGTCAGGCCGAACACGCCCATCTCGGCCATCTCGTCGATGACCTCCATCGGGATCAGCTCGTCCCTGAGGTGCCACTCGTGGGCATGGGGCGCGACCCGGGCCTGCGACCAGCGGCGGAACTGGTCGCGGATCATCTCCAGTTCCTCGTCGAGGCCGGTCGCCCCGAAGGTCGCGTTCGCCGTCCCGTCGCGCATCAGGGCCACGAGATGGGCGCGGGCGGCAGGCGTGTTCGCTGCGGTGCAGAGCGTCTCGACGGCCGGTGTGACCCACCCGTCGCGCGCCTCGGCCCCGAGGCCCAGGTCGCCCAGCCGGACGATCTCGCCCTGGCTCATCGGCAGGCCGCCCCTGATCTGCGCGAGGTACTCGCCAAACGCGATCTGGAGAAGCAACCGCTCCATTTCGCCCAACGTCCCCGCCGCATCCAGCCGGTCGGCCCAGTGCTGCATCTGCCGCAAAGCCTGCCCATAGGTCGCAAGCCACGCGAAGCCATGCGTTGCGGCCTGTTCGGCCTCGAGGCGCGCGGGGTCGATCCGGCCCTCGACCGTGACCCGGTCCGCCACCGCGATCCGCGCCGAAGCCACCAGCGCCTCGACCGCCGTGGCGGCCTCGGATGTCAGGGCGAGCAGATCGGGCAGCAGCACGGGATCGGCGACATCAAGGGGCATGGTCTGGCCATCATGGGGCATGGGTGTCTCCGCCGCGCAGGGAATCTTCTGTTTGCAGTTGCAGCGTAACTTAATTCCAGTTCGGAACGCCATCAAGGAATAATATGTCCAGCCATCGGCGCTGGCGACAGCGCGTGCGGCGGCGTAGAGGAATGGCATGGACGCCCTCACGCCCTTCCTCTGGACAATCTCCGTGGCGATCGCCTTCGGGGCGGGGCTCATCAAGGGCTCGATCGGGTTCGCCCTACCGCTCGTGATGGTGTCCGGCCTCTCGACCTTCCTCGATCCGCGTCTTGCGCTGGCGGGGCTGATCCTGCCGGTCCTTCTGACGAACGGGATGCAGGTGCTGCGCGCGGGCCTCGCCCCCGCTCTCGAGGCGACGCGTCACCACTGGCGCTACGTCCTGATGGTGGTGCTGGCGATCCTGATCGCGGGGCAGGCGGTGACCCTGATCCCCCGGCAGGTCTTCTATTTCGTACTCGGCATCCCGGTGGTCATCCTCTCGATCGTGCAGCTGGCCGGATGGGTTCTGACGATCCCGCCCGCGCGACGGGTGGCGGCGGAGTGGGGCGTCGGGCTGATCTCGGGGACGCTGGGCGGCCTCGTGGGAACGTGGGGGCCGACGACGGTCCTCTACCTGATGGCGATCGAGACACCGAAGGCGCGCCAGATGGTCGTGCAAGGCGTCATCTACGGCATCGGGTCCATCGCGCTTCTCGCGGCGCATCTCGCGTCGGGGGTGCTCAACAGCCAGACGATCTGGTTCTCGGTGGCGATGCTGGTCCCCGCGGTGATCGGCATGGCACTGGGCTTCCAGATCTCGGACCGGATGGATCAGGCGCGCTTTCGCAAGGTGACGCTCGTCGTGCTGGTGGTCGCGGGGCTGAACCTGATCCGCAAGGGGTTCGGGTTCTGACCGTCAGGACATGAACTGGAAGCAGACCTGCTCGACCGGACCGCGCGCGCCCTCATCGGTCACCTCGAAGGGCACGGACACGACCGGCACGCCCTCGATCTCGATCGCAAAGGTCCAGGGACCGGTGACCTTCTCGTAGTCATGCTCGAAGGTGAAGAGGTTGAGGTTCGTCGTTCCCGCGACGATCGTGTCGGTCCATTCCTCGCGCTCGACCCCGCGTGGCCCCATGGGCGGATGGGTGACGACGACGGTGACGACCTGCGTCGACGCGCCGTCCTTCAACGCGGTGCGGAACCCGAAGCTCAGGTCGTCCATCGTCGGCACGCGCCGCGCGTTCAGGTCGAAGGCTGTGCCGTATTCGATCTGGCGGATGACGCCCGCCTCGGTGCCGGGTGCCTCGATCAACTCGCCGGTGGTTATCCGGGGGCAGACGATCCCCGCCTCGACGAGGCGGACCTGTGCCGCCGCGGCCGACCCCGACAGGGCCAGCGCGGCGGCAAGGGGGATCAGCCGATGGCGCATGCCGCGACATCGTCGTCGATATGGGCGACGTACTGGCCGAAATTCTCGGCGAACATCTCGACCAGTTTTTCCGCCTGCAAGTCGTAGGCGTCCGCATCGGCCCAAGTGCCGCGCGGGTCCAGCAGTGCCGCGTCGACGCCGGGGCAGGCGACCGGAACCTCGAAGCCGAAATTCGGGTCCTTCCGGAACTCGCCCTGCGCCAGCGTGCCGTCCAGCGCCGCCGTCAGCAGCGCGCGGGTCGCCTTGATCGGCATCCGGTTGCCCGTGCCGTAGGCGCCGCCGGTCCAGCCGGTGTTCACCAGCCAGCAATCGGAGCCGTGGGACGCGATCTTGGCCTGCAGGAGCTTGCCGTAGACCTCGGGACGGCGCGGCATGAAGGGCGCGCCGAAGCAGGTCGAGAAGGTCGGCTCGGGCTCGGTCACGCCACGTTCGGTGCCCGCGACCTTGGACGTGAAACCCGACAGGAAGTGGTACATCGCCTGCGCTGGGGTCAGGCGCGCGATCGGGGGCAAGACGCCGAACGCGTCGCAGGTCAGCATGACGACGTTCTTCGGATGCCCGCCCAGCGCTGTGTCCGAAGCATTGGAGATGTAGTCCAGCGGGTAGGCGCAGCGCATGTTGGCCGTCAGGCTGTCGTCCTCGAAATCCAGTGCCAGGCTGTCGGGATCGAAGACCATGTTCTCGATCACCGTGCCGAAGCGGGTCGTCGTGTCGTAGATCTCGGGCTCGGCCGCACGGCTGAGATTGATCGTCTTGGCGTAGCACCCGCCTTCGAAGTTGAAGATACCGGTCTCGGACCAGCCATGCTCGTCATCGCCGATCAGCGTCCGGTCCGGTGCGGCCGACAGCGTCGTCTTGCCGGTGCCCGACAGGCCAAAGAACACCGCGGAATCGCCGGGGTCGCCCGTCGCGTGGTTGGCCGAGCAATGCATCGGCATCACGCCCTTCTCGGGCAGGATGTAGTTCAGGAGCGTGAAGACAGACTTCTTGTTCTCGCCCGCGTATTCCGTGCCCGCGATCAGGATTTCCTTCGCATCGAGGTTCATCGCGATGACGACCTCGCTCCGGCAGCCGTGGCGGGCGGGGTCCGCCTTGAAGGACGGGCAGTTGATGACGGTGTAGTCGGGCACGAACCCGGCGAGTTCCGACGCGTCGGGACGACGCAGAAGATGGCGGATGAAGAGGTTGTGCCACGCCAATTCGGTCACGACCCGCACGTCCAGCCGATGCGCCGGATCGGCCCCGGCATAGAGGTCCTGCACGAAATAGTCGCGCCCCTTCATATGCGTCAGCACGTCCGCCCGCAGCGCGGCGAAGCCGTCTTCGGACATCTCGGCGTTGCAGTCCCACCAGATCGTGTCGGCCGTGCCGGGGGTCCGGACGATATGCTTGTCCTTGGGCGAGCGGCCGGTGAATTTGCCCGTCGTCACGAGGAACGACCCGCCCTGTCCCAACGTGCCCTCGTCGCGGGCGAGAGCCTCCTGGATGATGGTCGGCTCGAGCAGGTTGTAATAGACGCGCCCGAGCCCGGTGATGCCGTGGGCCTCGAGCGTATGCTCGGGATTGACGCGCTGGGTCATGGTCCTGCTCCTCCCGAACCCGTGTCGGATGACCGCAGGCAATCAACGCGAACGGTCGGGGACGGGTTCCTCGGCCATCCCCTAGCATCGACCGCCCGAGGGGGGCAGTGCTCGTTAGCGCAACCATCTCATCCGATAGCGTAAACATGGCGCGCGGGCGCTCGGCGGCTTAACGCTGCCTTAATTGCACGAGGGCCACAGTCGTGCCTGCGAATCGGGTGATTCGCGAAAACCCTTGATTCTGTCGCCCCCATGGGGAGAGTTGGAAAAAAACACGGCAGTATAACAGGCAAAACGAGGATATTGGCATGTCGCGGATCGCGCTCGTCGACGACGACAGGAATATCCTGACGTCCGTTTCCATGACTCTGGAGGCCGAAGGCTTCGAGGTCGAAACCTACAATGATGGCCAGTCGGCGCTCGACGCCTTCTCGAAGGAACTGCCCGATCTGGGCGTCTTCGACATCAAGATGCCCCGCATGGACGGCATGGACCTGCTGCAGCGGCTGCGCCAGAAATCCAGCGTGCCGGTGATCTTCCTGACCTCCAAGGACGACGAGATCGACGAAGTTCTGGGCCTGCGCATGGGCGCCGATGACTACGTCCGCAAGCCCTTCTCCCAGCGCCTGCTGGTCGAACGGATCCGCGCGATCCTGCGCCGCCAGGAGGCGATCGCCTCCGACGAGACGGACACGCCCGAAGACACCCAGGTCATGCAGCGCGGCGAGCTGACGATGGACCCGCTGCGCCACGCGGTGAAGTGGAAGGGCAACGACGTCACGCTCACCGTGACCGAGTTCCTGCTCCTGCAGGCGCTCGCCCAGCGGCCCGGCTTCGTCAAGTCGCGCGACCAGTTGATGGACGTCGCCTATGACGACCAGGTCTATGTCGACGACCGCACCATCGACAGCCACATCAAGCGCCTCCGCAAGAAGATGCGATCGGCGGATGCCGAGTTCTCGGCGATCGAGACGCTCTACGGCATCGGCTATCGCTACAACGAAGAATAGGACGGGGCGCGCGCGTGGCCTCGGTGACCGATATGGACATGGCGCCCACGCCGACCCGCCGCACGAAACGTCGCGGCGACAGCGAGGTCGTGCTCGGCGAGGATTGGGAACGTCCCGAGGGCACGGTCGAGGCCGAGCTGTCCGAAGCGCGCGAGCGGCGGGGTCTCTTCTCGCTCGATCGTTCGCCGCTGGCGCGCAAGATCATCCTCTTCAACCTGCTCGCGATCCTGATGCTGGTGGCGGGCGTGCTCCTTCTGAACCCGTCCCGCGACAGCCTCGTGGTCCAGCGCGAGCAGGGGCTCGTGACCGAGGCGCGGCTCATCGCCGACGTGCTCGAAGCGTCCCTGCCCGCGGGCGCGCCGGTCAGCTTCGCGGCCGGCGACGGCGTCGACGTGCCGGCGCTGCTCGGCGCGATCGAGCTGCCGCGCGGCGTCGAAGTCCATGTCTTCGACCAGTCGGGCGCCCTGGTCGCGCAGGCCATCGGCAGCGCACAGGCCGGGGCCGTCGCCGGCCTCAACGCACCCGCCGAGAAGACCACCCTCATCACCAGCGCGCTCAACACCGTCTGGGAGGCCCTGTCGGCCGTTTTCAGTCGCACCGGCGACGACCCGCCCAGACCCGTCGACATCGCGCGCGCCATGGTCTCCGAACTCGGTGCCGGCCAGACCGCGATCCGCGGCTACGCGGGCGAGGCGGGGCAGCTCTATACCGTGGCCACGCCCATTGCCTCGGCCTCCGCCTCGATGGGCACGATCGCCGTGACCACCCGTGCGGGCGAAATCGACGCCCTCGTCCGGGTCGAGCGCGAGCAGCTGCTCCAGATGTTCGTGATCGCGCTTCTGGTGTCGATCGTCCTCAGCCTCGTGCTGGCCTCGACGATCGCCAACCCGCTCTCGGACCTGTCGGCCGCAGCCGAGCTCGGCCGCGACCGGCATGCCCGCAAGATGTCGCCCCAACGGGTCCGCATCCCTGACCTGACGGCCCGCCCCGACGAGATCGGGCGCCTGTCGGGTGCGCTGCGCGGCATGGTCGCAGCTCTCTACGACCGGATCGACTCGAACGAACAATTCGCCGCCGACGTCGCGCACGAGATCAAGAACCCGCTGGCCAGCCTGCGCTCCGCCGTCGGCACCATGCGGCTGGCCAAGACCGACGATCAGCGGACGCGCCTGCTCGAGGTGATCGAACACGACGTCCGCCGTCTCGACCGGCTGGTCTCCGACATCTCCAACGCCTCCCGCCTCGACAGCGAGCTCGTCAAGGAGGAGGAGGAGCCCTTCGACCTCGTCAAGATGATCACCAACCTGACCGTCTATCACGGCCAGGAGGCCGAGGCCGAGGGCGTCGACTTCATCACCGACCTTCCGAAGGAGCCGATCGTCATCATGGGCCTCGAGGCGCGGCTGGCGCAGGTCTTCGTCAACCTCGTCACCAACGCGCTCTCGTTCTGCGAGGAGGGCGATGCCGTCCGCGTCTGGATGCGCCGCCGCGACAACCGTGTCCTCGTCGTGGTCGAGGATACCGGGCCGGGCATCCCCGAAGCGGCCCTGACCAAGGTCTTCAACCGCTTCTACTCCGAGCGGCCCGTCAAACAGTTCGGCAACCATTCCGGTCTTGGCCTCGCTATTTCGAAGCAGATCGTCGAGGCCCATGGCGGCGTCATCTGGGCCGAGAACATCCGCCCCACCGACATGGACCTGACCTCCGAGCCGCTCGGCGCCCGCTTCGTGGTCGGCCTGCCGGTCTGACCGCGCCGGGGGCCGCACATGTCGTCCCCGCCCGCCGATCTCCCCCGCCTGTCGCCCGCACCGGATGGCGCGCTCTCGGTGCATGGCAGCGCCGTGCGGATCGGGGCCCGCGGCCTTCTGATCCTCGGACCCGCCGGGTCGGGCAAGTCCGGGCTCGCCGCCGGCCTCATCGCGCTGGGGGCCATGCTGATCGCCGACGACCTGACGCTGATTCTGCCCGGCGGCGGTGCCCCGATCCTGCGCGCGCCCGCCCGTGCGCCCGTCCGGCTGGAGCTGCGCGGGCTCGGCCTCGTCTCGCCGCCGACCGCCCCCGAGGCGCCGCTGGCGGCCGCACTCCTTCTCGGGCCCTCGCGCGCACGATTGCCCGAACCCGAGACCTGGCCGGTCCACGGCTCCGAGATCCCGCTCCTGCGGCACCCGGCCCAGCCCGACCTCCCGGCGAAGATGCATCTATGGCTCAGCTGATCACGCCCGCGCGACATCCTGTCGGCCTGCCTTACAATCGCCCACGGCACCTCCTAGATTCCGGGCCGATCGCCCTTCGAAGGTTGCCATGACCCGCGCCGACCGCCCCATCGACATCGTTCTCGTCACCGGTCCTTCCGGTGCCGGGCGCACGACGGCGCTCAACGTGCTCGAGGATGCGGGCTTCGAGGTGGTCGACAACCTCCCGCTCGATATGATGCGGATGCTCGCGGGGCCGGACCGCGCGGCACCGCTGGCGCTCGGGCTCGGGGTACGCAACGCGGGCTTCTCGCTGGACGCGGTCGAGGCGCTCGCGACCGAGTTGCGCGCCGATCCACGGTTCCACGTCCAGCTCGTCTACCTCCAGAGCGACCGCGAGACCCTCGTCGCCCGCTATTCCGAGACCCGCCGCCGCCACCCCCTGTCGCCGCGCGAGGATCCCGAGCTGGGCGTCGCCCGCGAGTTGGAGCTGTTGGCCACCCTCGCCGAAAGCGCGGATCTCGTGATCGACACGGCGGACATGAACGTCCACGACCTGCGGGCCGAGATGACCCGCCGGTTCGACGGCGATGCCGGGACGCTCTCGGTTTCGATTCAGTCGTTCAGCTACAAACGCGGGTTGCCGCGCGGCCTCGACCTCGCGTTCGACGTCCGCTTCCTCGCCAATCCACATTGGGTGCCGGGCTTGCGCGACGGCACGGGGCGCGACGCGGATGTGCGCGCCCATGTCACCGCCGACCCGCATTTCGACGGGTTCGACCGCCGCGTCCGCGACCTCGTGCAGTTCCTCCTGCCGCGCTACCGCGACGAGGGCCGGGCCCATCTGTCGATCGGATTCGGATGCACCGGCGGCCAGCATCGTTCGGTCGCCGTTACGGAATTGCTGGCCGACGCCCTTGCGGCGGACGGATGGCAGGTGTCTAAACGCCATCGGGAATTGGATCGCCGGGCAGCGGCGGCCATCGGCACGGGGTCGCGCAACGCGGCCCTTGGGGGAACCGCCGCATGATCGGCATCGTCATCGTGGCCCATGGGGGCCTCGCCGAGGAGTATCGCCGCGCGGTCGAGCATGTGATCGGCCCGCAGGACGGCGTGCGCTCCATCGCGGTCGGCGCGACCTGCGACCGCGCCAGCAAGGAAGCCGAGATCTGCGAGGCCGCCGACGCGGTCGATGCGGGCGATGGCGTCGTGGTGGTCACCGACATCTTCGGCGGCTCGCCCTCGAACCTGTCGATGAACGCCTGTGCCCCCGAAGACCGCGTCATCTTCTACGGGGCGAACCTGCCCGCGCTAATCAAGCTCGCCCGCAGCCGGGCGCGTCCGCTGGCCGAGGCCGTGGCGTTGGCCAAGGCCGCCGGAACGCGCTACATGGACGTCGCCCAAGGCCCTGTCGCCTGAGATCGGGGCACGGGGAGAACGGATGCCGACGCGGAACCTGGATATCGTGAACGAAAAGGGCCTGCATGCGCGCGCCTCCGCCAAGTTCGTGGAAACCGTCGAGCGGTTCGATGCCCGCGCGACCGTGCGCCGCGACGGGCTCGAGGCCGCGGGCGACAGCATCATGGGCCTTTTGATGCTGGCCGCCGCGCGCGGCACCTCGATCGAGGTCGAGACCGGCGGCACCGACGCCGCACCCCTGCTGGACGCCCTCCAGGAGCTTGTGGCCGACCGGTTCGGAGAGGGGATGTGAGCGACGCCGCCTTTCTGCGAAGCGCCCCCGTCACCACTGACACGACCGATCCCGACTACAAGCCCTACGATCGCGGCAAGCTGAGCTATGCCGCGACCTTCACCGACCCGCGCCGCGCCGCCGCGATTCGGGTGCTGGAATGGCTGACGGGCAAGGCGCGGTTGCTCTATCTCATTCGCAAGTTCGAACGCGAGGGCGTCGAGGAGGGTCCGGCCTTCTTCAGTCATGCGCTGCGCGTGATGGGGATCCGGATCGACACGCCCGAGGACCAGATCGCGCGGATCCCGACGCGCGGGCCCTGCGTGCTGGTGGCGAACCATCCGCACGGGCTGGTCGACGGCATGGTGCTGGCCGAGCTGATCGGCCGCGTCCGGTCCGACTTCAAGATCCTGACGCGCAGCCTTCTGACCGGGGTCCCCGAGATTGCCGACCACATGATCGCGGTCCCGTTTCAGCACGAGCCCGACGCGCGCGAGCGCAACCTCGCGATGCGGCAGGCGGCGATGGAACATCTGGGCGCAGGCGGCATGGTCGTGCTCTTCCCGTCGGGGGGAGTCGCCGCGTCCGAGACGTGGTTCGGCCCGGCGATTGAGGCCGACTGGAATCCCTTTACGGCCAAGATGATCCGCCGGTCCGGCGCGACGATCCTGCCGGTGCATTTCGAGGGACGGAACTCGCGCGCCTACCAGATCGCCAATCTCGTCTCGCCGACGCTCCGCCAGGGGCTCTTGCTGCACGAGGTGGTCCACGCGCTCAACCGGCCGCAGATGCCGGTCATCGGAACGCCGATCGGCCCCGAGGAATGGCAGGCCCGCTCCGGCAACGCGACGGAATTCATGGCGTGGCTGCGCGCCCGGACGCTGGCCCTGCGCTGAGGTTCAGCGGGTCGGGACCGGCTCGCCCTCGCCGCGATAATCGTAGAAGCCGCGCTGCGACTTGCGACCCAGCCACCCCGCCTCGACATATTTCACCAGAAGCGGGCAGGGGCGGTATTTCGTATCGGCCAGCCCGTCATGCAGGACGTTCATGATCGCGAGGCATGTGTCGAGCCCGATGAAATCCGCCAGCGCTAGCGGTCCCATCGGATGGTTCGCCCCGAGCTTCAGCGACGTGTCGATCGAGGTCACCGTGCCGACCCCTTCATAGAGCGTGTAGACCGCCTCGTTGATCATCGGCATCAGGATGCGGTTCACGATGAAGGCCGGAAAATCCTCGGCCGTCGCGGCGGTCTTTTCCAGCCGGTCGACCACGCCGCGGCAAGCCTGGTAGGTCTCTTCGTCGGTGGCGATGCCCCGGATCAGCTCGACCAGCTGCATGATCGGCACCGGGTTCATGAAGTGGAACCCCATGAACTTCTCGGGCCGGTCGGTCCGGCTGGCCAGCCGCGTGATCGAAATCGACGAGGTGTTCGAGGTCAGGATCGTGTTCGGCTTCAGATGCGGCAGCAGATCCTCGAAGATCGCCTGCTTGACCGTCTCGCGCTCCGTCGCGGCCTCGATCACGAGGTCGGTGCCGCCCGCATCGGCCAGCGTCATCGTCGCGCGGATGCGCCCCATGGCGGCGTCCCGGTCGGCCTGCGCGATCTTCTCGCGCGAGACCTGTCGGTCCATGTTGGCGGCGATCAGCGCGGTGGCCGCGTCCAGCGCGTCCTGGCTGACATCGGTCAGCACCACGTCATAGCCCGCGAGCGCGCAGACATGGGCGATCCCGTTGCCCATCTGGCCGGCACCCACGATGCCGATGCTGCCGATCTCCATGACGCTCTCCGATGCCGTTCGCGGCGACAATAGCAGCGGCGCGAGGGGGCACAAGCGAGCGGGCGACGCGGACAATTCGCGACGAATGCACGGCTCAACCAATCGGTAAGGACGGGCTGCGACGTTCGGGATCGACACCGCGAATCGACGGATGGACCCGGGTATGAGCTTTCACGCACGCGAGCCGGCGCTCGACTATTATCCGTGCCGCTACGGCCGTTGCCGGATCACGTTCCGCGGCCCCCGCGCAGCGCTCCGCCCGCCCTATACGGTTGTCGTGGGCGGGGGGGAGACCTTTGGCAAATATGTCGAGGATCCCTTCACCGATCAGCTGGCCGAACGGACGGGCCGTCGCATCGTCAACCTCGGCATCCTGAACGCGGGCATCGACGCTTTCCTCAAGGACGACGCGCTGATGGAGATCATTCGCGGCGCCGAAACGGTCGTCGTTCAGGTGATGGGCGCGCACAACCTGTCGAACCGGTTCTACACCGTTCATCCAAGGCGGAACGACCGGTTCCTGCGGCATTCCATGGCGCTGGCCAGCCTCTTCCCCGAGGTTGATTTCAGCGATTACGCCTTCACCCGGCACATGCTGGCCGGGCTGCGCGCCGCAAGGCCCGAGGCGTTTTCCCTGGTCGTGCAGGAGTTGCGGGCCGCCTGGACCGCGCGCACACGGCTCTTCCTGTCGCACATCCCGGGCTGCAAGATCATGCTCTGGATCGAGAATTCCGGCCGGACGGCCTTCGGCCCGGAGCCGCCCTTCGTCGATATCGACATGCTCCAGGCCATCGAGGGGGAGATCGACAAGTTCGTGCAATGCGATGTCGGCGAGGACATGACCGATGCGGGCCTCGACGAGATGGTCTTCCCCGATGGCGAGCGGGCGGCGGCCAAGATGATGCTGCGCCCCGACGCCCACGCCCGGATCGCGCGACACCTGTCCCGCGCCGTCGGCATGCGCAGCGGCATCGCCGCGTGATGCCCCGCCCGAACGAAAACGCGCGGCCCCGATGTCCGGAGCCGCGCGCGAAGATCCCTATATCGCGATTGTCAGAGCTTTTCGGTCAGCTCCGGCACCGCCGTGAAGAGGTCGGCGACGAGGCCGTAATCGGCGACCTGGAAGATCGGCGCCTCCTCGTCCTTGTTGATCGCGACGATCACCTTCGAGTCCTTCATCCCCGCGAGATGCTGGATCGCCCCCGAGATGCCGACCGCGACATAGAGATCGGGGGCCACGACCTTGCCGGTCTGCCCGACCTGCCAGTCATTGGGCGCATAGCCCGAGTCGACCGCCGCGCGGGACGCGCCGACGGCGGCGCCCAGCTTGTCGGCCAGCTTCTCGATCATCGCGAAATCCTCTTCCGAGCCGACGCCGCGGCCGCCCGAGACGACGATGCCCGCCGAGGTCAGTTCCGGCCGGTCGCTTTCCGCCAGCTTGTCCTCGACCCATTCCGACAGACTTGGATCGGCGGCTGCCGACACGGTCTCGACCGGTGCCGCGCCGCCGTCGCCGGCCAGATCGAAGGTCGAGGTGCGGATGGTCATCACCTTGACCGGATCGGACGACTTGATCGTCTGGATGGCGTTGCCGGCATAGATCGGACGCTCGAACGTGTCGGCATCGACCACGGCGGTGACGTCCGACATGATCATCACGTCCAGCAGTGCCGCGACGCGGGGCATCACGTTCTTGGCGTCCGTCGTCGAGGGCGCCAGGATATGGCTGTAATCGCCCGCCAGAGACACGATCAGCGCGGCCGTCGGCTCGGCCAGGCGGTGACCCAGCGACGGATCCTCGGCCACGAGCACCTTCGACACGCCGTCGAGCCTGGCCGCAGCCTCGCCCGCCGCGGATGCCGACGCCCCGGCGCAGAGCACCGTCACGTCGCCCAGCGCCTTGGCCGCGGTCAGCGCCTTCGAGGTCGCATCGACGGCCAGCTCGCCATCCGTCACTTCACCGATCAGAAGAACCGCCATCAGACCGCCCCCGCTTCCTTGAGTTTCGCCACCAGCTCGTCGACATCCTTGACCATCTCGCCCGCCTTGCGGGTCTCCGGCTCGGAGGTCTTCACGATTTCGAGCCGCGGGGCGACGTCGACGCCGTAATCGGCGGGCGTCTTCTCATCCAGCGGCTTCTTCTTGGCCTTCATGATATTCGGCAGAGACGCGTAGCGCGGCTCGTTCAGGCGCAGGTCGACGGTCACGATCGCGGGCATCTTCACCTTGATCGTCTGCAGGCCGCCATCGACCTCGCGGGTGACCAGCGCCTGATCGCCCTCGATCTTGACCTCGGAGGCGAAGGTCGCCTGGCTCCAGCCGGTCAACGCGGCCAGCATCTGGCCCGTCGCGTTCATGTCGTTGTCGATCGCCTGCTTGCCGGCCAGCACGAGGCCCGGCTGCTCCTCGTCGATCACGGCCTTGAGGATCTTGGCGACGGCCAGCGGTTCGATATCCTGGTGGACGTCGTCGGTCGCGATCACGAGGATCGCGCGGTCCGCGCCCATCGCCAGCGCCGTGCGCAGCGTTTCCTGGTTTTGCTTGACCCCGATAGAGACGGCCACGACCTCATCGGCGGCGCCTGCTTCCTTGAGGCGGATGGCCTCCTCGACGGCGATTTCGTCGAAGGGGTTCATGGACATCTTGACGTTGGCGAGGTCCACGCCCGACCCGTCGGCCTTCACGCGCACCTTCACGTTGTAGTCGATGACCCGTTTGACGGGCACGAGGATTTTCATGGCTCACTCCCTGAGACGCAGTTTCGAGGGAGTAGTTAGCGCAGGGTCAGGCGGGGCGACAGGCGGAAAACGACCCTGTGCGACGGAGTGACGTACCGTTCTGACGTGAACGTCACGCCGCTTCGGACGGAACCGCCGCGCGCGCCAGATCATCCATCTCGGGGGTTCCGATCAGGCCGTGGCGCCGTCCCAGCGTGTCAAGAAGCGTGCCCTCGGGCGGAATTCCGGCATATTCCTTGAGCAGGCGGTCGCGGATGCGGCGCCCGTAGAAATGGATCGACATCGTCTCGTTCGTGCAGGCGCGCAGCGTGACGCGGGCCCGCTTGAAGATGCGCCGCCGCTCCGGGTAGCTCAGCGGATAGAGCGTCACGGCGTCCATCGCGTGTTCCAACTCGCCGGTCATCCGCAGGATCCAGGTGATCGCGTTCGGGCCCCAGGCCCCCCACGGATACTCGGCGACGTGGATCGGGTCGCCGTCGCGCGCGGCGCGGCAGGCCTGGTCGAGGAACTTCGGCGGCATCCAGGGCAGGATCGCGAACTCGTCCTCGGTCCAGGCCAGAAGCTCCTTCAGGGTCTCCGATTCCACGGGCAGACCCAGCACGCCGTTGGCGACCAGCCGCTTCTTGTCGTCCCCGAAGGCCACGAACCAGCCGTCGCGCGGCACGAAGGGGCGCAGGCAATAGGCGTCGGTATCAGCCCAGATGATGCCGGGACGCTTCGAGAGCAGGTGATAGCGGAAGCGGTCGGCGAAGGGCGCGGGCGACTGGGTGCGCGCGTGGGTCGTCATCTTCTCGGGCTGGGTCAGGATCTCGGCGGCATCGCCCATCTCGACGCCGTCGGGCACGCCCTCGACGGGCCCGTAGCTGAAGAGGATGGTGCGGTGGCCCGCATCGACGAAGGACTTCAGGCAGAGCCGCTCGACCAGCGACAAGGGATCGCCCGTCCAGAAGCTGGCGATGACGGGAAGGTCGGACATGGCGCGGCTCCGTTCGATTCGGGCGGTCGGTCGGGGCGCCCCTGCGGCGCGACTGGTGCCATCCGAATGGGGCATCATTCGGGCGGCATGCCATTGGCGCCGAATTGGAAACGATCCTAGCCCGCGGCGTTCCTTCTGTCCAAACGAAGGTGCGTCACCGGTTGGCGCCGGGCACCCAGAGGACATCCGCCCGCCCGTCGTCGTTGGCGATACGCGACGCGACGAAGAACCAGTCCGAGAGGCGGTTGAGATACTTGACCGCAGCGGCGTTCACATCGTCCGTTTCGTCCAGCGCGACGCAGAGCCGTTCGGCCCGCCGCGTCACCGTGCGGCAGAGATGCAGATGAGCCGCCAAGGGCGATCCGCCCGGCAACACGAAACTGCGCAACGGCTCGAGCGCGTCGTTCATCGCGTCGATCTCGGCCTCCAGCCGGTCGACCTGCGCGGGCAGCATCCGCAGCGGCGGATACTCGGCATCGGCGTCCTTCGACATGTCCGGGCGGCAGAGATCGGCCCCGAGATCGAACATGTCGTTCTGGATCATGGCCAGGCGTTCGGCCATGTCGGCCTCGGCATGGAGGCGGGCCATCCCGATCGTGGCATTCGCCTCGTCAACGGTGCCGTAGGCCTCGACACGGGCGGACGTCTTGGGGACGCGGCTGCCGTCGCCGAGCGCGGTGGTCCCGGCATCGCCGGTGCGGGTGTAGATCTTCGACAATACGACCATCGTGTCAGCCCCTCGACCTGATCCAGACGAACCCGAGCAACAGCATCACCGCGACGAACTGGGCGATGATGCGCCACCGCATCAGGCGGTTGGCGTGCTTGCGGTTGAACTCGCCACCCTTGGCGAAGCCGCCGACACCGACGAGCAGGATCAGCAGCACTACGAGGCAGGCGCCTGCCACGACATAGAACAGGGGGTCGTCTCTCATCAGGGGATCCTTCCGGCGGTTGCCCCGTCACCTAGCGGCGCGGGTCAGGATTTCGACAGGATTCGGTCCATCATCCGCGTCGGCAGCAGCCGCTTGGCCGCGCCGCCCAGATGGGTCGGCACCGTGACGTAGTAGCGGGCGCGGGGACGGGGGGCCTCGACCGCGTGGATCAGCTTGGCCGTCACGGCCGCGGGCGGCATTTCCCAACGGTCGGGCGTCGTGTTCTCGAAGCGGGCCAACAGGCGCTCGTATTGAGCGCGATGCGGCGAGGCGCGCCAGTCGATCCAGCGCTCGAACTGGTGGCGCCCGTTGACGCGGAAGCGCGAGGTGATGGGGCCGGGCTCGATCAGCGAAACCTCGATGCCGGTGCCCGCCAGCTCCAGCCGCAGCGTATCCGTCAGACCTTCCAGCGCGAACTTGGTCGCGTTGTAGGCGCCGCGCCACGGGGCCGCGGCGAAGCCGAGGACGCTTGAGCATTGCACGATGCGCCCCGCGCCCGCGGCCCGCATCACCGGCAGCACGCGGCGCGTCAGGTCGTGCCAGCCGAAGAGATTGGCCTCGAAGATAGCGCGCAGCGCCTCGACCGGCAGATCCTCGAGTAGGCCGGGAATCGCGTAGGCGCCGTTATTATAGAGCGCGTCCAACCGGCCGCCCGTCGCGTCCAGCACCTCGGCCAGCCCGGCGGCGATGCTGTCGCCGTCCTCGTAGTCGATCCGAGGACTGACGAGGCCCTCGGACCGGAGGCGCGCGCAATCCTCGTCCCTGCGGCAGGAGGCGAAGACCCTCCAACCGCGTGCCTTGAGAGCATGGGCCGCGTCATGGCCGATCCCCGAGGAACAGCCGGTGATGAGGATGGAACGCGTCATGGACGACGGGCTAGGCGCATCGCGCCTGGATGACAATCGCCGGCGTCACGAAAGGGGCGTGCCGGTATGGCACGCCCCCTCCGGGTTCGGTCCTGCGGTCTGGATCAGGCCGGGTCGAGGAAGCGCGACGCCATCCAGCCGGTCTGGCCCGTGGCGACGTCGCGGATCTGCTGCCAGCCGTTCTCGGGCGCGCCGAGCGGCTCGGTCAGAGTGCCTTGCGGCAGGCTGTCGACGACGCGGTTCCCGGTCGAGGGGCCGGAGCGCATGTTCACACGGCTGCCGCTGACGACGAGCATGCCGGCCTGCGCATCGGGCGTCGTCTCGGCGGAGGCGGTGACGGCGGCGGGTTGAAGCAGGTTCACGACGACCGGCTCGCCGATCAGGCGGGGGGCCGAGAAGACGGGGTTCGGCGCGGGCGCCGAGGCGGCGATCACGGCGGCATCGGGCACGACGGGCTCGTTCCGGGTGACGGCCGGCTCGGACGACGCATTCGTCAGGATCACGGGACGATCGTAATTGGCGGCGGCCATGACGACGGGCGTCGCGGCCTCGGCTTCGGCGGCGGCCATGCCGTCGGTCGGCTGACCCCAGATCACGAATCCCGCATAGAGGGCCGCGGCAAGAGTAAACGTAAGCTTCAACATAACTGGCAGTCCCCCATCGGGAATTCGCATTCCCTCACACAACGGTCGTCCCTGGCAGGGGGTTCCCGTCAACCGCACGATAACACGGATTTCCTTGATCCCTTAGCCCCGAGTTCTTGTGTGCCCGAGTCCCCAAAGATACATCATCGTCCATGAGTGACGCCAACGACACGGATGACGCCCGCGGCGAGGTGGTTTCGGAGCCCCTGAGCCGGGCGATCGGCGACCGCTACCTGACCTACGCGCTCTCGACGATCATGCACCGCGCGCTGCCCGATGCGCGCGACGGGTTGAAGCCGGTCCATCGCCGCATCCTCTACGCCATGCGCGAGCTGCGGCTGGCCTCGACCGGGGGCTTCCGCAAGTCGGCCAAGATCTCGGGCGACGTGATGGGCAACTACCACCCCCATGGCGACGCGGCGATCTACGATGCGATGGCGCGCCTGGCGCAGGATTTCGCGGTCCGCTACCCGCTGGTGGACGGGCAGGGGAACTTCGGCAACATCGACGGCGACAACCCCGCCGCCGCCCGCTACACCGAGGCCCGCATGACCGCCGCCGCCGAGGCGCTGCTGGAGGGGCTCGACGCGGACGCCGTCGATTATCGCGACAATTACGACGGCACCCTGCAGGAGCCTGTCGTCCTGCCCGCCGCCTTCCCGAACCTGCTGGCCAACGGCGCCGCGGGCATCGCGGTCGGCATGGCGACCAACATCCCGCCGCACAACCTCGACGAGCTGATCGCGGCCTGCCTGCACCTCATCAAGGCGCCGAACGCCCGCGACGAGACGCTGATCGAGCACATTCCCGGGCCCGACTTCCCGACCGGCGGCGTCATCGTCGAGCCGCGCGAGAGCATCCTGGAGACCTACCGCACGGGACGCGGCGCCTTCCGCCTGCGCGCCCGCCACGAGGTCGAGGACCTGGGCAAGGGCCAGTGGCAGATCGTCGTCACCGAGATCCCGTACCAGGTCCAGAAGGGCAAGCTGATCGAGAAGCTGGCCGAGCTGGTGCTGGCCAAGAAGGTCCCGATCCTCGCCGATATCCGCGACGAGAGCGCCGACGACATCCGCATCGTGCTGGAGCCGAAGTCGCGCAACGTCGACCCCGACGTGCTGATGAACACGCTCTACCGGCTGTCGGACCTGGAGACGCGGTTCTCGCTCAACATGAACGTGCTGATCGACGGTGTGACGCCGCGCGTGTGTTCCCTGCGCGAGGTGCTCCAGGCCTTCCTCGACCACCGTCGCGACGTGCTGATCCGCCGCTCGCGGCACCGGATGGCCAAGATCGACCACCGGCTGGAGGTCCTTGAAGGCTTCATCCTCGCCTATCTCAACCTCGACCGCGTGATCGACATCATCCGCTACGACGACGCCCCGAAGGAGGCGCTGATGTTCGAGCCCTGGGGCGAGAGCTACGTGCGCGCCACCGACGAGGGCGACTACCGCTCGCCGCTGCCGTCGGACGGTCAGGCCTCGTTGACGGAGGTGCAGGCCGAGGCGATCCTCAACATGCGCCTGCGCGCCCTGCGGCGGCTCGAGGAGATGGCGCTCCTGAAGGAGCGCGACGCGCTCATGGAGGAGCGGGCGGGCCTCGAGGACCTGCTCGAGAACGAAGCCGTGCAATGGACCACCATCGCGTCCGAGCTGCGCGAGGTCCGCAAGGGCTTCGGCAAGTCCACCGATCTCGGTCGCCGCCGCTCGACCTTCGAGGACGCGGTCGAGGTGGCCGACGTACCGCTCGAGGCGATGATCGAACGCGAGCCGATTACCGTTGTCTGCTCCAAGATGGGCTGGGTGCGCGCGCTCTCCGGCCACCAGCCGCTCGACAAGGAGCTGAAGTTCAAGGACGGCGACGGCCCCGCCTTCCTTTTCCACGCCGAGACGACCGACAAGCTGATCGTCTGGGGCAGCGACGGGCGCGCTTACACGATCGGGGCCTCGACCCTGCCAGGTGGGCGCGGCATGGGCGAGCCCCTGCGCCTGATCGTCGACCTGCCCAACGAGACGGGCATCGTCGACATCCTGATCCACCGGCCGGGCCGTCGCCTCCTGCTCGCATCCACGGCGGGCGACGGCTTCGTCGTCCCCGAGGAGGAGATGGTCGCCATGCGCCGCGCGGGCAAGCAGGTGCTGAACATGCGCCCCGGCATCACCGCGCTGCGGCCCATCGCGGCCGAGGGCGACCACGTCGCCTGCATCGGCGAGAACCGCAAGATGCTGGTCTTCCCGCTGGCCGACTTGCCCGAGATGCCGCGCGGCAAGGGCGTGCGGCTCCAGAAGTTCAAGGATGGCGGGCTGTCGGACGTCACGGTCATCACGCTGGCCGAGGGGCTCAAGTGGTCCGATCCCGCCGGCCGCACGCGGCACGAACCGGACCTGGCCGAATGGCTGGGCACCCGCGCGCAGGCCGGTCGCATGGCCCCCCGCGGCTTCCCCCGCGACAATCGGTTCGGCTGACACCGCATGGGCGTCGCGACCCTGGACACGTTGCGCGGCGACGTCGCGGGGACACGCGGCGCGCTGCTCTGGCTGGTGCTGAAGACCACGATGCTCAGCGTCCTGACGCTCGGCCTCTATTCCTTTTGGTCGCGCACGCGGGTGCGCCGTTGGCTCTGGTCCTCGCTTCGCGTGGGCGGCGCGCCGCTGGAATATGCGGGCCAGCCGCTGGAGAAGCTGATGGGCTTCGTCATCGCCGCCGTCATCGTCGCGACCTATCTAGGCGTGATCGTCATGCTCCTGATCTTCGCCTCGCTGACGCTGTTCGAGGGCGTCGCCGCCGGCGGCGTCGCGGCGTTCCTGCTGCTCCTGCCGGTCTACTGGTTCGCCCAGTATCGCGGCATCCGCTACCTTCTGAACCACACCCGCTGGCGGGGCCTGTCCTTTGCCATGGTGCCCGGCGCCTACGGCTACGCATGGCGCGCGGTGGCGTGGACGGCGGCGACGGTGCTCAGCCTCGGGATCGCGCTGCCATGGCGCACGCACCGCCTCTGGGCCTACCGGGTCGCACGGGCGAGCTTCGGCGACACCCGCTTCGCCCTCGCCACCACGGCCGGGCCGCTCGTCAGGCTCTGGCTGCCCGTCTGGGCGGGGCTCTGGCTGCTGGTCGGCGGGACCGCGGCCTTCGGATACGTGCTCTCGGACGGCGGCTCCGACGAGGAGGCGCTCGCCGGCTTCGTCCTCCTCGCGGCCCTCCCGGTCGCGGGCCTTGCGGCACTCCTCTGGCTGCGCTGGCGCGTCCGCTCCTTCGAGGTCCTCGCCTCCGCCATCCGCTTCGGCGAGAGCGCCACGCTGTCGGTTCGTCCGACCGTCCGCCGCGTCTTCCGCATCCACCTTCTGGGCTGGATCGTCGTGGCGCTCCTCCTCCTCGCCCTCCTCTTCGCGCTGGGCCTCGCCCTCGGCCTCTTCGCGGTCGGCTGGCTGGCGAACATCCCCACCGACGGCGCCTTCGCCGAGCCGTCGCCCTACGCGCTCGCGGCGCTGGGGGTGCTGCTCTACCTGACGCTCTTTTTGATGCGCGGCGCGCTCCGCACGGCCTTCGTGACCTTCCCGCTGATCGCCCATGTCGGCGACACGCTGGTCGTCGCGGGCGCCACGGCGGTCAACGCGACCGGGGCGGGCGAACGCCAGCACATGGCCGATGCCGACGGCTTCGCGAACCTCTTCGACATGGGGTCCGGCATATGAGCGACGCGGCCTTCGCCGACTATTTCGACGGCACGCGCGCACTCCGGCAGCGGGCCGAGATCCGCGTCTGGCAGGGCAGTCTCCATATCGCGCTGCCCGATGGCGAGGCCGTGATCTGGCCCAGCGCCGCGATCCGGCAGCTTCGCGACCAGCCGGGCGGCGGGCTGACGGCCTACGGGCGCACTGGGGCCGAGGACCGCCTCGTCGCCGATGCCGAGGCCGCCGCCCTGATCGACGCGCAGGCCCCCTCGGCCGCGCGGGGGCTGCCGGGGCCACCGCTCGCGATCCGCGCGGCGGGCGTTTTCGTCGCCGGATGCGCGGCCATCGCCGCACTGATCTGGATCGTCCTACCCGCGCTCGCATCGCTCCTCGCCGAGGTAATGGATCCCGAGGCCGAGGTCGCGCTGGGCGAGCTGCATTTCGAACAGACGCGCGTGATGTTCGGCGGCACCACCCCCCTCGCGATCTGCGACGCGCCCGCGGGTCAGGCCGCGCTGGAGGCGATGGTCGCCCGCGTCGGCGCGGATCTCGATCTGCCCTATCCGATCGTCGCGACCGTGCTCGACGACCGCGAAGACCCGATCCTGAACGCCTATGCCGTGGCCGGCGGGCGGGTCACGTTCTTCCATTCGATGATCGTCGCGGCCGAACATCCCGACGAGATCGCCGCCGTCCTCGCCCACGAGATCGGCCATGTCGTCCACGACGATCCGGTGCGCGGGATGCTGCAACAGCTCTCGGGTCTCGCGGTGATCTCGGTGCTGCTGGGCGACATCACCGGGGGCGGGCTCCTGTCTGGGGCGACCAGCGGCGCGATCTTCGCGGGCTACTCGCGGGACGCCGAGACGCGCGCCGACATCTTCGCCGCCCGCCAGCTCCGCGCACGGGGCCTGCCGCCCTCGGCACTTGGCCGGATGTTCGAGCGGCTGCGCGAGCGCTACGGCGATGTCGAGGGCTTCGCGAGCCATTTCGCCAGCCATCCCCAATTGGCCGAGCGCATCATCGCCGCCTCCGGCGCGGGCGATCCGCCTCCGGGCGCGCCCTCGCTCTCGCCCAAGGCATGGTCCGATCTCCGGGCGATCTGCCGGTGAAACTTGCCCCCGGCCGGACGCCCCGCTACGCACGTTGCGACATCGCCGCCAAGGGGTTCCCATGACCACAGATCTCAGCCGCCGCGCATTCGCGGGGCTCGCGCTCGGCGGGTTGGCCGGGTGCGCCGCCTCGGACCCGCTGACCGAAGCCCCGCGCGACATGGGGGATTTCCGGCTGGGCCTGACGATCGTCGTGGCCGACAAGGTCAAGAAGATCCCGCCTTCCCGCGATGCCACGAAGGAGGCGCTGATCGCCGCGATGACCGCCGAGATCGACCGCCGGTTCCGGCGCTACGACGGCGCGCGCGAATACCATATCGCGGTGGCCATCGACGGCTACGCGCTGGCGCCGCCGGGCATCCCGATCGTGCTGACGCCGAAATCCATCATGGTCGTCACCGCGAACCTCTGGACCGCCGATCCGCAAGAGAAGATCCGCGGCCCCGAGCAGCTCACCACCTTCGAGGGGGCCGACACGCTCCTGCTCGGCTCCGGCCTCGTGAAAAGCGCCGACGAACAGCTCGCCACCCTGGCCCGCAACATGTCGGGCAAGATCCAGTCCTGGCTCCTGCGCGAGCCCGAGACCTTCGGCCTGCCGCCGCGCTGACCGGGGCCAACCGGGCCTTGCCTTTCGCACGGCCCACGGCTAGACGGCCCGCGATGTAATCAGGGGGTCCGCCACATCGGCCCCGACAAGCGCAGGGGCCCCTCATGGCGAAGGCAAAATTCGAACGCACGAAACCGCATGTGAACATCGGGACGATCGGTCACGTGGACCACGGCAAGACGACGCTGACGGCTGCGATCACGAAGTATTTCGGCGACTTCAAGGCGTATGACCAGATCGACGGTGCGCCCGAGGAGAAGGCGCGCGGGATCACGATCTCGACGGCGCATGTCGAGTACGAGACCGAGAACCGCCACTACGCGCATGTCGACTGCCCGGGCCACGCGGATTACGTCAAGAACATGATCACCGGGGCCGCCCAGATGGACGGCGCGATCCTCGTGGTGAACGCGGCCGACGGCCCGATGCCGCAGACGCGCGAGCACATCCTGCTCGGCCGCCAGGTCGGCATTCCGACCATGGTCGTCTACATGAACAAGGTCGACCAGGTCGATGACGAGGAGCTCCTGGAGCTCGTCGAGATGGAGATCCGCGAGCTTCTGTCGAGCTACGAGTATCCCGGCGACGACATCCCGGTGATCCCGGGCTCGGCGCTGGCGGCGATGGAAGGCAACAACCCGGAGATCGGCGAGGAGTCGATCCGCAAGCTGATGGCGGCCGTGGACGAGTACATCCCGACGCCCGAGCGCGCCGTGGACCAGCCGTTCCTGATGCCGGTCGAGGACGTGTTCTCGATCTCGGGTCGCGGCACGGTCGTGACGGGTCGCGTCGAGCGCGGCGTGATCAACGTGGGCGACGAGATCGAGATCGTGGGCATCCGGGACACCAAGAAGACGACCTGCACGGGCGTCGAGATGTTCCGCAAGCTGCTGGACCGCGGTGAGGCCGGCGACAACATCGGCGCGCTCCTGCGCGGCGTGGACCGGGACGGCGTCGAGCGGGGCCAGGTGCTCTGCAAGCCGGGCTCGGTGAAGCCGCACACGAAGTTCGAGGCCGAGGCCTACATCCTCACGAAGGACGAGGGCGGCCGCCACACGCCGTTCTTCGCCAACTACCGCCCGCAGTTCTACTTCCGGACGACGGACGTGACGGGGACGGTTCAGCTGGCCGAGGGCACGGAGATGGTGATGCCGGGCGACAACGTGTCGTTCGGGGTCGAGCTGATCGCGCCGATCGCGATGGAGCAGGGCCTGCGCTTCGCGATCCGCGAAGGCGGCCGCACCGTGGGCGCGGGCGTCGTCAGCAAAATCACGGAGTGATTTCTGCTGACACGCGACAGGGGCGTCCGCTAGCGGACGCTCCCGAGAGCGTCGTCAGCAAGATCACGGAGTAAGTGCAGCCGGCCCGCAGGGCCGGGTGTCACGACACGGCGCAGTGCAAAGGCCCCCTCGGGGGCCTTTGTCACGAGAGCCGGCAGGGCTCCCCTCGGGGGGCCCTTGTTGCATGAGCGGCCCGCGGACGCGCCCGCAGGGAAGGCCGTCCCACCGGCGCGACCTTCGTCCCGGGGCCGGTGCGTGCCGAGCACGAACCCTACGGTCCGCCCCCGCGAGGCCCTGCGAAGCCCGGCGCAGGGTGCGTGCTCGCGACGCACCGATCGGCATACGTATCGACGACCGCCGCCGGGCGCGGCGAATCCCGCCACGAAAACGGGCCGCCCCCGGAAGAAGCGGCCCTCGATGCGGGCGACGTCGTGCGGTCGCCGATGGGGGAACCGGATCGGGCCGCCCCGATGCCGCGTCAGTTGTTGCGGATGATGGCCTCGATCTGGCCCTTCTTCTGCGAGTCCGCGTCGCTGCTGTCGACGATGGCCTTGATGGTCGCGATCTGGCCGAGGGTCAGATCGTCGCCCATCGAGGACGGGTCGATGCCGAGGCGCTCGAGATCGCTCATCAGTGCGGTTTGCAGCATGTTGAAGCCTTGGCTGGCGTGGCCGTCGGCGAGGGCGGCGCCCCCGGCGGACAGGGCGATGAGGACGGCGGCTGCGGTCATCTTGAAGTTCATGTCTTCTCTCCGATGTGTTCGGTGCGACGTCGGCCGGGTCATCCGACCGCTCGTCCCGGACCAGATGCCTCGCCCCCCGATCACGTGTCCCCAGACGAACCCGTGAGATCATGCGTCTGTGACTTGACCGTGATGCCGCCCTTGACACAGGCGCGGGCCACGCCCGTCGGCCGTGTCCGCGCGGAGCAGCGACGGCCAACGAAAAAGGGCGACGCTGGCGCGCCGCCCCAAATCTCGGTCGGAAGATCCGATCAGTTGGCGATGATCGCCTCGATCTGACCCTTCTGTTGGGCTTCGGCGCCATCACCTTCCACGATCTCTTTGATCGCGGCGATCTGACCGAGGGTCAGGTCGTTCAGGGCGTCGGTCGGGATGCCCATGCGCTCGAAATCGCTCATCAGAGCGGTCTGCAGCATGTTGAAGCCTTCGCCCATCGTGGCGTGGGCGTCGGCCATGGCGGCGGACGCACCGAAGGTCAGGGCGGTGGCGGTGACGAGGGCGGTAAGCGTGCGGTTCATTGGTGTGCTCCTTAGGGGCAGTGGTCATAGAAAACACGGCGTGGTTGTCGTCGCGTCGGCAATACAACGGGGTGCCGATCCAAAGGTTCCGGTCCGTCGCAACATTTTCTTGCCAGCGAATTGCCGTCGCGTCGAGTCGGGGGGCCGGGCGGCGGCGGCGGCGTCCCGCCCGCGCTTCCCCCTTGCACCCGTCGCGGCCGCGCCATATGCCCTGTCGCGCCTGCAGGGGTATAGCTCAGTTGGTAGAGCAGCGGATTCCAAATCCGCAGGTCTCGGGTTCGAATCCTGATGCCCCTGCCAGGCCCGCGACCCGCGACCGCCGACCGGCTTGCGCCGCCGGACCCCGGCGCCTATCTCCGGCAGGACCGATCCCGAGAGGCACGACATGGCCACCACCAACCCGATGCAGTTCATCCAGCAGACGCGGGCCGAGATCGGCAAGATCACGTGGCCGACACGCCGCGAGGTCCTGCTGACGACGGTAATGGTCTTCCTGCTGGCGATCCTGGCGGCGACCTTCTTCTTCTTCGTCGACTTCCTGATCCGGACGGGCCTGACGACGCTCTTGGGCGCATTCTGACGACGCACCCGCGCGCGCGGGCCGCGACCCTTGAATCCCGCCGGGGCGGGGGGTAGAGGGACCGGACTTCGAACCGGGCGGCGCGCATTGATTCGTGATGCGCGCTGTTTGACGTTTTGAGGCCGGTCGCCGCGCGCGGTCGGACGACATTTTTAGAGACGAGCGAGGACGACCGGCAGATGGCGAAGCGATGGTATTCGGTCAGCGTGCTGTCCAACTTCGAGAAGCGCGTCGCGGAGCAGATACGCACCGCGGTCGAGGAGCAGAACCTCGAGGACCAGATCGAAGAGGTGCTGGTCCCGACCGAAGAGGTGCTGGAGGTCCGTCGCGGCAAGAAGGTGACCTCCGAGCGGCGCTTCATGCCCGGCTACGTGCTGGTGCGGATGGAGATGTCGGACGAGGGTTATCACCTGGTCAACTCGATCAACCGCGTCACCGGCTTCCTTGGCCCGCAGGGTCGACCGATGCCGATGCGCGATGCCGAGGTGAACCAGATCCTCAACCGCGTCCAGGAAGGCGAGGAGGCCCCGCGGTCGCTCATCACCTTCGACGTGGGCGAGGACGTGAACGTGACCGACGGCCCGTTCGAGGGCTTCGCGGGCCAGGTCGAGGAGGTGGACGACGAGGCCCAGCTCCTCAAGGTCTCGGTCTCGATCTTTGGCCGGGCCACCCCGGTCGAGCTGAAATTCACGCAGGTCTCCAAGGCCGCGTGAGGCACGGCCCCCGCGCCACGCGGGGGTCTCGGACGTGGGAGGCGACGGGCGATACGCCCCGGACCGAACCACGGCAAAGCGCCCTTCGGGGCATGTAGGGCGGGCCTGGTCCCGCCGCCGAAAAGGAGAGACGCATGGCGAAGAAACTCGTCGGCACCATGAAGCTGCAGATCCCTGCAGGTCAGGCCAATCCGTCGCCGCCCGTGGGCCCCGCCCTCGGTCAGCGCGGCATCAACATCATGGAATTCTGCAAGGCGTTCAACGCCAAGACGCAGGAGATGGAGCAGGGCGCCCCGTGCCCCACGGTAATCTCGTATTACCAGGACAAGTCCTTCACCATGGATATCAAGACGCCGCCCGCGTCCTATTATCTCAAGAAGGCCGCCGGCCTGAAGCCCGTGGGCAAGCGCAACCGTCCGCGCGGCGCCGAGACGCCGGGCCGCGAGACCGTGGCCTCCGTCACCGTCAAGCAGGTGCGCGAGATCGCGGAAGCGAAGATGAAGGATCTGTCGGCGAATGACGTCGATCAGGCGATGAAGATCATCGTGGGCTCGGCGAAGTCCATGGGCATCGAGGTGAAGTGATGGCGAAGCTCGGAAAGCGCGCAACGGCGGCCCGCGAGGCATTCGCTGGCAAGGAAAACGTGACCGTCGACGAGGCCGTCAGCCTCGTGAAGGGCAACGCCAAGACGAAGTTCGACGAGACCGTCGAGATCGCGATGAACCTGGGCGTCGACCCGCGTCACGCCGACCAGATGGTCCGCGGCGTGGTCTCGCTCCCGAACGGCACCGGCAAGGACGTCCGCGTCGCCGTCTTCGCCCGTGGCCCCAAGGCCGACGAGGCCAAGGAAGCCGGGGCCGATATCGTCGGTGCTGAGGACCTGATGGAGACGGTGCAGTCGGGTCAGATCGACTTCGACCGCTGCATCGCCACGCCCGACATGATGCCCATCGTGGGTCGTCTGGGTAAGGTGCTGGGTCCCCGGAATCTGATGCCGAACCCCAAGGTCGGCACGGTGACGATGGACGTGGCCCAAGCCGTCAAGGACGCCAAGGGCGGCCAGGTCCAGTTCAAGGCCGAGAAGAACGGCGTCGTCCATGCGGGCGTCGGCAAGGCCTCCTTCGACGAGGCCAAGCTGAAGGAGAACGTCATGGCGTTCGTCGACGCGGTCTCCAAGGCCAAGCCGACGGGGGCCAAGGGCTCCTACCTCAAGAAGATCTCGCTCAGCTCCACAATGGGGCCGGGCGTGTCGGTCAGCGTCGAGAGTGCCACGGGCAACGACCCCGTCGCCTGATCGCGGCGCGACCCGAGAGAACCGGTGGAACGGCGGGGCAGGGTGCCCCGCCGTTTCGCGTTTCCGGGGCAGGCGCGCGCCGGATGCCGCAGCTGCGAGGATTTGCCCTTTCCATTCGGGCGCGATCATCCTAAGAGGCCCCCCGACGACCCGGACGGATTGCTTCGCCCGGGTCGTTGATTCGTCCGAGACGGTGGGTGGCTTCGGCCGTAAGTCCTGCCCGAGACGGGAAAAGACATTCCGGCCCCGATTTCCGGGACCCTGGGCTGCGCTGACCCGTAAGGACTTCTTGTCGTGCATTCGCGCGACGAAAGAGAGCCGGAGGGGTCCGCCCCTCCATCGCGGGGTTTCCCCGCGAGACTTGGAGAAGAACTGTGGATAGAGCCCAGAAAGAGAAAGTGGTCGAGGAACTCGGCCAGATCTTCGAAAGCTCTGGCGTCGTGGTGGTCAGCCGCTACGAGGGCATGACAGTCGCCGAGATGCAGGACCTTCGCTCGCAAATGCGCGAAGCGGGTGGTTCGGTTCGCGTCGCCAAGAACAAGCTCGCCAAGATCGCCCTTGAGGGGAAGGCTGCCAGCAGCATTTCCGATTTCCTCACGGGCATGACCGTACTCGCCTATTCCGAGGACCCCGTGGCTGCGGCCAAGGTCATCGACGCGTATGCCAAGGACAACTCCAAGCTGGAGATCCTGGGCGGCGCGATGGGTGAGAACGCTCTGGACGTCGAAGGTGTGAAAGCCGTCGCGAAGATGCCCAGCCGCGAGGAGCTCATCGCTTCCATCGTGGGCTGCATCGGCGCGCCTGCCTCGAACATCGCCGGCGCCATCGGCGCGCCTGCTTCGAACATCGCGAGCATCCTGTCGACCATCGAGGAGAAGGCCGCCTGAGGCCCATCCCGTCATCCCTCGTCGTGGTCTTGAACGACACGGCACCGGAACACATCTAAACGAACTGGAAATCGAACAATGGCTGATCTGAAAAAACTCGCCGAAGACATCGTGGGCCTGACCCTTCTGGAAGCCCAGGAACTGAAGACCATCCTCAAGGACGAATACGGCATCGAGCCCGCTGCCGGTGGCGCGGTCATGATGGCCGGTCCCGCGGGCGACGCCGGTGGCGCCGCCGCCGAGGAGCAGACCGAATTCGACGTCATCCTGAAGTCGGCCGGCGCCTCCAAGATCAACGTGATCAAGGAAGTCCGCGGCATCACGGGTCTGGGTCTGAAGGAAGCCAAGGACCTGGTCGAAGCCGGCGGCAAGGCCGTCAAGGAAGGCGTCGACAAGGCCGAGGCCGAAGACATCAAGGCCAAGCTGGAAGCGGCTGGCGCCGAAGTCGAACTGAAGTAAGGCGGGGCCACCCCCGCCCTTTGGGCGCCGGTCGCGCGGGGATCTCCCCGCCGTCCCGTCCGAGAGCGAACGACACGGGTGGTCCCGCCGCATGCGGGGCCACCCCTTCCTGTCCCGGCAAGCCCCTTTTCGGGGGCTTTCCAGGTCAGGAGGCGGGAACGGGGGCGCGTCCGTGGGACGATGCGCCGGATGGTTTCCCCTCGCACGACCCTTCGCTGGCCCACGGCGTCCGCAGCCCCGACGGACGCCCGTGCGCGCGAAACCGAGAGAAAGAGACCATCCATGGCTCAGATGCAGGCATCCCCCAAGCGGATTCGGCGTTACTACGGCAAGCTGGAGGAAGTCCTCCAGATGCCGAACCTCATCGAGGTTCAGAAGTCCTCCTACGACCTGTTCCTAAATTCCGGCGACCAGCCCGAGCCCTCCGAAGGCGAGGGCCTGATGGGCACCTTCCAGTCGGTCTTCCCGATCAAGGACTTCAACGAGACGGCGGTGCTCGAATTCGTCAAGTACGAGCTCGAGGAGCCCAAGTACGACGTCGAGGAATGCCAGCAGCGCGACATGACCTACTCGGCCCCGCTGAAGGTCACCCTGCGCCTGATCGTGTTCGATGTGGACGAGGACACCTCGGCCAAGTCCGTCAAGGACATCAAGGAGCAGGACGTGTTCATGGGCGACATGCCCCTGATGACGCCCAACGGCACCTTCATCGTCAACGGCACCGAGCGGGTCATCGTCTCCCAGATGCACCGTTCGCCGGGCGTGTTTTTCGACCATGACAAGGGCAAGACGCACTCGTCGGGCAAGCTGCTCTTTGCCTGCCGCATCATTCCCTATCGCGGCTCCTGGCTCGACTTCGAGTTCGACGCCAAGGATCTCGTCTTCGCGCGCATCGACCGCCGCCGGAAGCTGCCGGTGACGACGCTGCTCTATGCCCTCGGCATGGACCAGGAAGCGATCGTGAACACCTATTACGACACCGTGACCTACACCCATCGCAAGGGTGAGGGCTGGGCCACGAAGTTCTTCCCCGAGCGCTATTCCGGCACCCGGCCGGCGATGGACGTCATCGACGCCGCCACCGGCGAGGTCGTGATAGAGGCCGGCAAGAAGGTCACGCCGCGCCAGGTCAAGAAGCTGCGCGAGGAGGGCAAGGTCGAGGAGATCCTCGTGCCGTTCGACGCCATCATCGGCAAGTTCGCCGCGCGCGACATCATCGACGAGACCAACGGCGCCATCTTCGTCGAGGCCGGCGACGAGCTGACGTGGGAACTGGACAAGGCGGGCGAAGTGTCCGGCGGCACCCTGAAGGAGCTGCTGGACGCAGGCGTCGAGACGCTGCCGGTGCTCGACATCGACAACGTCACCGTGGGTCCGTACATCCGCAACACGCTGGCCGCCGACAAGAATCTCGGCCGCGAGACGGCGCTGATGGACATCTACCGCGTCATGCGTCCGGGCGAGCCGCCCACCGTCGACGCCGCCCAGACGCTGTTCGACCAGCTCTTCCGCGACAGCGAGCGCTATGACCTCTCGGCCGTGGGCCGGGTCAAGATGAACATGCGCCTCGACCTCGACGCCGAGGACACGATGCGGACCCTGCGCGACGAGGACATCCTCGCCTGCATCAAGGCCCTCGTGGAGCTGCGGGACGGCCGCGGCGAGATCGATGACATCGACCATCTCGGCAATCGCCGCGTCCGCTCCGTCGGCGAGCTGATGGAGAACCAGTACCGCGTCGGCCTTCTGCGCATGGAGCGCGCCATCAAGGAGCGCATGTCCTCGGTCGAGATCGACACGGTTATGCCGCAGGACCTGATCAACGCGAAGCCTGCGGCCGCCGCCGTGCGCGAGTTCTTCGGCTCGTCGCAGCTCTCGCAGTTCATGGACCAGACGAACCCGCTGTCTGAAGTGACGCACAAGCGTCGCCTCTCGGCGCTTGGACCGGGCGGCCTGACGCGCGAGCGCGCGGGCTTCGAGGTGCGCGACGTGCACCCGACCCACTACGGCCGGATGTGCCCGATCGAGACGCCGGAAGGCCCGAATATCGGCCTGATCAACTCGCTCGCCACCTTCGCGCGCGTGAACAAGTACGGCTTCATCGAAACGCCCTACCGCAAGGTGGTCGACGGGCAGGTGACGGACGACGTCCAGTACATGTCCGCCACCGAGGAGATGCGTCACACCGTGGCGCAGGCCAACGCGCAGCTGACCGATGACAAGCGGTTCCAGAACGAGCTGGTCTCGACCCGCCAGTCCGGCGACTACATGCTGCAATCGCGCGACAACGTGGACCTGATCGACGTGTCGCCCAAGCAGCTCGTTTCCGTGGCCGCGGCGCTGATCCCGTTTCTCGAGAACGACGACGCCAACCGCGCGCTGATGGGCTCGAACATGCAGCGTCAGGCCGTGCCGCTCCTGCGGGCGGACGCACCCTTCGTGGGCACCGGCATGGAAGCGGTCGTCGCCAAGGATTCCGGGGCGGCCATCATGGCCAAGCGCGGCGGCGTCATCGACCAGGTCGACGCGCAGCGTATCGTCGTGCGCGCCACCGAGGACCTCGAGCTGGGCGACGCGGGCGTGGACATCTACCGCCTGCGCAAGTTCCAGCGTTCCAACCAGAATACCTGCATCAACCAGCGTCCGCTGGTGAAGGTCGGCGACACGGTCACCAAGGACGAAGTCCTGGCCGACGGTCCGTCCACCGACATGGGTGAGCTGGCGCTCGGCAAGAACGTGGTCGTCGCGTTCATGCCGTGGAACGGCTACAACTACGAGGACTCCATCCTCATTTCCGAGCGGATCGCTCGCGACGACGTCTTCACCTCGATCCATATCGAGGAGTTCGAGGTCGCCGCGCGTGACACCAAGCTCGGACCCGAGGAGATCACCCGCGACATCCCGAATGTCGGCGAGGAGGCGCTGCGCAACCTCGACGAAGCCGGCATCGTCTATATCGGCGCCGACGTGGAGCCGGGCGACATCCTCGTGGGCAAGATCACCCCCAAGGGCGAAAGCCCGATGACGCCGGAGGAGAAACTCCTCCGCGCGATCTTCGGTGAAAAGGCCTCGGACGTACGCGACACCTCGCTGCGCGTGAAGCCCGGCGACTACGGCACGGTCGTGGAAGTCCGCGTCTTCAACCGTCACGGCGTCGAGAAGGACGAGCGCGCGCTGCAGATCGAGCGCGAGCAGGTCGAACGCCTCGCGCGCGACCGCGACGACGAGCGCGAGATCCTGGACCGCAACATCTATGCCCGCCTGCGTGGCATGATCGAGGGCCAGAAGGGCGTGAAGGGCCCCAAGGGCTTCAAGTCCGGCTCCAAGGTCGATGACGCGGCGCTCTCGGCGCTGACCTACGGCCAGTGGTGGCAGATCGCCGTCGAGGACGAGGGCACCGCTCAGCAGGTCGAGGCCCTGAACGAACAGTACGAGATCCAGAAGCGCGCCCTCGAGGCCCGCTTCGAGGACAAGGTCGAGAAGGTCCGTCGCGGCGACGACCTGCCGCCGGGCGTAATGAAGATGGTCAAGGTCTTCATCGCCGTGAAGCGCAAGCTTCAGCCGGGCGACAAGATGGCCGGCCGTCACGGCAACAAGGGCGTCATCTCGAAGGTCGTGCCGATGGAGGACATGCCGTTCCTCGCCGACGGCACGCCGGTCGATTTCGTGCTGAACCCGCTGGGCGTGCCGTCGCGCATGAACGTGGGCCAGATCCTCGAGACCCACATGGGCTGGGCCGCGCGCGGCATGGGCCTTCAGATCGACGAGGCGCTGGACGAGTTCCGCCGCTCCGGCGACCTGACGCCCGTGCGCGACGCCATGAAGATCGCCTATGGCGAGGAGGCCTACGAGGAGCACCTGGCGAAGATGGGCGAGGACGGTCTCGTCGAGGCGGCCTCCAACGTCACCCACGGCGTGCCGATCGCGACCCCGGTCTTCGACGGCGCCAAGGAAGGGGACGTCAACGACGCCCTGACCCGCGCGGGCTTCGACACCTCGGGCCAGTCGGACCTGTTCGACGGGCGCTCGGGCGAGAAGTTCTCGCGCCAGGTGACCGTCGGCGTGAAGTACCTGCTCAAGCTGCACCACCTGGTGGACGACAAGATCCACGCGCGTTCGACCGGGCCCTACAGCCTCGTCACGCAGCAGCCCCTGGGCGGCAAGGCGCAGTTCGGCGGCCAGCGCTTCGGCGAGATGGAGGTCTGGGCCCTGGAAGCCTACGGCGCGGCCTACACCCTGCAGGAGATGCTGACGGTGAAGTCCGACGACGTGGCCGGACGGACCAAGGTCTACGAGAGCATCGTCAAGGGCGAGGACAATTTCGAGGCGGGCGTTCCCGAGAGCTTCAACGTGCTCGTCAAGGAAGTGCGCGGCCTCGGCCTGAACATGGAACTCCTGGATGCGGAGGAAGACAGCGAGTGATCGCGCCGGCGGTGCGTGCCGAGCACGCACGCTACGCCCGGTAGGGTGCGTGGTTCCCACGCACCGCTCCTCTTCCAACGCACCCTTTTCACAAAGGTATCAAGATGAACCAGGAACTGACGAACAACCCGTTCAACCCGATCGCGCCCCAGAAGGTCTTCGACGAGATCAAGGTCTCGCTGGCCTCGCCCGAGCGCATCCTCTCGTGGTCCTACGGCGAGATCAAGAAGCCCGAGACCATCAACTACCGGACGTTCAAGCCCGAGCGTGACGGCCTGTTCTGCGCGCGCATCTTCGGTCCGATCAAGGATTACGAGTGCCTCTGCGGCAAGTACAAGCGCATGAAGTATCGCGGCGTCGTCTGCGAGAAATGCGGCGTCGAGGTCACCCTCCAGAAGGTCCGCCGCGAGCGGATGGGCCATATCGAGCTGGCCTCGCCCGTCGCCCACATCTGGTTCCTCAAGTCGCTGCCGTCGCGCATCGGCCTGATGCTGGACATGACGCTGCGCGACCTCGAGCGGATCCTCTACTTCGAGAACTACGTCGTCATCGAGCCCGGCCTGACCGATCTCACCTACGGACAGCTGATGTCCGAGGAGGAGTTCATGGACGCGCAGGACGCCTACGGCGCCGACGCGTTCCAGGCCAATATCGGGGCCGAGGCCATCCGCGAGATGCTGGCCGCGATCGACCTCGAGCAGGAAGCCGCGACGCTGCGCGAGGACCTCAAGGAGGCCACGGGAGAGCTGAAGCCCAAGAAGATCATCAAGCGCCTGAAGATCGTCGAGAGCTTCATAGAGTCGGGCAACCGGCCCGAGTGGATGATCCTGACCGTGATCCCGGTCATCCCGCCCGAACTGCGCCCGCTGGTGCCGCTGGACGGCGGCCGCTTCGCGACATCGGACCTCAACGACCTGTATCGCCGCGTTATCAACCGCAACAACCGCCTCAAGCGGCTGATCGAGCTGCGCGCGCCCGACATCATCGTGCGCAACGAGAAGCGGATGCTGCAAGAATCCGTCGACGCGCTCTTCGACAACGGACGCCGCGGCCGGGTCATCACGGGCGCCAACAAGCGTCCGCTGAAGTCGCTGAGCGACATGCTCAAGGGCAAGCAGGGCCGCTTCCGCCAGAACCTTCTGGGCAAGCGCGTCGACTTCTCGGGTCGCTCGGTCATCGTGACCGGGCCGGAGCTGAAGCTGCATCAATGCGGCCTGCCCAAGAAGATGGCGCTCGAGCTCTTCAAGCCGTTCATCTACTCGCGGCTCGAGGCCAAGGGCCTGTCGTCCACCGTCAAGCAGGCCAAGAAGCTGGTCGAGAAGGAGCGTCCCGAGGTCTGGGATATCCTCGACGAGGTCATCCGCGAGCATCCGGTTCTCCTGAACCGCGCGCCCACGCTGCACCGTCTCGGCATCCAGGCGTTCGAGCCCGTGCTGATCGAAGGTAAGGCGATCCAGCTGCACCCGCTGGTCTGCTCGGCCTTCAACGCCGATTTCGACGGCGACCAGATGGCCGTCCACGTGCCGCTTTCGCTCGAAGCCCAGCTCGAAGCGCGCGTCCTGATGATGTCCACGAACAACGTGCTGTCGCCCGCCAACGGCGCGCCGATCATCGTGCCGTCGCAGGACATGGTCCTCGGGCTCTACTACGTCTCGATGGAACGGGCCGGCATGAAGGGCGAGGGCATGATTTTCTCGTCTGTCGACGAGGTCACGCACGCGCTCGACGCGGGCGAGGTGCATCTGCACGCCAAGATCAAGGCGCGTGTCACCCAGATCGACGAGATGGGCGAAGAAGTCGGCGTCGTGTTCGACACCACGCCGGGCCGCGTGCGCCTCGGCTCCATGCTGCCGCTGAATGCCAAGGCGCCGTTCGACCTCGTTAACCGGCTACTGCGCAAGAAAGAGGTCCAGCAGACCATCGACACCGTCTACCGCTATTGCGGCCAGAAGGAGTCGGTTATCTTCTGCGACCAGATCATGACCCTCGGCTTCCGCGAGGCGTTCAAGGCGGGCATCTCCTTCGGCAAGGACGACATGGTCATCCCCGAGGACAAGTGGCCCGTCGTCGAGGCGACGCGCGACCAGGTCAAGGATTTCGAGCAGCAGTACATGGACGGCCTGATCACCCAGGGCGAGAAGTACAACAAGGTCGTGGATGCCTGGTCGAAGTGTAACGACAAGGTCACCGAAGCCATGATGTCCACGATCTCGGTCGCGGGCACGGACGAGAACGGCGCCGAGAACGAGCCGAACTCCGTCTACATGATGGCTCATTCCGGTGCGCGTGGCTCGGTCACCCAGATGAAGCAGCTGGGCGGGATGCGCGGCCTGATGGCGAAGCCGAACGGCGACATCATCGAGACGCCGATCATCTCGAACTTCAAGGAAGGGCTGACCGTGCTGGAGTACTTCAACTCCACCCACGGCGCGCGGAAGGGTCTGTCTGACACGGCGCTCAAGACCGCGAACTCGGGCTATCTGACGCGGCGTCTCGTGGACGTCGCGCAGGACTGCATCGTCCGCATGGACGATTGCGGGACCGAGAAGGCGATCACCGCCTCGGCCGCCGTCAACGACGGCGAAGTCGTCGCCACCCTGGCCGAACGTGTGCTGGGCCGGGTCGCGGCCGACGACGTGCTGCGGCCGGGCACCGACGAGGTCATCGTCAAGGCCGGCGAGCTCATCGACGAGCGCACCGCCGACATCGTGGACCAGGCGCAGGTGCAATCGATGCGCATCCGCTCGCCGCTGACCTGCGAGGCCGAGGAGGGCGTTTGCGCGTCCTGCTACGGACGTGACCTCGCGCGCGGCACCAAGGTGAACCAGGGCGAGGCCGTCGGCATCATCGCGGCCCAGTCCATCGGCGAGCCGGGCACCCAGCTGACGATGCGGACCTTCCACATCGGCGGCGTCGCCCAGGGCGGACAGCAATCCTTCATGGAAGCCTCCGCCGAGGGCACCGTCGCCTTCCAGAACGCCAACACGCTGACCAACGAGGCGGGCGGCGTGGTCGTGATGGGTCGCAATATGACCCTCGCGATCATGGACGAGAACGGCGAGGAGCGGGCCTCCCACAAGCTGGGCTACGGCACGACCCTGCACGTCACCGACGGCGCCAAGGTCGCGCGCGGCGACAAGCTCTACGAGTGGGACCCGTTCACCCTGCCGATCATCGCCGAATCCGACGGCAAGGCGAAGTTCGTCGATCTCTATGCGGGCATCTCGGTGCGCGACGAGACCGACGACGCCACCGGCATGACCCAGAAGATCGTGTCCGACTGGCGCTCCGCGCCCAAGGGCTCCGATCTCAAGCCGCAGGTCATCGTGGCCGGCGAGGATGGCGAGCCCGTCCGCAACGAGGCCGGCAATCCGATCACCTACGAGATGTCGGTGGACGCGATCCTGTCGGTCGAGGACGGCCAGATGCTGAAGGCGGGCGACGTCGTCGCGCGTATTCCGCGCGAAGGCACCAAGACCAAGGACATCACGGGCGGCCTGCCGCGCGTGGCGGAACTGTTCGAGGCCCGCAAGCCCAAGGACAACGCGATCATCGCGGAGGCCGACGGCACGGTGAAGTTCGGCAAGGACTACAAGAACAAGCGCCGGATCACGGTCATCCCGTCCGACGACAGTCTCGAGCCGATCGACTACATGGTGCCCAAGGGCAAGCACATCCCGGTGGCCGAGGGCGATTTCGTCCAGCGCGGCGACTACATCATGGATGGCAACCCCGCGCCGCATGACATCCTGCGGATCCTGGGCGTCGAGGCGCTGGCCGATTACCTGATCGACGAAGTGCAGGACGTGTATCGACTGCAGGGCGTGAAGATCAACGACAAGCATATCGAGGTGATCGTCCGGCAGATGCTCCAAAAGTGGGAGATCCTCGACTCGGGCGACACGACGCTCCTTAAGGGTGAGAATGTCGACAAGGCCGAGCTGGTCGAGGCCAACGAGAAGGCCGAGAAGCGGGGCGATCGTCCCGCTCGGGCCGAGCCGATCCTGCTCGGCATCACGAAGGCGTCGCTCCAGACCCGTTCGTTCATCTCCGCCGCCTCCTTCCAGGAGACGACGCGCGTCCTGACCGAGGCTTCGGTGCAGGGCAAGAAGGACAAGCTGGTCGGCCTCAAGGAAAACGTCATCGTCGGCCGCCTCATCCCGGCGGGCACCGGTGGCGCGACCCAGGCGATGCGCGCCATCGCCACCGCGCGCGACAACGTCGTGATCGAGGAGGCCCGCGCCGAGGCCGAGAAGGCCGCGGCACTGGCTGCCCCGACCGAGGAGCCTTCGGCCGAGGACGTCTTCGCCGAGGCGCCCGCCGTCGAGGAGTAATCCCCGGCCGCATGGCATAAAGAACACCCCCGCCGGAGCGATCCGGCGGGGTTTTTCGTCAAGGGGGGACGCCGGACCATTGCCCGGCCAGCGAGCGCCCCGGCACCGCTCGGACCCACAAGGCGGACCCACCCAGCAAACCGAAGCCATTCGCCGCGCGCGTTCACCGCCCGTTAACCGCTCCGGCTCAGAACCATCTCCGCGATCGCATCCGGCGGGACTGACACCCCGCCATTTCGACAGGACGACCCCAGACCCGCCCGGACGAGGGCGGGGTCACCGGGGTCGGGCCCGACCTCGACCGACCGGCGCGGCCACATCCGCGCCGACACCCAGGGGCGTCCACCCGACACCGGGCGGGCCCGCCCATCCCACGCATCACCGAGACCGACGACGGGCCGCACCGGCCCCGACCGGCGATAGGACTTGCCCGGTTCCCGCACCCGTGCGAGCGATCCGCCATGGCCATCGTCAACCAGATCATCGGCGTGCTGCGCTTCTCCTACCCGGCGAAGGAAGGCTTCTCGGTCTCCGGGCTGGACGAGGCCCAGCTGGAGCGGCATCTTTACGAGCCCGGCCGGATCGAGACGCGGTTCCGCTATCTCGAGACCATCACCCTGCCGTCGCTCGCCGCCCAGACCGACCCTGCGTTCCGCTGCGTGATCCTCGCCGGAACGACGCTGCCGATGCGGCACCGCAAACGGCTGCGCGCCCTCGAGGAGGCCTTTCCCTTCCTCAAGACGGTCTTCATGGAGCGGATGGGCGCACTGGCCGCGGGCAAGCGCAGCTTCCGGCGCGGCCTCGACGACGGCACCACCCATGTCACCGGCTTTCGCATCGACGACGACGACGCCGTGGCGGTCGACTACATCGCCCGCACGCGCGACATCTCGGACCGTCTTCTGGCCGCCGGGCTGGCCGAGGGGCCGACGACGCTCAGCTTCATGCGCGGGATCTACTGGGACCTCCACGATCCCGCCGAACCCTTCCACGAGTTTCGCGAGCCCCAGCCCCTCGGCCTCGCCTGCGCGATGATCACCACCGCCGACCTGCCGACCTGCATCTATCGCTACAACCATCGTCGGCTGCCCTGCCACGTCCCCGGCTTCACCCTGCCGGGCGACGCGCAGATGTTCCTCCGGACGCTGCACGACCACAACGACAGCGGCCGCTCCATTCCGCCCCACGCGACCCCCATGGCCACCCGCAAGGGCCGCAAGCTGATGGCCGAGCGCTTCGGCCTCGATGCCGATGCGGCCCTCGCGCTGATGCCCGCGCCGCCGCAGGACTGATATGCAGGACAACCTGAAGGGCGCGTTCCTGATGATGGGCGCCATGGCGACGTTCACCATGAACGACGCGGCGCTCAAATGGCTGGCCGAGGATCTGCCCGCCTTCCAGGTGACGTTCCTGCGCGGCTGCGTGGCGACGACGCTGATCGTCCTTCTGTCTTGGGCGATGGGGACGCTGGGCCGCGGCATCGCGCGGGCCGACCGCCCTTGGGCCTTCGGGCGCTCGGCGGCCGAGACGGCGGCGTTCCTGCCGTTCCTCCTCGCGCTCCAGAACATGCCGCTGGCCAATATCACCGCGATCCTCGCCGCTCTCCCGCTTTCGATCACGGCGGCGGGCGCGCTCTTCCTGGGCGAGCGGGTCGGCTGGCGACGCTGGACCGCGATTGGGGTCGGGCTGGTCGGCGTCCTTCTGATCGTCCGGCCGGGGACCGAGGGCTTCAACGCCTGGTCCGCCGTCGCGATGATCACCGTCTTACTGGCCACGGCGCGCGATCTGCTGACGCGGCGTCTGTCGCGGGACACGCCGTCGCTCAACGTCGCGGCGATCACGGCGGCGATGGTGACGCTGCTGGGCCTGGCGCTGTCGCTGGCCGAGCCATGGGGCCGGCCGACGGCAGGGCAGGGCGGCATGATCCTCGCCGCCGCGGGCTTCATCTTCGCGGCCTATCTCTGCTCGGTCATGGCGATGCGCGTGGGCGAGGTCGGGGCCGTCACGCCGTTCCGCTACACCTCGCTGGTCTGGGCGCTCATCCTCGGCTGGCTGGTCTTCGGCGACTGGCCCGCGACGCTGACCCTTATCGGGGCGGCGCTGATCGCGGCGACAGGCCTCTATACCCTCTGGCGCGAGGGCCGGGTGGCGCCCATGCCGCGCGCCACGGGTCCGCGCTGACGCTCAGGCCGCGGCGAAGCTCGCGGCCAGCGCGTCGAGGTCCAGTCCGAACCGATCCCGCAGGTCGACCCGCTCCTCCGAGGTGGCATGCACGAGGCGGTCGAGCTGCCCGGGCATCGGGCTGTCATTGGTCCCGTCCACGCCCCTGAGCCACATCGGCGCGTCCGGGATCGTTACCGATGGCATCAGCGCGCCGACCCGGTGATGCGGGAAATGGATCGCCGTGCGCCGGATCGACGGCTGGAGGAACAGCGCCTGCGCCACACCCAGATGGCTGCGCGTCGCGGCCTGCACCAGCGGACCTTCGGGCGTCGGGCGCATGACGTAGCCGCGGCTGAAATCGACCGCCAGACGGCCATGCCGCTCCCAGAGCGGGCGGACCTCGCCGAAGATGCGCCGGGCGCGCTCGACGAAGCTCCGGGCCACGCCATCGTCGTCATCCTGCCGGAATTGCATCACCGGCGGTCCCTCGGGGTCGATCCGGTCATTGACGATCGCCTCCATCGCGTAGCGCTGGTTCTCGGGCGGATGGAGGATCAGCTCGGCCTGGGGCAGGGCGGCGCAGAGCGCTTCGAGCCGCCCGCGCCACGGCTCGGGCAGGGCATCGCCCGTGACGACGAGGACGCGGAAGTCGGGGTCCGTCTGGGCCGCCAGCGTGCGCAGGCAGACGTGCTCCAGCGTCCGAAACCGTGCCTCCAGCCGGTCGGGCGCCCACAGATGCGCCTGCCGTTCGGCGACGCTGTCATGCTCGATCTGGAAGCCGCCGGAGCCGGGATAGGCGAAGCGCGTGATGGCGATGATCTGCAGATCGGACATGAGCCCGACGGTGCCCGCATTCGCGGGGGCCGACAAGCGCGGGGCCTGCGTTGACACCCCACCGCGATTCCCCTATCAGGCCCGCAATTCGGTCCGGGTGCGCGTCGCGCGCCCGTGTCGGCAAGCCAGAACCGTCGCACACGATCCGGGATACTGTTTCCCGCATCCTCTGTCACCCAACCGCATCGTCCAGGTCGGAATTCCGGGCGGATGCGGCCATCGGTCTTTGGCGCGTCGGGGTCCGGACGAGAGATTTGAACGTGAACGATAGACGGGGACACCCCACATGCCGACGATCCAGCAGCTGATCCGCAAGCCGCGTCAGCCCAAGCGCAAGACCTCGAAATCCCTCCACCTCGAGGGTTGCCCGCAGAAGCGCGGCGTCTGCACGCGCGTCTACACCACCACGCCGAAGAAGCCGAACTCGGCCATGCGGAAGGTCGCCAAGGTGCGCCTGACCAATGGCTACGAGGTCATCTCCTACATCCCGGGCGAGAGCCACAACCTGCAGGAGCACTCGGTCGTGCTGATCCGCGGGGGCCGGGTGAAGGACCTTCCGGGCGTGCGCTACCACATCCTGCGCGGCGTGCTCGACACGCAAGGCGTCAAGGATCGCCGTCAGCGCCGCTCCAAGTACGGCGCCAAGCGTCCGAAGTGAGACCGGGTCCCGCCCAATTCTGATGCGGGGCGCCGTGCCGCCCCGCCCGCCGCATTCAAACGAAGGATACACCGATGTCCCGCCGCCACGCCGCTGAAAAGCGCGAAGTTCTGCCCGACGCCAAGTATGGCGACAAGGTTCTGACGAAGTTCATGAACAACCTGATGATCGACGGCAAGAAGGCCGTCGCCGAGCGCATCGTCTACAACGCGATGGATCGGGTCGAGACCAAGATCAAGCGCTCGCCCATCGAGGTGTTCGCCGAGGCTCTCGACAACATCAAGCCCTCGGTCGAGGTCCGCTCGCGCCGCGTCGGCGGTGCCACCTACCAGGTCCCCGTCGAGGTCCGCCCCGAGCGCCGCGAGGCGCTGGCGATCCGCTGGCTGATCAATGCCGCCCGCTCGCGCAACGAGAATACTATGGAAGAGCGTCTGGCCGGTGAGCTGATCGACGCCGTCCAGTCCCGTGGCTCCGCCGTCAAGAAGCGCGAAGACACGCACAAGATGGCCGACGCCAACAAGGCGTTCAGCCACTACCGCTGGTGATCCGCCGCACTTATCTGACGTTCTGATCACGGGGGCCCGTCCGGGGCCCCCGAACCTGTTTTCTCCTCCATTCAGAGGTACGAGCCCATGGCCCGCGACTATCCCCTCGAACGCTACCGCAACTTCGGCATCATGGCCCATATCGATGCCGGCAAGACGACCTGCTCGGAGCGTATCCTGTTCTACACCGGCAAGTCCCACAACATCGGCGAGGTCCATGACGGCGCCGCCACGATGGATTGGATGGAGCAGGAGCAGGAGCGCGGCATCACGATCACGTCCGCCGCGACGACGACCTTCTGGCAGCGCCAGGAAGAGCCGACGGCCGACGGCACGTCCGACACCAAGTTCCGGATGAACATCATCGACACGCCCGGCCACGTCGACTTCACCATCGAGGTCGAGCGCTCGCTCGCCGTGCTCGACGGCGCGGTCGCCGTGCTCGACGCCAATGCCGGTGTCGAGCCCCAAACCGAGACCGTCTGGCGCCAGGCCGACCGCTACAAGGTTCCGCGGATGGTGTTTGTCAACAAGATGGACAAGATCGGCGCCGACTTCTTCAACTGCGTCCGCATGATCGAGGACCGCACCGGTGCGCGCGCCGTGCCCGTCGGCATCCCGATCGGCGCCGAGAACGAGCTCGAGGGCCTCATCGACCTGGTCACCATGGAAGAGTGGGTCTGGGAAGGCGAAGACCTCGGCGCGTCCTGGATCAAGAAGCCCATCCGCGACAGCCTCAAGGCCATGGCCGACGAGTGGCGCGGCAAGATGATCGAGGCCGCCGTCGAAATGGACGACGACGCGATGGAAGCGTATCTGATGGACGCCGCCGAGCCGGACGTCGACACGCTGCGCAAGCTGCTCCGCAAGGGCACGCTGTCGATGGCGTTCGTCCCGGTGCTGGGCGGCTCCGCGTTCAAGAACAAGGGCGTCCAGCCCCTGCTCAACGCGGTCATCGACTACCTGCCGTCGCCGCTCGACGTCGTCGATTACATGGGCTTCAAGCCCGGCGACGAGGACGAAGTCCGCAACATCCCCCGTCGCGCCGACGACTCGATGCCGTTCTCGGGCCTCGCGTTCAAGATCATGAACGACCCTTTCGTGGGCTCGCTGACCTTCACGCGCATCTACTCGGGCAAGCTCGAGAAGGGTGACACGCTCCAGAACACCACCAAGGGCAAGAAGGAGCGCGTCGGCCGGATGATGATGATGCACTCCAACAACCGCGAGGAAATCACCGAGGCCTTCGCGGGCGACATCATCGCGCTGGCCGGCCTGAAGGACACGACGACGGGCGACACGCTCTCGGACGTGAACGATCAGGTTGTGCTCGAGACGATGACCTTCCCCGATCCGGTCATCGAGATCGCGGTCGAGCCCAAGACCAAGGCCGACCAGGAGAAGATGTCCCAGGGCCTCCAGCGCCTCGCCGCCGAGGATCCGTCCTTCCGCGTCGAGACCGACCTCGAGTCGGGCCAGACGATCATGAAGGGGATGGGCGAGCTTCACCTCGACATCCTGGTCGACCGCCTCAAGCGGGAGTTCAAGGTCGAGGCCAATATCGGCGCGCCCCAGGTCGCCTACCGCGAGACCATCGGTCACGAGGTCGAGCACACCTACACCCACAAGAAGCAGTCGGGTGGTTCGGGTCAGTTCGCCGAGGTCAAGCTCCTCATCTCGCCGACCGAGCCGGGCGAGGGCTACTCGTTCGAGTCGAAGATCGTCGGCGGTGCCGTGCCCAAGGAATACATCCCGGGCGTCGAGAAGGGCATCAACTCGGTCATGGACTCGGGTCCGCTCGCGGGCTTCCCCGTGATCGACTTCAAGGTCCAGCTGCTGGACGGCAAGTTCCACGACGTGGACTCGTCGGTCCTCGCCTTCGAGATCGCGGCCCGCATGGGCATGCGCGAGGGCATGCGGAAGGCCGGCGCCAAGCTCCTGGAGCCCGTGATGAAGGTCGAGGTGATCACGCCGGAGGAGTATACCGGCGGCATCATCGGCGACCTGACCTCGCGTCGCGGCCAGGTCTCGGGGCAGGAGCCGCGCGGCAACGCCATCGCCATCGACGCCTTCGTGCCGCTGGCCAACATGTTCGGCTACATCAACACCCTGCGCTCCATGTCCTCGGGCCGCGCGCAGTTCACGATGCAGTTCGACCATTACGACCCGGTTCCGCAGAACATCTCGGAAGAGATCCAGAAGAAGTTCGCCTGATCCGATCACGGTGCGTGGGCCTCCCACGCACCGGTCACCCCAAACCCGTAGGGTGCGTGCGCGGCACGCATCCTCGCCAATTTGAGAAGGAGCCCTCCCATGGCGAAGGCAAAATTCGAACGCACGAAACCGCATGTGAACATCGGGACGATCGGTCACGTGGACCACGGCAAGACGACGCTGACGGCTGCGATCACGAAGTATTTCGGCGACTTCAAGGCGTATGACCAGATCGACGGTGCGCCCGAGGAGAAGGCGCGCGGGATCACGATCTCGACGGCGCATGTCGAGTACGAGACCGAGAACCGCCACTACGCGCATGTCGACTGCCCGGGCCACGCGGATTACGTCAAGAACATGATCACCGGGGCCGCCCAGATGGACGGCGCGATCCTCGTGGTGAACGCGGCCGACGGCCCGATGCCGCAGACGCGCGAGCACATCCTGCTCGGCCGCCAGGTCGGCATTCCGACCATGGTCGTCTACATGAACAAGGTCGACCAGGTCGATGACGAGGAGCTCCTGGAGCTCGTCGAGATGGAGATCCGCGAGCTTCTGTCGAGCTACGAGTATCCCGGCGACGACATCCCGGTGATCCCGGGCTCGGCGCTGGCGGCGATGGAAGGCAACAACCCGGAGATCGGCGAGGAGTCGATCCGCAAGCTGATGGCGGCCGTGGACGAGTACATCCCGACGCCCGAGCGCGCCGTGGACCAGCCGTTCCTGATGCCGGTCGAGGACGTGTTCTCGATCTCGGGTCGCGGCACGGTCGTGACGGGTCGCGTCGAGCGCGGCGTGATCAACGTGGGCGACGAGATCGAGATCGTGGGCATCCGGGACACCAAGAAGACGACCTGCACGGGCGTCGAGATGTTCCGCAAGCTGCTGGACCGCGGTGAGGCCGGCGACAACATCGGCGCGCTCCTGCGCGGCGTGGACCGGGACGGCGTCGAGCGGGGCCAGGTGCTCTGCAAGCCGGGCTCGGTGAAGCCGCACACGAAGTTCGAGGCCGAGGCCTACATCCTCACGAAGGACGAGGGCGGCCGCCACACGCCGTTCTTCGCCAACTACCGCCCGCAGTTCTACTTCCGGACGACGGACGTGACGGGGACGGTTCAGCTGGCCGAGGGCACGGAGATGGTGATGCCGGGCGACAACGTGTCGTTCGGGGTCGAGCTGATCGCGCCGATCGCGATGGAGCAGGGCCTGCGCTTCGCGATCCGCGAAGGCGGCCGCACCGTGGGCGCGGGCGTCGTCAGCAAAATCACGGAGTGATTTCTGCTGACACGCGACAGGGGCGTCCGCTAGCGGACGCTCCCGAGAGCGTCGTCAGCAAGATCACGGAGTAAGTGCAGCCGGCCCGCAGGGCCGGGTGTCACGACACGGCGCAGTGCAAAGGCCCCCTCGGGGGCCTTTGTCACGAGAGCCGGCAGGGCTCCCCTCGGGGGGCCCTTGTTGCATGAGCGGCCCGCGGACGCGCCCGCAGGGAAGGCCGTCCCACCGGCGCGACCTTCGTCCCGGGGCCGGTGCGTGCCGAGCACGAACCCTACGGTCCGCCCCCGCGAGGCCCTGCGAAGCCCGGCGCAGGGTGCGTGCTCGCGACGCACCGATCGGCATACGTATCGACGACCGCCGCCGGGCGCGGCGAATCCCGCCACGAAAACGGGCCGCCCCCGGAAGAAGCGGCCCTCGATGCGGGCGACGTCGTGCGGTCGCTTCGTGCTCAGGCCCGCGTCAGGGACGTGCCGTTGATGCAGTGGAGCCGCATGCCCGCCACATCGATATGGTGGCCGAGATGCGAGCCGCAGCGGCGGCAGTGGACCTCGGCCATGGCGAAGGTCTCGTCCTGGATCATCCCGGCCTGCCCGTATTGCCGGACCGCGCCGTCGAGGCCGAACATCACGGCGTTCGGCTCGGCGTGGTGGAAGAAGACCCAGCCCTTGTCGAGCGGCTCGAACCAGCCCGCGTCGTAGATGAAGAGATCGCAGCCGCGGCAGTTGTAGCCGGCCTCGTGCGCCTCCTCCCAGAGGTCGGTGGTCTTCGGCCATTCGGTGTTGGCGCGGCGCAGGATGCCGTAGGCGTCGTCGTCGCCGTCGAGATGGGCGCGCCATTCGGCTTCGCTGCGCTGGACCTCGAAGGGGAAGTCGCTGGTCTCGGGGACGTATTGGGCGATGGTCCGACCGGAGGGGGCGACGATCTCCTCGGCGCGCAGCGCGGGCGCCGTGGCGGCGATCGCGGCGGCAGAGGCCAGCAGGGCGCGGCGGGTCAGGTGGCGGTCAGTCATGGTCTCGGCTCCTCGGAACGATTGGCTACGCGGCCATCCTAACCCACTCGTGCGCGGGCGTCTCTTCACGTTGTCCCAAGGCTGCGTGACGGGGGCGCGAGTTTCCCGTGTGCAGGGGGTTGCGGGACGGGGCGACCTGGGCTATCCGCCCCCATCCACGGACGGGGTCGCGACGCGCGGCCCCGCTTCCGTTCGGGTTCGACGAGGGGGCCGGGTGGTCCTGTCTCCTCCTCTCAACTTGAACGGGCCGGTCGCCATAGTCCGCGGCCCGCCCCCTGTCGGAAGAACGACATGAAAAGCCAGAACATCCGCATCCGGCTCAAGGCGTTCGATTACCGCGTGCTGGACGCCAGCACCCAGGAAATCGTCAACACCGCCAAGCGCACGGGTGCCCAGGTCCGCGGGCCGATCCCGCTTCCCAACAAGATCGAGCGCTTCACCGTCCTGCGCGGCCCGCATATCGACAAGAAGTCGCGAGACCAGTGGGAGATCCGCACGCACAAGCGGATGCTCGACATCGTCGACCCGACGCCGCAGACCGTGGACGCGCTGATGAAGCTCGACCTCGCCGCGGGCGTCGACGTCGAGATCAAGGTCTGAGGGAGGGTATCCAGATGATGCGTTCCGGAGTGATCGCGAAGAAGGTGGGCATGACCCGCATCTTCCAGGAAGACGGGCGTCAGGTGCCCGTCACCGTGCTGCAGCTGGACGGCCTTCAGGTCATCGGCCAGCGCACCGCGGACAAGCATGGCTACACCGCCGTCCAACTGGGCGCGGGCACGGCCAAGGCCAAGCGCACGTCCCAGGCGATGCGCGGCGTCTACAAGGCCGCGGGTGTCGAGCCCAAGCGCAAGATCGTCGAGTTCCGCGTGGACGAGGACAAGCTGATCGAAGTGGGCGAGGAAATCATCGCCGACCATTACTTCGAAGGTCAGTATGTCGACGTCTCGGGCACCTCGATCGGCAAGGGCTTCGCCGGTGCGATGAAGCGGTGGAACTTCGGCGGCCTGCGCGCGACGCACGGCGTGTCGATCTCGCACCGCTCGCACGGCTCGACGGGCCAGTGCCAGGATCCCGGCAAGGTGTTCAAGGGCAAGAAGATGGCCGGTCACATGGGCGCAGCCCGCGTGACCACGCAGAACCTGCAGGTCGTCCGCACCGACACCGACCGCGGACTCATCATGGTCAAGGGCGCCGTTCCCGGCTCCAAGGGCGGCTGGGTCACGATCAAGGACGCGGTCAAGAAGCCGTTCCCCGAGAACGCGATCCTGCCCGCCGCGCTGATGTCCTCGAAGAAGGAAGCGCAGCGCCTTGCCGAGGAAGCCGCCGCCGCCGCCGAGGCCGAAGCCAAGGCCGCCGAGGAGGCGCTGGCCGCCGAGCAGGCCGCCGCCGAGGAAGCGGCCCTGAAGGCCGCCGAAGCCGAAATCGCGGACGAGTCGTCGGATGCCGACAACTCGGACGTGGAGAAGAAGGAAGGTGACGAATGAAACTCGACGTCATCAAGATGGACGGCTCGAAGGCCGGCTCCGTCGAACTCAGCGACGAGGTGTTCGGCCAGGAGCCGCGCCGCGACATCCTGTACCGGGTCGTCCGCTGGCAGCGCAACAAGGCGCAGGCCGGGACCCACAAGGTCAAGACCCGCTCCGAGGTCAGCTACTCGACCAAGAAGATCGTCCGTCAGAAGGGCTCCGGCGGCGCACGCCACGGTTCCCGCAAGGCGCCGATCTTCCGCAAGGGTGGTGTCTACAAGGGTCCCACGCCCCGCAGCCACGGTCATGAGCTGACCAAGAAGGTCCGCCGCATGGGCCTGCTGCACGCGCTGTCGTCGAAGGCGGCCGCGGGCAAGCTGGTGATCCTCGACGCCGCGAATCTCGAGGGGGGCAAGACCTCCGCGCTGGCGCGTCAGGTCAAGGATCTCGGCTGGAAGCGCGCGCTGATCATCGACGGCGCGGACGTCAACGAGGATTTCGCGCAGGCCGCGCGCAACCTTGGCAACGTGGACGTGCTGCCCTCGATGGGCGCGAACGTCTACGACATCCTCAAGCGTGACACGCTCGTGCTCACGAAGGCGGGTGTCGAAGCTCTGGAGGCGCGACTCGCATGAACACCTACGACGTGATCCGCAAGCCGATCATCACCGAGAAGGCCACGATGGCGTCCGAGACGGGCGCCGTGGTGTTCGAGGTCGCAATCGACGCCAACAAGCCTCAGATCAAGTCCGCCGTCGAAGAGCTCTTCGGCGTCAAGGTGAAGGCCGTGAACACGACCATCACCAAGGGCAAGGTCAAGCGTTTCCGCGGCCAGATGGGCCGTCGCAAGGACGTCAAGAAAGCGTATGTGACGCTTGAAGAGGGCAACACCATCGACGTGACCACGGGCCTCTGACGGGGCGGCGGGGTCACCCCGCCGGTGGTCTGCGATTGAAGGGCCCCGCCGGGAACGGCGGGGCCCTTTCCCTTTGCGGGCCGATGCAATGCGCCGGGCCCACCGGCGACGCGACGAAAAGGTTCGATATCCCGCCCGCCGCCGCGCGCGCGGACCGATGCCCCCTGCGGTGTGCGACTCCGGCAGAACGATGTCCCGCAAGCGGGTGGTTCGGAAGGACGTCCTCCCGCCGCAGCCATTTGATCCGTCCCACCAAGGGCCATACGTCCCGCTGACTGCGGAACGGGCGGAGGCGCACATGTTGCTGGAACAATTCGATCTGGGGCTCGAGCCTCGCGTCCTTCACGTCCTTCTCGGGGCAGCAATCGGCCTCGTCTTCGGCATCGCGGCTCAGATTTCGCGCTTCTGCCTGCGCCGGGCCGTGGCGGGCGATCCCGTCGAGCGGTCGGGGGCTGCGGGTGTCTGGATGACCGGCCTCGCGGTCGCGATCCTCGCCGTGCAGGGTCTGACCACGGCTGGATATATCGATCTCGGCGATCACCGCTGGCTGTCCTCGGACCTGCCGGTCGCGGCGCTCGTGGTCGGCGGGCTTCTGTTCGGCGTGGGCATGGTCCTGACGCGGGGCTGCATCTCGCGGCTCAGCGTCCTCGCATCCTCCGGCAATCTGCGCGCGGTCACGGTCATTCTGGTCTTCGCGGTCACCGCCCACGCCATGCTGAAGGGCGTGCTGGCCCCGGTCCGCAGCGCCATCGGCAGCGTGACGGTCGAGAGCCCGGTCGCGACCCTGACGCAACTTCCGGGCGGCGTGTGGCTCTGGACGGCCGTCGCGGTCCTGCCGCTCCTTCTGTTCGCGTGGCGCTCCGACGCGCGCCGCACCGACCTCCTCCTCGGGGGGCTGGTCGGGCTGGTGGCGGCGGCCGGCTGGGCTGGCACCTCCGTCCTGCTCTTCGATGAATTCGACCCCCTTCCGGTCCAGAGCGCGGCCTTCACCCTTCCGTGGACGGACACGCTCTTCTGGACCATCGCGTCCACGGCCATCCCGGCCTCCTTCGGGGTGGGCTTCATCGGTGGCGTCGTGACCGGGGCCTTCGCCTCGGCCGCCGCCCGGCGCGAGCTGCGGCTCCAGAGCTTCGAGACCCCCGGCCAGACCCTCCGCTACGCCTCGGGCGCGGCGATGATGGGCGCGGGCGCGGTGCTGACCGGCGGCTGCACCATCGGCGCGGGCATCGCAGGCGGCGGCGCGCTGTCGGTCGCGGCCCTCGTGGCGCTGGCCTCGGTGATCGCGGGCGCGGCCGTGGCGAACGCGGCGCAATCCGGTGTGGTGGGGGTCAAGCCCGTCGGCGCGACCGGCTGAGCCGGCGGTCGGACATCCCGGTCGCGGTCGTCTCGACCGCCCGCCGCCTCACTCCGACCCCTGAACACGCCCCTGCGGCTCCGACGCGGCATCGATCACGACCGGAAACGACACCTCGGCCGAAGGCGTACCGGCGCGGGTCATGTCGGTGAAGATGAAGGTCAGTTCGTAGCGCCCCGGATCGGGCAGGCTCATCCCCGCGGTGATGTTGTTCCAAAACTGCGTCTCGTCCACCGGGTAGAGCAAGGTCGAGGGCGCGGCGTAGGTGTGGAGCTTGGCGCGCCCCAGCTCGGCACCGCTCTCGTCCGCGACGCGCAGATGCAGGTCGATCTCGAACCGCATGTCCATCGTGCCGGGCGCCGAACGGGCGACATGTTCGAGATAGGCGCGCAGGAAGATCTCCTCGTTCGGGGCATAGACATTGCTCTCCCGCGCGAGGTAGCGGCCGCGGTCGTCGCGCCGATCCTTGTGGGCGAGATAGGCGGAGTGGACCCCGATCGGGGGCATCATCTCCTGCATGGTGATGGTCTGCGCGTCGATATAGATCGGCGGCGTCCGCGCGCCGGTCTCGTCCCGCCGGGACGCGTAATATGCGATGGCCGTGCGGTAGCAGAAGAGCTGGGCGTAGTCCTCGTCCATCACCGCGAGCAGTGCAGAGGGCGCGCGCTCGTCCGGGCCCGCCTCGCGGTGATAGAGGGCGCACATCGGCAACTCGACCGCGAGGCGCCAGCCCATCGCGGCATTCTCCTCCAGCATGACCTCGTCCATCCGGGCGCGGCTGCGGGCAAAGGCGGTCGACTTCTCCGCAGGCACGTTCACCGTCTCGAGCGTCACGGTGTTCTCGACGACCCCGGCCTCCTGCGCTGCGGCGGCGGCCGCGTCGAACGGGCGTGGCTCCGTTCTCAGGCGGACCGCGAGAACCTGTCCCTCTGACTGCGCCACCGCGTCGATCCAGGCATCGCGATCGAAGGCGTTCGGGCCGTCGCCGTCGATCAGCACGAAGGATGCCGGGTTGATCGCGTCGCCCGAAAAGGTCGGCGCGTCCTGTGCCGCGGCGGCGGAGGCGAGGAGGGCGGCGGCGGCCGCGGCCCGGATATTTTTCATTGCGCGTTTATCCCCGATGCCAATTCCCGAAATCCAGCGACCGCGCCCGTGCGCCGGGCCAGCTTCGGGGAGGCTATGGCGCTTTCCGCACGCAACCTAGGCGCAAGTCATCGCACCGGTGCCTTCGGCCCGTAACCGCCGGGTCCGCGGATCGGTCTTCGGTAAGGATGATCCGACGCGTCGCGCCGCGGGGGGACAGGCCTTGACCCCACCCGGCGACCCCCATAGACGACCGCATCGGCAGGCCCCGGATTCGTCCGGGGCTTTGACGTTGTTCGTTCCGGCCTCGGCCTGAACGAACCCATCACCGGGGACCTTCGGGGCCCTTACATCCAGGGCGGGACGCCATGTGCGCCTCCGTCCGACACACAACGGAAGACAGGTAACATGGCACTCAAGTCGTATAAGCCGACGACGCCGGGCCAGCGTGGGCTGGTTCTGATCGACCGTTCGGAGCTGTGGAAAGGCCGCCCGGTCAAGTCCCTCGTCGAGGGTCTGACCAAGCATGGTGGACGCAACAACACCGGACGGATCACGATGCGCCGCAAGGGCGGCGGGGCCAAGCGCCTCTATCGGATCGTCGATTTCAAGCGCAACAAGCTGGACGTCCAGGCGAATGTGGAGCGGATCGAGTACGACCCGAACCGCACGGCTTTCATCGCCCTCATCCGCTACACGGATGGCGAGCAGGCCTATATCCTCGCGCCGCAGCGTCTCGCCGTGGGCGACCGTGTGGTGGCCTCGGCCAAGGCCGACATCAAGCCCGGCAACGCGATGCCGTTCCAGGGCATGCCAATCGGCACGATCGTCCACAACATCGAGCTCAAGCCCGGCAAGGGCGGCCAGATCGCGCGCGCCGCGGGCACCTACGCCCAGTTCGTCGGCCGCGACGGCGGCTACGCCCAGATCCGCCTTTCCTCGGGTGAGCTTCGTCTCGTCCGCCAGGAGTGCATGGCGACGGTCGGCGCGGTCTCGAACCCGGACAATTCCAACCAGAACCTCGGCAAGGCGGGGCGCAACCGGCACAAGGGGATCCGTCCCTCGGTCCGCGGCGTCGTCATGAACCCGATCGACCACCCGCATGGCGGTGGCGAGGGCCGGACGAGCGGTGGCCGCCACCCGGTCACGCCCTGGGGCAAGCCGACGAAGGGTGCCCGCACCCGCAACAAGAACAAGGCGTCGCAGAAGCTGATCATCCGCTCGCGTCACGCCAAGAAGAAGGGTCGCTGAGAATGAGCCGTTCCGTTTGGAAAGGGCCTTTCGTGGACGCCTATGTCCTCAAGAAGGCCGAAGCCGCCCGCGAGTCGGGCCGCAGCGACGTGATCAAGATCTGGTCGCGCCGTTCCACCATCCTGCCCCAGTTCGTGGGGCTCACCTTCGGCGTCTACAACGGGCACAAGCACATTCCCGTCAACGTCTCCGAGGACATGATCGGCCAGAAGTTCGGTGAGTACTCGCCGACGCGGACCTATTACGGTCACGCCGCCGACAAGAAAGCCAAGAGGAAGTAAGCCATGGGCAAGGAAAAGAATCCCCGCCGCGTGGCCGATGACGAGGCCATGGCCAAGCTGCGCATGCTGAAGACCAGCCCGCAGAAGCTGAACCTCGTGGCCGCGATGATCCGCGGCAAGAAGGTCGAGAAGGCGCTGGCCGATCTCACCTTCTCGAAGAAGCGGATCGCCATTGACGTGCGCAAGTGCCTGCAATCGGCCATCGCGAACGCCGAGAACAACCACAATCTGGATGTCGACGAGCTGATCGTCGCCGAAGCCTGGGTGGGCAAGAACCTGACCATGAAGCGCGGACGTCCCCGCGCGCGCGGTCGCTTCGGAAAGATCGTCAAGCCGTTCTCGGAACTGACGATCAAGGTGCGGCAAGTCGAGGAGCAAGTCTGATGGGCCATAAAGTCAATCCGATCGGGATGCGGCTCCAGGTGAACCGCACCTGGGACAGCCGCTGGTACGCCGACACCAAGGATTACGGGAACCTACTTCTCGAAGACCTCAAGATGCGCGAGTTCATCGAGGAAGAGTGCAAGCAGGCCGGCGTCAGCCGCGTCGTGATCGAGCGTCCGCACAAGAAGTGCCGCGTCACGATCCACACGGCCCGTCCCGGTGTCATCATCGGCAAGAAAGGCGCCGACATTGAGGTGCTTCGCAAGAAGCTCGCCGCGATGACGGACTCGGAGCTGCACCTCAACATCGTCGAGGTCCGCAAGCCCGAACTCGACGCCCAGCTGGTCGGCGAAAGCATCGCCCAGCAGCTCGAGCGTCGCGTCTCGTTCCGCCGTGCCATGAAGCGCTCGGTCCAGAACGCCATGCGGATGGGTGCCCTCGGCATCCGGATCAACATGGCCGGCCGCCTCGGCGGCGCCGAGATCGCCCGGACCGAATGGTACCGCGAGGGTCGCGTCCCGCTGCACACGCTGCGCGCCGATATCGACTACGCCCATTCCGAGGCCAAGACCCCCTACGGGATCATCGGCATCAAGGTCTGGATCTTCAAAGGCGAGATCATGGAGCACGACCCGTCGGCCCGCGATCGCAAGGCCGAGGAACTGCAGAACGGTCCGGGCCCCCGTGGCGCCGGTGGCCGTCGTGACGACCGCGGTCCCCGCGGCCCGCGCCGGTAAGGAGTAGATCAGATGCTGCAACCGAAACGGACGAAGTTCCGCAAGGCCTTCAAGGGCCGCATCCACGGCGAAGCCAAGGGCGGGTCCGACCTGAACTTCGGCACCTATGGCCTGAAGGCGACCGAGCCGGAGCGCGTCACCGCGCGCCAGATCGAGGCCGCCCGCCGGGCCATGACGCGCCACATGAAGCGTCAGGGCCGGGTCTGGATCCGGATCTTCCCGGACCTGCCGGTGACGTCGAAGCCCACTGAAGTCCGCATGGGCAAGGGCAAGGGCTCGGTCGATTACTGGGCCTGCAAGGTCAAGCCGGGCCGCGTGATGTTCGAGATCGACGGCGTGACCGACGCCGTCGCGCGTGAGGCGCTGCGCCTCGCCGCGATGAAGCTGCCGGTCAAGACCCGCACGGTCCAGCGCGAGGATTGGTGACCCGACGGCTCCGCCGTCGGGACGGGATATAGGCAGCTCGGCTGCCGGACCTCGACCGGTTCAGAATAGGGAAGGGGCGTCCATCGCGGGCGCCCCTTTCGTATTCTGGGGAGCGGTCCGGCCCCGCTGCGGGGCACCGACCGCCCTACACCTGCCACGCCCGCCGGTGTAGGAGGCGCGCGACCGCAACGCCTCCGGAGCGCCCCGATGCCCGACCTCTCCTCGCTCTTCGTGACCCGCCTTTACCGCGCCGCCCTGTCCGAGCACGCGCCGGCGATCGACCCGGCCGAACTGGAGGCGTCCTGCCTGTCCATCGCCGAGGATGACGAAGCGGGGCAGGCATGGTGCGAGGAGAACGACTTTCCGGGCTACACCAGCTACGCTTCGCTGACCGATCTCGGCTGGCGCTTCCCGATCTTCGCGGACCTGACCCGCGCGCTCGACGCCCATGTGGCCGCCTTCGCGGAGGATCTGGAATTCGACCTCGGCGACAAGTCCCTGATGCTCGAGGATCTCTGGATCAACATTCTGCCCGAGGGCGGCATCCACACGGGCCACCTGCATCCCCATTCGGTGATCTCGGGCACGACCTACGTGGCGATGCCCGAGGGCACGAGCGCCATCAAGTTCGAGGACCCGCGCCTGCCGATGATGATGGCCGCCCCGGTCCGGAAAAAGGACGCCCGCGCCCCGCTCCGGACGTTCCACTACGAGACGCCGACGGTCGGCGACGTCCTCCTCTGGGAAAGCTGGCTGCGCCACGAGGTCCCGATGAACATGTCCGAGGATGACCGGATCTCGGTGAGCTTCAATTATCGGTGGGGATAGAGCTTTAACCCCGGTGGTCCGGTGTGCTTGTCCGCTATCGGTGGGGATAGAGCTTTAACCCCGGTGGTCCGGTGTGCTTGTCCGCATGCATGGGCGCATATACATATTGTATGGATGCAGATGACAGCGAGTGCATCGCGAAAGGCCTGAGATGGACGTCAAGATCGAACGCGAAGCCGTGGAAGGTGGGACGCTGGTGCGCGACGCGCGAACTGGAAAGCTGATCTCTGTGCGGACCGACGCCTCCGAGAGCTACGTTGACCAAACGAGCCGGTCTGCCGGGGAAGCAGTCGCGCATCGTCGCAGGGACGCGATGGAGCGTCTTCTCAATCGCTGACGACGTTTATCAGGTCACTTTGTCCGACGCTCTGGAGATGCACGAGATCGCACTCTCCTTCGGTGGACGTTCGGGGATCGTCAGTCTGGCCATGGTCGAGTCCGCGATTGGTTGACCTTATCACGGCTATTACGACAGCTTGGCGGACATGGCCGCAGCGCTCTTGGAGAGCATGGTCAAGAACCATGGTTTCGCCGATGGCAACAAGCGGTCGGCATGGTTGTTGACCGAAATGATGATCGACCGCAGCAGCTATCGGCTGGATATTCCCGACGACGAGCGAGTCGACGATCTCGTGGTCGCTCTGGCCGAGGGCAGCGCGGATTTTGAAGAGGCGCGGACATGGTTCGCGGACAGGCTGGTCCGGTCCGCCTGATTGCGCCCGAAAACCTGCGCCGCCCCCTTGCCAACCCGCACCAACCCGTCTATGCGCGCCTCTCTACCGTTGATCTCCACCGGAATCAGGGTGACCCGCACGATGCGCAGGGCCCTCCGGTGATGTTGCAAAGGACGACCGGCATGGATGCCACCGAACTCCGGGGGAAGACCCCCGACGAGCTCCGCACGGAGTTGACCAACCTCAAGAAGGAAGCGTTCAACCTGCGCTTCCAGGCGGCGACGAACCAGCTCGAGAACACCGCGCGCGTGCGCACGGTGAAGCGCTCGATCGCCCGCGTGAACACGATCCTCAACCAGAAGGCGGCCGAAGCCGCCGCCTCGGAGGCCTGAGCCCATGCCCAAGCGCATCCTCACCGGCGTCGTCACGTCGAACCAGAACGCCCAGACCGTCACCGTCTCGATCGAGCGCCGCTTCAAGCACCCGCTCCTCCAGAAGACGATCCGGAAGTCCAAGAAGTACCGCGCCCACGACGAGAACAACCAGTTCAACGTCGGCGACACGGTCAGCATTCAGGAATGCCCGCCCAAGTCCAAGACGAAGCGGTGGGAGGTCATCGCCGAATAATCGGCGCGGCCATCAATTCGAAACCCTGGGGGCACCGGCACGCATCGCCGCCCCAAAGGTCGGGAGAAACCAATGATCCAGATGCAAACCAACCTGGATGTTGCTGACAACAGCGGCGCGCGCCGCGTTCAGTGTATCAAGGTCCTGGGCGGGTCCAAGCGGAAGTATGCCTCCGTGGGCGACATCATCGTGGTGTCGGTCAAGGAAGCCATTCCGCGGGGTCGCGTGAAGAAGGGCGACGTCCGCAAGGCCGTCGTCGTCCGCACCGCCAAGGAAGTCCGCCGCGACGACGGCACCGCCATCCGCTTCGACCGGAACGCGGCCGTCATCCTCAACAACAACAACGAGCCGATCGGCACCCGTATATTCGGTCCGGTGGTTCGCGAGCTGCGCGCGAAGAACTTCATGAAGATCATCTCGCTCGCGCCGGAGGTGCTGTGATGGCTGCCAAACTCCGCAAGGGTGACAAGGTCGTCGTGCTTACGGGCCGCGACGCGTCCAAGCAGGGCGAGATCGTGTCCGTCGATCCGAAGGCCGGCAAGGCCATCGTCGAAGGCGTGAACATGGCGATCCGCCACACCCGCCAGAGCCAGGCGTCCCAGGGTGGACGCATCCCCAAGGCGCTGCCCATCGACATGTCGAACCTCGCCATCGTCGATGCCAACGGCAAGGCCACCCGCGTCGGCTTCCGCATGGAAGACGGCAAGAAGGTGCGTTTCGCCAAGACCACGGGAGACGTGATCTGATGCTGGACGAAGCGAACTACACCCCGCGTCTGAAGGCCGACTTCAAGGACCGCATCAAGGCGGCCATGAAGGAGGAGTTCGGCTACAAGAACGACATGCAGATCCCGCGTCTGGACAAGATCGTCCTGAACATCGGGGCCGGTGCCGAAGCCGTGCGCGACTCGAAGAAGGCCAAGTCGGCCCAGGACGACCTGACCGCCATCGCCGGTCAGCAGGCCGTCATCACCAAGGCCAAGAAGTCGATCGCCGGCTTCCGGGTCCGTGAAGGCATGCCGCTGGGCACCAAGGTGACGCTGCGCGGCGCCCGGATGTACGAATTCCTGGATCGCCTCGTGACCATCGCGCTGCCCCGCGTCCGCGACTTCCGCGGCGTCTCCGGCAAGAGCTTCGACGGCCGCGGCAACTACGCCATGGGCCTCAAGGAGCATATCGTGTTCCCCGAGATCAACTTCGACAAGGTCGACGAGGTCTGGGGCATGGACATCATCATCTGCACCACGGCGCAGACGGATGGCGAGGCGAAGGCGCTGCTCAAGCACTTCAACCTGCCGTTCAATTCGTGAGGAACTGATCAATGGCCAAGGAATCCATGATCGAACGCCAGAAGAAGCGCGAGCGCCTGGTGAAGAAATACGCGTCCAAGCGGGCCTCCCTGAAGGAGATCATCCGCGACGAGAGCCAGCCCATGGAGGAGCGCTTCAAGGCGACCCTCAAGCTGGCCGAGCTGCCCCGCAACTCGTCGCCCGTCCGCCTGAACAACCGCTGCCAGCTGACCGGTCGGCCCCGTGCCTATTACCGCAAGCTCAAGCTGTCCCGCATCATGCTGCGCGAACTGGCCAGCCAGGGGAAAATCCCCGGCATGGTCAAGTCGAGCTGGTAAGGAGATCAGACCATGAATGATCCCATCGGCGATATGCTGACCCGTATCCGGAACGCGCAGATGCGCGGGAAGGGCACCGTCTCCACCCCGGCATCCAAGCTGCGCGCGCGCGTCCTGGATGTGCTGGCCGACGAAGGCTACATCCGCGGCTACGAGACCTCGTCCGATCGCATGGGTCACCCGACCCTCGAGATCGAGCTGAAGTACTACGAAGGCGTCCCCGTGATCCGCGAAGTCAAGCGCGTGTCCAAGCCGGGTCGTCGCGTGTATCTCGGCGTCGGCGACCTGCCGTCGGTCCGTCAGGGCCTCGGCGTCTCCATCGTGTCGACGTCCCAGGGCGTCATGTCGGACGCAAACGCACGCAGCGCCAATGTCGGCGGCGAAGTGCTCTGCACCGTGTTCTGAGGAGAATCTGATGTCTCGTATCGGAAAACGACCCGTCGACCTGCCCTCGGGCGTCGAGGCTTCGGTCTCGGGCCAGACCATCTCGGTCAAGGGCCCCAAGGGCACCCGCGAGTTCACCGCCACCGACGACGTGGTGCTGGAAGTCGCGGACGGCTCGGTGACCGTGACCCCGCGCGGCAAGTCCAAGCGGGCGCGCCAGCAATGGGGCATGTCCCGCACCATGGTCGAGAACCTGGTGACCGGCGTGACCACCGGCTTCAAAAAAGAGCTGGAGATCACGGGCGTCGGCTACCGGGCCACCATGCAGGGCAACACCCTGAAGCTGGCCCTAGGCTACAGCCACGACGTCGAATTCGCCGTGCCGGAGGGCGTCACCGTGACGGCCCCCAAGCAGACCGAGATCACCGTCGAGGGGGCTGACCAGCAGCTCGTCGGCCAGGTCGCGGCCAACATTCGCGAGTGGCGCAAGCCCGAGCCCTACAAGGGCAAGGGTATTCGCTACAAGGGCGAGTATATCTTCCGCAAGGAAGGCAAGAAGAAGTAAGGACCAGTCAGATGGCAAACAGCAAACGGGATCTGTTCCTCAAGCGCCGCCTGCGCGTCCGGAACAAGCTTCGCAAGATGGCCGCCGGGCGTCCGCGCCTGTCGGTGCATCGCTCGAACAAGAACATCTCCGTCCAGGTGATCGACGACGTCGCGGGCAAGACCCTCGCCGCCGCGTCCACCATGGACAAGGGGATCGACCTCAAGGGTCAGAACAACGTCGAGGCGGCCGCCAAGGTCGGCGCGGCAATCGCCGAGCGCGCCAAGAAGGCGGGCGTCGAGGAGGTCTATTTCGACCGCGGCGGGTTCCTCTTCCACGGGAAGGTCAAGGCCCTGGCCGATGCCGCCCGCGAAGGTGGCCTGAAGTTCTGACGGCCGGGGCGGGGAGACCCCCGCCCATCGGTCGCGCGGAGGTGACTTCGCGAACGCAGACGATGCAGGGGGCGGCCGCCGCCCCCTCGATGATCCGGGCGCAACCGCGCACTTGGATCGACATGACAGGGCTGCGTGCCCCGAGACAGGAGATGCCGCATGGCAGGACGTGACGACAACCGTGGACGGGGCCGAGGCCGCGATCGCGACGAGACCCCCGAATTCGCCGACCGCCTGGTCGCCATCAACCGCGTCTCGAAGACGGTGAAGGGCGGCAAGCGCTTCGGCTTCGCCGCACTCGTCGTCGTCGGCGACCAGAAGGGCCGCGTCGGCTTCGGCAAGGGCAAGGCCAAGGAGGTCCCCGAGGCCATCCGCAAGGCCACCGAGCAGGCCAAGCGCCAGATGATCCGCGTCGCGCTGCGCGACGGACGAACGCTGCATCACGACATGACCGGACGTCACGGCGCCGGCAAGGTCGTCATGCGGACCGCCCCCGAAGGCACCGGCATCATCGCCGGCGGCCCGATGCGCGCCGTGTTCGAGATGCTGGGCGTCAAGGACGTGGTCTCGAAGTCGATCGGCTCGCAGAACCCCTACAACATGATCCGCGCCACGCTGGACGGCCTCCAGAAGGAATCGTCGCCCCGCTCGGTCGCGCAGCGTCGCGGCAAGAAGGTCGCCGAAATCCTGCGCAAGGATGACGGACCCAAGATGGACGGCGAGCAAGCGCCCGTCGCAGAGGAGGCCTGATCCATGGCAAAGACGATCGTCGTCAAGCAGATCGGCTCCCCGATCCGCCGCCCCGCCGACCAGCGCGCCACGCTGATCGGCCTCGGCCTCAACAAGATGCACAAGACCCGCGAACTCGAGGACACCCCCTCCGTCCGCGGCATGGTCGCCAAGATCCCCCACATGGTGGAGATCATCGAGGAGAAGGGCTGAGGCCTTTCGGTTCGGTGGGGTGACCCACGGTGAAGAGTTCAAGCGCCCCGGTCGGAAACGGCCGGGGCGTTTTCTTTACTGGTATCGGTTTAGGGTGGTGCATTGGCCGCTCATTAGGCCTCGAATACGCCCTTCGGATAGCGAACATGTCGACACAACCGGAGTTGAACGAAGCCCGCCTTTCCGATCATCATGACTGCAACGATCTGTCACGCGGCGAGCGGCAGGGTCGTCGATACATCGGCAACAGTTAGACCGAAAGCCAACGGCCAAGGATACGAAATGGATTACTCGCATTGTCCTGGAGCCACCGGGGAGGCAGGGGCGTGGTACTTAAACAGCTACACATCCAACTACGACCTCACTGAAGCGGAAAGCGTCGTATGGGGATGGTTCGTGATCCATCGCACCACAGAAGATATCGAGCTGTGGTCCACCAACGTATGACCCGCTACGCGGGCGGGCGGGTCGCCGGTGAGGCCTCGGCCCGCCCCACCACCAGGCACCCCAAGGTCCGCTCCAACGCGGCCACCAGCTCCTCCACCGTGTCCGCCGAGGCGAAGATGCCGCCGGTGCGGTCGGCCATGCAGCGCGAGATGATTTCGCCCGAGAAGCCCCCCGAGCGCTGGGTGCCGTAGCTGCGGGCGAAGGTGTCCCAGACCGCCTTGAAGCCGATGACGTGGATCGTCAGGTCTACGGCCTCGGCGGCCAGCCGGTCGGCCATCGCGCAGGGCGTGCCGCCGCAGCTCTCGTTGCCGTCGGTCACCAGCACGACCACCCCCGGCCGGGCCCGGTGGTCGAGCGTGCGCGCCGCGAGGTCAACGGCGGCGGAGAGCGGGGTGAGGCCGCCCGGCCGGATCGCATCGACGGCCGCGATCACCGGGTCCGCCGCCGCGACGCGCGGCCCGAAGCGCAGGTCGATACCGCTGCAGGCGCCGGGCCCGCCGGGGCCGTAGGTCACGAGGCCGATGCGCCGAGTGTGCTCGACGCGGGGCAGGACCTCGGCCACAGCCTCGCGCGCCTCGTGGATGCGCTGCACGGTCGAGCCGCCGAGGCCGGGGCTGATCATCGAGGCGGAGGCGTCGAAGACCAGCATCGCGTCCACGGTGCATTCGGCCTGCGCGCTCTGGACGGCCAGCGCGGCCGAAAGAAGCGCGGCGAGACCCCGGCGCGCCACCGCTCAGGGCCGCCCGCGGGGGGCGAGGTCCCCGATCACGAGGCACCCGAGCGTCCGTTGCAGCGCCGCGACCAACTCGTCCACGGTCTCGGTCGATACGAAGAGGCCGCCCGTGCGATCCGCGAAGCACTTGGCGACGGTGTCGCCGCCGAACTCCTGCTGCTCGGGATTGTCCCAGGCGAAGAAGTCGCGGGTGGCCCGGAAGCCGACGACATGGACCGTCAGGTCCGCGGCCCCGTCCATCATCCGGCGCGAGGTGGCGCAGGGCGTACCGCCGCAGGTCTCGTTGCCATCGGTCACCAGCACCACGATCGCGGGCCGGCTGCGGTAAGCCAGCGTCTCGGCCGCCGCCTCGACCGCCGCCGCAAGGGGCGTCAGCCCGTCGGGCTCCAGCGTGTCGATGGCCGCGATCACCGGTGCGGCGGCCCGGTCGCGCGGCAGGAAGCGCAGGTCGATCCCGTCGCAGGCGCCGCCATCGCCGGGTCCGTAGGTCAGAAGGCCGATGCGGCGGATGCCCTCGATCAGCGGCAGGGCGCGGGCCACCGCCTGCCGGGCCTCGGCGATGCGGGTCGCGGGACCGGTCTCGAGCGTGATCTCCGCCATCGAGGCCGAGCCGTCGAAGACCAGCATCGCATCCGTGGCGCAGTCCTGCGCCGCGGCGGGCAGGGCGAGGAGGGCGGAGAGGGCGAGGGCGCGCATGCCGCCAAGGGTGCCACAGAGGCGCGCGCGCACCAAACCCTGATCCTCTGGCCCGAAATACCTCGCGGGGTTCGCCAACGGGGGCCGCGCCCCCCTTGGGCCGGGGAGCGCGAGGGGGCGGGCCCCCTCGCTTGCCCCCTTGCATCGCCCGCGCCCCGGCTGTAGGGCCGCGCGGTGGCCGAACGTGCCACGCACCATCACGATACGCCGCGTCCGCCCCACATCGCTTCGGGGGCGCGTCCGGCCAAGGAGAAGCGACATGAAACTCAACGAACTGCGCGACAATCCCGGCGCCACCCACAAGCCCAAGCGCGTCGGCCGCGGTCCCGGCTCGGGCACCGGCAAGATGGGCGGCCGCGGCATCAAGGGCCAGAAGTCCCGCTCCGGCGTGGCGATCAAGGGCTACGAGGGCGGACAGATGCCGCTCTACCAGCGCCTGCCCAAGCGCGGCTTCAACAAGCCCAACCGCAAGAGCTTCGCGGTGGTGAACCTCGGCAAGATCCAGGAATTCATCGACGCGGGCAAGCTCGACGCCGCCAACGTCACCGAGGACGCGATGGTCGAGGCGGGGCTGGTGCGCCGCAAGCTCGACGGCGTCCGCGTGTTGGGCAAGGGCGAGCTGACCGCGAAGACCGCGATCACCGTCACCGGCGCGTCCAAGGGCGCGGTCGAGGCGGTCGAGAAGGCCGGCGGTTCGGTCACGCTTCCGGCAGCGGCCGAGTAAAGGCGGTTGTGAGCGTCCCCGGCGGCGCTTACATCGGTTCACGTATTTCGGACGCCGCCCACGGGGAGCCCGTCGGGCGGCGTTCCAGCTAAAGAGGGACCCGCATGGCATCCGCTGCAGAGCAGATGGCCGCGAACATGAGCTGGGGTGCATTCGGCAAGGCCAAGGAGCTTCGCCAGCGCATCCTGTTCACGATCGGCCTGCTGATCATCTACCGTTTCGGCACCTACATTCCCGTCCCCGGCATCGACGCCACGGCGCTGCGCGACTTCGTCGAGCAGGCCAGCGCGGGCCTCGGCGGCGTGCTCAACATGTTCACCGGCGGTGCGATCGGGCGCATGGGGGTCTTCGCCCTCGGCATCATGCCCTACATCTCGGCGAGCATCATCGTGCAGCTGATGACGGCGATGGTCCCCCAGCTCGAACAGCTCAAGAAAGAGGGAGAGCAGGGGCGCAAGAAGATCAACCAGTACACGCGCTACGGCACCGTGGCGCTGGCCACCGTGCAGGCCTACGGCCTCGCCGTGTCGCTGGAATCGGGTGGTCTCGTGACCGATCCGGGCTGGTTCTTCCGCGCGGCCTGCGTCGTGACGCTGGTGGGCGGCACGATGTTCCTGATGTGGCTGGGCGAGCAGATCACCGCGCGCGGCATCGGCAACGGCATCTCGCTCATCATCTTTGTCGGCATCGTGGCCGAGCTGCCCGCAGCCCTGGCCCAGTTCTTCGAGAGCGGGCGGACCGGCGCGCTGTCGACGCCGGTGATCCTCGGCGTGGTGCTGATGCTTCTCGCGACGCTCGTCTTCGTGGTCTTCATGGAGCGCAGTCTGCGCAAGATCCACATCCAGTACCCCCGCCGCCAGGTGGGCATGAAGGTCTATGACGGCGGCTCCAGCCATCTACCGATCAAGGTGAACCCGGCGGGCGTGATCCCGGCGATCTTCGCCTCGTCGCTCCTGCTGCTGCCGACGACGATCGCGACCTTCTCGGGCCAGAACACCGGGCCGATCATGTCGACGATCCTGGCCTATTTCGGCCCCGGCCAGATCCTCTACCTGCTGTTCTTCGCGGGCATGATCATCTTCTTCACCTACTTCTACACCCACAACGTCGCCTTCAAGGTCGACGACGTGGCCGACAACCTGAAGAACCAGAACGGCTTCATTCCGGGCATCCGGCCCGGCAAGCGGACGGCGGAATACCTCGAATACGTGGTCAATCGGGTGCTGGTGCTCGGTGCGGGCTATCTCGCGCTGGTCTGCCTCATCCCCGAGATGGTGCGTCAGGAACTTGCGATCACGGCCTATTTCGGCGGCACGTCGATCCTGATCATCGTGTCGGTGGGCATGGACACGATCCAGCAGGTGCAGTCCCATCTGCTCGCCCATCAATACGAGGGGCTGATCGAGAAGAGCCAGCTGCGCGGCAAGAATCGTGGACGCAAAAAGGGAGCCGCACGCAGATGAACATCATACTTCTGGGGCCGCCGGGGGCGGGCAAGGGAACCCAGGCACGGCGTCTCGTGGAGGAGCGGGGCATGGTGCAGCTTTCGACCGGCGACATGCTGCGCGAGGCCCGTTCGTCGGGCACCGAGATGGGCAACCGCGTCGCCGCGGTGATGGATGCGGGCGAGCTAGTCACCGACGAGATCGTCATCGGCCTGATCGAGGAGAAGCTGGAAGGCGACCGCGCCGGCGGCTTCATCTTCGACGGCTTTCCCCGGACGCTGCCGCAGGCGGACGCGCTGGGCGCGCTTCTGGACAAGCACGGCGCGACGCTGGACCGGGTGGTCGAGATGCGCGTGGACGACGACGCGCTGGTGGGCCGGATCACCGCCCGCTCGACCTGCGGGGCCTGCGGCGAGGTCTATAATGACGTCACCAAGCCCCAGCCGGCGGATGGCAAATGCTCCAATTGCGGCGCGTCCGACTTCAAGCGCCGCGCCGACGACAACGAGGAATCGCTGCGCACGCGTCTTCTGGCCTACTACAAGCAGACCTCGCCGCTGATCGGCTATTACTGGGCCAAGGAGACGCTGGCCTCGGTCGACGGGCTGGGAGAGATCGACGTGGTCGCGGGCGCCATCTCAAGCGTTCTCGAAGAAAGTTCTTGACAGGTCGCCGCGCAGCGCTTGACGCGCGCGGCAGAAGACCATAGGTCGCAGTCTCCGCCGGGGTTCCCACGAATCCCGGCGGCCGACATTCAGGCCGTCCGCATGCGGATGGCGTTGTGAAAAAAGGGTCTGGAACTACGGACCCGCAACGAAGAAGGAAGCTCCATTTGGCTCGTATTGCAGGCGTCAACATCCCCACGGGGAAGAGGGTTCCGATCGCCCTCACCTATATCACGGGCATCGGCCCGGCGAAAGCGAAGGAAATCGTCGAGGCCACCGGCATTGACGGCACCCGCCGCGTCAACGACCTCTCGGATGCCGAGGTGCTGTCGATCCGTGAATATATCGACGCCAACGTCACTGTCGAAGGCGACCTGCGCCGCGAGACGCAGATGAACGTCAAGCGCCTGATGGATCTGGGCTGCTACCGGGGCCTGCGCCACCGTCGCAACCTGCCGGTCCGCGGCCAGCGCACCCACACCAACGCACGCACGCGCAAAGGCCCCGCGAAGGCCATTGCCGGCAAGAAGAAGTGAGGGTCTGACCAATGGCTCGTGAAGCTCGCCGCGCCCCCAAGCGCAAGGAACGCAAGAACATCGCCGCCGGTGTGGCGCATGTGAACTCGTCGTTCAACAACACCAAGATCCTGATCTCCGACGTGCAGGGCAACGCCATTTCGTGGTCGTCCGCCGGCACGATGGGCTTCAAGGGATCGCGCAAGTCGACGCCCTACGCCGCCCAGATGGCCGCCGAAGACGCCGGAAAGAAGGCCCAGGAGCACGGCATGAAGACCCTCGAGGTCGAAGTGCAGGGCCCCGGTTCGGGTCGCGAAAGCGCCCTTCGCGCGCTGGCCGCCGTCGGGTTGCAGATCACCGCGATCCGCGACGTGACGCCCATCGCCCACAACGGATGCCGCGCGCCCAAGCGTCGCCGCGTCTGACCCCACGACAACCGACCCGGCAGGGGCTGCGATCCGCGGCCCCTGCCACGCCGTTTTAACCTCGAGTGTCCGCTCAACCGCCCCGGAGCCGGACGAGAATGGAGGGATGGGCCACATGATCCACAAGAATTGGCAAGAGCTGATCAAGCCCGCGCAGCTTGATGTCCGTCCGGGGACCAACCCCGCCCGTCAGGCCACCGTCGTGGCCGAACCGCTCGAGCGGGGCTTCGGCCTGACGCTCGGCAACGCGCTGCGCCGCGTCCTGATGTCGTCGCTCCAGGGCGCCGCGATCACGTCGGTGCAGATCGACAACGTCCTGCACGAGTTCAGCTCGGTCTCGGGTGTCCGCGAGGACGTCACCGACATCATCCTGAACCTCAAGGGCGTCAGCCTGAAGATGGAAGTCGAGGGGCCCAAGCGCGTCTCGATCTCGGCCAAGGGCCCGATGGTCGTCACCGCCGGCGACATCTCGGAATCGAACGGCATCGAGGTGCTGAACCGCGACCACGTGATCTGTCACCTGGACGACGGCGCCGACCTCTACATGGAACTGACCGTCAACACCGGTAAGGGCTATGTCTCGGCCGACAAGAACAAGCCCGAGGACGCGCCGATCGGCCTGATCCCGATCGACGCGATCTACTCGCCCGTCAAGAAGGTGTCCTACGAGGTCCAGCCGACCCGCGAAGGTCAGGTTCTCGACTACGACAAGCTGACGCTGAAGCTCGACACCGACGGCTCGCTGGCCCCTGACGACGCGGTCGCCTATGCGGCCCGCATCCTGCAGGACCAGCTTCAGGTCTTCGTCAATTTCGACGAGCCCGAGGCCGCCCGCGATTCCGGTGCCGACGACGATCTGGAGTTCAACCCGCTTCTTCTCAAGAAGGTCGACGAGCTGGAGCTGTCGGTCCGCTCGGCCAACTGCCTGAAGAACGACAACATCGTCTATATCGGCGACCTGATCCAGAAGACCGAAGCCGAGATGCTCCGCACCCCGAACTTCGGTCGCAAGTCCCTCAACGAGATCAAGGAAGTGCTCTCGGGCATGGGTCTGCATCTCGGGATGGATATCGTCGACTGGCCGCCGGAGAACATCGAGGATCTCGCCAAGAAGTTCGAAGACAACTTCTGAGGCCATACGCCACGCCGGGCTGGGCGGGTCGCTGGACCCGCCTCCCGCACGACCCCGGGCAATGACGCCCCACCAAGGAGACGGTCCCAACGCAGGACCGTCGGACAAAGCATAAATCTGGAGATTTCCCATGCGCCACGCCCGCGGATACCGCCGCCTCAACCGGACCCACGAACACCGCAAGTCGCTGTTCAAGAACATGTCGGCCTCGCTGATCGAGCACGAGCAGATCAAGACGACGCTGCCCAAGGCCAAGGAACTGCGCCCGATCGTCGAGAAGATGGTCACGCTGGCCAAGCGCGGCGACCTGCATGCCCGCCGCCTGCTGGCCTCGCGGCTCCATGACGACGCCGCCGTCGCCAAGCTGATGGACGTGCTCGGGCCGCGCTATGCCGACCGCCAGGGCGGCTATATCCGCGTCCTCAAGGCCGGGTTCCGCTATGGCGACATGGCCCCGATGGCGATCATCGAATTCGTCGAGCGCGACCAGGACGCCAAGGGCGCCGCCGACCGCGCCCGGCTCGAAGCCGAGGATGCGCTGGAGGACTGACCTCACCTCCGACGGACACGAATTTCGAGGGCTCCGCCGGACATTCGGCGGGGCCCTTTTTTTCATGTTTAACGGAACATCAACCACGCCTGTGACATTGCGTCAGTGTGGTCGGAAAACGCCCGGCGGGCGGCCCGGCTTTTACACTCTGTTAACTATTGTGGCCACTTAAAGGCAGTGAGCACGGCGTGCTTGTCCCGTCCAACTGGACCCTGAGATTATGACCGAGAGACGTCGCCTGATGGTGACCCTGATGCAGCGGCTGAGCACCGTGGCTCCGATGGGCTACGGGATCGGCCTGCATATCCGGTTCGCGCAACCGATGTACTATCGGAACACCTTCCCGCAGGCCTGGCAGGACACCTACAATTCCAACTCCTACCAGCTTCGCGATCCGCTGATCTTCTGGGGCATCGCCAATAGCGGTCGCACCCGCTGGAGCGAGATTTCGCTGCCCGATCCGTTCGGCATTCTCGACAAGGCCAAGGCGCACGGGCTGACCTACGGGGCCACCACGTCCTGCGGCAAGGTCACGTCGCGGACGCTGGTCGGCGTCGCCCGCGACGACCGCGAGTTCACCGATGCCGAGATCGACGTCGTCGCCGAGATCACCGACGCGCTCCATGAGACGGCGATGCCGGCAGACGACCTGACCCCCTCCATGATCGAGGCGCTTCGCCTCGCGGATGGCCAGCAACCCATGGCCGACGCCGCCGCCGATATCGGAATTTCGGAGGACGTCCTGCACAAGCGTCTTTCGTCCGCCCGGAGCAGACTGGGCGCAAGCACCACGGCTGAGGCACTGAGAATGGCGAGAGAATACAGGCTGATCTAGACCTCGGCCCAATCCTGCATCGCGAGTATCCCCGGTCCCCTGGTGTCGACGACAACCTGGCAGAGAAAGCTTTGACCCAAATGCAAGTAACGACCCTCTCCTTCGACAACCTGCACGCCCACGGACCGCTCTTCACCGACCTGCTGCGCGCCCGGCATCGCACCTTCATCCAGCAGGCGCGCTGGGATCTACCCGAAGCCGACGGCATGGAGTTCGATCAATACGACACCCCTGCAAGCCGCTGGGTCGCCGTCCATGAATATGGCCGCATTCTCGCCGGGGTGCGCCTGACGCCGACGACCCATCGCTGCGGGATGTATTCCTACATGATCCGCGACGCGCAGCTGGGCCTTCTGGACACGATCCCGCGCGACCTGATGTGGGAGGACGCGCCCGTGGCCCAGCATGTCTGGGAAGGCAGTCGCGTCTTCATCAGCAACGACGTGCCGTCCGAAATGCGGTTGCGCGTCCAGATCCAGCTGATCGCCGAGATGGTCCGCACCGGGCGCGAACTGGGTGCGGCCGCGATCCTCGCCATCGTGCCGGTCGCGTCGCAGCGGCTCGCCCGAAAGCTCGGGCTCGAGTGGACGCCCGTCGGGCCCGTACGCGATATCGACGGGGTCGCGTGCGTGTGCGTCCAGTCGTCGATGGCGATGCGGATGCACTGACGCCACCGGCGCGGGGTGGCTTTCCGGGCGGGGCCTGCGCGCCTATATCGGGGCCATGGCCGATCTCTTCGATACCGCCGCCGCCAGCCCCGCGGCTCCCGACACGCGGCCCGGTCCGCTGGCGGACCGGCTGCGCCCCGCGTCGCTGGACGAGGTGGTGGGCCAGACGCATCTGCTGGGTGAGGCGGGGGCGCTGACCGCGATGCTCGGCGGCACGCTCCCGAGCCTGATCCTCTGGGGGCCGCCGGGCGTCGGCAAGACGACGATCGCGCGTCTGCTGGCCGATCGGACGGGCCTGCATTTCGTCCAGATCAGTGCGATTTTCACCGGCGTCGCGGACCTGCGGAAGGTGTTCGAGACCGCCCGGAACCGGCGCGCGAACGGGCAGGGGACGCTTCTGTTCGTCGACGAAATCCATCGCTTCAACAAGGCGCAGCAGGATGGCTTCCTGCCATACATGGAGGACGGGACGATCACGCTGGTCGGGGCCACGACCGAGAACCCGTCCTTCGAGCTGAATGCCGCCGTCATGAGCCGGGCGCAGGTCCTGACGCTGACCCGGCTGACGCTGCGGGACATGGAACTCCTGACACAGCGGGCCGAGGCGGTGCTGGGCAACAAGCTGCCGCTCGACGGCCCCGCGCGCGAGGCCCTGCAGGAGATGGCCGATGGCGACGGGCGTGCGCTCCTGAACCTCGTCGAGCAGGTCCACGGCTGGGGTGCGACCGGCCGCGTCGATCGCGAAATGCTGGTCACACGGCTCCAGAAGCGCGCGGCGCAATACGACAAGTCGGGCGACAGCCACTACAACCTGATCTCGGCGCTGCACAAATCGGTGCGGGGGTCGGACCCGGACGCGGCGCTCTACTGGCTGGCGCGGATGCTCAAGGGTGGCGAGGATCCGCGCTTCCTTGCGCGGCGCGTGACCCGGATGGCGGTCGAGGATATCGGTCTCGCCGATCCGCAGGCGCAGGGCATCTGCCTGCAGGCCTGGGAGACCTACGAGCGGTTGGGCAGCCCCGAGGGCGAACTCGCCATCGCCAACGCGGTCGTCTACCTGGCACTCGCCCCGAAATCGAACGCGGGATACGGCGCCTACAAGGCGGCGATGAAAGGCGCGGGCCAGACCGGGTCGGAGCCCCCGCCGAAGCACATCCTGAACGCGCCCACGAAGCTGATGAAGGACGAGGGCTACGGGGCGGGCTACGCCTACGACCACGACCAGGCGGACGGCTTCTCGGGGCAGAACTACTTCCCCGACGGCATGAAGCGGCCGGTCTATTACGTTCCGGTCGATCGAGGCTTCGAGCGCGAACTGGGCCGCCGTCTGGATTGGTTCGTCGAGCAGCGGGCGAAGCGGGGCAAAGGTTGACACTGCCGCCGCCGCGCGGGAAAGCCGCGCGATGATCCCCGTCACGATCCAGGTCGCCTTGGGCGGCGCGCTCGGCGCCGTCGCCCGCTATCTCGTCGGCGCGCAATTGATGCGCCCCGGCTTCCCGGTAGCCGTGCTGGCGGTGAACGTCGTTGGCTCGTTCCTGATGGGCCTCCTGGTCGTGTGGCTGGGGCGGCGGGGCCTGACCGATTGGCAGCCGTTCCTGCTGACGGGCCTGCTGGGCGGCTTCACGACCTTCTCGGCGTTCAGCCTCGAGACGGTGACGTTGTTCGAACGGGGCGAGGTCGCGCAGGCAGCCGGGTATGTCGCGGCGTCGGTCGGCCTGTCGGTCGGCGCGCTGGCGCTGGGGGTCTGGATGATGCGGGGACTGACATGAGCGGTGTGCAGAAGGTCGTCGTGGCCGCGGGCGAGGGCGACCAGCGGCTGGACCGCTGGCTGCGCCGCCGCTTTCCGCAGGTGACGCAGGGCGCGGTCGAGAAGATGTGCCGCAAGGGCGACCTGCGGGTCGATGGCGGACGGGTGAAAGCCTCGACCCGCGTCGAGGAGGGGCAGGAGGTGCGCGTCCCGCCGCTGGCGCAGGGCCAGGCGCCCGCAGCTCCGCGCCGCGAGAAGGTGGCCGAGGCCGATGCCGAGATGATCCGGTCCTGCGTGATCTACCGCGACGATCATCTCCTGGCGCTGAACAAGCCGCCGGGGCTGGCCAGCCAGGGCGGCTCGGGGCAGGGCGACCGGCACATCGACGGGATGGGTGATGCGCTGCGCTTCGATGCGGACGAGCAGCCGCGCCTCGTCCACCGGCTGGACCGCGACACGAGCGGCATCCTCGTCATGGCGCGCAACCGGATGACGGCTGCCGCGCTGTCGGATGCGTTTCGAGACCGCGAGACGCGCAAGATCTACTGGGCCGCCGTCGCGGGCGTGCCGCATCCCCGGATGGGGACGGTGCGCTACGGGTTGGTGAAGGCCGGGGGCGCGGGGTCCGAGAAGATGCGCGCGATTCATCCCGACGAGGTCGGCGAAGTGAAGGGCGCCAAGAACGCGACGACGGATTACGCGGTGCTCGAGGCGCTGGGCGGACGCGCGGCATGGTGCGCGCTGGTGCCGGTCACTGGGCGGACGCACCAGCTTCGGGCGCATATGGCCGAGCTGGGTCATCCGATCGTGGGCGACGGCAAGTATGGCGGCTCGGGCCAGGAGAATATGGGCGACGGCTGGGGCGCGCAGCTGGGCGGCGAGATCAGCCGCAAGCTGCATCTCCATGCGCGGTCGCTGCAACTGACGCATCCGATCACCGGCGCGCGGCTGCACCTGACGGCGCCCTTGCCCGATCACATGGTGCAGACCTGGGCCATGCTGGGCTGGGATGCGGGCGATGTGCCCGTTGACCCCTTCCTGGACGAGGACTGACGGAGCGGCGCGATGAGCGAATGGAAGGCGAAGCGGTTCTGGACCGACGCCGTGGTCGAGCGGATCGAGGGCGGGCATGCGGTGCGGCTGGACGGACGGCCCGTGATGTCGCCCGGCAAGCGCGAGCTGGTGATGCCGTCGCCCGCGCTCGCCGCCGGTGTCGCGTCCGAATGGGCGGCGCAGGGCGAGATGATCGACCCCCTTTCGATGCCGCTGACGCGGGCGGTGAATACGACCGTCGACAAGGTGGTGCCGCAGGCTGCGGCCGTCGCCGCGCATCTGTGCGAATACGGCGAGAGCGATCTTCTGTGCTACCGCGCCGCGGGGCCGGACGGATTGGTCGAACGGCAGGCGGCGGCATGGGACCCGATGCTCGACTGGGCCGACGAGGAGCTGGGCGCGCGGCTGGCCGTGACGCAAGGCGTCATCCCGGTCGCGCAACCCGCCAACGCAGTCGAGGCGCTGCGCGCGGCGGTGGCGGCGGCTACGCCTTGGGAGCTGACGGCGCTGAGCGAGTTCGTCACGCTGTCGGGAAGCCTCGTCCTCGGGCTTGCGGCGCTGGCGGGACGCGACGCGGACGATCTCTGGGGGCGGTCACGCATCGACGAGGACTGGCAGGCTGAGCAATGGGGCGTCGACGACGAGGCCGCGACCCTGGCGGCCTCCAAGCGCGACGCCTTCCTGCAGGCGCGCCGCTATCTGGACCTGCTCGCGGCGACCTGACGTGGCGCGGCAGATGCCGCCCGGTTTCGCCCCGTGCACAACCAAGCGCCGTTTCGGGCGAGGAATGCCCGATTCAAGGGGAAATCCTGCGCTCTGCGACCATTGGCCTGCCTCATTTCTCGGCAACCTCCCTTGACCTTCGCAGCCCCATCTGGCCTCTTCACGCGCAGTGAGGGGGATGAACATCCTCACGTAAATTCAGCCGGCCTTTCTCACGGGCCGGTGCCGCCCCGCGCGATGTCGCGGTGGCGGTCCATCAGGAAGAGGTTTGAACCTATGAAGAAATCCGTATTTCTCGGCACCGTGGCCCTTGCCGGCCTGGCGTCCGTGGCCGCTTCGGCCGCGACGCTGGACGACGTCAAGGCCCGTGGCACGCTGAATTGCGGCGTCACCACCGGCGTTCCGGGCTTTGCCGAGCCCGATTCCGACGGCGTGTGGCAGGGCTTCGACGTGGCCGTGTGCCGCGCGGTCGCCGCTGCTGTCCTCGGGGACGCGGACGCCGTGACCTTCGTGCCGACCACCGGCAAGACGCGCTTCACCGCGCTGGCCTCCGGCGAGATCGACATGCTGGCCCGGAACACGACCTGGACCTTCTCGCGCGACACCGACCTCAAGTTCGATTTCGTTGGCGTGAACTACTATGACGGTCAGGGCTTCATGGTCCCCGCCGATCTCGGCGTGGCCTCGGCCACCGAGCTCGACGGCGCCACGGTCTGCATCCAGACCGGCACCACGACCGAGCTGAACCTCGCGGACTTCTTCCGCGTGAACGGCATGTCCTACGAGCCCGTGCCGATCGAGACCGGCGCCGAGGCCGTCCAGCAGTTCCTGGCCGGTGCCTGCGACGTCTACACCACCGACCGTTCGGCCCTGGCCGCGCAGCGTGCGGGCTTCGAGACGCCCGACGACAGCGTGATCCTGCCCGAGGTTGTCTCCAAGGAGCCGCTCGGTCCCCTCGTGCGCCACGGCGACAGCGAGTGGGCGGACATCGTCCGCTGGACGCTCAACGCGCTGATCTCGGCCGAAGAGCTGGGCGTGACCCAGGGCAATGTCGAGGACATGGCCGCTGCACCGGGCGACAACCCGGAGATCAACCGTCTCCTGGGCACCGAGGGTGAGCTGGGCGCCATGATCGGCCTCGACGCCGCCTGGGCCAAGAACGCCATCGCGGCGGTCGGCAACTACGGCGAGGTGTTCGACACGAACATCGGCGAGTCCACGGCCATCGGCCTGGCCCGCGGTCTGAACGCCCAATACACCGATGGCGGGCTGATCTACTCGCCGCCCTTCCGGTAAGACATCGACCTGAAAGGGCGCGGCGCAAGTCGCGCCCTTTCTTCTTCCACAGACGACTAGAAACCCGCGGGTGCGGGAAACGGGGCGACATATGACCCCGACGGACCGCAGGGGTCCAAGTGCCCGCAGGGACACGGGGAAAGCCAATGACGACGATGACCGATCCGCCGAAGGCGGAAGGATTCCGTTTCGGGCAGCTGATCAACGACACGCGATACCGGAGCTATACGTTCCAGTTCATCGCCCTGATCCTGCTGTTCCTGTTCTTCGGTTGGATGATCAACAACGCGATCAACAACCCCGTTCTGCAGCAGGTCGGCATCAGTTTCGACTTCCTCCAGGCTCCGGCCGGCTACGACATCAACCAGCAGCCGATCGAGTACACGTCGCAATCGACGCATCTGCGCGCCACCATCGTCGGCGCCATCAACACGATCATCGTGGCGGTCCTCGCCTGCGTGACGGCGACGATCTTCGGCGTGATCGCGGGCGTGCTGCGCCTGTCGAACAACTGGATCATCTCCAAGCTGATGGCCGTCTATGTCGAGATGTTCCGCAACATCCCGGTTCTGATCTGGATCATCATCATCTTCACCGTCGCGGCGAACACCTTCCCGGCGATCTCCGATTTCCGGCTGCCGCGCGACGGCTCCGACCCCGAGCGGTCGCTGCTCTTCGGGATGTTCGCGGCGACCAACCAGGGCGTTTTCATCCCGCGCCTGACCTTCAGCGGGCAGGGCTGGCTGATCGCGGCGATCGTCGCGGCGTCGATCCTCGGCGTGTTCGGCTGGCGCAGCTACGCGCGCAAGCAGCTCTACGATCACGGCCGCGAGGTGCCGACGCTGCTGCCGTCGCTCGCCATCCTGATCCTGCCGGTCGTGATCGCGCAGGTGGTGCTGGGCTTCCCCGTCGGCATGGAGAACCCCGAGATGGGGCGCTTCCGCTTCGAGGGCGGCTTCCTGCTGCGACCGTCGCTGATCGCGCTGTGGTTCGCGCTGTCGATCTATACCGGCGCCTTCATCGCCGAAAACGTCCGCGCGGGCATCCTCGCGGTATCCAAGGGACAGACCGAGGCGGCCGCAGCCCTGGGCCTGCGTCCCGGCCGGATCATGTCGCTGGTGGTGCTGCCGCAGGCGCTTCGGGTCATCATCCCGCCGCTGATCTCGCAATATCTCAACATCACCAAGAACACGTCGCTTGCCATCGCGGTGGGGTACATGGACCTGACGGGGACGCTGGGGGGCATCACGCTCAACCAGACGGGCCGGGCGCTGGAATGCATCCTTCTCCTGATGGCGTTCTACCTGACGTTCAGCCTCGCCATCTCGGCGATCATGAACGTGTACAACAATTCCGTGGCCCTGAAGGAGCGCTGAGATGTCCGACGCACACGCACATTCCGTCGCCTTCGTCCGCGAAAGCGAGATCCCGCCCGCGCCGCCGCCGGTGGCCGAGACCGGGATCGTCAAGTGGGTTCGCGAGAACCTCTTCTCGGGCTGGTTCAACACGGTGATGACCATCCTCGGCCTGCTGGTCGTCTGGTACCTCCTGTCGGGCCTGATCCCGTGGATCGTGAACGGCACCTGGACCGGCGAGGACATCCGCGACTGTCGCGAGCAGTTGCAGGGCAGCGGCGGGGGCTGCTTCGCGGTCCTCTCCGAGCGCTGGCCGCAGCTTCTCTTCGGGTTCCAGTATCCCGACTACCTGCGCTGGCGGCCGTCGCTGGCCTTCGCGCTCCTGTTCCTCGCGGTGCCGCCGGTCCTGTTCTTCAAGATGCCGCGCTGGACGCTGATCGCGACGGCGATCTACCCGTTCCTCGCCTACTGGCTGATCTGGGGCGGCACGGCGCTGTCGCCGATCTTCGTCGCCCTCGGCATCGCGCTCGGCTACATGGTCTTCACCCGCGTCGAGCGCCGGGGCTTCGTGCTCGGGCTCCTGGCCGGGGTGGCGACCTTCATCGTAACGCTCTGGGTCGGGGGCTTCGTGATCGACGCCGGACGCGACTTCCTGGCGATCGAGGCCGTGCCGTCGCGCCAGATGGGTGGGTTCATGCTCAACATGATCCTCGGCGTCGTCTGCGTGTCCCTGTCGCTGCCGATCGGGATCGTGCTGGCGCTGGGACGGCAATCGCGCCTGCCCATCGTCAAGGGCTTCTGCGTGGTCTTCATCGAGTTCATCCGCGGCGTGCCGCTGATCACGCTACTCTTCGTGGCGAACGTGGTCCTGGCCTACTTCCTGCCGCCGAACTCGAACTTCGACCTGATCGTGCGGGTGATCATCATGATCACGGCCTTCTCCTCGGCCTATATCGCCGAGGTGATCCGGGGCGGTCTCGCCGCGCTGCCGAAGGGCCAGTACGAGGCGGCGGATTCGCTTGGGCTCGACTACCCGCAGGCGATGCGGCTGATCATCCTGCCGCAGGCGCTGAAGATCTCGATCCCCGGCATCGTCAACGTCGCGGTCGGCCTCTTCAAGGACACGACGCTGGTCTCGGTCATCTCGATGTTCGACCTCGTCGGCATGATCCGGGGCCCGATCCTCAGCTCGACCGACTGGACGGGCGTCTACTGGGAGCTCTGGGCCGCGGCCTGCGTGCTGTTCTTCGTCGTCTGCTACGGCATCTCGCAATATTCGCAGTGGCTCGAACGCCAGCTGCGCACCGACCATCGATAGGAGGCCGACATGGCTGCATTGGACACCAACCCGCAGGGCATGACCGTCTCCGACGAGGTGGCGATCGATATCCAGAACATGAACAAGTGGTACGGGTCGTTCCACGTGCTGCGCGACATCGACCTGACGGTGCAACGGGGTGAGCGGATCGTCATCTGCGGACCTTCGGGTTCGGGCAAGTCGACGCTGATCCGCTGTATCAACGCCCTGGAAGAGCATCAGCAGGGCTCGATCGTGGTCGACGGCACGCCGCTCTCGTCGGATCTCAAGAATATCGACAAGATTCGGTCCGAGGTCGGCATGTGCTTTCAGCACTTCAACCTGTTCCCGCATCTGACGGTGCTCGAAAACCTGACGCTGGCGCCGATCTGGGTTCGCAAGACGCCCAAGCGCGAGGCGGAAGAGACGGCGATGTACTTCCTCGAGAAGGTGAAGATCCCCGACCAGGCCAACAAGTATCCCGGCCAGCTCTCGGGCGGTCAGCAGCAGCGGGTGGCCATCGCGCGGTCGCTCTGCATGCGGCCCCGGATCATGCTCTTCGACGAGCCGACCTCGGCGCTCGACCCCGAGATGATCAAGGAGGTGCTGGACACGATGATCCAGCTCGCCGAGGAGGGGATGACCATGCTCTGCGTGACGCACGAGATGGGCTTCGCCCGCCAGGTCGCGAACCGGGTCATCTTCATGGATGCGGGCCAGATCGTCGAACAGAACGAGCCGGAGGCCTTCTTCAGCAACCCGCAGAACGAGCGCACGAAGCTCTTCCTGAGCCAGATCCTAGGGCACTGAATCCGGGGTCGCGCCGGGGGCCGTTGCCCCCTGCGAATGATGAAGATGCGGGCGCGCCGGGGGACCGGCACGCCCGTCTCCGTCTCACGCGCTCAGCCGTTCGGGCGCGTCGGATGCCGCCGGGGTCAGGTCGCGCGGGATGCGCAGCGTGAAGGTGGTCTCGGTCCCGTCGGAGTCGACCGCGATGTCGCCCTCATGGCCGTCGGCGATCTGCTTTGAGATATAGAGTCCGAGGCCCAGACCGTTCGGACTGTTGCCGGGGTCGGCGCGCCGGAACGGCTGGAACAGCATCGCCTTGACCGCCGCGGGGATGCGGCCGCCGTGGTTCGTGATGGCGACGGCGAGACGGTCGCCGTCGTCCGCCGCGCGGATACGGACCGTCCCGCCCGGCTCGCCGTGGAAGACCGCGTTCCCGAGAAGGTTCGAGACGAGCTGTGCGATACGGTCGGGATCGCAGGCGACGGGATCGGTGAAGGCGTATTCTTCCTCGAAGACGGTGTCGGGATGGGCCATCGCGATCTCGGCGACGGTCTGGGCGAGGACGGGGCGAAGCACCACGCCGCAGCGCCGGTCGACGCCGATATCGCCGCCGAGCCGCGCTCGCGCGAAATCGAGAACGTCGTCGATCAGCGTCGACATCCGGCGCAGCGACTGGTCCGCTGTGGCGATCACGGTGCGGCCGCGGTCCGACAGCGTCTCGCGATCGCGCAGGTACTCGACGGCGCAGGTCGCGCCGGCCAGCGGGTTGCGCAGGTCGTGGCCGAGGATGGAGATGAACTGCTCGCGCAGCTTGCCCTCGATCTCGCGCAGGGCGAGTTTGGTGACATTGTCCTTGGCCTCGGTCACGTCGCGGGCGGAGCAGAAGAACAGGTCGCCCTCGGGGACGCCGTTCCACGAGAGCCAGCGATAGCTGCCGTCCTTGTGGCGATAGCGGTTCTCGAATTGCAGGATGGGGCGACCGTGCTGGATATCGACGAAGGCCTTGGCGGTCCGGGCGATGTCCTCGGGATGGATGAAATCGAAGAAGAGCCGACTCTCGATATCCTCGGGGGTGCGCCCGAGCGTCGCGAACCACGCGGGATTGGTGCGCATGAACTTGCCGTCGGCATCGAGCACCCCGAGGAGGTCGGGCGTCACGTGCCACGTCTGGCTCTCGGGGTTCTGACGGGCGGTCATCACATCCTCTCGGCGCGGGAGCGCATCGCTCCGATTCCGCGCCACAATGCCGCCACAGGTGCTAACGCCGTGTGAACGCGCGCGGCGGACACACCCGCGAAGTTCGGAGAATCCGATTCGATACGGGCCGTTTCGGGGACGGCTCGTCAGGCCCGGCGGACGCCCATCAGGGCGGCGGCCCGTTCCTCGCGCGTCAGGACCTGCGGGATCACGGTCGGGGTGGTCCCGTCGGCCTCGAAGAACGGACTGTCCTTCCAGTCGCCATTGAGGTTCTTGGCGGCCATCCGCACGAGCATCTTGCCCACCATCTTCGGCATGCCCTTGTGCCCGGCCTTGCCGTCCGGGGCCGGGATGAAGGCCTCGGCCACGACGGGCCCCGCCTCGGTCGCATCGTCCAGCCGGTCGGCATTCACGCCGACATGGACGAAGCGCGCCTTGGTCGGCGTGAAGAACAGCGGCGTGTCGCAGCAGGTCGCGTACCAGCGGAGCGCGCCCTTCGGCGACAGGCGCATGATGCGGAGGTTCTCGCCGCCCTGGGTGATGCGGATGCGGTCCTGCGCGGTCTGCAGGATCTCGACCTTCTCGGGATCGGCGAGGCCCAGATGGGTATAGGCCGACCGGCAATCGGCGCAGTGGCAGGCGATATGCGTATAGTCGGCGGGCGCGACATCGGCGACGACCCCGCGAAGTTCGCCGCAGCGACAGGCGAAGCCGAGATCGGGCATCAGACCGCGACGTTGGGCGAGGGCGGCGGGACGTCGGCCGTCTCGACCGCGCGCAGCTTCGGCTTGCGGCGCTTGGGCGTCGCCTTGCCGGAATTGGCGTCAATGAAGTCGAGCACGAGTGGCCGGATGTTCCGCCGCCACGAGCCACCCGCGAAGATGCCGTAATGCCCGGCCTCGGGTTCGAGATAGCTGGCCTTCCTGTCGTCGGGCAGGCCCGTCAGCAGATCGAGCGCCGCGACGCATTGCCCGGGGGCCGAGATGTCGTCCTTGCCGCCTTCGACCGTCTTGACGGCGACGCGGGTGATCTTGCCGATATCGACCTGGTGGCCGTCGACGGTAAAGCGGTTCTGCGCGATCTCGAGGCCCTTGAAGATGCGCTCGACGGTTGAGAGGTAGAACTCCGCGGTCATGTCCATCACGGCGAGGTATTCGTCGTAGAACTTGTTGTGCCGGTCGTGATCGCTGGCCGTGCCCTCGGCCACGTTCATCACCTGGTCGGCGAAGGCCTTGGAATGGGTCTCGGCGTTCATCGACATGAAGGACGCGAGCTGCAGCAGGCCCGGATAGACCATCCGCCCCACACCCGGGTACTTGAAGCCGACGCGCTGGACCATCGACTGCTCGAGTTGGCCCATGGTCACGCGGCGGCCGAAATCGGTGACGTCGGTGGCGGCGGCATCGGGGTCGATGGGACCGCCGATCAGCGTCAGGGTCGAGGGCTGGGCGTCGGGGTCCTGCTCGGCCAGAAGGGCCGTCGCAGCCAGCGTCAGGGGGGCGGGCTGGCAGACGGCGATGACGTTGATGTCGGGGCCGAGCGCCTTCATGAAATCGACGAGGTAGAGGGTGTAATCCTCGACGTCGAACTTGCCGGCGCTGACGGGGATGTCGCGGGCGTTGTGCCAGTCGGTGATGTAGACATCCGCATCGGGCAGGAGCGAGACGACCGTGCTGCGCAGCAGCGTGGCGTAATGGCCCGACATCGGCGCCACCAGCATGATGCGGCGGGCCATCGGGGCGCGGCCCTGCACGTTGAAGCGGATGAGGTCGCCGAAGGGCCGCTCGACCTCGGTCTCGACGGCGACGATGTGGTCGCGCCCGTCTTCGCCCGTCAGGGGCGGGATGTTCCAGTCGGGTTTGACGATCATGCGCTCGAAGCTGCGCTCGGTGACCTCGCCCCAGGCGGCCATCCACTGGAAGGCGGGGTTCGGGATCAGCGCGAAGGCCGGATAGCTGGCCATCGTGCGGGCCGTGGCCCCCAGCCATGCGTTCGTGTTTCGGGCGGCTTCCATCATGTCGTAGGCGGCCATGAAGCGCATGGGGTATTCCCTCGAAGAGCGACGCGGCATGGATTTGGACCCTGCCGCATTGGGTCCGCAGACCCAACGTGCTAGGTCTTGCGGTGTTAGCATGTGCAGCATGAACGCGGAAGGCAAGCGATGACGAGCGAAGATGGTGCGAATGCAACGAAGCGTGACGAAACGGACGGGGGCGCGCTGGAGCGCATGAACGCCAATCTTGCGCGGATGGACGAACTGACCAAGCGGCTGGTCGGTGCGTTGTCGCAGCGGCAATCCTCGGACCAGGGATTGCAGGGGCCGGGACCGGAACTCTACGCCAAGGCGATGGCGGCCTATTGGGCCGAGCTGGCCAACAATCCCGGCAAACTGATCGAACGGCAGGTCGGATACTGGGGGCAGGCGCTGCGCCACGCGATGGAGGCGCAGGGCGCTCTGGCCCAGGGCAAGCCCGCCCCGGCGGCGGACGACCTGCCCAAGGACCGCCGCTTCGCCAACCCGCTCTGGGACGAGCATCCCTATTACAATTTCCTCAAGCAGCAGTATCAGATCAGCGCCTCGGCGATCCGCGACACGGTGGCCGACCTGGGCGGGCTCGACATGGCCGACAAACGGCGGGTCGAGTTCTTCAGCCAGCAGATCGTCGATCTCTTCGCGCCGACCAACTTCCTCGCGACCAACCCCGAGGCGATGCAACGCGCCGTCGAGACCGAGGGCGAAAGCCTCGTGAAGGGGCTGGAGAACCTCGTGCGGGATATCGAAGCGAACCACGGCGACTGGCTGGTGACCCTGTCGGACCCGGACGCGTTCCAGGTTGGCGGCAACATCGCCGCGACCGAAGGATCGATCGTGTTCCGCAACCGGATGTTCGAGCTGATCCAGTACGCGCCGACGACGAAGCAGGTCCATGCGCGGCCGATCGTCCTGTTCCCGCCCTGGATCAACAAGTTCTACGTCCTCGACCTGAAGCCGCAGAACAGTCTCATCAAATGGATCGTGGACCAGGGCTACACGCTTTTCGTGGTGAGCTGGGTGAACCCCGATGCGAGCTATGCGGATGTGGGCCTCGACGACTACGTGACTGACGGCTACCTGACCGCGATCGACGTCGCCCGCGAGATCACGCAGCAGGACCAGGTCAACGCCATCGGCTACTGCATCGCGGGGACGACGCTGGCCGCGACGCTGGCGCTGATGGCACGGCGGGGCGATACCTCGGTGGCGTCGGCCACCTTCTTCACGACGCTGGCGGATTTCAGCGATCCCGGCGAGATGGGCGTGTTCCTCGATGACGACTTCGTCGACGGGATCGAACGCGAGAGCAAGCAGAAGGGCTATCTCGACAAGTTCTTCATGGGGCGGACCTTCAGCTACCTGCGGTCCAACGACCTCGTCTACGGACCCGCGATCAAGTCCTACATGCTGGGCGAGGCGCCGCCCGCCTTCGACCTGCTCTACTGGAATGGCGACGGCACCAACCTGCCCGGCCCGATGGTGACCGAATACCTCCGCAAGCTCTGCCTGGCCAACGAGCTGGCGACGACGGGCTTCTCGCTTCTGGGCGAGGACGGGCTGACGCTTGGGGACGTGACGGTGCCGCTGGCCGCGATCGCCTGCGAGACCGACCACATCGCCCAGTGGAAGGGCGCGTGGCACACGGTCGACAAGATGGGCTCGGACGACAAGACGTTCATCCTCTCCGAGAGCGGGCATATCGCGGGCATCGTGAATCCGCCCTCGAAGAAAAAATATGGCCACTACATCAACGACGAGGGGCTGGAAGCCGAGACGCCCGAGGATTGGCAGCAAAAGGCCGTCTATCACGAGGGGTCATGGTGGCCGCGGTGGGAGGAATGGGTGCGGCCGCGTTCGGGCAAGAAGGTCGCGGCGCGCAAGCCCGGCGGGCCGAACCACCCGGTGATCGAGGCGGCGCCGGGGCAATACGTGAAGTCGAAGGATCGCGCGGCCTGACGGGTTAGCCGGGTCGCACGGCGGAACGTTCGTTCGTCGCGAGTATTTTCGCCGGGTGGGCGAGGCGATGTGGAGGTGGTTTCGGGTCGGGCGGCACCAGACGCTAAAAATAACTATACATAATCAGTGGGTTATATAAGGCTCGGCGCGACGCATCCGGCATTGGCCATCCGCGATTTCGTGGCGGAATTTTTATGCTGCAGTGCAGCAATCCACCCTTGCAATGCCGCGATGCAGCATGTATATCCTTTCGCAGACGCAGCACGGACCGGTTCCGCAATCGGCCGCTGGCGCCAGAGACACGCGAGGAGAACAACATGATGACCAAGACGCAAGATTTCACCAAGTACATGTCCGACATGATGGGCATGATGCCGGTCGACACCGGTGCGATGACCGAGGCCTTCAAGACGCAGGCCGCCTTCGCCGAGAAGATGTCCGCCGTGGCCCTGAACGCCGCCGAGCAGTCGGCCGAGATCAGCCACAAGTGGACCCGCGAGACACTGAACAAGATGGCGCCCGTCGCCTCCGTCAAGGACGAGCCGGCCGACTACGCCAAGTCCTTCACCGATTTCGCTTCGGCCTCTGCCGAAGTGGCTGCCGAGAACATGGCCGCCTTCGCCGAGATCGCCAAGAAGGTCCAGATGGACACCGTCGAGCTGATGATGGCCGCCGGCAAGGAAGCCCAGGAAGACGCCACCGTGGCCGTCAAGAAGGCGACCGCGCAGGCCACAGCCGCCAGCAAGAAGGCCGCGTCCAAGTAAGGACGTCGCCGGTCGAACGACCGTGAGGGGCGGGTCCGCGAGGGCCCGCCCTTTCTGCATCCGCATCATGGAGCCCTCCGCCTTACGAAGCGGCAAGGTCCGGGTCGGACCTTTTCGTTTGCGCTGCGCTGCGGAACCGCTACGCTGCACTGCACCCAACGGAGGTCCAGCGATGTCGGATGACACGAAGCCGCTGCTCATCAAGCGCTACGCGAGCCGGCGGCTCTACAATACCGAGACCAGCGACTACGTCACGCTCGAGGACATCGCGGGCTTCATCCGCGCCGGCCGCGAGGTGCAGATCGTGGACCTGAAATCGGGTGACGACCTGACGCGCTCTTACCTCCTGCAGATCATCGCCGAGCACGAATCCAAGGGCGACAGCGTGCTGCCGCTGGGTGTGCTGACCGACCTCGTCCGCTCCTATACCGGCGCGGCGCAATCGGTGGTGCCGGACTTCCTCGCCTCCAGCTTCGAGATGCTGCGCTCGGGCCAGTCGAAGATGGTCGAGAATATGACCGCGATGAACCCGATGGCGCAGATGCCCGGCTTCAAGGCCATGCAGGAGCAGCAGGCCGCGTTCTTCAAGGCGATGACCGGCGGCTGGACCGCCCCGGTCGAGGGCGGCGCCGCGCCGGGCGAGCTGCCCGCGGAGGGCAGCGACGCGGCACCGCAATCGAAGGAAGAGCTCGATGCGATCCGCAAGCAGCTGGCCGAGATGCAGGCGATGCTGTCGAAGATGAACAAGTAGGCCGGGCTGCGGCGGCCTATTGCGCGGGGACGTAACGCTCCATCACGATGCGCACGGGGCCGCTCTGGCCGTCGCCGACCATCCGCAGCGCAAGCAGGTACTCGCCGGGAAAGAGCTTGGTAACGAGCTGCGCGTCGAGCCCGTTCGGCCCGTCATCGTTCCGCCCCATGTCGCGGCCCGCCCGGTCGAAGAGGCTGACCGCCGGGTCGAGCCCATTGCCCAGGGCTTCGATCAGCACCAGCCCGCCCTGCGCGACATTTAGGCTGAACCAAACGGCCTCGGTTGTCGCCTGCGCCTCGGTCACGAGCACCGTCTCGAGTGTGCCGATCTCGCGCAGCGGCGTGTCGTCCGAGGGGCCGGGGGCCATGTTGCCCGCCGCGATCTCGCGCCGCCGCTCGGCATCGGGATCGAAGGACAAGATCTCGACGAACACGTCGTTCTCGGAACCGTTCAGGTCTTCCACCTCGAGGCAGTACTCGCCCGGCGGCAATGGGTCCGCGATGTCGATCCGGCTGTCGAGCCCGTCGGCATCGTCGTTCTCGGCCAGAAGCCGTCCCGTCCCGTCGCGCAGCCGCAGTACGGGATCGCCCGTCTCGCTCACCCCGGTCAGCGTCAGCGAGAGTGGCTCGGCCAGCGACAGCGCCCAGGCCGGGGTCGCGCCCGTCGGCCCGCCCGCCGACAGCCCGTCGGCGATGTCGGCGGCGGTGATCCCCTCGGCCAGCACGGCGATGTCGGGCGCGCCGCAGCCGCCCGACGCCTCGCCCTGATAGGCCGGGGCGGTCTCGGCCCGCGCGGTCATGGCGGGCTGGTCGGCGCGCCCGACGCGAAGATCCACCTCGGTCACGCCGGATTCGTAGCTCCGCGCGGCGAGGCAATATGACCCCGGTTCCAGCGACATCTCGGCCCGGGCGGCGAAGTCGCCGCCGCCGTCGTCATCCTCGCCGACCTGCGTGCCTGCGGCGTCGAAGATGGTCACATAGGGGTCGCCCTCGGGGCGGGCGGCGACCTCGACCCGGATCTCGGCGCGGGCCGACAGGGTGAACATCCGCACGAGATGGCCCGCAATGGGAACCGCGCCGCTTGCATCGAAGGGCGCCTCGGCGGTGGCGATGTCGGAGGCGTCGGCGGTGCCGCCGAGCCAGTCCCCCACGAGGCTGATCCCGCCGCAGATCGGTGCGTCCTGCGCCTGCGCGGGCAGGGCGGCGGCAAGGAGAAGGGCGGCGGCGAGGCGGGGCATGGGGTGTCTCCGGCGGTCGGTGGGGTGTGTCCCGAGCCTAGGCCCGGGCCGGGATGCGGTCCAGTGCGGGCACGGCATGTCGACCGGGATCGGGGGCGTATGGCGGGGCATCACGTCGAGGATCGGTCGGGTCATGGCCGCCGGGCACACGCCGCGATTGGCGCCCGCCGCTAGAAGAACGCGATGCGGCAATCGGCCAGGGGATAGGTCCGACCGTCATCGAGGGCGAAGCGGCGCCCCTCGATCTTCGCGAGCGACCAGCCGTGGTGTCGCGCCCCGGCGGCGATATCCGTCCTCCACCCATCGACATCCCGATTGGTCACGAGACAATGGTAGACGACGCCGTCCGGTGTCTCGACCGAGCAGCCATGTTCCGACGCCCCGCCGTCGCTTGCATGGATCGGATCGCTTGCCGTCGTCAGCTTGGTGAAAGCGCTGTTGGGTGTCTCGCCGGGTGGGACTTCGAAGAAGATGTATTCGTTGCGTGGCGTGTCCGTCATGCGACGGAGGCGCGGATCGAGCGGCGCTCGACCGCTCAGGCGGCGCAGCCATTCCATGAGCCGGTTCACGGTGCATCCCCATGGGGCGCGGCTCCGTACGATCCGTGGGTCGGATCGGAACGGCAGCGTGTGGGGAACGGGTCGGGAACCATGGTCATCCGTCGTGCGTGTGGCTCACGTGAAAAGGGGCGACCCGAAGGCCGCCCCCGTTCGGTATCGCGCGCGTCGCGGTTCACTCCAGCGCGGCGTCGGTGATCACGCTGGTCCACGCGCCCTCGGGCTGGGCGGTGATGACCGGGTCGGAGCCGCCGGCCAGCAGCGTGTCGACGGTACGCTGGAAATCGGCCTCGTCGAGCGCGCCGTTGGAGCCGGCGGTCAGCTTGGCGATCTCGCCCATCATGCGAAGCTGGTGGGCTTCGGACTGGGCGCCGGTCTCGTCGTTGTCGAGCACGATCCCCGCGGCCTCCTCGGGGTTCTCCTCGGCGTATTTCCAGCCCTTCATCGAGGCGCGCACGAACTTGGTCATCTTCTCGACGAAGGCGGGATCCTCGAGATTCTCTTCCAGCACGTAGATGCCGTCCTCGAGGGTCGCGACGCCCATGTCCTCGTATTTGAACGTCACGAGCTCGTCCTCGGAGATGCCCGCATCGAGGACCTGGCCGTATTCGTTGTAGGTCATCGTCGAGATGCAGTCGGCCTGGCGCTGGAGGAGGGGATCGACGTTGAAGCCCTGCTTGAGCACGGTCACGCCGTCATCGCCGCCCTCGGTCGGGATGCCTTCCTGCGACATCCAGCTGAGGAACGGGAACTCATTGCCGAAGAACCAGACGCCGATGGTCTTACCGCGGAAATCCTGGGGACCCTCGATGCCCGTGTCCTTCCAGCAGGTCAGCATCAGGCCCGAGGTCTTGAAGGGCTGGGCAATGTTGACGACCGGCAGACCCTTTTCGCGCGCGCTCAGCGCCGAGGGCATCCAGTTGAGCATGGCGTCCGCGCCGCCGCCCGCGAGCACCTGCGGCGGGGCGATGTCGGGGCCGCCGGGCAGGATCGTGACGTCGAGGCCTTCCTCTTCGTAGAAGCCCTTGTCGAGCGCCACGTAATATCCCGCGAACTGGGCCTGCGTGACCCATTGCAGTTGCAGCGTGACCGCGTTGTCGGCATGGGCGTCGGCGAAGGCCGCGCCGGTGGCCGCGCATGCGATGGCGGCCGAAGCGATGAGATGTTTCAAGTCGTCGTCTCCCTGTTATCAGGCGGGGGTGTCCCGCCCGGCCCGCCTTTAGCGACGGGATCTCTGCGAAGGATGCCAGAAGGTCATCCGTTTTTCCAACATGGCGATGAGGCCGTAGCTGAGGCTTCCGACCAGCGCCGCGACGGTGATGGAGGCCCAGACCATCGGAAGGTTCAAGCGACCGACCTCGGTCGAGATGCGGAAGCCCATGCCGACGGTCGGACTGCCGAAGAATTCCGCGACGATGGCGCCGATCAGGGCGAGGGTGGTCGCGATCTTGAGCCCGTTGAAGATGAAGGGCAGCGCCGATTGCAGGCGCAGGTGGCGGAGCGTCTGGCCCGGCGTGGCGCCGTAGGTGCGCATCAGGTCGCGCTGCATGGCCGTGTTGTCCGAGAGGCCCGCGACCGTGTTCACGAGGACCGGGAAGAACACCATCACCACGACGACCGCCGCCTTCGATTCCCAGCCGAAGCCGAACCACATCACGAGGATCGGCGCGGTGCCGACGATCGGCAGGGCCGCAACGAAGTTACCGACCGGCAGGAGACCCCGGCGCAGTAGGTCCGAGCGCGCCACCAGGAGTGCGGCGCCGATGGCCGCGCCGCAGCCGATCAGCCAGCCGGTCAGCGCACCCTTGAGGACGGTCTGCACGAAATCCGCCCAGAGGATCGGGAGGTTCGAGGCGATGGCCCCCGCGATGAGGCTGGGCGCGGGCAGGATGACCGTGGGCACGTCGAAGAGGCGGACGGTCGCCTCCCAGAGGACGAGGAGCGTGACGCCGAAGAGGATGGGCGCCGCGAGGTCGGCCGCGCGGCCGCCATGGCGGACGAGGGCCGCGTTCGCCGCCCAGAAGATCGCCCAGAGCGTCAGGAGGACCGCGATCCGCAGGTCCACGAGCAGCGCCAGCCCGGCGAGGATCAGGAGGGCCGAGGGCCCGCGGGGGAGGGCGGCGAGGGTCATCGCGCCAGACCCATGCGGCGGAGCGTCAGACGTTCGATCCCCGCGATCAGCATCACGAGGAGGGCGGCGACGATCGCCGCGCCGAAGAGCGCCGACCAGATCTGGACCGTCTGGCCGTAGTAGCTTCCCGCCAACAGCCGCGCGCCGAGGCCGCGGACGGCACCGGTGGGCAGCTCTCCGATGATCGCGCCCACGAGGGCCGCGGCAACGGCGATCTTGAGCGAGGCGAAGAGATAGGGGAGTGAGGTCGGCAGGCGGAGCGACACCAGCGTGCGCCCGGCCCCCGCGTTCCACGTCCGCATCAGGTCGAGGTCGGCGGTCGAGGGCGCGCGGAGGCCCTTCACCATACCGACCGTCACCGGAAAGAACGACAGGTAGGCCGAGATGATCGCCTTCGGGATCAGTCCCTGGATGCCGATGGAGTTCAGGACGACGATGATCATCGGCGCGATGGCGAGGATCGGGATCGTCTGGGACGCAATGGCCCAGGGCATGACGCTCACATCCATGACGCGGCTGTGGACGATGCCGATGGCCAGCAGGATCCCCGCGAGCGAGCCGATGACGAAGCCCAGAAGCGTCGGCCCGAGGGTGATGCCCGCGTGGAAGACGAGGCTGCGACGTGAGGTGATCTCCTGCCCGACGGTCGTGTTCCAGAGTTCGGTGACGACCTGGTGTGGAGCGGGCAGGCGCGGCCGCTCCTGCGCAAAGGCGCGGGCGGTGGCGGGGCCGGGATTGGCGAGCGCGATGGCGAGGCCTGCCATGTCGCGCCGCTCGGCGGCGGTGGGGGGCGAGACGGCGATCCCGGCCCGCTCGGCCTCGAGCGCGGATTGCTGAGCGTTCATCGGGATGCAGGCCGCGTACCAGAGCGCCAGCAGCGCCGCGATGACCACGAGGACGGGCAGCGTGCCATGGGCCATGCGCCGCACGATCAGGGCCACGCGGCCCGACCGGCCGATGGCGGCACCGGGCGCGGAGAGCGGCGCGTCGGTCATGCGGGACGCCTCTGTGCGCGCGGCGTCATCGCGTCCACTCCATCCGGATTTCGGGGACGCCGTCCTCGCCGGGCAGGTCCGTCGCGGTGACGCGGAAGCCTTCGCGCTCGTAGAACCGATGGGCGGCGGTGTTGGGCGCGTGGCTGTTGAGCTGGAGCCGGTCGCGGCCCGTCTTGACCTGGTCGATGAGGGCGCGGCCGGTGCCGTGGCCGGGCCGATCGGCGTAGAGGCCGACGATGTGGTCCTCCTCCGCGCGCATCGAGAGGTACCCGGCGATGCGGCCCTCCGCCTCCGCGACCCAGGCTTCGCGCCGGGGGAAGCCGTCGCGCATCAGTGCTTCCAGTTCGGCCACGCTCGGGCCATCGGCCATCCAGTCGGTCGCGTCGATCCAGCGCGCGACGATCGCGGCGCAGGCGGGCGCGTCGGCGGCGGTGGCGCGGCGGAGGATCACGAGGCCGACCCGTGGCGCTTCCAAATCCGCCAGAGCGAGGACAGCACCACGAAGCCCGCCAGCGCGCCGGTCAGCGGGTTCACGAGCTCGTCGAAGCGCGGCGCGAACAGGAACCAGAGCGCGACGGCGACCGCGACGAGGTCGGCGACGGTGGGCCAGGGCATCATGCGGCCTCCATCCCCTCGCGCAGGCCCTCGCGGACGCGGTGCGCGATGGCGAGGAATTCGGGGCTGTCGCGGATGTCGAGCGGGCGCTCCTTTGGGAGCGGCGAGTCGATGATATCGGTGATCCGGCCGGGGCGCGGGGACATGACGACGATCTTGGTCGACAGGTATACCGCCTCGGGGATCGAATGGGTCACGAAGAGCGTGGTCTTCGTCGTGCGCGCCCAAAGGGCGAGGAGTTCTTCGTTCAGCCGATCGCGCACGATCTCGTCCAGCGCGCCGAAGGGCTCGTCCATCAGCAGGATCGGCGCGTCGAAGGCCAGCGCGCGGGCGATGGAGGCGCGCTGCTGCATGCCCCCAGACAGCTGCCAGGGGTACTTGTTGGCGAAGTTGCCGAGCTCGACCAGCTCCAGCACCTCCTCCATCCGCGCGGTGCGGTCGGCCTTGGAATACCCCATGATCTCGAGCGGCAGGGTGACGTTTTTCCCGATGGTCCGCCACGGATAGAGCCCGGCGGCCTGGAACACGTAGCCATAGGCGCGGGCGCGCCGGGCCTCGTCGGGCGTCATGCCGTTGACGGTCAGCGTGCCGCCGGTGGGGGTCTCCAGGGCCGCGACGCAGCGCAGGAAGGTGGTCTTGCCGCAGCCCGAGGGGCCGATGAAGGAGACGAACTCGCCTTCGGCGATGTCGAGCGTAATGTCCGAGAGCGCATGGACGGGCCCGTCGGGGGCCGGGAAGACGAGGTCGAGGGATTGGGCAGAGATGGTGGTCATGGACAAAAGCCTAAAACATCATGTTTGCAATTTTAATAGCGTTTTCCAGAAGCATCTGAACCTCGTCCCAAGAAACTACTATTTTTGCACCGGCGACCGTAGCCGTCGATTTTACCAAAGCATCTGCTCCAATCGTTGCCCTTGCTCCAAGCCAGCTGCCGACTTTAATCGACGTTCTCTGTAGCAGCCGTAGTGATGCGTGTGTCTCTAACGTCGTAACAGCATTATTTCCTGTCGCCGAAGCTAAAGTTGTAGCCGCAACTATCGCCTCATCAATTTCGTCATTAGTCATCGGGCTGTCTGAGATGCGAGCGGGCGGATGGTTATGGCCCAATCCAGCGGGAGATTTAAGACTTTCGAGTTGAACTATAAGCTGATCCAGCTGAGATTTTAGTTCAATTTCCAGCGGCGGGACTTCGCTTTCTATTTGGCTCCTGTCCGATGCCGGTGACCACTCATAAATTCCCCAATCATCTTCGATCTTAGACACCGCTGCACTGATTATCTCGTCAGCAACGAATATATTGAAATTTTCTGATAAGGCACTTTCAGCTGTCGAAGATTCCCCGTTAATCCACTGATAACCTCCTTCACGCCCATTGTAGGGCAGCTCGTTTGCTGGGTCCTCGTAGTTCACTAGGAACCAATTCACGAGGTTTTCAACTTGGTCATCCGGCGAAAGGGCGTCCCACTCTTCTTCTGAAAGTAGAAGAAGACCACTCGTGTCTGGAAGATCTGGAACGGACACTCTTAGTTCTTTCCGGTGTGAAAGCAGGACAGAGGGCATTTAACGCACACTAAGAACCGCCATCAAACCCCCGCCGGAATGTTCATCGGATCGCGCTCGATTTTCCGTGGCGTGTTTAGCGCCTTCCACTTGCTCAGCGCCTGGCTCGCGCTCGCGAACGGCTTCCGCTTCACGAACCGGCCCCGGCCCGGTTGGGGCTGGGAGTTCTGGCCGTGGGCCCAGATGACGTCGCCGCGGCTGAGGGTGTAGCGGGGGGCGGCTTTCAGCTCCATGCCCTCGAAGACGTTGTAGTCGATGATCGACTTCTGGGTGCTGACGGCGACCGTGCGGTGGATCGACGGGTCCCAGACCACGAGATCCGCGTCGCCGCCCACCGCGATGCCGCCCTTCATGGGGTAGATGTTGAGGATCTTGGCGATGTTGGTGGAGGTCACCGCGACGAATTCCTCGGGCGTCAGGCGGCCCGTCTCGACCCCGCGGGTCCAGAGCATCGCCATCCGCTCCTCGAGGCCGCCGGTGCCGTTGGGGATCAGGGTGAAGTTGTCGACGCCCATGCGCTTCTGCTCGTCCGAGAACGCCGCGTGGTCGGTGGCGACGACCTGGAGGGAGCCGGAGGCGAGACCCGCCCAGAGGCTGTCCTGGTGGTCCTTGGACCGGAACGGCGGGGACATGACGCGGCGCGCCGCGTATTGCCAGTCCTTGTCGAAATACTCGCTCTCATCCAGCGTCAGGTGCTGGATCAGCGGCTCGCCGTAGACGCGCATCCCCTTCTGGCGTGCGCGCCGGATGGCCTCGTGCGCCTGCTCGCAGGAGACATGGACGATATAGAGCGGCGTGCCGGCGGCATCGGCGATCATGATGGCGCGGTTGGCGGCCTCGCCCTCGACCTCGGGCGGGCGGCTGTAGGCGTGGCCCTCGGGGCCCGTGACGCCGTCGGCGAGCAGCTTTTCCTGCATGGCCTGGACGATGTCGCCGTTCTCGGCATGGACGAGGGGAAGCGCGCCCAGCTCGGCGCAGCGGCGGAAGGACGCGAACATCTCGTCATCCTCGACCATCAGCGCGCCCTTGTAGGCCATGAAGTGCTTGAACGTGTTGATGCCGCGCTCCTTCACGACGGCCTCCATCTCGCCCCAGATGCCCTCGTTCCAGCCGGTAATCGCCATGTGGTAGCTGATGTCGCAGCAGATCTGGTCGCGGCTCTTGCGGTCCCATTCGTCGATGGCGTTCAGGAGCGATCCGTCCTCGCCCGGCAGGCAGAAGTCGACGAGCATCGTCGTCCCGCCCGCGGCGGCGGCGAAGGTGCCGCTCTCGAAGGTCTCGGCGGCCGTCGTGCCCATGAAGGGCATTTCCAGATGGGTGTGCGGGTCGATGCCGCCGGGGATGACATAGGCATCGCTGGCGTCGATCGTCTCGTCGCCCGAGAGGTTCTCGCCGATCTCGGCGATGCGCTCGCCCTCGATCAGGACGTCGGCCTTCCACTGGCGGTCGGCGGTGACGATGGTGCCGTTCTTGATGACCTTGGACATGGGAACCTCCGGATTACGGGCGGGTGGAAGAAACTGCGCGGGCGCGCGTCACAGGCAGATGGGGGTGCCCTCGATATCGGTCAGGGGCCGGGCGCCGGCGCCGTCATCGACATACCAGCAGCCCGATTGCAGGCTGAGCGCCTCGCGACCGGCGCCGGGCGGCAGGTTGCGCTCGACCTCGGGGGGCAGGATCTCGGGGACGGGCAGGGTGCCGCCGCCGAGACCGCCGGCCGCGGGGCCACAAGCGACCGGAAGAAGGAGAAGCGGAAAAAGGAAGCGATGCATTCGGGATGGTCCGTGGTCAGAGGCAGTATTGCGTCCCGCGCGGGATCAGCACGGGGTAGATCAGGCCCTGGTAGGCGTAGCCATAGCAGTTGTCGGCGACGCGCACGTCCTGGGCGGTGACGCCGCGCGGCAGGAGGCGGCTGACGGCGAAGGGGACGGGCGCCGATGTGGGACCGTAGGTCTGCGGGTCCGGCACGGGGGTCTGCGCGGTGGGCAGGCAGGCGGCGAGCGTTACGAGCGCGAGGGCGGCGAGGGCGCGGATCATTGGCGGTACTCCGGTTCCTCGGCGTCGAGGATGCGTTTCATCTGTTCGAAATGGGCGGTGCGCTCGGTCGGATCGACTTCCCAGCCGCGGGCCGTTTCCTCGGCCAGGTCGTCGGGCATGACCGCGAGCGGCTGGCCCGTCGAATAGGCGAGCACCATCGTCCGCGCGGCGCGTTCAAGGTGATACATCGTGTCGTAGGCCTCGGCCGCCGTCGCACCCAGCGTGGTCACCCCGTGATTGCCCATGAGAACGGCGGCGTGGTTGCCGAAGCTGCGCGCGATCCGGTCGCCCTCGGACGCGTCATGGGCGATCCCGCCGAAATCGAGATCGTAGGCGAGGCGGTTGTGGAACCGGGCGGTAACCTGGTCGATGGGCTTGATCCGGGGATCCTTCAGCCCGGCCAGCGCGGTGAGGTAGGGCGGATGCAGGTGCAGGGCCACGCGGGCCTGCGGCAGCGCGCGGTGCAGGGCGGCGTGGATCGTCCAGGCGGTCGGGTCGGGCGCGTCGGGGCGGTCCATCGTGCTGGGGTCGTCGGCATCGACAGCCAAGAGGTCCGAAGCCCGCACAGTCGAGAAATGCACCCAGCGGGGGTTCACGAGAAAGCGGCGCCCGTCATCCGACACGGCGGCCGAGAAGTGGTTGGCGACCGCCTCGTGCCAGTCGTTCCGGGCGGCGAGGCGCAGGCAGGCGGTGAGGTCGATGCGCAGCTGGGTCTCGTCGGCGCGGGGCTGGTCGAGCATCAGTCCGGGTCCTTCCGCGAGGCCTGCCACCGCAGGAACAGCCAGTAGAGCAGGGTGGCGATCGCGGTGGTCACGAAGGCCGATGCGAAGGCCGCCGCCGTCAGACCACCCGCGCGGTAGGCGTCGAAGCCCAGATTGACCACGAAGAAGATGCCCGCAAAGAGGGCGAGCGCGCGCATAAGGGGCGTCATCGGCACGGCCCTCCGGCGCGGCGGGTCACGACACGACCTCGGCCGTCTCGACCACCGCGTGCAGCAGAACGTCGGCCCCCGCGCGGGCCCAGTCCTTGGTGATCTCCTCGGCCTCGTTGTGGCTTAGTCCGTCGACGCAGGGGCACATGATCATCGCCGTGGGACAGACCCGGTTGATCCAGCAGGCGTCGTGGCCCGCACCCGAGATGATGTCCATATGGCTGTAGCCAAGGCGTTCGGCGGCCGAGCGGACTGCGGTGACGCAGCCCTCGTCGAAGGTGACCGGATCGAACCCGCCGACCTTCTCGAACACAATCTCGAGGCCCATCTCGTCCACGATCCTCTGGCCTTCGGTGCGCAGCCGTGCCTCCATATCCTCGATCACCGAAAGATCGGGCGAGCGGAAATCGACCGTGAAGATTGCCTTGCCCGGTATGACGTTGCGGGAATTCGGGTGGACCTCGATATGGCCCGCGGCGCCGACGGCGTGGGGCGCGTGCGACAGCGCGATCGCCTCCACCGCCTCGAGGATGCGCGCCATGGCGAGCCCCGCATTCTTGCGCATCGGCATCGGGGTGGAGCCGGTATGCGCGTCCTTGCCGGTGACGGTCACCTGCGTCCAGCTCAGGCCCTGCCCATGCGTGACGACGCCGATGTCGCGGCCCTCGGCCTCGAGAATGGGGCCCTGTTCGATATGCAGCTCGAAGAAGGCGTGCATGTCGTCCCGGCGGGCGCCCACCTCCTCGTCGCCGCGCCATCCGATGCGGTCCAGCTCGTCGCCGAAGCGGTGGCCCTCGGCATCGGTCTTGTCCTCGGCCCAGTCCTGCGTGTGGACACCCGCGAAGACGCCCGAGGCGAGCATCGCGGGGGCGAAGCGCGTGCCCTCCTCGTTGGTCCAGTTGGTGGCGACGATGGGGTGCCGGGTGCGGATGTTGAGGTCGTTGAGCGTGCGGATCAGTTCCAGCCCGCCGAGGACGCCCAGGACACCGTCGTATTTTCCCCCGGTCGGCTGGGTGTCGAGATGCGAGCCGACATAGACGGCGGGCAGGTCCTCTGTTCCTTCGCGGCGGGCGAACATGTTGCCGATGGCGTCGACGCCCATTGTGCAGCCGGCGTCCTCGCACCAGCGCTGGAACAGGTGGCGGCCTTCGGAATCGGCGTCCGTCAGGGTCTGGCGGTTGTTGCCGCCCGCGACGCCGGGGCCGATCTTGGCCATCTCCATCAGGCTGTCCCAGAGGCGGTCCGGGTCGATGCGGAGATTCTGTCCTGCGGCTGCCATGTATCCCCCGATATTTGACCGTTCGGTAAAAGCGACGCTATCACGGGTCGAAGGGCAGTCAACCGGCCCGCGCCGCCCGGCGGCCCGATCCGGCGGATGCCCGGTTTCAAGGCGGCGGGGACGGGCCCCGGCATGAGGAGCGGGCAGCGATGGCGGACGGGGATACCCGGATACAGAAGGACCGGCGCGCGCGGATCCTCGATGCCGGGCTCGATGTGTTCGCCGCCGAGGGCTTTCGCGGGGCGACGCTGGACGGGATCGCCTCGGCGGCCGGCTTGTCCAAACCGAACCTTCTCTACTATTTCGCCGGCAAGGATGCGGTCTACACCGCGCTGCTGGACCAGTTGCTCGACACGTGGCTCGACCCGCTCCGCGCGCTCGATCCGGGCGGCGTGCCGCTGGACGAGATGTTGGGCTACGTGCGACGCAAGCTGGCCCTAGCGCGCGACTTCCCGCGTGAAAGCCGGCTCTTCGCGGGCGAGATCCTGCGCGGGGCACCGGTCATGGGGGGGGCGCTCGCGGGCGATCTGCGGCGCTTGGTGGACGACCGCGCCGGGGTGATCGGCGGCTGGATGGAAGCGGGGCGATTGGCGCATTCGGATCCGCACCACCTCATATTCTCGATCTGGGCGCTGACCCAGCACTACGCGGATTTCGACGTGCAGGTGCGCGCTGTCCTCGGTGAAAATCGCGATCCCTGGGCCGAGGCGGAGCGCGAAGTGGAGCGCCACTTCAAACGGGTTCTCTCGGCCTGAATATCATTATTCGTCAATATATTGACGATCGATGTTCATGCGGATGGTTTCGCCGCGCGCTGGGCAAACCTTTGCGCCCCCCGACGACAACACCGGCCGACCCGCCAGGATATCGCCGACGATAGCCGTTCGCCGGCATGGCCCCGCAACATGCCGGGTCATGCGCGGCTGTCGATCACTCCGCCGCCGCGGCGGCCGGGTTGTTGGGGTGGGTCGTCCAGTTGGCGTATTCGGGTTCGACCACCTTCTGGGTGCGGGGGTCCACGCTGCCGGGTTCCATGGCAACCATGTCGATGCAGTCCTCGACCGGGCAGACGTCGACGCAGAGATTGCAGGCGACGCATTCCTCGTCGATCACCGTGAAGGTCCGGTCGGCGGACATCGCGATGGCCTGGTGCGAGGTATCCTCGCAGGCGGCGTAGCAGCGACCGCAGGAAATGCACAGATCCTGGTCGATCTTGGCCTTCGCGACGTAGTTGAGGTTGAGATATTGCCAGTCCGTCACGTTCGGAACGGCTGCGCCGCGGAAATCCTCGATCGTCTCGTAGCCTTTTTCCGACATGTAGCGCTCGAGCCCGGCGGTCATCTCCTTGATGATGCCGAAGCCGTAGGTCATCGCCGCCGTGCAGACCTGAACGTTGCCGCAGGACATCGCGATGTACTCGGCGGCGTCGCGCCAGGTGGTGATGCCGCCGATGCCCGAGATAGGCAGGCCCGCCGTCTCGGGGTCGCGGGCGATCTCGGACACCATGGACAGCGCGATGGGCTTCACGGCGGGGCCGCAATAGCCGCCATGGCTGCCCTTGCCGTCGATCGAGGGCTCGGGCGAGAAGCTGTCGAGATCGACCGAGGTGATCGAGTTGATCGTGTTGATCAGCGACACGGCATCCGCGCCGCCGCGCTTCGCCGCCGCCGCGGGCTTGCGGATATCGGTGATGTTAGGCGTCAGCTTCACGATGACGGGCATCCGGCTGTATTGCTTGCACCAGCGGGTAACCATCTCGATATATTCGGGCACCTGGCCCACGGCGGCACCCATGCCGCGCTCGGACATGCCGTGCGGACAGCCGAAGTTCAGCTCGATCCCGTCGGCGCCCGTCTCTTCGACGCGGGGCAGGATGGCGCGCCAGGCTTCTTCCTCGCAGGGGACCATGATGGACGCGATCAGGGCGCGGTCGGGATAATCGCGCTTGACCGCCTTCATCTCGTCTAGGTTCGTCTGAAGAGGCCGATCGGTGATCAGCTCGATGTTGTTGAGCCCCAGGAGCCGCCGGTCGGCGCCGTAGATCGCGCCGTAGCGGGGGCCGTTGACGTTGACGACGGGCGGGCCTTCGGCGCCCAGCGTCTTCCAGACCACGCCGCCCCAACCGGCCTCGAAGGCGCGCCGGACGTTGTATTCCTTGTCGGTCGGCGGCGCGGAAGCGAGCCAGAACGGATTGGGGGACTTGATGCCCACGAAGTCGGTTTGAAGGCTCGCCATGGGGGTCTCCTCAGGGGCTGAGCGACGCCACGTCCACGCCCGCCCCTTCCAGGCGGGTGGTCGCGGCGGCGCGGGTCTCGTCGTCGAAATCGTCCGGGTGGGCCAGCACGATGGCCTCGGCGGTGAGCGTGGGCTCGCCGCGCTCCATCAGCTCGTCGAAGCGCTCGGACGGGCCGGGCTTGGAGACGAGTTTGCCGATGGCCGGGGCCGCGCCGACCTTCTCGATGTCGCGGCGCAGGTAGCTCAGGCGGATGGTCTTGCCGGCGGCCTCGCGCTTGATCTGCTCGACGGCGTGGATCATCTGCCAGATCGCGTTCTCGACCGAGCCCTCCTCGCCCTCGGACTGGACGGCGGCGAGGCGGCGGAAGGCGGCGGCGCGCACGGGTTCGACCCCGAGGCGTTCGGCGTTGGCCATCAGGTTTCGGAGACCGTCCGGGTCGTCCATCGTGGCCACGCGGGCGAGGGCGGCCGCATCGCGCTTGGCGATCTCGGCTTCGGTCTGGGCGGGTTTGGCGGGGGGTGTCTTGGTTTTGCTCATCCGCGATCCTCGGACAGGGCCGCGTGGATGTCCATGGCCGCATCGCGCCCTTCGGCGACGGCGGTGACCGTCAGATCCTCGCCACCCGAGGCGCAGTCGCCGCCCGCCCAGACGCCCGTCACGCTGGTCCGACCCGCGCCGGTGACGGCGATCTTGCCGCCGTCGAGCGACAGGCCGTCGACCGCCTCGAGCTTCTGGCCGATGGCGCGGAAGAGCTGGTCGGCGGGCAGGCGGATCGTCTCGCCCGTCGGCGCCATGTCGGGGCCGACATACGCCAACTCCACCTCGCGCAAACGGTCGTCGCCATGGAGCGCGTGGGGGATCAGGCCGAAGACGAGACGGACGCCGTGGCTGGCCGCGAGATCTTGCTCCCAGCGGCTCGCGGGCATCTTCGCGCGGTCGCGACGATAGGCGATCGTGACGCTCTCGGCCCCCAGAAGCTTGGCCTGCACGGCGGCGTCCACGGCCGTCATCCCGCCGCCGATCACGACGACATGCCGCCCGATGGGCAACTGCGTCAGATCGTCCTGCTGGCGCAGCGCCGCGATGAAATCGACGGCGTTCTCGGCGCCGGTCAGATCCTCGCCCTCGAGTCCGAGCGCGCCGACACCCGCGAGACCGATGCCGAGGAAGACCGCGTCATGCGCGTCGCGAAGGCCTTCGAGCGTCAGGCCGTCCCCGATGGACTTGCCGGTCTCGACGGTGATGCCGCCGATCTTCAGCAGCCAATCGACTTCGGCCTGGGCATAGCCGTCGGGGGTCTTGTATTGCGCGATGCCGTATTCGTTCAGGCCGCCGGGCTTGAGCCGCGCGTCGTACATGGTCACGTCGTGGCCGTGCATCGCCAGCCGGTGCGCGCAGGCAAGACCCGCGGGCCCCGCGCCGACGACCGCGACGGTCTTGCCGGTGGCGGGGTCGCGGGTGAAGGGATGCTCGCCCGCCGCCATCATGCTGTCGGTGGCGTAGCGTTGCAGGCGGCCGATCTCGACCGGCTTGCCCTCGGCCACCTCGCGGACGCAGACCTGCTCGCAGAGCGTTTCGGTCGGGCAGACGCGGGCGCACATGCCGCCGAGGATGTTCTGGTCGAAGATCGTCTTGGCCGAGGCCTCGGGCATCCCCGTCGCGATCTGGCGAATGAAGAGCGGGATATCGATGTCGGTGGGGCAGGCGGTCACGCAGGGCGCGTCGTGGCAGAAGTAGCAGCGGTCGGCGGCCACCAGCGCCTCGTGATCCGAGAGCGCGGGATGCAGGTCGTCGAAATTCGCCGCCAGATCCTCGGCCCCCAGCCGTCCAGCCCGGATTCCGTCCAGTCGCATCGCCTCGGTCATGTCGCGCCCTCGCATGAATTCACTGGACAGAGTGCCACGGCTTCATTTTTTATCAACTGGTAAAATTTCAGCAGTTTGGAGACGGCCATGCCCAAGGGATACTGGATCGCGCATGTCACGGTGACGGACCCCGAGCCTTATGCGCTCTATGCCAAGGGCGCGACGGAGGCCTTCGCCAAGCATGGCGCGAAGGTCCTCGCGCGCGGCGGGACGGTCGTGGGCCTCGAAGGAGAGAGCCGACCGCGCAACGTCATCATCGAGTTCGAGAGCCTCGCCGCGGCGCAGGCCTGCTACGACTCGCCCGAATATCAGGCGGCGCGGGCGCATCGCGACGGGGCGGGGGACGCGCAGATCATGCTGCTCGAGGGCGCGGACTGAGGCCACCGGCCTTCCCTTCGCACCCGCAGCATCTATGATCCCCTCCGATACGCCATGACAGGAGGGGCCGATGGGCACCGGGACCGAAAGCCTCAAGGGCAAGACCGCGATCGTCACGGGATCGAATTCCGGCATCGGACTGGGCATCGCGCGGAGCTTCGCCGAAGCCGGGCTCAGGGTCGTGCTGAATTCCTACACCGACCGCGAGGACGATCACGCGCTGGCCCGCGACATGGCCGCGGAGTTCGGGACCGAGGTGCGCTACATCTCGGCGGACCTGTCGGACGGGGATGCGGCCCGGCGGCTGGTGCGCGAGGCGGGCGCCTGCGACGTGCTGGTGAACAACGCGGGAATCCAGCACGTGGCCGGCATCGAGGAGTTCCCGGCGGCGAAGTGGGACGCGATCATCGCGATCAACATGTCATCGGCGTTCCACACGACTGCCGAAGCGCTGCCGATGATGCGCAAGGCCGGCTGGGGCCGGGTCATCAACATCGCCTCGGCCCACGGGCTGACGGCATCGCCCTACAAGTCGGCCTATGTCGCGGCCAAGCACGGCGTCGTGGGCATGACCAAGGTCGTGGCGCTGGAGACCGCGGAGGAGCCGATCACTGCCAATGCGATCTGCCCCGGCTACGTGATGACACCGCTGGTCGAGAGCCAGATCCCCGACACGATGGAGAAATACGGCATGGACCGCGAGACGGCGATCCGCGACGTGCTGCTGACACGGCAGCCGTCGAAGGAATTCGCGACGACGGACCAGCTGGGTGGAACGGCGCTGTTTCTCTGCTCGGATCACGCGGCGCAGATCACCGGCACGACCATCAGCGTCGATGGCGGCTGGACCGCGTTGTGAGCGGCGGGCCGGGCGACGATGCGCCGCCGCCCACCGCGCTGGAGATCGAGGACGCGTCTCTGGACGGCGCGCGCCTGGCGCGGGCCTCGCTGCGCGACGCGTCGCTCAGCGACAGCATCCTGACCCGCGCCCGGATCGAGGACGTGATCGCCGAGGGGGCCGTCTTTCGCGACGTCCGGCTGGCGGGCGCGACCTTTTCGGACGTGAACTTCGCCGGCGCGACCTTTCGGGACGTGAACCTGACGGACGTGGCCATCGTCGATGCGGCGCTGGACGGCATGACCATCGACGGCATCCGTGTGACGGACCTTCTGGAGCGGTGGCGCAATGGCTGAGGCGAAGCGGATCAATCTCGCCTTGCAGGGCGGCGGCGCGCACGGCGCGTTCACCTGGGGCGTGCTCGACGCGATCCTGTCGGACGACCGGATCGAGATCGCAGGCATCTCGGGGACGAGCGCGGGTGCGCTGAACGGGGCGGCCGTGAAATGCGGGCTCGCGCGGGGGTCGCGCGCGCTGGCCATGGACACGCTCGAGGAGGTCTGGACGCAGGTCGGCGCGGTCACCGACGAGCGGCTGACGGGCTGGTTCTCGGCCTGGTCGCCGATGGCGGTCAGCTATGCCATCGAGATGTCGCCGCTCTATCAGGTGGCCGACGGGATGAGCCGCGCGATCTCGCCCTATATGGGTGCCGATTTCGGCCAACGGTCGTTGGAGCGGATCGTCGCGGGCCTGAGCTTCGAGAACATCTGCTCGGACCGGGGGCCGCAATTCCACGTCTGCGCGACCAATGTGCGGACGGGGAAGATCCGCCTCTTCACGCGAGACGATATTACGCCCGCCGCGATCCTCGCCTCGGCCTGCCTGCCGACGCTGTTCCCGGCGGTCGAGATCGAGGGCGAGCATTACTGGGATGGTGGCTATACCGGCAATCCGGCGCTGTTTCCGCTGTTCGAAGCGGACCTGCCGCGCGACATCCTGATCGTGAACATCAACCCGCTGGAGCGGCCCGACCTGCCGGTCACCGCGCGCGATATCCAGAACCGGATCAACGAGATCAGCTTCAACACCTCGCTCCTGCGCGAGTTGCGCGCGATCGAATTCGTTCAGCGCCTCGTGCGGACGGGCCGCGTGCCCGAAGGCGCGATGAAGGACGTCCTGATCCACATGGTGGCCGATGACGGGCTGATGCGGCAGCTCTCGGTGGCGACGAAGACGGTGCCCAACCCGACCGTGATGCACCAGCTTCGGGACGCGGGGCGGGTCGCCGCCGAGACCTTCCTTGCGCGCGACTTCGACGCGCTGGGCGAGGGGTCGACCGTCGATCTGGAGGCGATGTTCGCCTGACCCCGGAGGAACCGGCGCGGGCAGGGGGCGTTGATCCCGCGCCACGCACAACTCGAATGGAGATCCGCCATGAGCCGCCAGCAGTTCCAGGACGACTGGAGACCCTTCCGCGATGCCCTGCTCAGCCGTTACCCGTCGCTAACCGATGGCGACCTGTCGGATGCCGACGGCTCGACCGCGGCGTTGGCCAAGACCATCGCCGGCAGGGACGGGATCGAGCCCGCCGAGGCGCAGCAGCGTCTGCATGAATTCCTCGACGGTCCGATGCCCGCCGATGCCTATGCCGCGCCGCTTCATGACAACGCGGCCGTGATGGACAGCGCCGACTACGTGCCCGCGGGCGAGGACCCGCTGGCTGACGACCGCCGCTTCGGGGACGACAACGTTCCGTCCACGCCGATGGGACGTGACCGGTGAGGGCCCCGGTCCTCGCCGCGCTGGCGATCGCCCTCGCCCTTCCCGCAACGGCGCATGAGCGTCCCGGCCAGCGCCTGACGCATGAGCCCGCGATCTACTGGAACGACGGCCCGACGGCCAAGCGTGCGGGCGACGGGCGCATCCGCCTCGTCTATCACGGGCACCGCGTCGCGGCCGTGCTCGGCGTGAACCAGTTCGACATGTACCAGCGCGAATACAAACGCTGCCTCGCGCAGCTGGCGCTGATCGGGCCCATTGGGCACCACCAGATCGCCCGCGCCCGGCACCACGCCTTCCACGAGGTCGTGCGCGCCTATCCCGCGATCCGGGTGAACGCGCTGGACCTCGAGCCGCTGCGCGGTGGGCGGCTGGCCACCGATCTGTGGTATTGATCGGCGGTTATTCGCCCGAACGCGCCGTGACCCACAAAATCGTCGCGTCCTCCGGGGACGTGCTGACGACGTTGTGGCCCATCGTGGCATCGTAATAGGCGCTGTCGCCGCGCTTCATGTCGACCGGTTCGTAGAACTCGGTGAAGAGACGGATGGTGCCGGTCAGGACCAGCAGGAACTCCTCGCCGTCATGGCGGACCCAGCCGTCGAACTCCTCGAACGTGCGCGCGCGGATGCGGGCACGGTAGGGCAGCATCGCCTTGCGGGTCAGCGAACCGGCAAGCAACTCGTGTTCATAGGTCGTGGTCAGGTGCGCCTGACCTTCGCCCGCCCGCGTCACGTCCCGCCGCCCGTTCACCAGGCCTCGCGTCGGCGGTGTGAAGAGCTGCGGAATGCCGATCTCCAATCCCGTCGCGAGCTTCTTGAGCGCATCGTAAGTCGGTGACATCTGGCCGTTTTCGATCTTCGAGAGGGTCGAACGCGCCAGACCTGCCTGCCGCGCCGCCTGTTCCAGCGTCCAGCCCCGCGAGGTGCGCAAATCGCGAACCCGCGAGCCCAGATCGAGCGGTTCGGGCGCAGCGCGCGCCTCACCCTCGCGGGCGAGCTGGATCAGGGTCGGGATCTCGGTCATGGGCGGGGTCTAGGCCCGGGCCGTTCGCGCGGCAAGGCGGCGCGGCGTCGCGTCACGCTGGACGAGACCGTTCGGGGGTGCCAAAAAAAACGCCCGCACAAGGCGGGCGTCAAGTCATTGAGGCAGGTTTCATACAGGCAAGAAACCTATCGAGCAGTGCTTGTTTTATAGACGTTAACGTCACCGAGTCCAAGCAAAAGTTTTGCACTGGGATTCCGGGCCGGATAGGGTCTGGGCCAAGGAAACATGGGCTTCTGAGGCGGATCGAGACAATGCTAAGCAAATGGTTCACCGGGGCACCAGATCGCACCCGTTCGGGCACCCGCGCGACAGGCGCGCGAATGGCGGTCGCAGCCCTTGTTTTACAGGCCGGAGCGGCGATGGCCGACGGGCACGGGATCGCCCTCTACGGTGACCCTGCGCTGCCTGCCGATTTCACCCACCTGCCGCATGTCAATCCCGACGCGCCGAAGGGGGGTGCGTTCTCGGACGGGCAGGTCGGCAGCTTCGACAGTCTCAACCCGCATATCCAGCAGGGGCGGGTCCCGTGGCAGCTGCGATTCCTCGCCTACGAATCCCTCATGGGCCGCTCCTATGGCGAGCCGTTCACGCTCTACGGTCTGCTGGCCGAGCGGGTCGAGGTCTCGGATGACGCGACGCAGGTGACCTACACCCTGAACCCGGCCGCCCGCTTTGCCGACGGCGCGCCGGTCACGGTCGATGACGTCATCTGGTCGCACGACATCCTGGGCCAGGAGGGGGCGAACGGACGCTACCGCACGGCGTTCTCGAAGGTCACGGGCGTCGAGGCCGTGGGCGAGCGGGGCGTGCGGTTCACCATCGATGCCCCCGACCGCGAGCTTCTGATGGTCCTCGGGATGCGTCCGATCATGAAGAAGGCGCAGTTCGAAGGCCGCGAGGAGGCGTTCTTCACCTCCGGCACCGATATCGTTCCGATGACCTCGGCGCCCTACCAGATCACCGATTTCGATGCCGGTCGCTATGTCGAGCTGACGCGCGATCCCGATTACTGGGGCGCCGACCTGCCATTCCGGCGCGGCACCAACAACGTCGACACGATCCGCATGGAGTTCTTCGGCGACGGGACCGCCCATTTCGAGGCGTTCAAGGCAGGCGAGCTGTCGACCATGCGCGAGACCAATGCCGCGAAATGGGGCCGGGAATACGACTTCCCGCGCGTCCAGTCGGGCGAGGTCGTCCTGTCGGAGATCCCGCACCAGCGGCCGACGGGGATGACGGGCCTCGTGATGAACACGCGGCGCGCGCCCTTCGACGACTGGCGCGTGCGCGAGGCGCTGATCCAGGCGTTCAACTTCGAATACATCAACGGCGTCATCAACGGCGGCACCCAGCCGCGCATCACGTCCTATTTCGCCAACTCGCCGCTGGGGATGCTGGAGGGGCCGGCCGAGGGGCGCGTGGCAGAACTCCTCGCGCCGATGGCCGACAGCCTGCTGCCTGGCACGATCGAGGGCTATACCCTGCCCGAGGGCGACGGTCAGGCGGCGAACCGGCGGGGCCTGCGCGCGGCGACCCGGCTTCTGGAGGAGGCGGGCTACGTGGTCGAGGACGGCGTGCTCACCGGCCCGGACGGCCCCGTCGCCTTCGAGATCCTGCTGCCGCAGGGTTCCTCCGAGGTGCAGTCGATCGTCGATATCTACATCGAGGGGCTGAAGCGGCTGGGGATCGCGCCGACCGTCGCCTCGATCGACAGCGCGCAGTTCAAGGAACGCCAGACCGCCTACGATTTCGACATGATCTGGTACATCTGGGGCCTGTCGCTCAGCCCCGGCAACGAGCAGCTGGCCTATTGGGGGCCGGACGGGGTCGAGACGCCGGGCACGCGCAACCTGATGGGCGCCGACGATCCGGCGATCAAAGCGATGATCGACTCGATGCTCGGGTCCGAGACGCAGGAGGACTACGTCGCGGCCGTGCGCGCGCTGGACCGGGTGCTGACGGCGGGGCGCTACGTGATCCCGAGCTGGCACAATCCGGTCAGCTGGATCGCGCACGAGGCGTCGCTTTCCTATCCCGCCGACCGCCTGCCGATCTATGGCGACTGGATCGGGTTCCAGCCCGACCTGTGGTGGTTCGAGGAGTGATCGGGCGGGGCGGCGGTCAGGTCCAATGGGGCAGGTTGCCGCCCGGCAGGGCCGCGCGCGCGGCGAGAAGGCGGTCATAAGGAAGCGATTGCGCCGCGCAGGCGCCTTCGACCCAATCATCCTGCATCAGGATGAAATCGAGCACGGCGCCCAGGAAGTCGGCATCCTCGGCCGCTGCGACGATTTGCGCGCGCTCCGCGCCGGTCGTGGCCTGGAAGGTATCGAGGAGCTCGGCTCCGACCAGCCATTCAAGGGCCCGAAGCGCCACGACCTCCGCCTGCTCCTGTCGCATTCCGGCCACTCCCTCCATTTGGAAACGGTTTATTAACTTTCACGGTCCATTAAGGAAGGTGACCCGACCGGTAAACATTGCGAGACATCCAACCCATGACAGGGCGCATTCTCATCGTCGACGACGTGGCCACGAACCGCATCGTGATGAAAGTGAAGCTCGCGGCCGCGCGCTATGACGTGGTGCCCGCGGCGAGCGGTGCCGAAGCGATAGAGATCGCGCGGGGCGGTGGAATCGATATCATCATCATGGACATGATGATGCCCGGCCTGACGGGCGCGGATACCTGCCGGATGTTGCGCGCCGATCCCGCGACCGCGGCGATCCCCGTGATCCTCGTGACGGCCGTCGACGACAGCGAGGCCCGGATGGAGGGGCTGTCTGCGGGGGCGGACGACTTCCTGTCGAAGCCGGTGGACGAGATCGCCCTTCTGGCGCGCGTGCGCTCGCTTCTGCGGACCCGCGAGGAGGAGCGCGACTACGAGGCGCGGGGCGGTGCCCTTCTTGAAATGGCGGGCGACGACATGCGCCGGGGCTTCGGCGAGCGGGCGCAGGCGGGCTTCGCCGTCGCGCCGGCCGGACCGGCCGAGGGGCGCATCGCGTTGATCGGCGGCGCCGAGGCCGGATGGCTCCTGTCGCAGCGCGACCGTCTCCGCCCGCTTTTTCGCGAGGAGGTGTCGGTGATCGACCGCGACCGCGCGCTGGCGCTGACGCCCGAGCGGGCGCCCGACCTCTTCCTGATCGACGCCGATATGGGCAAGCGCAACGAGGGCCTGCGCCTGATGTCCGAGCTGCGCTCGCGGCAGGCGACGCGGCACGCGGCGTTCATCGTGCTGCTGCCGGCGGGCGATAGCGAGCGGGCTGCCACCGCGCTCGACATGGGGGCTGCCGACGTGGCCTATCATCCGTTCCCCGTCGACGAGGTGGCGATGCGGGTGCGCACGCAACTCTCGCGCAAGCGCCGCGCCGACCGGATGCGCGACACGCTCGACACCGGGTTGCGGTTGGCGGTGATCGACCCGCTGACGGGCCTGCACAACCGCCGCTACGCGCTGCACCATCTCGACCGCGTGGCGATGCGCTGCCGGGCGCAAGGCATCAAGGCGGGCGTGATCCTGATGGATATCGACCACTTCAAGGCGGTCAACGACACCCATGGCCACCCGGCGGGCGACCGTGTCCTGTCGCGGGTGGCCCAGATCCTGGCCGACAGTCTGCGCGGCGAGGATCTGGTCTGCCGGATCGGGGGCGAGGAGTTCCTCGCGGTGCTGCCCGATGCGGGCCCCGATCAGGTGCGCGCCGTGGCCGAGCGCCTGCGGACCGCCATCGCCGATATCCGCGTGACCCTGCCCGAGGGCGGAACGCTGGGCGTGACGATGTCGCTGGGCGTGGCGATGCTGACCGATCGCGACGATGCCGGGACGGACGCGCTGACCCGCGTGGACCGCGCGCTCTATGCGGCCAAGCATGACGGACGGAACCGGGTGCGGGTCGCCGCCGACTGACGTCTTGATCGAACGGGGCGGCGTCAGCCCGGCGGGCGACGACGGCTCATGCGCTCGGCCAGTTCGGCGCGCGCTTCGGGCGTCATCCCGGCCACGGCATCCGCGAACGCCTCGAACCCCCGATCGGTCAGCCGACCTTGAAGCGCCTGGCGCGCGCGCATCGCATCGAGAAGGGCATCCCGGTCGAACGGATCAGCCACCAGCGCGGCCCGCAGGTCGCTCTGTGCGGCGCGCATCGCCGCGCGGTCGGCGCGGATGGCGGGATCGTCACGCAGCTTGCGCCCCATCGCGCGGCGCGTCGGCGCATCGAGCCCGCGGGCGATGGCCCCGATCTCGGACCGGCCCGTGCCGCCGTCGCGACCGGGCGGCCCGCCCGATAGGAGCGCACCCACGACCGCGCCCGCCACCACGAGGTTCAGTGCCAGCGACAGCCCGAGCGCGATCTTGAGGCCGCGCGGGGTCATGCCTCGTCCCCGAGGAGCGGGCCGGCGAAGACATCTTCGAACACGGCCTCCTGCGCCACGAGGCCGGGCACGACGTCCCAGACCGCCTCCGGCTGCGTGCCGCCGATCCAGAGGCCGGTCAACGCGGCCGCCGACAGCCCCGCGAGACCGGGCCAGATGCGCCACCACGGGGCCGGGCGCACTGGGGCGGGGCGTGCCGCGGCGGCGTCGGCGAGGATGCGGGACCGAAGCGCGCGGGGCATCGGTGCGGGCGCATCGCGCAGCGCGGCGAGGGCATCGTCGAGATCACGGGTCATCGCGGGTCCTCCGTCCTCATCAGCTCGGCCAGGCGGCGCTTGCCGCGCGCGGTCAGGCTTTCGACCGCCTCGACGCCGCAGCCCATCATCGCGGCGATGTCGGGGTTGGAATAGCCCTCGACATGCCGCAGCACCACCGCCTGCCGCTGGCGATCGGGCAGGGCGGCGAGCGCCGCATCCAGCGCGGACGCCCCCTCGGCAGCGATCATCCGTGTGGCGACCGAGGGGACGGGGTCCGGCGCGTCGTAGCCGTCGGGCAACCCCGTCAGGCGCGCGGCGCGCCGTTGGCGGTCGATGGCGAGGTTCGCCGCGACCCGGCCGAGCCAGGTCGAGACCTGTGCCGCGCCGCCCGCATCCCACGCGCCCGCCTTCGTCCAGAGGCGCAGGAACGCCTCCTGGACGATGTCCTCGGCCTCGGCGGTGTCGCCGCCCGTCATCCGGCGCACGAACGCCATCAGGCGCGGGCCCTGCCGGTCGAGCAGGGTCGCGGCCGCGCGGTCGTCGCCTGCGGCGAAGCGGGCCAGCAGCGCGGCGTCGTCATCGGTGTCATCCATCCCGTCCCCATCGGCGGCGGCACGGGGATCGCCCCGCACCGCCCTCGGGTCTTCAATTGCCGCGCGCGCCGCGCCGGTCGGCCATCGCGGCCCACTCAGCGGCGTCGATCGCGCCGTCGCCATTGGCGTCCGCCCGCTCGAACATGCGCGCGCCGCGGTCGCCGCGGCGACCTTCGCGCCCTTCGCGCCCGGCCGTCAACTCGGCCTGCGAGAGCGCGCCGTCGCCATCGGTGTCGAGCCGTTCGATCATCCGGCCCGCGCGGGTCGCGGCGCGGTCGCCCGCCGCCGCGAGGAGTTCGGCCTCGGTCACGGTGCCGTCGCCGTTGGTGTCGGTCTGCGCGAAGCGCTGGGCGCCGCGGGACGTGCGGAACGTCTCGAGCTCGGCCGGGGTGATCGTGCCGCTGCCATCGGCGTCGAGCTGCTGGAAGGTCGGGCGCTGGCGGTCGTCGCCGCGGGCCTCGGCGGCGAGGGGGGCGGCCAGTGCGGCGGCGAGGGCAAGGAGAGTCAGGGTCTTGGTCATCGGGTGTCCTTCTGGGTTCGACGCGCCGCCCATCTGCGGTGCGCTCCCCTCTCACACGGGGGAACGTTCGGATTCCGTCGCGCGTTTTTTCGCGATGTTGCCGCACCCCCCTGTAAGACCCGAAAGGACGGGTCTAGGATACGCCGCGAGGAGACCGCCATGACCGACACGACGTCCGAAACGGTGCCCGGCACCACCACCGACCGCGAGATGAAGCGCGCGCTCTGGCGCGGCTGGCGGCGGCGCTGCCCGAATTGCGGTGAAGGGGCGATGATGGACGGCTACCTCGCCGTGAACGATGCCTGTCCGCACTGCGGCGAGGCGCTGCACCACCACCGTGCCGATGACGGCCCGCCCTACCTGACGTTGCTGATCGTCGGGCATATCGTCGGGCCCGCGATGCTGTGGGGGTACGTCGCCTACGAGCCGACGCCGCTGGTCTTCATCGCGGTGTTCGGCCTCGCCTCGATCCTGATGTCGCTGTGGTTCCTGCCGCGCCTGAAGGGGTTCCTCGTGGCGATGCAATGGGCCACGCGGATGGGCGGGTTCGGCCGCGTCGATCCCGCCGCGTGACGGAGGGCCCGCCGATCCGCGATGCCGCGACGGTCATCGTCCTGCGCGAGACGGGGGCGGGGCCGGCGGTCCTGATGGGTCAGCGCGGCGCGTCGGCGGCGTTCATGCCGTCGAAATACGTCTTTCCCGGCGGGGCCGTGGATGCGGGCGATGGCGATGTGACCTTCGCGCGCCCGCTGGCCGAACCGGTGCGCGCGGCGCTGTCGCGGCGCGCGGCGACCGCACCCGAGGCGCTGGCCGGGGCTGCGTTGCGCGAGCTGGCCGAGGAGACGGGGCAGGTGATCGCGGGCGCGGGGCCGGGCTGCGGCTGGCCAGGCTTCGCGGATCGCGCGCCCGACGCCCAGCCGCTGCGCTTCGTATTCCGAGCGATCACGCCGCCCGCGCGACCGCGCCGCTTCGACGCGCGGTTCTTCCTTGCGACGGCGGATGCGCTGGTAACAGATCCAGACGATTTCTCGGCGGCTGAGGACGAGTTGAGCCATCTGCACTGGGTGCCGCTGGCCGAGGCGCGGGCGCTGGACATGCCGTTCATCACCGAGGTCGTTCTGGCCGAGATCGCGGCCATCAGCGAGGGGACGGACGTGCCCGGCGTGCCGTTCTTCGACAACTCGGGCGCGGCCTCGACCTTCCACCGCCTCTAGGTCTGGAGAAGGATCAGCCCGACCACGCTGACGGTCAAAAGGACGATGCCCGCCAGCTCCTTTCGGGTCTGCCGCTCGCCCAGGATCAGCCAAGAGATTCCCATCGACAGGATCAGTTCGACCTGGCCGACCGCGTTCACATAGGCCGCCGTCTGGAGCGTGTAGGCCGTGAACCACCCCAGCGAACCCGCCATCGAGGTCGCGCCGACCAGCGTCGTGACGCGCCAGCGGGTGAAGACCGCGCGCAGCATGTCGCGCTCGCGCCAGGCCATCCACGCGATCAGCATCGCCGATTGCAGCACCGTCACGAGGCCCAGCGTGACCGTCGCCCGCAGGATCGGCAGGTCCGACATGACCGCGAGCGAGGCGCCGCGATACCCCACCGCCGAAACCGAGAAGAACGCGCCGGACGCGAGGCCCAGCAAGGTCGCGCGGTTGCCCAGCTTCCAGCCGCCATCCACCGGCACCGAGAGCAGCACCACGCCGAGGAACCCGACGGCCATCGCCGCGAAGCTGACCCATGTGACGGTCTCGCCCAGCACGATGAAGCCCGTGACCACGGTCATGAGAACCGTCGTCTTCGAGAACGCCATCCCGACCGCGAAATTGCGATGCGCGAACAGGGCGACCACGCACATGGTCGCCAGGATCTGGCAGAGCCCGCCCGCGATGGCATAGCCCCAGAACGCGGGCGCGATGGCCGGCAGGGAGAGGCCCGTGACCGAGGTCCAGACCGCCAGCGCGCCGGCGATGACGAAGGGTGGCCAGATGAACCGCGCCAGCGTCGACGCCGCCGGCGAAAGACCCGCCTGGGCCAGCCGCTTCTGCAACAGGAAGCGCAGCGCCTGGACCGTGGCGGCGAAGAGGGTGGCGGCGAGCCAGAGCGACATGCGCGCATCTGGCACGGGGCGATTCACATAGGCCAGAACAATGTGCCGACGGGTGGTCGCCGGGACGGGGATGATGCAGTGAAACGGGGGCGAGTCGTTCGGAATTCGTGGACAGGGCCCGGCCGTTTTGCCACATTCCCGCCACAAATCCGCTCTAGGTTCGTCTTAATTCTGCTGGAGTCCTGCCTGAATGTCGCTTCAAGACGCCGTTTCCGCCACATTCTCGTCTTTTCGGGAATTCGGGGCGCGTCTGATCGACGGCGTCGAAGGCGTGTCCCGCTTCGAGACGATGTGCCTGACATTGGGGCTGGGGGGCCTCGCGACGGCGCTTGGCGTCACGGTCGCGCAGGCGATGCTGCCCTCGGTGATCGACACCGAGGCGGCGCTGAGGCGGGCGGTCGTCGATGCGGGCTTCGAGGCGTCGGTATGCCCCGACGGATGGGCCGCCGATCATGCGCTCCTGCTGACGATGACCGAGCCGGAGATTTTCGCATGGTATCTGCGCGAATCCTTCACGCTGACGGATCGCGAGGTCATCACCAGTGTCGGCGTCTACCTGCAGAACGCGACCGATTTCCGGATGATCCAGGGACCCGCGCTGACGCGGAACCAGATCCTGCTCTGCATCGCCGAGAGCCGTCGCCTGACGGTCGATCCGATCGAGCGCATACCGCCCTTCCTGCGCGGCGTCTGATGCCTGCCGCCTCTGGCGGTCCATGATAGTTCAATGTTAAAGCATCTGCGGCAGACCGCCCGCAGGAGAGCCCCATGAGCGACCGGACCGACGACCAGAACGCGGCCCTTCGACAAGCGGCGCTGGACTATCACCGTCTTCCGCGCCCCGGAAAGCTCGAGATCCGCGCGACCAAGCCCCTGGCCAACGGTCGCGACCTCGCGCGGGCCTATTCGCCCGGCGTGGCCGAGGCATCGGTGGCGATCCGCGACGACCCGGCCACGGCCGAAGACTATACCGCGCGCGGCAATCTCGTGGCGGTGGTGACCAACGGCTCGGCCGTGCTGGGCCTCGGCAATATCGGCGCTCTGGCGTCTAAGCCGGTGATGGAAGGTAAGGCCGTCCTCTTCAAGACGTTCGCCAATATCGACTGCTTCGACATCGAGCTCGACTGTGCTGATCCCGAGAAGCTGGCCGATATCGTGTGCGCGCTCGAGCCGACCTTCGGGGCGATCAACCTCGAGGACATCAAGGCGCCCGACTGCTTCATCGTCGAGAAGCTCTGCCGCGAGCGCATGAACATCCCCGTCTTCCACGACGACCAGCACGGCACGGCCATCGTCGTGGGCGCGGCGGCACTCAACGCGCTGCGGCTGACGGATCGCGACTGGGCCGGGATCAAGGTCGTCTCGACGGGCGGCGGGGCGGCCGGGATCGCCTGTCTCAACATGCTCCTGTCGCTTGGCGTGAAGCGCGAGAATGTCTGGCTCTGCGACCTCCACGGCCTCGTCCATGAGGGCCGCGACGCGGATATGACGCCGCAGAAGGCCGCCTTCGCCCAGCCCGGCGGCCCGCGCGGCCTGGGCGAGGTGATCGAGGGCGCGGACCTCTTCCTCGGGCTCTCCGGCCCCGGCGTTCTGACGCCCGAGATGGTGGGCCGCATGGCGGCGCGCCCGATCATCTTCGCGCTGGCCAATCCGAACCCCGAGATCGCCTATGCCGACGCCAAGGCCACCGCCCCCGACGCGATCATCGCCACCGGGCGCAGCGATCATCCCAATCAGGTCAACAACGTCCTGTGCTTTCCCTTCATCTTCCGCGGCGCGTTGGATGTCGGCTCGACCGAGATCAACGAGGCGATGAAGATTGGCTGCGTCGAGGGGATCGCGGCCCTGGCGCGCGCAACCACCTCCGCCGAGGCCGCCGCCGCCTATCAGGAGGAACAGCTGACCTTCGGAACCGACTACCTGATCCCCAAGCCGTTCGATCCGCGCTTGATGGGGGTCGTCGCCTCGGCGGTGGCCGAGGCCGCGATGGAGAGCGGCGTCGCGCGCCGCCCGATCGAGGACATGAAAGCTTACAAGGCCAAGCTCGACGCCAGTGTCTTCAAGTCGTCCATGATCATGCGCCCCGTCTTCGCCGCCGCCCGCGAGGCCGAGCGCCGTATCGTCTTTGCCGAGGGCGAGGACGAGCGCGTGCTGCGCGCCGCACAGGCCATGATGGAGGAGACGACCGACATTCCCATCCTGATCGGCCGCCCCGACGTCATCGCCACCCGTGCGGCGCGCGCGGGCCTGACGATCGAGCCGGGCCGCGACGTCGAGATCGTGAACCCCGAAAGCGACCCGCGCTACCGCGACTACTGGGAGACCTATCACGCCCTGATGGCCCGGCGCGGCATCGCCCCCGACCTCGCCCGCGCCGTCATGCGGACGAACACGACCGCGATCGGCGCCGTCATGGTCAGCCGCGACGAGGCGGATTCACTGATCTGCGGCACCTTCGGACAGTTCCTCTGGCACCTGCGCTACATCACCGAGGTGCTGGGGCAGGGCGGGCTCCACGCGGTCGGCGCGCTCAGCCTCATCATTCAGGAGGAGGGGCCGCTCTTCATCGCGGACACCCATGTCCACGCCCAGCCGACGCCTGACCAGGTGGCCGAGACGGTCATCGCCTGCGCCCGCCACGTCCGCCGCTTCGGGGTGGAGCCCCGGATCGCGCTCTGCTCGGCCTCGCAATTCGGCAACCTCGCCTCGGCCAGCGGCCAGACGATGCGCGACGCGATGACATTGCTCGACGCGATGGCACTCGACTTCCAGTACGAGGGCGAGATGAATGTCGACGCGGCCCTCGATCCCGAACTCCGCGCCCGCTTCCTCGCCGATTGCCGGATGGACGGCGCGGCCAACGTGCTGGTCTTCGCCTCGACCGACGCGGCGGGTGCCACACGCAATATCCTCAAGGCCCGCGCCGGCGGGCTGGAGGTCGGCCCGCTCCTGATGGGCATGGGCAACAAGGCCCATATCGTGACCCCCTCGATCACGGCGCGCGGATTGCTCAACGTTTCGGCTTTGGCGGGCACGCCGGTGGCGCATTACGGGTGAGGGGGGGGAGCGAGGCCAGGTGGGGAAGGCCGCTATGCGGACGGAGCTGACGTTCCCAACGACGCGGACAACGGCTGCTTTTCATAGAACTCCCGATGCTGTATTGCTTTAAGTATGGCAAAACGCGACGAATTTAGAGCGCCAATAATAAGAACAATTGCGCAACGTGCAGGTTACCGTTGTTCAAATCAGACCTGTTTGCGCCCGACCATCGGTCCGGACGGGGCCGATGAAAGCGCCAGCATTGGTGTTGCCGCGCACATTACTGCCGCTGCTAAGGGCGGGCCGAGGTATGATCCTACTTTGACTGCCGAGGAACGAGCCGCTGCCGAAAATGGCATTTGGCTCTGTCAGACCTGTAGCAGGCTGGTAGATGTGGATGTCACCAGTAATTCCGTTGATCAGCTAAGAGAATGGAAAACCTTAGCAGAGATGCGCGCGTTTCTAGGCATTCGCGGATTTGCAATTGTAGTATCTCGGAGCTTTCAGAAGCTTGAGGACAAGATGCCAGGCCTTTTCGCGGAAATGCGAGACGATATAGCCAAGGCGCCATTCACTCGTGAATTCATTATCGTTTCCAAGAAATTGTTCTATTATGGCGACTCAGAGAACCCAATTTTCCATTATTATTTCGAAGACCACGATAACTTGAAGCCGATGCTGAAGGTGATGCAAAATTACGACGCGATTATTGAGACGACCTACAACAATACCGACCGATTTGAGTTTACTGAAGACTTCGCCGAATATCTCCTGTTACCCACGTAGCTATATTTCTAGAAGTTCATATTCGAGGCGGGTTGCCTGCGCGCTGTATTGTGTTTCCTAAGCGCGGACTTTAGCTACACCGCAGAAAGTGGTTAAAGTGGGCTCAAAGCGGACCTCCGCCCCTCCTATCTCAACCCCCGCGCCTTCATCTCCGCCCGGTACACCGTCCGCAGATGCACCGCGTCCGGGCCGTCGACCAGCCGGAGCGTGCGGATATGGCCGTAGAGCCGGGCGAGCTCGGTGTCTTGGCTGACGCCGGCGGCGCCGTGGAGCTGGATCGCCATGTCGCAGACGTCCTGGGCCACGCGGGGGACCAGCACCTTGGCCGCGCTGATGGCGGGGGCGGCGCGCTTCATGTCGCCGGTGTCGCGATGGGCGGCGTCCATCTCGGCGGCTGCGCGCAGCGTGGTCAGGCGCGCGGTGTCGATCATCATGCGGGCCTCGGCGATGCGCTCGGCATTGCCGCCCAACTCCAAGAGGTCGCGGCCGAAGGCCACGCGGGACGCGCCGCGCGCGACGGCGAGGGCCAGCGCCTTCTCGGCCATCCCGATCGCGCGCATGCAGTGGTGGATGCGTCCCGGCCCGAGGCGGCCCTGCGCGATCTCGAACCCGCGACCCGGCCCGAGCAGCATCGCATCGGCGGGCACGCGAACGTCGGTGTAGCGGACATGCATGTGGCCATGCGGCGCCTCGTCGTCGCCGAAGACCTGCATGCCGCGCAGGATCTCGACGCCGGGGGTGGCGGTGGGCACGACGAGCATGGAATGGGAGCCGTGGCGGGGGCCGTCGGGGTCGGAGCGGGCGAGTACGATATGCACCGCGCAGCGCGGATCGCCCGCGCCGGTCGCCCACCATTTCTCGCCGTTCAGCACCCATTCGTCCCCGTCGCGGTCGCAGCGCATCTCGATGTTTGTGGCATCGGATGAGGCGACCTGCGGCTCGGTCATGAGGTAGGCCGAGCGGATCTCGCCCGCCATCAGCGGTGCTAGCCAGCGATCGCGCATCTCGTCCGAGCCGTAGCGGGCGAAGACCTCCATGTTGCCGGTGTCGGGCGCGTTGCAGTTGAAGATTTCGGGGGCCAGCCAGGACCGCCCCATCTCCTCGGCGATCCAGGCGTAGTCGACGGTGCCGATGCCCGGCCCGCCGTCGAGATGGGTCTGCCACAGGTTCCAGAGGCCCCGCGCGCGCGCCTCGGCCTTCAGCCCCTCGAGGATCTCCGTCTGGCGCGGCGCATGGTGCCAGCGGTCGCCGTCCGCGCCGGTGGCGGCGTGGTATTCGGCGTCCATCGGCGCGATCTCGTCCCGCACCATCGCGGCCACCGCGTCGCGCAGCTCGCGCCCGCGCGCGCTCAGTCCAAGGTCCATGGATCATCCTCCCGTCGGGGCACAGTTGCCAAGCCGCGCGCGGCGCGCAACCCTCGGCGGATGGATGGTTTGCCCGACACGCTTGCGCCCTGGCTTTCGGCCCGCCTGCCGGGGCGGCCCCGGATCACAAGCGCGCGGCGCTTCGGCACCGGCCAGTCGAACCCGACATGGGCGCTGGAGACCGAGGCCGGGCCGTTGGTGCTGCGCGCCAAGCCGCCGGGGCGGCTGCTGCCGAAGGCGCATATGATCGAGCGGGAGTACCGCGTGATGGCCGCGCTGGCCGCCTCCGAGGTGCCGGTGCCTGCGATGCACCTGCTGGTCGAGGAGGAGAACCCGCTGGGCCGCGCCTTCTTCGTGATGGCGCATCTGGACGGGCGCATCTTCTGGGATCCGGCGCTGCCGGACGCGCCGGATCGGGGCGCGATCTACGCCGCGATGGGGGACGTGCTGGCCGCGCTGGGGCGGGTCGATCCAGCAGCCGTGGGTCTCGAGACCTATGGGCGCGCCGAGGGGTTCTTCGCGCGGCAGGTCGCGATCTGGACGAAGGCCTATGCCGCATCTGTCGAGGTGCCCGACCCGGAGATGCAGGCGCTGGGCGACTGGTTGACCGCCAGGGCGGTCGCCGACGCGCCGCCCACGCTGGTCCACGGGGATTTCCGGCTGGACAACATGATCTTCCACCCGACCGAGCCGCGGGTGATCGGCCTGCTCGACTGGGAGCTGTCGACGCTCGGCCACCCGACCGCCGACCCGGCCTATCAGGTGATGCAGTGGCAGTTGCCCCATGACGGCCCGCTCCGGGGGCTCGGCGGCGTCGATCGCGCGGCCCTCGGGCTGCCGACGGATGCGGAGCACCTCGCGCGGGTCAGCGACAGCACGCCCGATGACTGGGAGGCGTGGCTGCCCCTTTCGGCCTACCGGCTGGCGTCGATCCTCGCGGGCGTGGGCGCGCGGGCGGCGGCGGGCAATGCGTCGAACCCCGAACAGGGGCGGCGATACGGGGCGATGGTGCCCGATCTGGTGCGGCTGGGTCTCGGCTGGACCTAGAGGTTCGTGCGCGGCGCGCCGGCGCGGTGGGCCATCCGCCCCATCACGTCCACGCCCATCTGCCCCATCAGCCCGATCGTGTCGTTGGGCAGCCAGTTTTCGGCGATCAGGCCGTCCGCATCGAAGCGGTAGAAGTCCATTACCCTGAAGCGCAGCGTCCGGCCGGTCGGCGCGATGCCCATATAGTCCGCACCCGTATGCACGACCTCCACATCGCCGCCGGTGACCGCGAAGGGCCCGTCCGAGACGCGGATGAAATGCCCGGCCCCCTGGGCCTGCGGGAAGGCGCGTCGATAGGGGATCTGGTGATGCGCCCGGAACCCGGAGACGCCGCGACATGCGCCGATATTGCCGCCCGCCCAGTACATGAAGTCGGGATGCCAGTGGTGCATCGGGATCGACGTGATATCGCCGCCGCGAAACCCGTTCAGCCCCGCATGCATGTCGAGGACGCGGTCGAGGCTTCCGACCTCCTCGGCCGGGGTCAGGCGGACACCTTCGCCGCCGCGGGGCGCGGGCCAGTGGAACGGCGCGCCGAGCGGGGGCGACATCGGCCAGACCCCCGCCTGCATCATCAGTTGGGCGATGTCCCAGACGAGCCACGACGCGCGGACGCGACCGTCCTCGATGGCATGGGCCTCGCCGTAATTGAGGGAGACGACGCCGCCCGTGGGCGGGATGCCCGCAAAGGGTTCGCGGAACGTGCCGACATAGCTGCCGCAACAGGCCACGATGCGCTCGGGACGTGGCTCGGTCCAACTGTCATCTTCGTGATTGGCACCGGCAAGGAAGATGTCATCGCGCCGTTCGAGATCGGGGAGCGCGCGGCGAAGCTGCGCGAAGAGATCGACGACCCCCGCCGCGTCCAGTTGACTGAAGGGCGCCCCCGCTTCGGCCTGCGCGTCCGACGCGACCGCCGTGTCGTCGCCTCGGGTCAATCTCTCGAGCGTCGCGAGGGCGGCGTGTCGGTCGGCGGCGGGATAGGGGATCATCGAGGCCTCTTTGCATACGATTGCAAAATGCTTGCCGCAGGGGTGTTCGCCTGTCTAGGGTGATCGTCAGACAAGTCCGGGGGACGTCATGGCCGAGATCAAACTCAAGCAGGTCACGAAGCGCTGGGGCGACTTCGTGGGGGTTCACGAATTCGACCTCGATATCCGGGATCGGGAGTTCCTGGTCCTGCTGGGGCCCTCGGGCTGCGGCAAGACGACGACGATGCGGATGATCGCCGGGCTGGAGGATCCGACCTCGGGCGATATCGTCATCGACGGCGCGCGGGTGAACGACCTCGACCCCAAGGACCGGGATGTCGCGATGGTGTTCCAGTCCTACGGGCTCTACCCGAACATGGACGTCTACGAGAACATCCGATTCCCGCTGAAGGTCCGCAAGATCCCCGAGGCCGAGCATGACGAGCGGGTGCGCCGCGCCTCGGCCATGGTCGAGCTGGACGACTTCCTGCATCGCAAGCCCGCCGCCCTGTCGGGTGGCCAGCGGCAGCGCGTGGCGCTGGCCCGCGCCATCGTGCGGACGCCGAAGGTCTTCCTGATGGACGAGCCCCTGTCGAACCTCGACGCCAAGCTGCGCGTCTCGACGCGGGCACAGATCAAGAATCTCAGCCACGAGCTTCAGGTCACGACAATCTACGTCACCCACGACCAGATCGAGGCGATGACGCTGGCCGACCGCGTGGTCGTTATGAAGGCCGGGATCGTCCAGCAGGTCGGCACCCCGACCGATATCTACGACAACCCCGCCAATACCTTTGTCGCGGGCTTTATCGGCAGCCCCGCGATGAACCTGATGGAGGGCGACGTGATCGACGGCGTGTTCCAGGCGCCGGGCATCGAGATCCCCGGCTTTCCGGGCATCAAGGGGCCGGTGACCTGCGGCTTCCGCGCCGAAGACGCCTCGGTGGCCGAGACCGGGGGCGAGCTGTCGGCGCCCGTCTACTCGATGGAGCTTCTGGGCGACTCGACGATGGTGACCGTGCGTGCGGGCGGCGGCTTGGTTGCGGTGAAGGCCCCGAAGGAGTTCCGCACCACCATCAAGGCGCCCTTCGCCGCCCATGTGCCTGCCTCGATCTGCCATCTCTTCGATTCCAAGACCGGCGAGCGTGTCCACGGTTGAATTCGACGTCCTCGTCCTGGGCGGCGGGGCCGCGGGCGCCACGCTCGCGGGCGAGCTTTCGCGCCTGTCGCCGGGGCTTTCCATCGCCATCGTCGAAGCGGGTCCGAGCGACCGCCACCCCTTCGTGCGGATGCCGTTCGGTCTCGTGGCGCTGATGGGGTCGCGCCGGGACTGGGCGTTTCGCTCGGCGCCGCAGGCTTCGCTCGGCGGGCGCCGCGTGGCGATCCCGCGGGGCCGGATGCTGGGCGGCTCGGCCTCGATCAACTCGATGGTCTGGTTCCGGGGCCGTGCGGATGACTACGGCCATTGGGGGCCGGGTTGGTCGTGGAGCGATGTCGCACCTGCCTTCGATGCAGTCGAGGCCGCGATGCGCCCCGCTCCCATCGCCGATCCCCACCCGCTGAGTGCCGCGCTGGCGCAGGTGCATCCCGGCCCGCCGACGCCCGAGCGTGTCTCGGCGGGGCCGTTCACCTGCAATCTCGAGCGGGGACGGCGGCGTTCGCCGGTCGATGCCTTCCTCACGGGCGCGCGCGTCACCGTGCTGACCGGCCGCGCGGTCGAGCGCCTCACGGTCGTGGACGGCCGCGCGACGGGCGCGGTGCTGGCGGACGGGACGCGCATCGCGGCGCGTGCGGGCGTGGTCCTTTCAGCCGGGGCGATCGGCTCGCCTACGCTACTGCTACGGTCCGGGATCGGGCCGGGCGGCGCGGTCGCCGACCTGCCGGGCGTCGGCGCGAACCTGCACGACCACCCCGCCATCGCCGTCCACCACGAGGGGCGGGGGTCCGGGCGCGGCCTGACGCTGGCGCAGCTGCCCGGCTGGGCCGCGGCACCGCTGCGCTGGGCGTTGCGCGGGACGGGGCCGCTCGCGTCGAATACCGTCGAGGCGGGGGCCTTCCTGTCGACCGCCGGCGGGGCGGACCCGGACGTGCAGGTGCACTTCATCCCCGCCCGCCTCGGCCATGGGGGCCGGGCCATCGGCTGGGGGGCCGGCTACTACGCCGATGTCTGCGTGATGCAGCCGCGGTCACGCGGGCGTTTGACGCTGGACGCGTCGGGGCAGCCCGTCATCGACCTCGGGCTTCTGTCGGACGATCGGGACCGGGCGACACTGCGGGCGGGCCTGCGCAGGCTTCGCGCCCTGCTGACCGCCGCCCCCTTCGGTCGGCGGGCTGCGCCGGAGGTGTTCCCGGCCACCGGCGACGACGACGCGGCCCTCGATGCCCATATCGACTCCCGCGCAGGCACGGCCTATCACCCCGTTGGCACCTGCGCGATCGGCGCGGTGACGGATGCGGCGCTGGCGGTGCGGGGTGTGGACGGCCTTTGGGTCGCGGATGCGTCGGTCATGCCGCGCATCACCTCCGCCAACACGAACGCCCCCTCGATCATGATCGGATACCGCGCGGCCCGGATGGTCGCCCACGCCCTGAAAGGATGAGAGATGACCGGAGCCCGCCCCGAACAGGCGATCCTGACCCGCGACACGGACCTGTCGAAGACCGAGGCCACCCGCGCCGTGATCGAGGGCATGGTCGACGGCCTCAACGACCACCGCATCGCCGATATCGGCGAATTCTTCTCGGAGACGTTCCGCTGGATGGGCAACTGGGGGTGCGGCACGAAGACCGGGCTGCGGGAATTCCAGGCCAACTGGCAGGCGCCGTTCCAGGCGGCCTTCGGCGACAAGGTCTGCATCGACGAGGCGCGGCTCTACATGGGCGAATGGGCCGCGGCGTTCGGGCGGCAGGAAGCGACCCATCGCGGAACGTTCATGGGCGTGGAACCCACCGGCAAACGGGTCGAGATCCGGTACATGGATTTCTGGAAGGTGGTGGACGGCAAGATCGTCGACAACTGGGTGATGGTCGATTTTCCGCACGTCCTGGCGCAGCTCGGGGTGGATGTGTTCGACGGCGCGGGATGGGAGGCGTTCGACCGGGGCGAGGCGGTACCGCCCGCGCCGCTATCGGGCTGACGGCCTAGCCCGCCGCGCTGGCCCGCCGGACGGGCGTCAGCCGCGCCAGCGCCATCGGAAGCGCGCCCTCGGCCGAGGGCTTCGACAGGGTGATCGAACCGGGATAGGCGTGGCCCATCGCGCGCGGATCGGCATGGCCGGAATGGAACACGATGGGGATGCCACGCTCGGCCAGACGGTCGGCGGCGGGAAAGATGTCGCCATCGGCCAGCCGCACGTCGAGCACCGCGGCATCGACGACCTGATCGGCGCAGGCGCGGGCCTCGGAGACGGTGCTGGCCGCGAGCACCGTCGCGCCCGCATCCTCGAGCTGCATCTGCAGGTCCATCTGGATCAGGAACTCGTCCTCGACGAGCAGGATGGTCCGCCCCTGGAGCGGTCGTTCGGTCGGTGTCATCGTTCGGTCCGTTGCGGTGTCTGACGTCGCAGGTGAAGTCTGGCCGAAGCACGCCCGCCTTGTCAAATGACATCACCGGGCGGGCGGGTCGGCCTCCGTCACGTCAGGAAGACGCCCAGGACCACCATCATCAGGCCGATGGTCGAGATCGCGAGCGCGCCGAGGTTGAGCGCCACGAGCTTGCGCAGCCGCGCCTCCATCGCTGCGCCTTCGAGCCCCTCGCGGCGGGCGCGCAGGGCCACGGCGATGCACCATCCGAGCCCCACGAGCCCGGTGACCGCCAGCGCCGCTCCGATCCAGACCAAGGCCGCCATGCCGCATCCTCCCGCGTTGCATCATTCCGTCCCGGGCGCTACCGAAGGCATCCGAGCAGGACAAGAGGAGCAGACCCCATGGCCGACCTTAAAGTCGTCGACGACGGACCCACCGACACCTACCGCGTCACCGCCGACGAGCTGCGCCAGTTCATCGAGCGGATCGAGCGTCTGGAGCAGGAAAAGAAGGACATCGCCGAGCAGTCCAAGGAGGTCTATGCCGAGGCTAAGGGGCGCGGCTACGACACCAAGGTGATGCGCAAGGTCATCGCGCTGCGGAAGCGCGAGCCCGACGATATCGCCGAGGAAGAAGCCGTGCTCGATATGTACAAGGAAGCGCTCGGAATGACCTGAGCAGGGCTTGGCGCGCGGCCCGTGCACCGGGTATACGCCGCCCGCGCGGCCTAGGGCTGGATGAAGGCGATGTCGTCTCGGGCCCGGATGCGCTCGAGGTCGGCCTCGTAGAGTGCCGAGAGACCCGCGATCATCTCCTCGGACCAGCCGGGCAGGGCGATCTCCTGGTCGATCTTCGCCTCGTCGGCATATTTGCCCAGGAACGCCGTCATGACCTTGCGATGGGTCGAAAGATCGGGTGCGGGATTGTCGCGAAGATAGGTTTCGAGGCGGTGAAATCCGGTCGCCGTCATCACGTCGCGCAGGATCGCGTCCTCTCCGTCGAGCGGGGTCTCGACTTCGGCGGTCTCGCGCAGGATCTCGGGCCAGAGAAGCGGCAGGTCCTCGTTGCACCAAACCGTCAGCGGCACCTCGGGACAGGCGTCGCGAATGGCCGCGAGCGGGGTGGACCACGTCATGCGCGACAGGTCCTGACCCGCGATGAAGGCCTCGAACGTCTCGACGCTCGACGCCTCGAACAGCGCGGGCACGAAGGTCGCGGGATTGCGGATGGCGATGAAGAACGCGACCGAATGCCCCGGAAAGAGATCGCGCAGCGTCTCGGCCCGTCGACCCGCGTCGGCATAGAGCGTCGTGCCCGCCAGCACCGTGGCATAGGTCCCGAGAAAGCCCTCGTAGCTCAGCACCATACGGCGGGTCCCGTCGGGGTCCGCGACCCCGTTCAGCAATTCGTCGACCAAGGTCTGGCCGCCTCCGGGCATGAGGCTGCCGCCGCGCGCCTGCATCGCCTTGCGGATCGCGGGGCGCACCCGCCCGGCCGAGGGCACCACGACCCCCTCCGCGGCCAGAGCATCGGCATTCCGGGCCAGCGTCTTCAGAAGGAGGTCGTCATCGGTGCAATGCGCACCGAGATGTATGGCGATGTCCAAGGGGCCGACGTCCTTCCGCTGCGATCGGCGGGACGATAGCCGTGCCCCGCTGGACAGGCAAACGGCAATGGCCTAGGCCCGATCCCATGTCCGACGGAAACGCTCAGGTTCCACCGCTCCGCTGGTATCGGCCCGACCCGTGGTCGGTCGGCGCACTGCTCGTGGCCGCGCTGGTGATGGTGCCGATCCTCGCGGTCGTCTGGCTGGCCTTCAATCCGACGGACAACATCTGGCCGCACCTCATGTCGACCGTGTTGCCGCGCTATCTGGGCAATACGCTGGTCCTGATGACGGGCGTCGGCATCCTCGCGGCGGTGATCGGGACGGGGACCGCGTGGCTCGTCGCGATGCACGAGTTTCCGGGCCGCGGCTGGCTGTCCTGGGCGCTCCTGATGCCGCTCGCAATCCCGGCCTATGTCGGGGCCTATGCGCTGGTCGATTTCCTCGATTACGCAGGGCCCGTCCAGACCGCGCTTCGGGGCGCGATGGGCTGGACCAGTGCCGCCGACTACGCCTTTCCCGATATCCGCTCGATGCCGGCGGCGATCTTGGTCATCGGGCTGTCGCTCTATCCCTACGTGTACCTCTTGGCCCGCGCCGCCTTCTCCGAGCAATCGGGCGCGGGGTTCGAGGTTGCCCGTGCACTGGGGGCGGGCCCTTGGGCGCGGTTCCTGCGCGTCGGCCTGCCGCTCGCCCGGCCCGCCGTCGCCGCGGGCACCGCCGTCGCCATGATGGAGGCGGTCAACGACTTCGGCACGGTCGATTTCTTCGGGGTCCAGACGCTGACGACGGGGATCTTCTCGGTCTGGCTTTCGGGCGGGAACGCGGGCGGCGCGGCCCAGATCGCCTGCGTGATCCTCGTGCTGATCGCGGGGCTCGTCGCGATCGAACGCGCCTCCCGCCGCCGCCGACGCTTCTGGCAGGCCGCCCGTGCACAGCGCCCCGTGACGCGGACCGCCATGGCGCGCAAGGCGGGTTGGGTCGCGACGTTGGCCTGCCTTCTGCCCTTCACCGCAGGCTTCGCATTCCCCGCGGGCGTCATGGCGTGGCACGCGCTCACCCGGACCGAGAACTGGCTGGCCCCCGGTCTGGCCGAGGCCGTCGCGAACACCGTCCTCGTCGCGGGCTCGGCCGCCCTTCTGACCGTGGGGCTGGCCCTCTTCATGGTCTACGGCGTGCGGATGGCGGGGCGCACCGTGCCCCGTCTCCTGATGCCGATCACGGGGGTCGGATACGCCGCCCCCGGCGCGGTGCTGGGCCTCGGGGTGCTGATCCCGCTCGCCGCGCTCGACAACCGCGTGGCCGACGCGATCCTCGCCGTGACCGGCCACGATCCGGGGTTGATCCTGACCGGAGGCATCGGCGCGCTGGTCTTCGCCTACACGGTTCGTTTCTTCGCGATCGGGCAGGGGGCGGCGGATGCCGCACTAGGCCGCATCCCGCCCTCGCTCCCGCTGGCGGCCCGGTCGCTCGGGCGCGGACCGGGCGGCACGCTCCGCGCGGTCCACCTCCCGCTGATGCGCGGCTCGGTGGCGATGGCGCTGCTCCTCGTCTTCGTCGATGCGGTAAAGGAGCTGCCCGCCACGCTTCTGCTGCGGCCCTTCGGGTTCGACACGCTGGCCACACGGGTCCACGACCAGGCGTCGCTGGAGCGCCTCGAAGCCGCGGCCCCGGCAGCCTTGGTCATCACCCTCGTCGGCTTGGTCGCGGTCCTCTTGCTGGCCCGCGCCAACGCCGCTAGATGAGCGTCAGTGCCCCTATAGCTCAGCTGGTAGAGCAACTGATTTGTAATCAGTAGGTCCGCGGTTCGAGTCCGTGTGGGGGCACCACTAAATTCTGAGGCTTAGCATACAATAGGGCCGCTCTTAGGCTCGTTTTAGGCTCACAAGAGACTATTAACTTACGGGATCGAGGTAGGCAGCACTCCTCATGTCCGTGGTTCCGTTCTGCCCCGGGCAGTATTGAACCAAAGACTTATACTAGAATAAGTAGGTACAGGCTCGAGATAGGTTCACAATTGAGTAAAGTACCTGATGGTCATTTCGTTGAAAAAGAGTTGTCTTGCTCACTATGAACGATAACCATCGTGGTCACCTGTCTTTAGTGAGGCTGACGTCGATACTTGGAAACTTTAGCCTGCTCCAGAGCCAAAGCGGCGTGTGAATATCTATCGGCGCAAATGAGGTGTTTTTTAAGATATCGTCCCAAGCCAAAACGCACCTTTCCTGAGCGTTACTAGCCGCAGCGTCATCAATGCTAAGCAGACCAAGACGTACTGAAGCGTTTATAACGTGCGTATCAGGTGCGACGGTCAAGGCTTCCTTGTTAGAAATTGGGAGAGACGTGTATTGCCAAAGAACATACAGCCAGTAGTTGCAGATCTTGTTCCCTGCAAGATAGGGGAAAAACTTACGATTCTCTTGGATAAACGAACGAACTAAATCAATGTCGTAGCTGTTCTGCTTGAGAATGTTTCGCACATCTCCATCACCAAACTGGACAATCCCACCACAAAGACGATACCAATTTCCTACATGTTTATTGGGTTGCAGTGCAATCCGATGTCGAACTAGTACTTCCCTAAGCTGATCTTCTCCCGATGAGCAAACCACCATAGGGTCAAATACCCATCTATCCGCTTCAGTGTCATATGCTGAAGTGCATGCCTCCCATAGTTTATAGGAATTTCTCTGGTAATTCAAACACATGCCTAGTGTCAAATAGTGCAAGAGCAAAGGGCTATCAGCTGGCAAGTCAGGGTGTACATCTTCGGGCATATGCTCGCCGCCGAGAGCACCAGATTTCCACATCCTGTGCAAAGCAAGCACGTCTCGAACGATTTCACCCGTCGGTCGGTTTGTAAATTTTACTAGTTGGAACTCTTTTTGATCACTCATATTTCTAGAGTACTCGTTTTCTGGGGTAAATCAAATGGAGGAGCAAAACTTCCGAAGGGGTTCCAGGAAGCGCTCCCAGTACTCATCCAAAGCAGTCGAACCCTTCGAGTCATACTCTGACAGAAGTCTAATTCGTTGCTCTTCAGCGATCAAGGCTTTGATTGTGTCATCATCTGCATGCTGCATATGAGGATCTATCGGCTTGGCTTCGCATCCTGATGACAGAAAATCCTCGGCGTGTGAGAACTCATCACTGTAAATATGGAATGAATTTGAAGTATAAATGATCTCACCCAGTTCAAGCTCTAGTCGAACAGCCAAACACTCCTGGATTAACGTAAACAGATGAAAATCATATGGAAGGACCATTAAAGCGGACTGTGATCTCATATTGCAAATACATATGAGCCTGTTGTCGCGGATCATGAAGTGAAGATATGCCGCGCATGGTGTATCCAATTTATCTACCTGTGTATCTTCAGGTATGTAGATCATTGCCAGGCCTCTTCTTGATGCAGGATCCTTTCGGAGACGCTCCTCAACTAGTCTGAACTGCTGAAAGGGATAGAAAAGTCTAGCGCCAAACGCTGCTTCATAGAAAGCAGATTTCTTCGCGAAGACACGACCACGCGGGTTGTAAAAGCTCACCCCTTCGACATCGCTTCCACCTGTCAGGGTCCACACAAAATTCGCCCGACAGAAGGTATCGCTAACTTCTCGCACAGGTGAACATACAGATCTACTTCGAGGCTGCCTAACCGTAAATTGGTGACCGACTATTTCTTTTGTTTCTCTAAACTTTTCTCCGAACTGTGATCCGACAGAAGTGTTATCAATAACTGGCTCACAGCGAAGCCCCATTTTCATTACTTCTGCAACGACAGAACTATATGCATCCGAAAAGGTTTCAAAGACGTTGGTCATTTTGACGCCCTCCAAGCATACAAAATAGGTGTGTCAGGACCTACTTTCTCTAGTACAATTTCGATGTCAGGCGGAACGGTCTTCATAGCTAGCTCCGATAATTTGAGTGGAACCACATCAATATTATTGAACCCGGCAATTGATAAAAGCTCCTCAATCCCAGTTTTTTCAAAACAGTATGAAGTTACGTAAGCTTTGCCATCTGGTGTTGGAAAAACTGTCTCAGTACTAGAAAAGCCCCTTTCAGGGCGCAACGCTGCCGACCACTCTAGAGCCGGTACAGTTCCTGCAAAGCAACCTCCAGGTTTCAACAACCTAAATGAATGCATCAAGTTTGGAGGCGATAGACAAGGATCAATTAGAGAGCCCAAAATTCCATCAAATGTGTTATCACTCTCTTTAAGCATCTGAAGTGGACAAACTGAAATTAATGCCGCATCTGAGTTAAGCGCTACCATTGAGTCGGAAATCTCAACTGCTTGATAAGCTATATCATTCCAATTAAAGTTTTGTCGGAGCCATCCTCGACCAGGGCCAACTTCTAAGACAGTTCCTGAAATAGACTCCAATACGCTCTTCCAGAAGTTACTACTAATTTGATGAAACGCATGAGTTGTCACTCGCTGCTCGTCTGTAAAGTAGGGCGCAACCTTGTTGTAGCCCTCCAGGTTCTTTTGGTCATCATTCCAAAGTTCGTCCCAAACCTGACCACCGTGAATCTGAGTAAACTTCTCCAAAAGTCCGACCCAAGCTCGTACGTAATTGGCTAGGTCTGAAGTTTCCGATAGTGATGGATCAAAACTAATCGAAACATAAGGAACAGTCTCAAGGGTTTTAGTACTCGACCTACCTTCGCGATGTTGGAAGGCCCCACGTAACTGAACTACTAGAGGGGTGCAATCATATCTCAACTCTAATTTATTGATGTTCTCAAGCGATATTTCTTTGACTGGAATAATCCCCATATCAAGCAAGTCCATAATGGACTGACGGTCCATAGCATAAAGGTTTTGCGAAAACTCATCATAGTAGTCAAACTTTCTTCCAAAGAGCGCCAAAAAGTCATCTGTGCTTAAAAACGCATACTCTTCATCATCTTCAGCGTTGCGCCGTGCGCGAGTAGTGTACGAAATAGGTCTTTGATAGTCATTTGAGCGAGCTATTTCTCTTGTCAACGTAGACTTTCCGGAACCCGAAGATCCTTGAATTACCAAAAATGGACGATGATCTATCAATTTAGTGTAAGGCAAAAAATACGTCTCCGGATTTTTCTAACAAGCAATAACGACAGCTAGCGCAATTTATCTCTCTTGATAGATCATACTGCTCCGGACAGTCTAGAAGGGCTCGCTTGCGCCCAATAGGTGCTGCATCCACGACAGATACTCTCCAGTCATCTGGAGGAGCGGGCATAGTCTCATCCCAAGACGCGAAGAGTTGCATGTTGTTTCGTGATCTGAGAACTTCCAGATCACTCTTCAAGTCACATTCCGTCCAAGAGCGTGTATAGGCCCAAAAGGATGTTCTAGGACACCTATTTACGATGTCACACCAAAGCTGAATATAAGCGTTTGAAAAAAAATCACCTGATGAATGTATTCGCAGAGCTGTGGGGTCTTCATAGCCCCTAAGCTGACTGACGATGGCCTCCTTAACGACCTCTGGTTCATTCGTCGCGCCCCACCAATTTTGTCGCCAAGTTTTCAAATCATAGGTATCTGGGCGATCATCCCCGTTATAGCAGTTTTCAATGCACCAATTTGATCGACCCGGACATGTAGCCGCCGGTGGAATATTCCAGGCGAACACAGCAGAATAGTATTCACTGTTAAAGCCAATTTTCTTGTTACCGAGTTCCAGCTGATACTTGGATTCTTTTGGCTTTAGCGGCTGAATTTCCGCAAGCTCTTCAAGCCTCGATTTTCGTTTCCGAATCGTTTCAGACGAGGGGTCAATTCTGGACCTAGATCGATTGGACATTGGAATATCCTGACTGAACTATGGAAAGGGTTCCACATCACTAGCTGCGATGCAACATTTTTGTGAAACAGCTACGTTGTGTGCACGCCGGGTCCGCAAGTCCAATGCAGTTCGATAAACGACACGAGACCGCCAGAAGTCAGAGCAGACATCTTAAAGCCTCCGACGGTAGGTAAAACGTTAAGCCCGCGACATAGACCGAGTGGGTCGGCTAGGAGTCACACTGTCGTACAGTTTGATAATCTGTCGAAATGTGACTCGGGTAAGCCCGGCAAGTGCGCCACTTTTCGAACTCCCATACGAAACACATTATCACCCGGCGCGATAAAGTTCGATCGCTGGCGAGGGTTGGATCACCGACGGGTGCGCAAATCGAACTCAAGGTTCGGGATCATTGTCAGTAAGAGGCTCCTTATTCATAGTTTAGTATGGTCCGAAAGGTATATAACTCCTTTTGGTTCCAACATTGTTACTATTACCGACGTTCCTGACTGGTTCGGCGAATGACTTGCTCTGCGGCACTACACAAATCACTCACTGGCTAGCAGCCACGACTTTAATCACGACGATTTGTCAGGGCTGGAGTTGAGGCGTTCCAGTAAGTCAGACAAGGGCTGAATCAGCGACATATCATCCTGAAGGATGCCCTGACTGGTTCGGCGACTGTCTCGCTCTGGGGCACCAC